>NZ_JBDZDT010000005.1:0-602959 GCF_040049275.1 Aquabacter albus | reverse complement strand
GCCCCGGTCCTTCACCAATCTTACAGCCTCAAGCTTGAACTCGCGGCTGAACCTCCGTCGTTGCATTCCAGCTCTCCAGTCCCGTTGAACACCTTATCTCGGTGTCCACGAAACCGGCAGCAGGCCACCCACCTTCGCGCGCGGATCGGAAAGATGTTCGGGCTTTCCGCGGCGGTGATCGACGAGGTGGTGCGGCAGTCGCCTTATGCGCCTAAGCCGGCCGGGATGGTGCGCAACGACCGAGCAGAAGCAGATGGGGCGCTGTATGCGGTCTATTGGAAAAAGGACGTGACGGCCACGTTTGGCCGCTTCGTCGAAGAATGCGTCTCCGTTACGCCGACCATGTTCACCCATCCCTTCATCGAGGGGCGCTTCCGCTGTTCGGGAAAGGGCTCGGCATGACCTGCGTCACCGAGCCCCCGTCCGCCGGCCGCGATAGCCTCGAGGAGCGCGCCCGCCGCCTTGAAGCCCTGGAAGGCTTCGAGACCGAGCTCTACGACCTCGTGAACATGGCTGGAATCGCGGTCGCCCTCGCGGAACACGCCTTCTGCGATGTGACCTCTCACCGAGAGCTCAGCGGCGGGCAGCGCGATGTCTACCATCTCGGGCGGCAGGAGGTGGATCGCCTGCTGTTCGCCGGCTCGCACACCCTCCGCATGATGTCGGGCTTCAAGGACCGATATCTCGCGGCGATGGGGCTGGGCGGCTGACCGCAGCCCGATTTGTGGGCGCATGCTTTGCACAAGCTAAGCGCGGATAGCATCGGATTGGCGCCAGCCCCCCGAAACACGACTGCTGGCACTGCCATGCGCCCCGCTGGGCACAATCTCAGCGGGGCGCAATTGCAAAGGCAGAAAGCGGAAGGCGGGGAGCCACCAAAAAGGTCGTATTGGTGGTTATTTTGGTGGTTTGTACCAAGGTGGTGCCGGATAACTCATTGAAAAGATTGGTGGGCCCGGCAGGACTCGAACCTGCAACCAGACCGTTATGAGCGGCCGGCTCTAACCATTGAGCTACAGGCCCCACCTCCGGCGCGGCGACGCGATGCGGGCGCCGGCCATATGGCGCTCTAGCAATTCCGGAGGCGGGGAACAACCGCGCGTCGTCATTGCGCCCCATTGGCGCCGCGTTCGCGGGGTGGTGTGGCGGCCCCATCCCGTCCGAGCGGAGACCTCCATGATTGTCCGAAGGCTGCACCAGCAGGCCGCTGCCGTGCTCCTGATGTCCCTGTCGCTGGCGCTTTCCGCAGCCGCGCCGGCCCGTGCCCAGGAGGCGGGGCGCACGACGCTCAGTGTCGTTGGCGCAGGCGAGGCGAGCGCCGTGCCGGATATGGCGACGTTTTCCACAGGCGTCGTCGCGGCGGCCAAGACGGCGGAGGAGGCGCTGGCCGCCAATTCCAAATCCATGGCGGACCTCATCGCGGCCATCAAGGAGACGGGGATCGAGGCCAGGGACATCGCCACCTCGGGCTTTTCCATCCAGCCGCAATATTCCCAGCCGCCGCAGAACTCCCGCGAGGCACCGCGCGTGACGGGCTACGAGGTGCGCAACACGGTGACGGTGAAGGTGCGCGACCTCGCCCGGCTCGGCGCGCTGCTGGACCGCATGGTGCAGGCGGGGGCCAACCAGGCGGGCGGGCTGCGTTTCGGCGTTGCCGACAGCGGTGCGCTGGAGGAGAAGGCGCGCGTCGCCGCCTTGCAGGACGGCATGGCGCAGGCGAAGGTCCTGGCCGAGGCGGCGGGCATGCGCCTCGTCCGGCTGCGCCGCATCGCTCCGGCGGAGCGCGGCGGCATCGTCTCGCCCGCGCCCATGATGATGAAGGCGGATGCCCGCGCTGTGCCCATGGAGGCGGGCGAACTCTCCGCCTCGGCGCGCATCAGCCTCGTCTATGACGTGGAGCCGCTCTGAGCCTCAGCCGGCGCCGCGCTCCAGGCCCTTCGCCTCGACCCACAGGGCCTCCATCTCGTCCAGGCTGGCGTCTGCCGGCTTGCGCGCGGCGGCGGCGAGGCGGTCCTCCACATAAGCGAAGCGGCGGGTGAACTTGTCGTTGGTCCCCCTGAGCGCCGCCTCGGGGTCGACGCCTGCATGGCGGGCAAGGTTCACCACCGCGAAGAGAAGGTCGCCGATCTCGTCCTTGATGGCCTCCGTGCCGCCTTCGTCCAGGGCTTCTCCCACCTCCTCGGTCTCCTCGCGGATCTTGGCGAGCACCTGGCGGGCATCACGCCAGTCGAAGCCCACCTTGCCGGCCTTCTCCTGGAGCTTGAGGGCGCGGGTGAGGGCGGGCAGGGGGACGGGCACGCCGTCCAGCACGCGGCCATTCCCGTCCGGCGGCAGCCCGGCCTCGGTGCGGCGCTGCGCGCGCTCGGCCTTCTCCTGCGCCTTGATCTCTCCCCAGAGCGCCTTCACCGCATCGGGGGCGAGGTCCCGGGTGTCGCCGAACACATGGGGGTGGCGGCGGATCAGCTTTCCGGTGATGGCCTCCACCACGTCGCCGAAATCGAAGAGGCCCGCCTCCTCGCCCATGCGGGCGTGGAACACCACCTGGAGGAGGAGGTCGCCCAGTTCCTCGGTGAGGTCACCCATGTCGCCGCGCGCGATGGCGTCGGCCACCTCATAGGCTTCCTCGATGGTGTAGGGCGCGATGGTGGAGAAATCCTGCTCCAGGTCCCAGGGGCAGCCGGTGTTCGGCGTGCGCAGCGCGGCCATGATGTGGAGGAGGCGCGCGATGTCGCGGGAGGGCTGCATGGGAATCTCCGGTCGTGGGGGCGGCGTCCGCTCCTTTCCTCTATGATGGGTGCATGGCGGAGTGCAAAGCATGCGTGCGGTGGCGGTGCCGGATATGACCGATCTTCGGCCGGGCGAGGTGGGCGTGGACCTGCCGGGCGGCTACGATGCGGGCCTCTATTTCATCGGCCGCATCCGCACGCCCTGGGCGCGGCGGGAGGATTGCCCGCGCCGGGGCGCGCCCGACGGGCCAGTTTGCCGGCTGGAGATTGATCCGCGCTGGGCGCAGGCGCTGGAAGGCGTTTCGGACGCGCCGCGCCTCCAGGTGCTCTATTGGATGGACCGGGCGCGTCGCGATCTCGTGCTCCAGAGCCCGAAGCGGGACGGGGCCACCCGCGGCACCTTCTCCATCCGCTCGCCCGTGCGGCCGAACCCCATCGCCTCCTCCGTGGTGGAACTGGTGGGGGTGGAGGGGCTGGTGGTGTCGGTGCGCGGCCTTGACTGCGTGGATGGCACGCCGCTGCTGGATCTGAAGCCGGAATATTGCGCTTTCGCGCCGGAGGTGCCTTAAGGGCAGCCTCCTCGTTTGCGGACCCATGGCATGAGCGAAATCGAAGCATCGACCGAAGCGGACGGCCTCGTCTATGCCGCGCGCCCGAAGATGATGGGTCCCGGCTCGCGCTTCCGCCTGCATGACGGGGTGCTCGACTGGACGGTCGGCCCGCGCTCCGGCCGTCTGGCGCTGGCGGATGTGGCCTCCGTGCGCCTCTCCTACCATCCGGGGCAGCTTGCTTCACCCAATTACGAGATGCGGCTGAAGGGGCGGGGCGGCGAGGATCTGAAGATCGGCTCGCTCTCGCGCACATCCGTCACCGGCATCGAGGACAATCGCCGGGCCTATGCGGCGTTCGTGCGCGCGGTCCATGGCGCCCTGCCGCCCGCGGCTTCCATCCGCTTCGACGGCGGCCTGCCGTCCTGGCGGTGGGGGCTGATGAGCGTGCTCGGCGCGATCACCGCGTGCGGGCTCCTCGCGGTGTTGGCGAGCGCGGTCCTCAGCGGGCAATGGCCGGTGGCGGCGCTCATGGCGGTGCTCACTCCGCTGCTCGGCTGGCCGCTGGCGGAGACGCTGTGGCGCAACAAGCCGGCGCCTTATTCGCCGAACGACTTGCCCACGCGCTTGATCCCCGGCTGAAGCCCGGTTTCCTCATTCTCCGCCGAGCGCACCAGGCCCGTCGCCACATCGGTGATGCGCGGCGCCGGCAAAGCGGCGAAGGGCAAAGGCCGCGTCACGGCAATGGCGGCGAGGCCGAGGCGAGCGGTGAGGAGGCCGTTCACTACGCCCTCGCCCAGCCGGGCGGAAAGCCGGGCGGCGATGCCGTGGCCCACCAGCTGCTGGACGATGCTGTCGCCCGCCGCCATGCCGCCGGTGACAGCGAGATGGCTCACCACATGCCGGATCAGCCGCACGGTGCCCAGCGCGCCGGGCCGGCCGCCATATAATTGAGACAGGCGTCTCATGAGATTGAGGGCCGTGTAGAACACGAACAGCAGATCCACCGCCGCCCGGGGCGACACCGCCGTCACCACTGAGACACGCTTTGCGGCATCCGACACCATCTGGCGCGCCTTGGCGTCCAGCGGCGCCATCAGGGTGCGCTCGGTGAGGCGGATGAGGTCCGCGCCGTCGATGATGGCGCCGAGATGGGAGGAGAGCTCGGTCCGCGCCCGTGCCAGGGTCGGCGTGCCCGCGGCGAGGCGGAGAAGGTCCCGCGCGACGCCTTCGGCTTCCGGCCGGTCGTCCGCCTCGAGCGCGGCCATGGCGCGGGTTCGGATGGCATCGAGGCTGGAGAGGCGTGCCAAAGCGAGGATTTCCCGCCCGGCAATGGCCAGCCCGGCGACGGCGAAGAGGCCGGCCAAGGCAAGGCCGAGATAGCCGAGCCATTCCGCCCGCGCGAACAAATCCTCCACCAGCTTGGAGACCGCAAGGCCGACACCGAGGCTCACAAGCCCGCCCAAGGCGGACCAGAACACCGCGCCGAGCCCGATCCCCCGGCGCGGCGGCGCAGGCTCCACCGGTACGGGGACGGTGCCGCCAAGCGCGTCCGGCGCTTCCTTCTCAGGTTCCGCCTCGGTGAAGGTGATGCCGGCCTCGTCCAGGCGGAACACCTGCGGGCGCGAGGTGTCCATGGGGGCTGTGCGCGTCTTGGTGGCTTTCGCCATCTCGCCTCCTTAACCGAGCCGGTCGGCCAGCAGGAACTGAAGCGCCCGGTCCAGGCGGATATGGGGCAGGGGGGCATCCGTGCCAATGCCCGCAGGCGGCCGGAAGCGCAGGAAGCGGAAATCCGCATCCCCGCTGGAAAGGCCGCGGAAGCCCGCCGCGCCCGTCTCGAACAGCACGTCGGGGGAGGAGGGCAACTCGCCGGGGAACAGCGCCACTTCCTCTATGCCGTCGAACACGTGCTTTCCGGCCTGCTGGCCCTTTTCCGGCGTGCCGACGATGGCGGCGAGGCGCTTTCCGTCCCGCGTCACCTCCGCCTCGCGCGTGGCGCGCACGGCGGCGAGGGCCGCCACATCGATATGCGCGCCGCTCTGGCGGGCGCGGGCATGGGCCCGCTCAACGAGGCGCCGCAGGATCGCTTCCAGCCGGTCGTGGCTGGTGCGGTGCAGATGGTCGGCCTTGGTGGCGGCGAACAGCACCTTCTCGATGCGCGGGCGCCAGAGCGAGGAGAGGAGGCTGTTCCGCCCCACCCGGAAGGCGAGGAGGATGGAATCGAGCGCCCGCTCCAGGTCGGCCAAGGCGTCCGGCCCCGCATTGAGGGCGGCCAGCACATCCACCAGCACGATCTGCCGGTCGAGCCGGGCGAAGTGCTCGCGGAAGAAGGGGCGGACCACGGCGCTCTTATAGGATTCGAACCGCCGCTCCATCATGGCGCCGAGCGAGCCGGAGGGCGCAGGCTCCGTGCCCGGGTCGAGGGGGGCGAAGGTGAGGGCGGGGGAGCCGTCCAGGTCGCCGGGCAGGAGGAAGCGACCCGGAGGCAGGAGGCTCATGGCCACCCGCTCGCTGCGGCAGGCGGCGAGATAATCCTTGAACCGCGCCGCAAGGCCGCGCGCGATGGTCTCATCGGCGGGCGCAAGCGGGTCGACGCCCGCGAGCCCCTCCAGCATCTGCGCCGCCTCCGCCGCCCGTGCCGGGGCGCGGGCCAGGGTGAGGCTTTCGCGGCTGAAATCGGCGTAGCTCATCTCCAAGAGCGGCAGGTCCAGCAGCCATTCGCCGGGATAGTCCACGAGGTCGAGGGTGAGCGAGCGCATGCCGCCGCGCTTCGGCGCGTAGCGCATGCCGAGGCGCAGCTCGCTCACGCGCGAGGTGGAGGCCGGCCATTCCCGCGCCTCCGCGAGAGTGCGGAAATGGTCCTCGAAGGGGAAGCGGGGCACCGCGTCATCGGGCTGCGGCTCCAGGGTCGCGGACCCGATGCGCCCCGAATTCAGCGGCTCGAACACCGGCATTCGCCCGCCCTGCGTCAGGGCCTGGACCAATGCGGTGGTGAAGACGGTCTTGCCGGAGCGGGCGAGGCCCGTCACGCCGAGGCGCAGGGTCGGGTGCGCAAGGTCTTCGAAGCGGTCGGCAACGGCGCGCAGGCCGATCCGCGCCTCGTCCAGCAGGCGCGTGGTGGTGGACATGGCTTTAGGTTTCGTCCGCGAGCGTGCGCGGCGTCACGAAACGGTCGAGCCGCCCGCTCTCGGGGGCGATGGCGGACCAGTCGTCCACCGGCAGGTCGATCACCGCCACGGCGCCGGTGGGGAATTTCTCGTCCATGGCGTCGCGCGCGGCGGAGGAGCCGTGCTGCACCAGGGTCTCGGCCAGGTCTTCCAGGCCGGGATTGTGACCCACGAGCATGAGCGTATGGATCTCGGCCGGCTGGTCCCGCAGCACGGCGAGGAGGCGGGTCGCGCCCGCCTCATAGATGCGTGGCTCGCTCATGCCGGCGGGCACGCCCGGCATCTGGGCCGAGACCAGCTCCCAGGTCTCGCGGGTGCGCCGGGCGGGGGAAACGAGAATGCGGCCGGGGATGAGGCCTTCCGCGGCCAGATACCGGCCGATGCGCGGTGCCGCCTGGCGCCCGCGGGGGGCCAGGGGCCGCTCGGGATCGGCGATGCCCTCGGGCCAGTCGGACTTCGCGTGGCGGAGCAGGATGAGGCGGCGCATCACACCATCGGTGACATGAGAGCGACTCACATTTTAGAGGGCGGGGCCGCCTGAGGGAAGCGAAGGCCGAATCCCGTGTGGCCGCTTCATTTTCGCTTCTGGCGCAAAGACGAAGCTTCTGCCAATGAAGAAGCCTGCGACAAGAGGCGCCATGAGCTTCAGCAAGGGACAATCCGTACCTCCGGGCGGCAGCCGGCGTGGCCCGCAGGAGGATCTCGATTGCGACGTCTGCGTGGTGGGCGCCACGCTGGCGGGGCTGTGGGCGGCTGTGTCTCTGGCCCTGCGCGGCCGCAGCGTCGTGCTGCTGGATGCGGGCGGGATCGAGCCTTACCGGGGCAGCGGGCTGGTGCGGCCGGGGCTCGGCCTCTCCGCGGTCCGGCTCTGCGCCCGCAGTGACCGCGCCTCGGTGCGGCGCCTTTATGATCTCTCCGCGGGCGCGGCCCGCAGCGCCACCCGGCTGCTGGACGTGCTCGGCATGGAGGCGCGGGCGACGGGCCTCCTCCAGCTGCCGGGGCCTTTGGGAAAGCCGGATGTGCTTGAGGAAGCCGCCGCCCGGGACGTGCTCGGCCTCCACGAACTCGTCCGCCTCAGCCCGGCCGACATGTCGGATGCCCTTGGCATCGAATCCTTCGCCGGCGGGCTCTATGATGCCGAGCCCAGTACATACGACGCCGAGGACCTCCCCCTCGTCCTGACCTCCGCCGCACGCGCCGCGGGGGTCCGCATCTTCGAGCATGCGCCCCTCGTGGATACCGATCTCGACGGGGTGCGCAAATATCTCCACACGGCGACGCATCGCGTGCGGGCGGAGCATGTGGTGTTCTCCACCGACCGCGGCCTCGGAACGGCCGCGCCCTGGATTGCCCGCGCCCTCGGAGAAGCCTGTTTCGTGTCGGGCTCTTTCTCTCTCGGCGGGGGGCGGGCCATGCCGTCTGAAACGGTGGTGGAGGGGGGCGCACGGGGCGTCCGGTTCGCCTGGGACGGCACCACCCTTGCCTTCACCGCGCCCACCGCCTCGCTCGTGCGGGGGGAAGTGGCGGCGGCTTGCGCCCTGCGCCGGCACGCCGCCCGCTTTTATCCCAAGCTGCGGCACGCCGTGGCCGGGCATGCCCGTGGATTTCGCGTCCGCACGTCACGCCATGGCCTGCCGCTCATCGGCGCGTTCCGGCCCGGTGTCTGGTACGGCATCGCGCTCGGCGCCGAGCCGCTCGCCAATGCCAGCCTCGCGGCCGACCTCATCGGCGATGCCATCATCGAGCGGGACGACCGCATCGAGGCCTTCGCGCCCTTCGGCCCTTCATTCGCCTGGGGTTTTGCGGGCCGCCTTGCCGGCCGCGCCGCCTATTGGGCCGGCCGGCTCATGGATTCCTCCGACCGGAGCACGGCGGAGCGGGAAGCGCGGGCGGAAGCCATTTTGCCGGCTGAGCCTGCAGGCCGGACCGCGGAAACATAAGGCAGCTGCCGCTGCGTCGGCACTGTGGCGATCCGGCGGCAATTGTGGCTTCCGTGCAACCAAGTTTAAAGGCAGACGCGCTAGGATGCAGGCTGATTGCGGCTGGGGCGTATTGTGATGGGTGGTCGGATACTGATGCGGCTTTGCGCCGGCACCGTGTTGGCGCTTACCGCCGCGTGCCCGGCTTTCGCCCAGGAAAACAACCTTTTCCCCGGCTTCAAGGCGCCCGATTTCATCTTCGTGGAAGACAATTGGTATCTGACCCTGGGCCTCGGCGTCCGGGTCGAGCCCTCCTATCCCGGCAGCAATGAATACCGGGGCATGCCCTTTCCGGTGATCAGCCTCAGCAAAGGGCGCGAGCTGTACGATTTCCAGAGCGTGGACGACAGCTCCTCCATCGGCCTGTTCGACAATGGGTTTTTCTCCGGCGGCCTCGCCTGGAGCCTGAACTGGGGTCGGGAGGAGGACGACGCCTCCAAGCTCGTCGGCCTCGGCAATGTGGATCCGACCATAGAAATCGGCGGCTTCCTGCAATGGTTTCCGGTTTCCTGGTTCCGCATGCGGGGCGAGATGAGATACGGCGTCGGCGGCTTCAGCGGCTGGGTCGGCGATGCGGGCGCGGACTTCATCGCCCCCTACGGCCCGTGGCGCTTCGCGCTCGGCCCGCGCGTCTCCTTCTCCGGCTCGGGCTATATGGATGCCTTCTACGGCATCTCGCCCACCCAGTCGGCGGTCTCGTCCTATTTCATCAATCCGCTGCCGGTCTACCAGCCGGGCGGCGGCATCGAATCCTGGGGCGTCACCGCCCAAATGACCCGTAACCTGGGCAACGGCTTCATGTGGGGCATGTACGGCACCTACAGCCGCCTCGTGGGCGATGCCGGCAGCTCGCCGCTGACCACCAACGAGAATCAGTTCGAGGCCGGCATGTCGCTGAGCTATTCGTTCAACCTCGGCAAGGCGTGGTGGTGATGCCGCGCGGCGGGGAATTCACCGCCGCGTGACCACGTCCGGCGCCCATTCTCTGCCGCCAATCGGTTCAGCTCCCGCATATTTTGCGTGCAATCCGCCCATTGTATCGCCGCGCGGCCGCTTCGTGGCCGGAGCCCTGTTGTCGACGGGCGAGGGGATGGCTATAAGCGCGGCGACCTGACGGGATCAGCGACGGCGTATCGAGGACATTGCTGATGTCGATCCAAATCGACGAGGACTACCGCCCCCGCGAGGACGAGGCCTTCATGAACGACAGGCAGCGGGAGTATTTCCGCGTGAAGCTGTTGAACTGGAAGGACGACATCCTGAAGGAGGCTCGCGAGACCCTGCAGCACCTTCAAGACGAGAACCAGAACCACCCGGATCTTGCGGATCGCGCCTCCTCGGAGACCGACCGCTCCATCGAGCTGCGGGCCCGCGATCGCCAGCGCAAGCTCATCGCCAAGATCGATGCCGCCCTTCAGCGCATCGAGGATGGCAGCTACGGCTATTGCGAGGATACGGGAGAGCCAATCTCCCTGAAGCGGCTGGAGGCTCGCCCCATCGCGACCCTCTCCGTGGAGGCCCAGGAGCGCCACGAGCGGCGCGAGCGGGTCTATCGCGACGATTGACGCAAATCGCCCACGCGGCCCGGCCCCTGCGGCATCCGCCGCGTTGCCAGTTGCGTGGGCGCTAAGCTAGAACGATTGAAGTTCGAATTTTGATGGCGCCGGACGAGCGGTCCGGCGCGCGAGCGGGGATGGGTCGAGCGATGGTGGCACGCATCTTCAGGCCGGCGCGCAATGCGATGCAGTCCGGCGTCGCCAAGACCAAGCTTTGGGTGCTGGAATACGAGCCCGAGCAGCCGCGCTCCGTGGAGCCGCTGATGGGCTATACCTCTTCCGGCGACATGCGCAGCCAGGTGAAGCTGCATTTCGAGACCAAGGACGAGGCGATCGCCTATGCCGAGCGGCATAACATCGCCTACCAGGTGTTCGAGCCTCACGAGCCGGTCCGCCGCCGCATGGCCTATTCCGACAATTTCACCTATCGCCGCGCCGGGCAGTGGACCCACTGAGCCCGTTCCGTGCTGTGGGTTGCGGGCTTTCGGCGTTTTGATCCCGCCCCGTGGGTGGGGTAAAAGCGGTGCATCGGCCCCGTAGCTCAGCTGGATAGAGCAGCCGCCTTCTAAGCGGCAGGTCGCAGGTTCGAGCCCTGCCGGGGTCGCCAGCAATATCAATGATCTAGCGATAATAATGTCGCGAAACTTGTTGATGAGCCGGCTAGGCGCGGGTGGGGCGCGCGCACCCCGGTGACCATCGCAATGCCATCGCTCGAGATGATTCGTGGAGGGGAAGCTGGCGAACAACCCACAGGATCTGAAGGCCCGGGCCGAGGCGGCGTTTAGCCGGCCAGCGGCCTCTTCCACCATTCCAGAGGTGGACGCAGTTCAAGCGAAGACGGCGCGCCTGAAGGCCCTCCGGGAGGCCAGGGAAAAGGCCGAGGCGGAGCGGGCGGACATCGCGCAGGAGAAGGCGCGCAGGGCACGGGAACTGCGGAAGAAGTGAAGGCCGCGCCGCCGCGGGATATGGCTGCCATCTCCAATGGCCGGTGCTATATGCGCCAGCGCGGCACGCGCCGCGTCCTTCCAGTTTCGCCCGCAGCGCCTTCGCGGGCCTTCAGCAGGAAACGAAGATGACTATTGTCCGCCTCGATAAAGGCCCCCGCATGAGCGAGGCCGTCATTCACGGCAACACCGTGTATCTCGCCGGCCAGGTGGCTGACGGCCCGGACGTGGCGACGCAGACCCGTGGCGTTCTCGCCTCCATCGACGATCTGCTCCAGCGTGCCGGAAGCAGCAAGGCGAACATTCTCTCCGCCACCATCTGGCTCGCGGACATCAATGATTTTGCTGAGATGAACAGCGTGTGGGACGCCTGGGTGGACAAGGAGAATCCCCCGGCGCGCGCCACCAGTGAGGGCAAGCTGGCTGCGCCCAAGTTCAAGGTCGAGATCATCATCGTCGCCGCCAAGGCCGGCTAGAGCGCGCCGAGACCGCCATGCACCAGGACCTCGCGCGGGCGAGCCTCTCTCCCGTCGAGGTTTTGGTATGGTGAGGTCGCTGCGGCGGAAGCTCTCCGCCGATCGGGGCGCTCCTGTTTCCGTACGAAGCGCCCCATCCCCTCTCCGTTCAAATAGTCGATGCTCACCTCTTCCACGGGCGCCGCGCCGTTCTGCTTGAACGTCACCGCGGTGCGGGAGCCGCTCGCTTCGTTCTCGCCGAAGGGGGAGAAAGCGAACACATTCCCGTCCCAGTGGGAAAGGGTCTGGTGCACCTTCGCCGGGCCCACGGTCAGCTCCAGGCGGCCATCCTTCACCGAGATGTCGAGCGGACCGAAATAATCGTTGGCATAAGTGCCGGCATAGGTGGAGAGGGCGGCGGCGGGCTTGGGGTCCTTGGGCGGCGTTTTCCCGGAGAGCTCGCCGCTGGGGGTCATCAGCCCGGCCATGACGGCCCCATAAGCATCAAACCAATCGCGCGAGGATCGTCCGAGTTCGACGCGGTCAAAGAAGTCGGCGCCCACGGCCTCGGCGGCGCCCACGGGCATTGCGTTGGTCAGCACCGCAATGCCGAGACCGAGTGCGGGCAGCATCCGGTAATGGGTGCCCGCGCCGAGGGTGAAGGCGCCGGAATGGCTGAGCATGACCCGCCCCGTGGAGGTGATGCCGACCCCTATTCCGTATCCATAGAAGCCAGGTCGCGTATCTGCCGTGGCTGAATGCGAGGAAATCACCTCCGCCCGCACGGCGGGCAGCAGGGCCGCGGCGGGAATGATCTCGCGGCCCTCGAACGTGCCGTTCTGGAGCACCAGGGTCATCCAGCGGGCGAGGTCGTTGACGGAGGAGCTTGCGCCCCCGGCCGGCGACTGGGCGTCCGGCTCGCGCTGGAACTTCGCCACATAGGCCCCGTCGATCTTCACGTGCGGCGTGGCGCGGTTCGCCTGCTTCATGAAATCCGAAAAGCGGGAGCTGGTGGATGCCATGCCGAGCGGCCGGTAGAGGGCATCCTCGGAAAGCGTCGCCCAATCCTTTCCGGAGGCGACGGCGACGGCTTCCGCGCCCGCCGTCAGACCGAAATTCGTATAGTCATAGGTGTCCCGGAAGCTGCTCAGGGGCAGGAGGCGCAGGCGCTCCAGGATGGCGCGGCGGTCAAAGCCGAAATCCTCCAAATGATCGCCCGCATGGTCCGGCAGGCCCGAGCGATGGCTGAACATGTCGGCCACAGTCACATGGGTCGAGACCCAGGGGTCCTTCAACTGGAACCAGGGCAGGTGCTTGACGAGCGGCGTATCCCATTGCACGGCGCCGGCGCCCACCTGTTGGGCCACCACCGTTCCCGCCAGGGATTTCGACAAGGACGCGAGCTGGAACACCGTATCGGCACCGACGGGCTCGTTTCCGCCCGCCTTCCGGACACCAAAGCCTTTCGCGTAGACCGTCTTTCCGTCCCTGACGACGGCGACCGCCATGCCGGGGATCCCGCTGCGCTTCATGATGGTCGCGGCAATGTCGTCGAGCTCGGCGAGCGCCTTGTCGATCTGCTCGGGCGGAACGGCCATCGCCACGACCTGGGCGGGGGACGTATCGGCAAGGGCGCAGCGAAGCCCCGGAGCCATGCAGAGCCCGATGACCGGCATGGTGAGCACGAGGCGCCTCAAGGCCCAGGGCGTGCGGACAGGTGCGGGCATGGTGGATTGCTCCGGCTGCGGGGGAGGAGGCGACAAGAGATGCGCTTTAGCTTAGCAGCTAAATGACATGCACGCGCAGCGCCGATGGGCAGCCTTGGCAGCAGAGGACACCGGCACTCAGCCGCTCAACACGTTGATGGTGAAGGCGAGAACGCCGAGGTTGAACACGAAGGCGGCGAGGCAATGGAGCGTCACCACGCCGCGGAAATGGGTGCTCGTTATGTTGACGTCGGAGGTCTGGAAGGTCATGCCCAGACAGAAGGCGAAATAGATGAAGTCCCAGTAGTTCGGCTCTTTGGTCTCCGGAAATACGAGGCCGCCGGTGTCGCTCTTTTCCTCGTCCGCCGTGTAGTACATGTGCGCGTAGTGGATGGCGTAAACCGTGTTGGCGAACAGCCACGCGGCGACCAGCGTCACGACGATCACCACGATCATGGCCGAGCTGGCTTCCCCCTTGTCCATCAGCACGTTGGCCACCACCGCAAGGATCACTAGGACGACCAGGACGGTGATTGCCAGCAGCCCTGCGCGGTTCGCATCGTTCCGCGTGGCGGTCTCGCGCATGTCGTTGGGATTGTCGTCGAACAGCGAATGGCAGGATGCGAGGAATACGAGGCTCGCCACGTCGAACCCGATCATCAGCCCCAGCCGCCAGCCCCAAAGCCACACTGCGGCGGCGCTGGCGGGCAAGAGCACGCATGCGAACAGGATGAAGCGCGGCGGTGCGATGACGTTGCCGATGCCGCGCGGCCGGGAAGAAAGAGCGTTCGCTTCCATCTGCTGAACCCCTCGCTCGCAGCGGACGTCCAGCTAAACCCACCGGAGCCGGCTTTTGTTCGCTCGCCCCGGCCCTGGCGTGCGGCGGCGGGGTTTGCTTTGATGGCGGCATTCCGCAGCGAAAGTCCGCTCATGACCGCCCTTCGCGCCCTTGCCGCACTCGTTCTCTGCCTCCTCGCGCCGGCGGCGATGGCGCAGCAGATCCGCGTGCCGGGACAGGACCTTGCCATGGTTGGCCGCGCCGCGGTGATCGACGGCGGCACCATCGAGATCGGCGGCAACAGCATCCGCCTCGCCAATCTGGAGGCGCCGCCGAGCAGCCAGACCTGCACGGAGAAGAACGGCAAGGCCACATGGCGGTGCGGGGATCGCGCCTCGATCTTTCTGAACACGTTCGTGGGGATCGCCACCGTCACCTGCTTCCCCCACGGGATCGACGCCTATACGCGGGAAGTGGCGCACTGCTTCGTGAACGGCCAGGATATCGGCGCCGCCTTGGTGCGGGCCGGCTGGGCGCTGCCGCGATTTTCCGATGAATATGCCGCCGAGGCGGCGCAGGCGAAGGCCGCCGGGGCCGGTCTCTGGGCCTTCGACTTCGTCCCGCCGTGGGAATGGTCGAAGCGCAGGGGTTCGTGAGGCGCGGGCGGGCATCATGGAAGAGGCGTGGGCAAACTTCTTCAGTGCTCAGGTGGGCGCTTCGTCCGCGCTGCTGGGCCTCCTGTTCGTGGGCGTCTCGCTGAACCTGCCGAAGATCCTGGCCTCGCCGGGCCTGCCCAACCGGGCGCTGCTGGCCCTCATCCTTCTGCTGATCGTGTTGATCCTCTCGCTGATCTTCCTGGTCCCGAACCAGGGACTTCGCCTGCTGGCGGTCGAGGTGCTGTTCTTCGCCGTCCTGATGCTCGCCGTCGGCACGGCCATCGAGATCTCGCTGACCAAGGCGGCCAGGGTTCTTCGCAAGGCCTATTTGCTCAATTTCGTCCTGTTTGAGCTCTCCGCGCTTCCCTATCTCGTGGCCGGCGTGCTGCTCGCCATGGGCGATGCTGCCGGCGTCTACTGGCTCGCGGCGGGGATGATCCTCTCCATCGTCAAGGCGGTGACGGAGGCCTGGGTCCTTCTGGTGGAGATCAACAGATAAGCCACTTCAGGGCCGCGTCCCGCAGGCGTCCGGCGGGCATCTTTATGCATTCCTTATGCTGGTTCCCCCAAGGCCATATCGCACCTTTAGAGGGTCGGGACTAACTGCTGAGGCCTCGATGAGAGGTTTCAAACCATGCTCGACATTCTCTACCTGGCCCTTGGCCTTTTCTTCTTCGCGCTGATGGCGCTCTACGCCCGCTGGGCGGCTCAGGCGTGAAGGCGACGCCATGATCGATCTCATCCTCGCGGCGGCCGTCTCGCTGGGCCTTGCGGCCTACCTCCTGGCCGCGCTGCTGCAGCCTGAGCGCTTCTGAGCGCCCCTTCACACAACAACACACCTGGAACCAACTGCCATGACCTCCAACGGCTGGCTTCAAATCGCATTGCTCTTCGTGGTGGTGATCGGCACCGCCGCGCCGCTCGGCGCCTTCATGGCACGGGTCTATGCGGGTGAACGCACCTTCCTCCATCCCATTCTCGGTCCCGTCGAGCGGCTCGTCTACCGTGTCGCCGGGGTCAATCCGACCTCCGAACAGGGATGGGTCGCCTATACGCTCGGCATGCTGGCGTTCAACGCCGCCGGCTTCGTGCTGCTCTATGCGATCCTGCGCCTGCAGGACCTGCTGCCGCTGAACCCCCAGGGCTTTGCCGGCACCACGCCGGACCTCGCCTTCAACACGGCGGTCTCGTTCGTGGCCAACACGAACTGGCAGTCCTATGTGGGCGAAGCCACCATGAGCAACTTCACCCAGATGTTCGGGCTCGCGGTGCAGAACTTCCTCTCCGCCGCCACAGGGCTTGCCCTGGCGGTCGCGCTGGTGCGGGGCTTCGCTCGGTCCAATGCCACGGGCATCGGCAATTTCTGGGTGGATATGACCCGTTCCACCCTCTACGTGCTGCTGCCGCTGGCCTTCGTCACGGCCATCGCGCTCATCGCCCTCGGCATCCCGCAGACCCTGGACGCCTCCGCGACCGCGACCACGCTCGATGGCGCGCAGCAGACCATCTCCCTCGGCCCGGTGGCCTCCCAGATCGCCATCAAGCAGCTCGGCACCAATGGCGGCGGCTTCTTCAACGCCAACGCCGCGCACCCGTTCGAGAATCCGAACGCCCTCGCGAACATGCTCGAGATCTGGCAGATGCTGGTGATCGCGGTGGCCCTCGTCTTCGCCTTCGGCCGGCTCATCGGCTCGAAGCGCCAGGGCTATGCCCTCCTCGGCGTCATGATGATCCTGCTCGTGGCGGGCGTCGCGGCCTGCTACTGGGCCGAGGCCACCGGCACGCCGGTGCTCCAGGCCGCCGGGCTCGATCCGGCCGGCGGCAACATGGAGGGCAAGGAGGTGCGTTTCGGCATCGCTCTGTCCTCCCTGTGGGCGACCGTGACCACGGGCCTGTCCACCGGCGCGGTGAACTCCATGCACGGCTCGTTCACGCCGCTCGGCGGTATGGTGCCGCTCGTCATGATGAAGCTGGGCGAGATCCTGCCCGGCGGCGTCGGCTCCGGCCTCTATGGCATGCTGGTGATGGCGATCATCGCCGTGTTCGTGGCGGGCCTCATGGTGGGCCGCACCCCGGAATATCTCGGCAAGAAGATCGAGGCCAAGGAAGTGAAGATGGCGGTGCTCGCCAGCCTCGTCCTGCCGGTCTCGGTGCTCGGCTTCTCCTCGCTGGCGGCGGTGCTGCCCGGGCCCCTCGCGGGCCTTGGCAATGCCGGCCCCCACGGCCTGACGGAGATCCTCTATGCCTATGCCTCCGGCACCGGCAATAACGGCTCCGCCTTCGCCTCGCTCTCGGCGAACACGCCCTGGTGGAACACCACCATCGGCTTCGCCATGCTGCTGGGGCGCTTCGCCTACATCGTGCCCATGATGGCCATCGCCGGCTCGCTGGCGGCCAAGACGCGGCTCGCGCCTTCGAGCGGGACGTTCCCCACCGACGGCCCGCTGTTCGTCGCCCTCCTGATCGGCGTCATCCTGATCCTGGGCGGCCTTCAATTCTTCCCGGCGCTCGCCCTCGGCCCCATCGCCGAGCAGGTGCAGATGCTCGCCGGCCAGACCTTCTGATCCCTCGGGAGCTTAGTCCCATGTCCCCAAAAACCGTCGCCTCCGTCGCGACACCTGAAATCTTCTCCCGCGCGGCCTTGGACGCCCTGAAGAAGCTCGATCCGCGCCTCCTGGTGAAGAACCCCGTGATCTTCGTCACCGAGGTGGTGGCGGCCCTCGTCACCGTGCTGTTCCTCCGCGATCTCGCGCAGGGGGCACCAGTGGCCTTCACCGGGCAGATCATGGCCTGGCTGTGGTTTACCGTCCTGTTCGCCAATTTCGCGGAAGCGGTGGCGGAAGGGCGGGGCCGCGCCCAGGCGGAGAGCCTGAAGCGCGCCCGCGTCGATGCGGTCGCCAAGCGCCTCGCGGTGCCCGGCGACCTCAACGGCTTTACCCGTGTCTCCGCCCTCGATCTGAAGGTGGGCGATCATGTGCTGGTGGAAGCCGGCGATCTGATCCCCGGTGACGGCGAGATTGTGGAGGGCATTGCCTCCGTGAACGAGGCGGCCATCACGGGTGAATCCGCCCCGGTGATCCGCGAGAGCGGCGGCGATCGCTCGGCGGTCACCGGCGGCACCACTGTTGTCTCCGACCATATCGTGGTGCGCATCACCGCCGCGCCCGGCTCCTCCTTCATCGACCGCATGATCGCCCTCGTCGAAGGCGCCGAGCGGCAGAAGACGCCGAACGAGATCGCCCTCACCATCCTTCTGGTGGGCATGACGCTGATCTTCCTGATCGCCGTCGTGACCCTCTACGGCCTCGGCCTTTATGGAGGCACGGCGCTCGCCATCCCGGTTCTGGTCGCGCTGCTGGTGACGCTCATCCCCACCACCATCGGCGGCCTGCTCTCGGCCATCGGCATCGCCGGCATGGACCGCCTCGTGCGCCACAACGTGCTCGCCATGTCCGGCCGCGCGGTGGAGGCGGCGGGCGACATCGACACGCTGCTTTTGGACAAGACCGGCACCATCACCTTCGGCAACCGCATGGCGACCGAGATCATCCCGGTGCCGGGCGTGTCCGAGCGGGAGGCCGCCGAGGCCGCCATGCTCGCCTCGCTGGCGGACGAGACGGCGGAGGGCCGCTCCATCCTCGCGCTCGTGCGGGAGAAGAACGGGCTCGACGTCACCCGCATGCCTGAGAATGCGAGCTTCATCCCCTTCTCGGCCCAGACCCGGCTTTCGGGCGTGGACCTTGAGGGACGCAAGCTCCGCAAGGGCGCCATCGACGCGGTGCGCCGCTTCGCCTCCGAGACGGCCGGCGGCCGGAAGGTGGCGGAGGCGTCCGAGTTCGCCGCGGCGGTGGAGCGCATCGCCCGGTCCGGTGGTACGCCGCTGGGTCTTGCGGAGAATGGCAAGCTTTTGGGTGTCATCCACCTGAAGGACGTGGTGAAGCCGGATATCAAGGACCGCTTCGCCGAGCTTCGCCGCATGGGCATCCGCACGGTGATGGTGACGGGCGACAACCCCATCACCGCCGCCGCCATCGCCTCCGAGGCGGGCGTCGACGATTTCATCGCCGAGGCCACCCCGCAGGACAAGCTCTCCTACATCCGCAACGAGCAGCGTCAGGGCCGTCTCGTGGCGATGTGCGGTGACGGCACCAACGACGCGCCTGCCTTGGCGCAGGCCGACGTTGGTGTCGCCATGCAGACCGGCACCCAGGCGGCGCGCGAGGCGGGCAACATGGTGGATCTCGACAGCGATCCCACCAAGCTCATCGAGATCGTCGGCATCGGCAAGCAATTGCTGATGACGCGCGGCGCGCTCACCACCTTCTCCATCGCCAACGACGTGGCGAAATACTTCGCCATCATCCCGGCGCTGTTCATCGCCGCCATTCCCGAGCTGGGGGTGCTCAACATCATGGGGCTCTCCACGCCCCAGAGCGCCATCCTCTCGGCGGTGATCTTCAACGCGCTCATCATCATTGCGCTGATCCCGCTCGCTTTGCGCGGCGTCAGCTACACCCCGGCGAGCGCCTCGGCGGTGCTCACCCGCAATCTCATCATCTACGGCTTCGGCGGCGTGGTGGTGCCCTTCATCGGCATCAAGCTCGTCGACATGGTCGTGACCGCACTCGGCCTCGCCTGAAGGAGGAGGCACACATGCTCAACCAATTGCGCCCCGCACTCGTGGCCCTGGTCGCCCTGTCGGCCATCACGGGCCTCGCTTACCCCCTCGCTCTGACCGGCATCGCCCAGGCGGTGATGCCGGGAAAGGCGAACGGCAGCCTCATCGTCCGCGACGGCAAGGTGGTGGGCTCCGCGCTCATCGGCCAGGCGAATGCGGGGGAGGGGTATTTCCATCCTCGCCCGTCCGCCGCCGGCAACGGCTATGATGCGGCCGCCTCCTCGGGCTCCAACCTCGCCCCCACCAGCGCCAAGCTGAAGGACCGCATCGTCGCCGACGTGGCGACCCTTCGGGAGGGCGGGGCTGCCGGCCCGATCCCGGCGGATGCCGTCACCACCTCCGGCAGCGGCCTCGACCCGGACATCTCGCCGGACTTCGCTCTGCTACAGGTGGCCCGCGTCGCCAAGGCGCGGGGCCTGCCCGAGGCGCGGGTGCGGACCCTGGTGGCCCAGCAGACGCAGGACCGGGACCTCGGCGTGTTCGGCGAGCCCCGCGTGAACGTGCTGAAGCTCAATTTGGCGCTCGATGCGCTGAAGTGAGCGGTACTTGTCCGAGGTCGCTGCTAGACTCCCTCTCCCGCTTGCGGGGGAGGGCTGGGGAGGGGGCAGAGGCGACCTCTCCTATTTCCCAGCGTCCTCCGGCCTGCGGCCGGCCCCCTCCCTAACCCTCCCCCGCAAGCGGGAGAGGGGATAGCGTAGCGCCCGGCCGGGATCCTGTCCCCGCTTGGCAACCGCATGTAAAACCGCAAAGGTCGATCAGGAAGGATCGCTCGGACACCCATGAACCTGGAGGACAAACCGCGCGCCTCGCCCGATGCCCTGCTCGCCATGGCGGAGCGGGAGGGCAGGGGGAAGCTGCGCGTCTTCCTCGGCGCGGCGCCCGGCGTCGGCAAGACCTTCGCCATGCTCCAGGCCGCCCGCGCCGCCAAGGCCGGCGGCGGGGACGTGGTGGTGGGCATCGTCGAGACCCACGGGCGCCAGGAGACCGAGGCGGCCATGGAGGGCCTCGAACTCCTGCCGCGCCGCTCCATTCCCTATCGCGGCCATCTGGTGCCGGAATTCGACCTGGAAGGCGCTCTGGCACGGCGTCCCCGCCTGCTGCTGGTGGACGAATACGCTCATTCCAATGTGCCCGGCAGCCGCCATCCCAAGCGCTGGCAGGATGTGCGGGACCTGCTGGACGCAGGCATCGACGTCTGGACCACGCTCAACATCCAGCATCTGGAAAGCCTCAACGAGGTGGTGCAGCGCATCACCGGCGTCCGGGTCCGCGAGACCGTGCCGGACACCGCGCTTCAGGATGCGGACGAAGTGCTCCTCGTGGACCTGCCCCCCGAAGAACTGCTGAAGCGGCTTGGCGAGGGCAAGGTCTATGTGCAGGACACGGCAGCCCGCGCCATCGAGCGCTTCTTCAAGCCGTCCAACCTCACCGCCCTGCGCGAGCTGGCGCTGCGCCGCGTCGCCGCGCGGGTGGACAGCGACCTTGTGGAGCACATGCAGGGCGGCGCCATCGAGGGGCCGTGGGCGGCGGGCGAGCGCATCCTGGTCTGCGTCGGCCCCGACATCTCAGGGGAACGGGTCGTGCGCGAGGCGAAGCGCCTTGCGGATCTGGCCGACGCGCCCTGGTTCGCCGTGACCGTGGAGCGCCCCGGCGCCACCATGGACGCCGCCGGCCGCCAGCGCGTGGACGCGGCGCTGCGCCTCGCGGAGAGCCTGGGCGCCGAGACGCGCTCCCTCGTGGGGTCCGACCTCGTGGACGAACTGCTGCGCATGGCGCGGTTCGAGAATGTCACGCAGATCGTGGTGGCGCAGGCCCGGCCTTCTCGCCTCAAGCGGACTTTCGTCCGCACCCTCGCCGATGCCCTGGTGCGCAAGGCGAGCGGCATCGCGGTCCATGTGGTGACCTTCTCCGCCGAGCCGGGCGAGGGGGCCTCCCCGCGCCGCCTGCCGCCGATCGGGCTGCCGTCCGCATACTTCGCAGCCACCCTGAGCGTCGCCATCGCGACCGTGGTGGGGGAGAAGCTCACCGAGCTCGTGCCGCTGCCCAACGTCTCCATGGTCTATCTGCTGGCGGTGGTGGTGCCGGCCATCATGTACGGCGTCTGGCCGGCCATCTTCTCGTCCGTGCTCTCGGCGCTGGCCTACAATTTCTTCTTCATCGAGCCGATCTACACCTTCACCGTGGCGAAGCCCTACGAGGTGCTGGCGCTCATCGCCTTCCTCGTCATCGCGGTGCTCATGTCGGCGGTGGCCGGGCGGGCGCGGGAGCAGGCCAAGGCGGCGATCCAGCGGGTGCGGGCGTCCCGGCGCCTGTTCGAGTTTACCCGCAAGCTGTCCGCCCTGGCGGACACTCATTCCATCGCCGACGGGGCGGCGTCCGAGGTGCACGCCATCCTCGGCCGCCCGGCCACTGTCCTGGTGGCGCGGGACGGCAACCTCCAGCTCGCCGCCGCGTGGCCGCCGGAAGACCGGCTCGACACCGCATCGCTCAGCGCCGCCCGCTGGGCATTCGAGCGCGGCGAGCCGGCCGGTGCGCGCACCGGCACGCTGCCGAGCGTGCCCTGGCTGTTCCTGCCGCTGCGGGGCCAGCAGGGAAACGTTGGCGTGCTCGGCATCGAGCATCTGGCGAGCCGCCCCGGGCTCGATCCCGAGGAGCGCGTGCTTCTCGACACGCTCGCGGACCAGACCGCCTCGGCCTTGGTGCGCGCGGCGCTGGCGGACGAGATGGCGGGGGTGAAGAGCGCGGCGGAGGCGGAGCGGGTGCGCAACATTCTTCTCGCCTCCATCAGCCATGATTTCCGCACCCCGCTCTCCTCCATCCTGGGGGCGGCCTCCAGCCTCTCCGACTATGGCGACCGCATCGATCCCGAGCAGCGGCGCGATTTGCTGCTCCAGGTGCGCGAGGAGGCGGAGCATCTGGACGGCATGGTGCGCAACCTCCTCGCCATCACCCGCCTTGAGGCCGGCGCCCTGGACCTGCGCCGCGACTGGACTGATCTTTCCGAAGTGGTCCATCAGGTGGTCGCCGCCGCGCGCCGCCGCTGGGGGCGTCCCGACATCTCGGTGGAACAGGAGCCTGATTTGCCCTTGATCGTCGCCGACCCCATCCTGCTGGGCCAGGCCTTGTCGAACGTGGTGGGGAATGCGGTGGTGCATGCGGGGGAGGGGGCGGCGATCAATGTGGCGACCCGGCGCGAGGGCGCGCACATGGTGCTCTCCGTGACCGATACCGGCGTCGGCATCGCGCCCGAGCTGCTGGATCATGTGTTCGAGAAGTTCGTCCGCGCCGCCCGCGAGGGGGCCGATGGCGGGGAGGGGGCGGGGCTCGGCCTCGCCATCGCCAAGGGGATCATCGAGGCCCATGGGGGCACGGTGCGCGCCGAGAGCCCGGTGCCCGGGCAGGGGCGCGGCCTGCGCATTTCCTTCCTGCTGCCCGTCGCGGAGGAGGCGCCATGAGCGACCCCCTGGTCCTGGTGGTGGACGACGAGGCGGCCATCCACCGTTTCCTCGCGCCCGCGCTGTCCGCCGCCGGCTATCGCGTGGCGCGGGCGGATGACGGGACGAGCGGCCTGCGCGAGATCGCCACCCACCCGCCCGAAGTGGTGCTGCTGGATCTGGGCCTGCCTGACATGGACGGCAAGGAGGTGATCCGCCGCCTCAGGGAATGGTCGCGCATCCCCGTCATCGTCCTCTCGGCGCGGGACAGGGAGGCGGAGAAGATCGAGGCGCTGGACCTCGGCGCCGACGACTTCGTCAACAAGCCCTTCTCCGTGGGCGAGCTGATGGCCCGCATCCGGGTGGCCCTGCGCACCGCGTCCGGCGGCACCCACGAGGAGCCGGTGCTGCATGTGGGCAGCGTGGAGATCGACCGCGCCCGCCATCGCGTGACCCGCGACGGGGTGGAGGTGAAGCTGACGCCCAAGGAGTTCGACCTGCTCTCCTTCCTCGCCCGCCATGCGGGGCGCGTGCTCACCCACCGCCAGATCCTCCAGGCGGTGTGGGGGCCGGCCCACGTGCACGACACGCAATATCTGCGCGTCTATGTGGGACAGCTGCGCCAGCGGCTGGAGAGCGACCCCGCCGCCCCGTCCCTCATCCTCACCGAGCCGGGCATCGGCTACCGCATCGGCGAATGAGCCAGCCTCATTGCGGGCGTTATTGGCGGAGACATATGCGCCATGCTTTGCGCTGAATGCCCCCGTTGCCGCCGCCGCTCCATCATCGGCCTGAACAAGGACCGCCTTCCGCTCGACGACGGGTCCGATCCCGCCGCCGTCAAGCTGAGGTGCGATATCTGCGGCAGCAAGAGCGTGCGTGTCCTGCGCTTCCGCTCAGCCATCGAGGCCATGCGGTACGCGAACGGGCGCGGCTGAGGTCCCGCCAGCGCGAGATGCGCTCCCTCTCCCGCTTGCGGGGGAGGGCTGGGGAGGGGGCTCTTCAAGCAGAACCCGCGCCGGAAAACCTGAGAGACAGCCCTTCCCCTCCTTAAACCCTCCCCCGCAAGCGGGAGAGGGAATAAGGTTGAACCACTCAGGAGAGGGTAATCTGGCCTTCAAGCAACCGCAGCGTGTGGGTATTGCATCGCCGTGGAGACTGCCAGCGGCACCGGCATGCCATGGCTCACCAGCGGGAAATCGGCCAGCAGGCCCCCATCCACGCCCAGAGCATAGACCGCAAGCCCGGCAGCATAGGTGCGGTCGGTTTCGGCAATTTCCAAAGCCAGATCAAGATCAAAGCAGACTGTGTCGGGTTCCGGCAGAAGCGCACCGGATGAGGTAAGCAAGTAAGCTTTTACCAAATAAGCATAGGCGGAGGAATCCATGGACATGGCTTCGTTTCCCCACCCAATCATGGCGGCGCTCCCCCCGGAACGACTTTCAAGCGCATGACAGGGTCGCGGGCACCATACGCTTCATAAAGCGGAGCGGCTACTGTCGAATCCCCGTAATGTTTGGTCGGATGTCTCGGTCCGGGGGTGATGCCGTAGATGGATGCCGTTTTCCTGTCCAACCTGGTTCTGCTGGTGTGCGCGGCCCTGGTGGTGGCGGGTACGGTGTCGAGCCTCGTCGCCGCGCGGTTCGGGGCGCCGATCCTCCTGGTCTTCCTCTTGGTCGGCATGGTGGCGGGCGAGGACGGACCGGGCGGCATCCATTTCGCTGATTACTGGCTCACCTACATGGTGGGCTCCGCCGCCTTGGCGGTGATCCTGTTCGACGGCGGGCTGCGCATGCGCCTTTCCAGCATGCGCGGCGCCATCGGGCCGGCGGCGCTGCTTTCGACGGTCGGGGTGGTGGCGACGGCGGGGCTCGTGGCGCTCGCCGCCATCCCGCTGCTCGGCCTCTCTTTGCTCCAGGGCCTTCTGGTGGGCGCCATCGTCGCCTCCACCGATGCGGCGGCCGTGCTGTTCCTGGTGCGCGCGCAGGGCCTCAAGCTCGGTCGCCGGCTCGACGCGGTCATCGAGATCGAATCTGCCACCAATGACCCGGCCGCCGTGTTTCTCGTGGTGCTGCTGGTGGAGCTGATCACCGAGGGCACGGGCGACCTCGGCTGGGCCATCGTCGCCGGCGCCGTCACCGAGATGGCGGTGGGCGCGGTCATGGGCGTGGTCGCCGGCCTTGTGCTCGCCGTCTTCCTCAACCGCGTGGACCTTCCCGGCGGGCTGCAGCCGGTGCTGGTGGTGGCCTTCGCCGTGCTCACCTTCGCCTTCACCTCGCTGCTGCACGGCTCCGGCTTTCTCGCCGTCTATCTGGCGGGCATCGTGCTCGGCAACCGGCCGGTGCGCGGCATCGCAGGCATCACCAGCTTCCACGACACGGTGACATGGCTCTGCCAGATCGTGATGTTCACCATGTTGGGCCTTTTGGTGACGCCGCACCGCCTCATGGTGATGGTGCCGGCCGGGCTCGCCATTGCGGCCTTCCTGATCCTGGTGGCGCGCCCAGCCGTGGTGTTCGCCTGCCTGACCCGATTCGGCTTCTCGGTCCGCGAGAAGATCTTCGTGTCCTGGGCGGGGCTGCGCGGGGCGGTCTCCATCTTCCTCGCCACCATCCCCATGCTCGCCCACGTGGAGATGGCGGACGTTTTCTTCAACATCGCCTTCATCGTGGTGCTGGTGTCGCTGCTGCTGCACGGCACCACGCTGGTATTCGCCGCGCGCCGGCTCGACGTGGCCCTGTCCGAGCCCATGCGCGAGCCGCAGCGCTTCGAGATCGACCTGCCCGGCCAGAGCGAGCACGAACTGGTGGGCTATCCCGTGGCGTTGGACATGCCGCCCATCACCCCCGGCCTGCTGCCGGCCTGGGCCCGGCCCGTCCTGGTGGTGCGGGGCGGCCACATCCTCGACGCCACTGAAGCGGGGACGCTGGTGGCGCGGGACTATGTCTATCTGCTGGTGCCGCCGAAGCGTGTTCCGCAGCTCGACCGGGTGTTCATGACCGCGCCGCAGGTCTGGGCGGATGCCGCCGCCTTTCCCTTCTCCGGCGACGTGCGCATCGGCGATGTGGCCGATCTCTACGGCCTGCCCGCATCCGAGGCCGAACGGCACCTCACCATTGCCGACGTGTTCGCCGACCGCACCGACGACCGTCCCCTTCCCGGCATGCGGTTTCCGCTGGGCCACGCCACCATCGAGGTGCGCGCTGTCGACGCGGGGCGGGTGACGCAGGTGGCCCTGCGCTTCGAGCAGGCCGCTGGGGAAAACGGCGGGGGCAAGGTGGGGCGCTTCATGCGGCGTGCCCGGCGCATCGCTTCCCGGGCCTCAGATCGCATCGACGGGGGGTGAGGCCGCGCCTATCTTCCGTTATCCTTCGGGGCCGGGGCGTTCGGAGGAGCGTATGGTGCGTTTGTTCATGCGGGGCCGTGCTGACGGGCAGGGCGCCCGCACCGCGGCGCGGGATGCCGCCCGCGACCTTGCGGACAAGGTCCGCCATGTGCTCGGCCTGGATGAAGAGGCCACCGTCTCCGTTACCGAGATCGCCTGCGGCGACCCGGCCTGCGGCGGCGCGGAAACCGTGATCCTGGTGATGCGTGCCGGCCGGCGCACCGAGGCGGCGAAGCTGATGAAGCCGCTCTCCACCGTCACCGAGGACGAACTCGTCGCCGCTTTGGAGCCACTTGGGGCGCCGCAGGTGCGTTCCGCCTAGTGGATTGAGGTCGACTGAGAGTCCGTGTCCGTCTGGCGAGACGCGCGATCAAGCAGGAACGTACGTCAGCCTCATCACGCCCTCGCCAACGGGATCGATGGAAACAAAGCGGAGTGGTGGCCGTGGGCCGGCGAAGAATGGCTTGCCGCGACCAAGCACGACGGGGTGAAAATAGAGCCGATACTCATCAATAAGACCAAGGTCGGTCAGACTTTGCGCCAGGTCCGGTCCGGAAACTGTAATCTCCCCGGTAAGCCTGTCCTTCAGGCCACGTATCACCGCCTCGATGTCGTCTTCGATAAGTGTGGCGTTGGGGCCCACCGACTTCAACGAGCGCGACACGACCCATTTCGGCTGGCGCCGCCACGCTGCCGCGAACTCGCGTTGCTCCGCACTCCACTCAGGACGATCTTCGTCCCAATAACGCATGGTCTCGTACATGCGGCGACCGTACACACTGCCCGCCAGGCCGCGCACATGCTCTATCCAGTGACGAAAGAGGGCGGGGCCTGTCGACATTTCCTGGTGGTCGACGTAGCCGTCCAGGGACTGGTTCATTCCAAAGACGAGCTTCGCCATGCTGCAAAATCCTCACCGCAGGGGATTCAGAATAGCTTGAGGCCGCATGAAGTCGCAATTTTACCGCCTGTATGCGACCCGGCGTCCCCATCCGCTTTGCGTGCTTGCCCTTCAGGATTCGCGAACTTCCCCGCACCCTGCAAACCAGTTAAACATCCCCCGCCATGACCCTCGCTGCTGCCTCGCGCCAGAGCGCGCGCACCTTCAATCCGGTGTTCGCCGACCTTCCCACCACCGTGTTCGAAGTGATGTCGGCGCTGGCGCGCGAGCATCAGGCCATCAATCTCGGCCAGGGTTTCCCGGACGATCCCGGCCCCGCCGACGTGCGCGCCAAGGCGGCCGAGGCGGTGGTGGACGGCTGGAACCAGTATCCGCCCATGATGGGCCTTCCCGAGCTGCGCCGGGCGGCGGCGGCGCATTATCGCCACTGGCAAGGCGTGGAGCTCGACCCGGACAGCGAGGTGATGGTCACGTCAGGCGCCACCGAAGCCTTGGCGGGCGCGCTGTTCTCGCTCATCGAGCCGGGCGACGAGGTGGTGCTGTTCCAGCCCCTCTACGATGCCTATCTGCCCCTCGTCCTGCGCGCCGGCGGCGTGCCGCGCCTGATCCGGCTGGAGCCGCCGCATTGGCGCATCACACCCGCGGCGCTGGAGGCGGCATTCTCCCCGCGCACCAAGCTGGTCCTGTTCAACAATCCGCAGAACCCCACCGGCATCGTCCATAGCCGGGAGGAAATGCAGCTCCTCGCGGATGCCTGCATCGCCTTTGATGCGTTTGCCGTGTGCGACGAGGTCTGGGAGCACGTCATTTTCGACGGCCGGCGCCATGTGCCCATGATGTCCCTTCCCGGCATGCGGGAGCGCACGGTGAAGATCGGCTCCGCCGGCAAGATCTTCGGCATGACGGGCTGGAAGGTGGGCCTCGTCTGCGCCGCCCCGCCCCTCATGAAGGTGCTGAGCAAGGCCCACCAATTCCTCACCTTCACCACCCCGCCGAACCTCCAGGCGGCGGTGGCCTATGGGCTCGGCAAGGAAGATGCCTATTTCGAGGGCATGCGGACCGAGCTCCAGCGGGCGCGCGACCGGCTTGCCGACGGGCTGAAGGCGCTGGGCTTCCCGGTGCTGCCCAGCGCGGGCACCTATTTCCTCTCCGTCGATCTTGCCGCCATCGACTCCAAGCTGGACGACGAGGCGTTCTGCCTCGACCTCGTGAAGCGGTATGGCGTGGCCGCAATCCCCGTTTCCGCCTTTTATGCGCAGGACGCCGTGCGCTCCGTTGTGCGCTTCTGCTTCGCCAAACGCGACGCCACCTTGGACGGTGCGCTGGAGCGGTTGGCGGGCGCGTTCAAGGGCTTAGGCTGACGTTGCGGCACGCGGCGGGCTTGGAATTTATATCAAAAGTGACAAGAATGCGGCCGGCCACGAACAATATCGTGATCGCGTATACACTCGTGCGCGTGTAAATTCGAAGCTGGGGGCGTGCCTGCTGTGCGGGGCGGGCCAAAGAGGGGGTCGGAGACCTTATGGCAGCGGGGACACGATCGCGGGGTTTGAGGGTCATCCTCACCCTTTGCATCCTGGCGGCATTCGGCGCCGCGGGCTGGGCTTGGTCTAACGGGATGCTGGGGGGCAAAAATCCCACCGCAGCCAACGCACAGACATCACCCTCACAGAACGGCGTCCCAGTGATGGTGGCGACCGCCGTGCGCAAGGCCATGCCACTGCGCGTGGAGGCGCTGGGTACCGTCGAGCCGCTGGTGACCGTGACGATCCGCACCCGCGTTGCGGGCCGCGTCGATCAGGTGAAGTTCGAGGACGGATCGGCGGTCAAGGAGGGCGACGTCCTGTTCGTCCTCGACGCGCGCGAGATCGACGCCCAGATCCTCAACTCCAAGGCCACCCTTTCCAAGGACAAGACCCAGCTTGAAAAGGCCCTGCGCGACGTGGACCGCTATACCGGCCTGCTGGCGCGCAGCGCGGTCTCCCAGGTGCAGGTGGAGGACGCCAAGACCACGGCGGACATGCAGAAGGCCACCGTCCAGCAGGACGAGGCCAATCTCCAGAACCTCGAGGTGCAGCGCACCTATTATGAGATCAAGGCGCCGGTCACCGGGCGCATGGGCGTCTCGGGCGTGCGGCCCGGCGCGGTGATCCGGGTGGACGACACCCTCGCCACCATCCGCCAGATCAAGCCCATCTACATCGCCTTCGGCGTGCCCGAGCGCTATCTCGCCGAACTGCGCACCAATATGAGCCAGGCCGGCGTCCAGTTCCGCCTCCAGGGCAGCAACGAGCGCGTCAGCGGCGGCAAGGTGGTGGCCCTCGACAACACCATCGACCCGCAGACCGGCACCCTGATGGTGCGGGCCATGTTCGAGAATGCCGACGAGCGGCTCTGGCCCGGCACGCTGGGCGACGTCACCGTGACGCTCCGCATGGAGCCCAACATGGTTGCGGTGCCGGCCGAGGCGATCCAGAGCGGGCAGACCGGCACCTTCGTCTTCGCCGTGGAGAACGGCGCCGCCAAGGTGAAGCAGGTCACCGTCAACCGCACGGTGGACGGCGAGGCGGTGATCACGGCCGGCCTCTCGGGCGGCGAGGTGGTCGTGACCCAGGGCCAGCTTGCCCTGCGCAACGGCGCCAAGGTGGACATCAAGAGTCAAACCGGGACGGCAACCGCCGGGAGCTGACGTCATGTTCTCGGAAATGTGCATCCGCCGCCCGGTCATGACGAGCCTCATGATGCTCTCGCTGATCGTGGCGGGCCTGTTCGCCTATCGGCTCCTGCCCGTGGCGGCGCTGCCGCGGGTGGACTTTCCCACCATCAACATCACCGCGACCCTTCCCGGCGCGAGCCCGGAGACCATGGCTTCGGCGGTCGCCACCGTCATCGAGCGCCAGCTCTCCACCATTTCGGGCATCACCTCGCTCACCTCGTCGAGCACCCAGGGCTCGACCTCCATCACCATCCAGTTCGACCTGTCCCGCAACATCGACGATGCGGCGCTCGACGTGCAGTCGGCCCTGTCGGTGGCGCAGCGGCAATTGCCTGACGAGATGACCACGCCGCCGAGCTTCCGCAAGGTCAATCCGGCGGACGCGCCAGTGATCCTTCTGGCGGTCTCCTCGGACACGCTGCCGCTCTCGTCGGTGAACGAATATGCCGACACCATCATCGGCCAGCAGATCTCCCAGCTTCCGGGCGTCGCCCAGGTGCAGATCTTCGGCACCCAGAAATATGCCGTGCGCGTCCGGGTGGATCCGGCGGCGGCTGGCGTGCGCAACATTTCGGCGGCGGATATCCGCACCGCCATCGAGGCGGCCGCTTCCAACACCCCCATCGGCCAGCTTTCCGGCCCGAAGCAGAACCTCACCATCGACATGGGAACGGCGAAGGCCTCCGCCGAGCCCTTTCGCCGAATTGTCGTGGCGTGGCGCAATGGCGCTCCGGTGCGCCTCGACGAGATCGCGCGGGTAACCGACGGCGTCGAGAACGAGCGCGTGGCGAGCTGGTTCAATGACGACCGCTCCATCGTGCTCGCCGTGGTGCGCCAGCCCGACGCCAATACGGTGGCGGTGGTGGACGAGGTGCGCGCTCATCTCGCCCAGTACCGCGCCCAGGTGCCCGGCGCGGTGAACATCGAGGTGCTGAACGACCGCTCCGTCTCCATTCGCGACGCGGTTCACGACGTCCAGAAGACGCTGATGGAAGCCATCGTCCTCGTGGTGATGGTGATCTTCCTGTTCCTGCGCAACGTGCGGGCGACGCTGATCCCGTCTTTGGCGCTGCCCTTATCCATCGTGGCCACCTTCGCGGCCATGTGGGTGCTGAACTTCTCCATCAACAACATGACGCTGCTGGCGCTCACCTTGTGCGTCGGCTTCGTGGTGGACGACGCCATCGTGGTGCTGGAGAACATCTACCGGCACATCGAGATGGGCGTGAAGCCGTTCAAGGCGGCCATCATTGGCGCGCGGGAGATCGGCTTCACCATCATCTCCATGACCCTGTCGCTGGTGGCGGTGTTCATCCCCGTCCTGTTCATGGGCGGCGTGGTGGGGCGCGTGTTCCGCGAATTCGCGGTCACCATCTCCGTCGCGATCCTGGTGTCCGGCTTCGTCTCGCTGACGCTCACGCCCATGCTGTGCGCGCGCTTGCTGAAGCCGGTGGACCACCACAAGAAGCCCAATGTCTTCTTCCGCGCCAGCGAGCGCATGTTCGACCTGTGGCTCGCCGGCTATCGCAACAGCCTGGACTTCGTGCTCCGGCACCGGCCGATCATGCTGGTGGTGACGTTCATCACCGTCGGCCTTGCCGGCTATCTCTATGTGGTGGTGCCCAAGGGCTTCTTCCCCGTCGAGGACACCGGCTTCATCACCGGCACGGTGGAAGCGGCAACGGACATCTCGTTCGACGCCATGGTGGAGCGCCAGAAGGAAGTGGCGGCGGCCGTGCGCGGCGATCCCAACGTTGCCTATGTGGTGTCCACCGCCGGCGCCACCGGCAGCAGCCGGACCACCAATAGCGGCCGCCTGTTCGTCGCGCTGAAGCCCCAGGACGAGCGCGACCAGAGCGCCTTCCAGATCATCCAGGAATTGCGCAAGCGGGTGTCCAGGCTTCCCGGCGTGAAGGTCTTCTTCCAGCCGGTGCAGAACATCAATATCGGCGGCGTCGCCTCCAAGAGCCAGTACCAGTACACACTCCAGAGCTCCGATTCCGCCGCGCTCTACCCCGCCGCATCGAAGATGGAGGAGATCCTCTCCCATCTGCCCGGCCTGCGCGACGTGACCTCCGACCTGCAGATCACCAACCCGCAGCTCACCATCGACCTCGAGAAGGACAAGGCGGCGGCGCTGGGCATCACCGAGGACCAGCTGCGCAACGCGCTCTACACCCAGTTCGGCACCCGGCAGGTGGCGACCCTCTACACGCCCACCAACCAGTACGCCGTCATCGTGGAGGCCCAGCCGCGCTTCCAGCAGGATGCCGCCGACCTCGGCCGGGTCTATCTGCGCACGTCGAGCGGCGCGGTGGTGCCGCTGGAGACCGTGGCAGACATCCGGCGCACGGTGGGCCCGCTCCAGATCGCCCATCAGCAGCAGCAGCCGGCGGTGACCATCTCCTTCAACCTCGCCCCCGGCGTCTCGCTGGGCCAGGCGGTGGAGGCGATCGGCGTGGCCCAGCGCGACGCGAACCTGCCGGCGACCGTCTCCACCGGCTTCCAGGGCACCGCCCAGGTGTTCCAGGATTCGCTGTCGAACCAGCCCTTGCTGATCCTCGCGGCGGTGGTGGTGATCTATATCGTGCTCGGCATCCTGTATGAGAGCTTCGTCCACCCCATCACCATCCTCTCCGGCCTGCCGTCCGCCGGCATCGGCGCGCTGCTCACCTTGATGCTGTTCAAGGTGGAGCTGTCGGTGATCGCCCTCATCGGCATCGTCATGCTGGTGGGCATCGTGAAGAAGAACGCGATCATGATGATCGACTTCGCGCTGGAGCGACGACGCCAGGGCGCTGACGCGGTGGAGGCGATCCGCGAGGCGTGCCTGCTGCGCTTCCGTCCCATCATGATGACGACGCTCGCCGCCATCTTCGGCGTGCTGCCCATCGCGCTGGGGGGCGGGGCGGGCGCCGAGCTACGCCAGCCGCTGGGCATCGCCGTGGTGGGCGGCCTCCTGGTTTCGCAACTCCTTACCCTCTACATCACGCCGGTCATCTACGTGTATCTCGACCGCTTCGACCGCATCGTCTCCCGCGCGGTCTCGGGCGATGAGAAGGGCGGCGAGGCGCCGACCCCGGCGCCGCATCCCGCGGAATAGCGGGACCGCATTGACGCAGAACGCCATTTGAACGGGCGCCGGCGGTCTTCGCCGGCGCCCGCTTCGTTTCGGCTCGCGTGATCGGGGATTTTCTCCACCGTAGAGGATGCCGTCCGGCTGCGTTGATTTTTACAGTCGTGTGTATTAATTCATGTTCATGGCAAGAACAGACAATATTGAACTGTTCTAAACAAGGTCGAGAGCTTGGCGAAGCGGATGTTTCTGGCCTTTTTAATTTGGAGTCGTTCAAATGACCAAGCATGAACACAGAGCCCCGGCATGGTCATCGCACAGCAAGGCCCGCGTCATCCCCATGGTCGAGGAGCAGATGGACAGCCGCGACCTGTTCGCCTCCTCGCGGGTCATCACCATTGCCCACGGTTCCCAGGTCTATCAGCTGCGGCTGACCGCGCAGGACAAGCTCATTTTGACGAAGTGAGGGGCGCCTGAGCGCCTCTGTGCTTTTCATTTTCGTCGGTTGTCGTCTCCGTCGCTGTGACCCCCGCGCCTGACCCGGGGGATTTCTCTTTCATGCTCGCCTTCTCCGCCAACACCACCGTCAAGGACGGGCTTGTTCCGTCCATCCACGCTGCTCTGCTGGGTGGCGCTTAAAGGAGAGGCGTGGATGCCCGGGACAAGCCCGGCCATGACGGACTGTGTGAGCGGGGACGGGCCGCTGCGAGCCGTTATCCCTTCATTGGCTGTCATCTCCGGGTTTGACGCCCCGGGGATCCCGCTTTCGTGCCCAGCCCCTCCGCCAACACCACCGTCATGGCCGGGCTTGACCCGGCCATCCACGGGGCTCCGCCGAGTGGGTGCTTAAGGGAGAGGCGTGGATGCCCGGGACAAGCCCGGGCATGACGGCTGAGAAGAAGCGGAGAGGTTGAGAGAAAATAATCCTAAGGACTATATTCCTTTCTGTGTGAACCCCTTGCTATGATCCCCTCACCTTGCACCAAGGAGGGGCGCGTCCGGAGCGGCCTGACGGGTGGTGCAGGGCAGCGGGTGTCCGACCCGGTGGGGAGTAACGCACTCCGCCGGGCGAGAAAGGAGGCCGAAGGGGTCTGCGCACCGATCCGGAACTGGTTCGTCCGGTCGTGATGGGAGAACCGTAATCCACCCACGCGGCGCAGCCGACACGCCATAAATCCCCGCGCGGGAGCGGACGGAGCACCGGCTCCGACGTCACCTGTACTCCCAAGGCATGCCTGCCGGCGTGCCGACCGCTCCCGCATCCCTCCACCCCGCCGGGAACGGCGGGGGTAGGGGCGCTGGCCAAATCCAGGCCCTCCGCCATCTTTCCGCCCAGCTCCATCGCCAGTTGTCCCGTCCCGCCGGGAGCGGAGCGGGCCGTTCCGGGAAGGCATCTATCCGCGCGGGGCGTTTCTGCTATTGTCCCGCGCCCAAAACAGACCGGACCCGAACTTACGCATGGCCCTTTCCGAGCCCGCCGGCAGTGGACGCACGGCATCAAGCCTGTCCTTGCCGGATCACGTCGTGCGCGGCTTGGACCTTGCCAGCGCCAGCCACGCCCGTGCGAGCTTCCTGCTTGTTGTGGTTGCGCTCATCGCCTTCCTGCCCGGCATCTTCACCCTCTCGCCCATCGACCGCGACGAGGCCCGCTTCTCGCAGGCCACCAAGCAGATGCTCGAAAGCAGGAACTTCGTGGACATCCGCTATAAGGAGCAGGCGCGGCACAAGAAGCCCGTGGGCATCTATTGGCTGCAATCGGCCAGCGTCGCCTCCGCAGAGGCCGTGGTCGGCCCGTCCGCGCTGACCACCATCTTCTTCTATCGCATCCCCTCGCTGCTCGCGGCCATCGGCGCCGTGCTGCTCACCTATTGGACCGCGCTCTCCTTCGTTTCCCGGCGCGGCGCCCTGCTGGCCGGGCTGATGATGGCGAGCTGCGTCCTCTTGGGCGTCGAGGCGCGCCTCGCCAAGACCGATGCGGTCCTTCTCTTCACCACGCTCGCCTCCATGGGTGCGCTGGCGCGGGCCTATATGTCCCGCCCGCTGCCCGCAAAGGGCGAGATCGGCCTTGCCGCTCTGTTCTGGACCGCCATGGCCGCCGGTATCCTGGTGAAGGGGCCGCTGGCACCCATGTTCGTGGGCTTGCCCATCCTCGTCCTCGCCATCGCCGACCGCTCCGCCGCCTTCATGCGCGTGCTGATGCCGCTGCCGGGGCTTCTGTGGTGCGCGCTGCTCTGCCTGCCCTGGTTCATCGCCATCTATTACGTCACCGGCGGCGCCTTCTATGAGCATGCGGTGGGCGTGGACATGCTGGGCAAGGTGGCAGAAGGGGCGGAGGGCCATTGGGGGCCGCCGGGCACCTATCTCCTGGCCGCCTGGGGCACCTTCTGGCCGGCGATTGTACTGGTGGCCATGGCCGTGCCGTTCGCCTGGCGCAACCGGCGGGAGCGGGGGGTGAAATTCCTCCTGGCGCTGGTCGTGCCGAGCTGGCTGGTGTTCGAGATCGCCGTCACCAAGCTCCCGCATTACGTTTTGCCGCTTTATCCGGGCCTCGCCATCCTCACCGCTCTGGCGGTGGAGCGCGGCGCCGTCGCGGCCGTCGGCCGCCGGCTCGGCGACCTGCGCGGGCTGTGGTTCTTCCTCGGCCTGGCGATCATGGGCGTGATGGCGGCCGGGTTCGTCTGGTTCGGCGGGCCGTGGGCCTATGGGGTGGCGGCCGTGCCGTTCCTCGCCGCGTCCTTGTACGTCCTCTTCATCGCGGCAATTCGCTTCCGCGCCGTGGGGCCGGAGGCGGCATTCGTCACCGCCGTGTGCGGCGCGCTGCTGCTTTATATCGGCGTCTACCAGTTCCTGCTGCCGCAGATGCGCTCCGTGTGGATCTCGCAGCGTCTGGCGGAAATCGCCCGGGAAAGCGGCTGCCCCGCCTCCAATATCGCCACCGTTCCCTATCAGGAGCCGAGCCTTGCCTTCCTAGTGGGCACGGACCTGCGCTTCACCGATCCCGTCCAGGCCGCCGACCTCCTGAAGCAGGGCGGCTGCACCATGGCCTTTGTCGGCTCCAGTTTCGTGCCCCTGTTCGAGCAGCGCGCGCGGGAGATCGGCCTGCGGTATAAGGCGACATCGAGCATTTCTGGCTTCACCTATAATGGCGGGCGAAATGTCGTGATCACCGTGTTCCGGCCGCAGGAGGCGACCCGTTGACGAGCCGCGCCGCCAGCATCGGTGCCAGTGTGACCGCCGCGCTCACGGGGCTTGCGGCGGCGTGGGCCTATCTGTGGCGGCGCCCCGCGCGCGGCGTGCGTCCGCGCATCGGCATGGCGGGCGTGGTCGAGTTCCTCTCGCTCTCCATCCTGATTGCGAGCCTCGTCGCCGCCTCCATGATCCTGCTGGATCCCCTGGTGCCGGGCCTCCGGCTCTCGCTGCCGCTCGGCGTGGTGCACTTCTTCGAGCGCATCACCGATCTCGGGCTCGGCGGCGTGGTGCTCTGGCCCGTCGGCCTCTGCCTTCTTTTGGTGCTGGGCCTGACGCCCCGGCTCGATGACATGGGCCGCCGCATCGCCGCTGCCACCGCGGCCCGGCTCGGCTTCCTGTTCATCTCCGTTGCCGGCGCGGGCCTTCTCGTCCTGGTGATGAAGTACGTGCTGGGCCGGGCGCGCCCTTATGTAATGGTGCATCTTTCCGGCCCGAACGCGCAGCTCACCTTCGACTGGCTCGCCATGAAGTCCGGCTATGCCAGTTTTCCCTCCGGCCACAGCGCCATCGTCTTCGCCAGCGCGGTCGCCTTTGCGGCGCTGTTCCCACGCGCGCGGGCCATCCTCATCGCGCTTGCGGTCCTGGTCGCCTCCTCGCGCGTCGTGCTCGGCTCCCATTATCCCAGCGACGTGCTGGCCGGCGGCGCCATCGCGGCCGGCTTCACGCTCGCCATGGTGAAGGTGTTCGCGGCGCGGCGCCTTGTTTTCTCGGTGGCCGCCGACGGCGCCATCTCCCCCAAGCCCGGGCCGACGCCCCGGCGCCTTGCGCGCCTCGTCCCGCCGTCCGCTCCGGAGCACGCCCTTAAAGAGGCTAGACCTTGAACCTTGCTGCTCCCGGCGCACCCGTTGCGGCGCGCCTTTCCGTCGTCATCGCGGTGCGGGACGAAGCCGAGAATATTGCGCCCCTGATCGAGGAGATCGACCAGGCTCTGCCGGCCGGGTCGTTCGAGCTGATCTTCGTGGATGACGGCTCCAGCGACGGCACCGCCGAGGAACTGGTGAAGGCGGCAGCGCGCCGTCCCTATATGCGCGTCCTCACCCACGGCCAGTCCTGTGGGAAATCGGCGGCGGTCGCCACCGGCGCCTGGGCGGCGGAGGGCGAGATCCTGCTGCTGCTGGACGGCGACGGCCAGAACAACCCGGCCTATCTGCCGCCCATGGTGCGCCTTTTGGATGAAGGCGGGGTCTCCGCCGGCATGGTCCAGGGCGAGCGCCAGGGCCGCAAGGACACGACCTTCAAGCGCTTCCAGTCGCGCCTTGCCAATGCGGTGCGCGGCTTCATGCTGCGCGACGGCACGAAGGATACGGGCTGCGGCCTGAAGGTGGTGAAGCGCGACGTCTATCTTCGCCTGCCGCATTTCGATGCGGTCCACCGCTTCACGCCTGCTCTCGTGGGCCGCGAGGGCTACGAGGTGCTCACCTTTCCGGTGGTCGACCGGGCGCGCTGGCACGGCACGTCGAAATACGGTTTCTGGAATCGGCTCTGGGTCGGCATCGGCGACATGCTGGGCGTGTGGTGGCTGACGCGGCGGCGCAATGTTCCCAAGGTGGTGAAGGTCTATCCGGATGCTCGTTGATCTCGCCCATCTCGTCGGGGATTATCTCCACGACGTCTTCATCAACCAGCTCGACTGGTGGGTGATCCTGGGCTTCGTCGCACAGATCGCCTTCACCATGCGCTTCGTGGTGCAATGGATCGCGAGCGAGCGGGCGGGCAAGACCGTGATTCCCTTCGCTTTCTGGACCTTCTCCCTGGGCGGCGGCACGCTGCTCCTGGTCTATGCGCTCTACCGGCGCGACCCGGTCTTCATTGCCGGGCAGGCCCTCTCCACCTTCATCTATATCCGCAACCTGCAGTTCGCTCTCCGGGAGCGCAGGCGCGAGAAGGAAGCGGCATAGCTCACCTCAACCTCCTGGCCGGGCCCGAGCCCGGCCAGGAGGGAGTAGGGCATCAGGCGGCCGCGCCCATCCTCTCGAATCCGCGTGCGAGGTCGGCGATCAGGTCCTCCGGCTCCTCCAGCCCCACATGCAGGCGGATGGCCGGGCCTTCCACATTCCACGTGGTCGCCGTGCGGTAGTCCGTGCAGTCGAAGGGGATGATGAGGCTTTCGAAGCCGCCCCACGAATAGCCCATGCCGAACAGCGCGAGGGAATCGAAGAAGGCGGCCACCGCGCGCTCCGGCACCGGCTTCAGGATGGCGCCGAACAGGCCGCAGGCACCGGAAAAGTCGCGCCTCCAGATGTCGTAGCCCGGATCCCCGTCCATGGCCGGGTGCAGCACGCGCGAGACCTGGGGCTGGTTCCGCAGCCATTGCGCCACCGCCAGCCCCGAGCGCCAGTGCCGCTCCAGCCGCACCACCAGCGTGCGCAGGCCGCGCGCGCCGAGCGCCGCATCGTCCGGGCTCACGCACAGGCCGAGGTCGCCGTGGGTCTCCAGCACCTTCTTCCAGGCCGGGCCCCTGGCGGCGATGGTGCCGATATTGAGATCGGCATGGCCGGAGAGATATTTCGTCCCCGCCATGATGGAGATGTCGATGCCGTGGTCCAGCGGCTTGAAATAGATAGGCGTCGCCCAGGTGTTGTCGATGAGCGTGGTGATGCCGCGTTCGCGGGCGACGCGGGCGATGGCCGGCACGTCCTGCATCTCGAAGGATTGCGAGCCGGGCGATTCCAGGAAGATCGCTTTGGTGTTCTCCTTCAGGAGACCGGCGATCTGCGCGCCCACCAGAGGATCGTAATAGGTCACCTCGATGCCGAGCCGGGAGAGCACCGTGTCGCAGATGCGCCGGGTGGGACGGTAGGCGGTATCCACCATAAGCAGATGATCGCCGGCCTTCAGCACGGAGAGCAAAGCGGTGGAAACGGCGGACAGGCCGGAGGGGGTGAGCACGGTGCCGTCGGCGCCCTCAAGGGCGGAGAGGGCGCCCTCCAGCGCCTCGCTCGTGGGATTGCCCCGGCGCCCGTAGCTGTAGCGGCCGGTATGGCCGACGAGGTCTTCATAAGTCGGTGAAAGCACGGTGGAGCCGCGTACCACCGGGGGGTTCACGAAGCCATCGAAGCGGAACGGGTCGCGGCCCAGACGCACCACTTCGGTGGCCGGCGCGAAACTTGCTTCGGGGGAGGGGGATTTCATCCTGAGCTCCGGGTAACGATGGTTGTATGCCCAAACGTTGGGCGAGCTATTGACCACCCGCCCGCAACGGACTGAGATACATCCATACGACGTCCCGGATGACGGCGTCGATCCCGCCACGGGATCGGGTTGGGGGTTCGTCCGGACTGGCCTGGGAGCGAAGACAGATGGGACCTTCCTTCAAACGCATCCTGCTTGCTGCCGGAATGCTCGCGCTGGGCGTCGGCGCGGCCGGCGCCGGCACCCTCGACGACGTAAAAGCCAGGGGCGCGCTCAATTGCGGCGTTTCCCAGGGCCTGCCCGGCTTCTCCAACCCTGACGACAAGGGCAATTGGACCGGGCTCGACGTGGATTTCTGCCGCGCCGTCGCGGCCGCGATCTTCAACGATGCCAGCAAAGTGAAGTTCTCGCCGCTCTCGGCGAAGGACCGCTTCACCGCGCTCCAGTCGGGCGCCATCGACGTGCTCTCGCGCAACACCACCTGGACCATGTCGCGCGACACGACGCTCGGCTTCAACTTCATCGGCGTCATGTATTATGACGGCCAAGGCTTCATGGTGCGCAAGTCGCTCAACCTGAAGTCGGTGTCGGAGCTCAACGGCGCCTCCATCTGCGTTCAGACCGGCACCACCAACGAGCTGAATGTCGGCGACTACTTCCGCACCAACAATCTGAAGTACGAGCTGATCGCGTTCGCCACCATCGACGAGACCATCAAGGCCTATGATTCCGGCCGGTGCGACGCCTTCACCTCCGACCAGTCGCAGCTTTATGCCGTGCGTCTGAAACTCACCAATGCCTCCGACCACGTGGTTCTGCCCGACGTCATCTCCAAGGAGCCCCTCGGCCCGTTGGTGCGCCATGGCGACGACCAGTGGTTCGACCTCGTGAAGTGGACCTATTTCGCGCTGCTCGACGCGGAAGAGCTGGGCGTCAACTCCAAGAATGTCGACCAGATGGCCTCCTCTCCCAACCCGGAGATCAAGCGCCTGCTCGGCACCGACGGCAAGTTCGGCGAGGCCGTCGGCATCTCCAACGACTGGGTTGCCCGCATCGTCAAGCTGGTGGGCAATTACGGCGAGGTGTTCGACCGCAATCTCGGCCCCTCGACCCCGCTCAATATCGACCGCGGCCTGAACAAGCTGTGGAACAAGGGTGGCGTGCAATACGGCATGCCGGTCCGCTGACGTGACCGGGCCCGGCGCCTCATGGCGCCGGGCCTTTTTTCTGGCGTATCGGCCGGCCGCGGGGGCACCGTTCGTATTCGCGTAACGAAAAAGGGCCGCAAGAGCCCTGTGGGATTGAGGGGCTTATGACAGACGCTCGTTGGTCGGAGCCTGCTCCGGCGCGCCGATGGTCGTGGACCGACCCGGCCCTGAGGTCCGCGGTGATCCAGATCACCCTTGCCATCGCGCTCGTCTGGATGGCGTGGTCGTTCTTCGCCAACGCGCAGGCCAACCTCGCCCGCCAGGGCATCGCCTCGGGCTTCGGCTTCCTCGACAATTCCGCCGGCTTCGGCATCACCCAGACGCTCATTCCCTATTCGGAATCCATGAGCTATGGCCGCGCCTTCCTGGTGGGGCTGCTGAACACGCTCCTCGTGGCGGTGCTGGGCATCATCCTCGCCACCATCATCGGCTTCCTGGTGGGCGTGGCGCGGCTCTCCAAGAATGTGGTGATCAAGCTGCTCGCCTCCGCCTATGTGGAGGTTACGCGCAACCTGCCGCCGCTGTTCCAGATCCTGTTCTGGTACCTCGCCGTGCTCTCCACCATGCCGAACCCGCGCCAGAGCTGGGGCTTCGGCCTCCAGCCGCTCCTGACCTGGCTGTCGAACGCGGCGGCGGGCCTCGGCCTCGCGCCCCTGGCGGACATGCTCAAGTCGCTGGCGGGGGATGTCTCCGGGCCTAGCGTCTTCCTCTCAAATCGCGGCCTCGTGGTGCCGCGCCCGCTGTTCGAGGCGGATTTCTCCATCGTCTTCGGCATCTTCGTCGCCGGCATCGTCGCTGCCTTCCTCGTCTCGCGCTGGGCGCGGCGGCGGCAGGAGAAGACCGGACAGCAATTCCCCTCCTTCTGGGTGGGGCTCGGCCTCATCGTCGTGCCGGCGGTCATCGCCGGCTTCGTGCTAGGCTGGCCGGTGAGCTTCGAGAAGCCGGAACTGCGCGGCTTCAACTTCGCGGGCGGCATCCGGGTGATCCCCGAATTCGTCTCGCTCGTGGTGGCGCTGTCCATCTATACGGCGGGCTTCATCGCCGAGATCGTGCGCGCCGGCATCCTGGCGGTTTCGAAGGGGCAGACGGAGGCGGCGCATTCCCTTGGGCTCAGGTCCGGGCCGACCTTGCGGCTGGTGGTCATTCCCCAGGCCATGCGGGTGATCGTGCCGCCGCTCACCAGCCAGTATCTGAACATCACCAAGAACTCGACGCTGGGCGTCGCGGTGGGCTACCCGGACCTGTTCGCGGTGTTCGCCGGCACCACGCTGAACCAGACCGGCCAGGCCATCGAGATCATCGCCCTCACCATGGCGGTCTACCTCGCCATCTCGATTTTCACCTCGATCGTCATGAGCTGGTACAACAAGCGCGTCGCGCTTGTGGAACGGTGAGGAGGCAATGATGGACGCCCGCACCGTTTCCTACGTCGCCCCCAAGGACCTGCGCCCGCAGGAGCCGGCGCCCGTCTCCACCCGCGGCATCTTCGGCTGGGCCCGCGCGCACCTGTTCGGCTCGGTCGGCCAGGTGCTTCTCACTGTGTTCGGCATCCTGGTGGTCTGGGCGGTGGTGCCGCCCATGGTGAAGTTCTTCATCACCGACGCGGTCTGGACCGGCAGCGGCCGCGAGGCCTGCCTGCCGGAGAATGTGGGGCGCCCCGTCGGCGCCTGCTGGCCCTTCATCGCCGCCAAGTTCAACCAGATCCTCTATGGCTTCTATCCGGCCGAAGAGCGCTGGCGGGTGAACATCGTCTACATCCTCGGCATCGTCCTGCTGGTGCCGCTGCTGTTTCCCCGCGTGCCGTACAAGCGCACGAACGCGCTCGCCTTCTTCGGCCTCTATCCGCTGCTGTCCTTCGTGCTGCTGACCGGCGGCGACCTGGACATGCGCAACTTCCTTCTGGGCTCGTTCGGCCTCGATTTCGGCATCACCGGAGCGGCCGGCGGGCTCCGGGGAACGTTCTGGCTGCAATTCCTCATCGTCGCGGCCATCTGCGTGGGCATCGCCATGCTGGTCTGCCCATTCTTCGGCGGGGAGCGCAGGGGCGTGGCGCTCGGCATCGCGAAGACGTTCGCCGTGCTGGGCGGCGTGCTGCTGTTCGTGGATATCGATTTCGGCCTCCGGCAGGTGGAGACCCGGCAATGGGGCGGGCTTCTGGTGACGCTGGTGATCGCGGTCACCGGCATCGTCGCCTCCCTGCCGCTGGGCATCCTCCTGGCGCTCGGGCGGCGCTCCGAGCTGCCGCTGGTGAAATATTCCTCCATCATCTTCATCGAGTTCTGGCGCGGCGTGCCGCTCATCACGGTGCTGTTCTTCGCCACCTACATGCTGCCGCTGTTCCTGCCCGGCCGTTTCACCATAGACGGGCTGCTGCGGGCGCTGGTGGGCGTCGCACTGTTCGCGTCCGCCTACATGGCGGAAGTGGTGCGCGGTGGGCTCCAGGCGATCCCGAAGGGGCAGTATGAGGGGGCGCAGGCATTGGGGCTGAGGTCCGGCCTGATGATGCGCCTCGTGGTGCTGCCCCAGGCGCTGAAGCTGGTGATCCCCGGCATCGTCAACAACTTCATCGGCTTGTTCAAGGATACGACCCTGGTGCTGATCGTCTCGATCTTCGACCTGCTCGGCATCCTGCGGGCCTCCTTCACCGACCCGGCCTGGGCGACGCCCACCACGCTCTTCACCGGCTTCGGCTTTGCCGGCATCGTCTATTTCGTCTTCTGCTACGGCATGTCCCGTTACTCGATGGCGCTGGAAAAGCGCCTCGACCGCAGCAACCGTCATTGAGGGAGCGACCCATGACCCCGCAAACCCAGACACAGGCCGCAAGCTCCCCCGGCGCCGAATATGCGGTCGAGCTGATCAGCGTGAACAAGTGGTACGGCGACTTCCACGTGCTGCGCGACATCAACCTCTCGGTGAAGCGCGGCGAGCGCATCGTGGTGTGCGGGCCGTCCGGCTCCGGCAAATCCACCATGATCCGCTGCATCAACCGGCTGGAGGAGCACCAGAAGGGCCGGATCATCGTCGACAATATCGAGCTCACCAACGACCTGAAGCGCATCGACGAGGTGCGCCGCGAGGTGGGCATGGTGTTCCAGCACTTCAACCTGTTCCCGCACCTCACCATCCTGGAGAACTGCACGCTCGCGCCCATGTGGGTGCGCAAGATGCCCAAGAAGGAGGCGGAGGAGGTGGCCATGCACTTCCTCACCAAGGTGAAGATCCCCGAGCAGGCGCTCAAATATCCCGGCCAGCTCTCGGGCGGTCAGCAGCAGCGCGTCGCCATCGCCCGCGCGCTCTGCATGCGCCCGCGCATCATGCTGTTCGACGAGCCCACCTCCGCCCTCGACCCGGAAATGGTGAAGGAGGTGCTCGACACCATGGTCTCGCTCGCCCACGAGGGCATGACCATGCTGTGCGTGACCCACGAGATGGGCTTCGCCCGTCAGGTGGCGGACCGGGTGATCTTCATGGATGCGGGCCAGATCATCGAGATGAACGAGCCCGAGGCCTTCTTCTCGAACCCCCAGCACGAGCGCACGCGCCTGTTCCTCTCGCAGATTCTGCATTGATCCCAAGTGGACTCCCTCTCCCGGTTGCGGGGGAGGGGACGGCGATGGCGCCTGCGATGCGCCCCGCCCTCACAGAGGGAGATGCGGCAGCAGCCGGCGCTGCTCCTGGACGACGGCCTGGAGTTCGGCCGCGGGCAGGGAGGTCGAGAACAGGAAGCCCTGTCCCGAGCGGCACCCCATGGACATGAGCGCCTGCCGCTGCTCCTCCGTCTCGATGCCTTCCGCCGTCACCGAGACGTTGAGCGTGCGGGCAAGGCCCAGGGTCATCTCGACGATGGACCGGGAGACGATGTCGGACGTGATCTTCCGCACGAACGAGCCATCCACCTTCAGCTCGTCGAAATTCATCAGGTTCAGGTAGCTCAGCGAGGAATAGCCGGTGCCGAAATCGTCCAGCGAGACGCGCACGCCCGTCTCGCGGATGCGGTTGATCTTGGCGACGGTCTCCTCAAGGTGAAGGCTGAACACGGATTCCGTGAGCTCGATCACCACGAGGTCCGGCTTTATTCCATAGCGCCGCAGATGGTCCGCGAGCGCGATATCTACATTCTCCCGGTCGAACTGGGCGGGCGAGACATTGATGGAGATGGGGACCGGGCCTTCGCCCGTCTGAGGCCAGGAGGCCAGCATCCGCATCACATCGCGCATCACCCAGTCGCCGATGGGCACGATGAGCCCGCTCTCCTCCGCCATGGGGATGAAGCTGGATGGCGGCTGGAGGCCGAAGATGGGATGGCGCCACCGCACCAGCGCCTCGGCACCGACCACCGCGCCGGTGGCGAGGTCCACCTTGGGCTGGAACTCCAGCTCGAATTCCTGGTCGGCGATGCCCTTCTGGAGCGACTCGTAGAGGCGGACCCGCTCGTGGGCGTCCGCCTCGATCTTGGCGTTGAAGAAGGCGGAGGAGGCTGGCCCCCGGCGACGCGCGAGGCCGTGCGCGATCTCGGCCGCCTGGACGAGCTTCTCCGCATCCTGCCCCACATCCGCGACCCGGGCGCCGCCGACCGTCATGCGCACGTTGAAGGTGTGCCCGCTGAGGCGATACTCGTGGGCGACATGCCGCACCAGGTTCTGGAGGCGCTCTGCCGGGGTGGCGCCATTTGCGGCGCCGGGCATGAAGACACAGAATTTCTCGCTGTCGATGCGCCCGGCGATGCAGCCGAGGTCCGCCAGCGCTCCCACCTTCGCGCCCACCGCGGAGAAGGCTTCGTCGCTGACGTCGAAGCCGCGGATCTCCTTCAGCTCCGCAAGGCCCACAATGTCGAACACGAACAGGCAATCCTCGCCGACGGCATTGGGGATCAGGGCCGCGAGGGCGGCAAGGAAGCCTTCGCGATTGGCGAGCCCGGTCTGGGAATCCATCACAAGCTGGGAGCGCAGGCGCAGCTCCAGCGCCCGCTGCTTGGAGATGTCCACCACGAGGACGGCAAAGCCCCTGGCCTCGCGGCCGGCGACGAGGGCGAAGCGGCTGATATTGACGGTGAAGTAGCGGTCGGCGTCCTCGTGGACGCATCGCAGCTCCAGCACCCCGTTGTCCTTGGCGCCCGCCGTGACCGCGTTGATGTCGTGCAGCGCCTTCTTGCGGCCCTTGGTCAGCCCGCTGTCGCCGCTTTGCCGGACCGCATGCCGGAGCGTCTGGAAGACGTCGCCGCGGATGTCGGCAGGGACGTCGAACAGGTCGTTCAATGCGGTCCAATTGTCGTTGCACTTGATGAGGGTGCCGCCGCTGCCGGCGAGGGCGATGCAGGCCGGGGTCTGGGTGAACATGGTGTCGAGGAGGGAGGACGTCTCCTCCTGCCGGCGGATGCTGCGTGCGCCCGCGACCCCGGCAAAGACGATGAAGGCACTCATCCCGCCCGCGAGCGATAGCAGCAGGCGGCTATGCGCGCTCCATTGCGCATAGAGACGCTCGGTTGGCACCGAGACCGTGAGGATGAGCGGCAGCTCCGGCACCTTCTTGACGACGCTGAAGCGCTCGATTCCGCTGATATAGCCGGGCGCGATCATCGAGACCTCGTCGCCACCGGACGCCTGCAATTGCTGGAAGATCTTGCTCAATGCGAAGGAGATGCCGAACTGGGACGCTTCACTGGGCGCGCGGGCGATCAGCTTAAAATCCGTCGTGAACAGTCCGATCACGATGTCCGGGTCGGGCCGGTAGGAGCCCAGGACCTCCTGGAACAGATCCGTGTCGATGGAGGCCGTGATGACACCAAGCCTGTTCCCGTTGCCGTCAATCACCGGGCGGCTGGCGAAAAACTGCCATTTGTTCATCACGCGGCTCATCATGGTCTCGGAAATGACGAGCCGGCTCTCCTGCGAATTCATCGCGTTTATGAAATAGGAGCGATCGGAAAACCTGGCGTTGGGCAGGGGTTGCATGCGCGAACCTGCAACCACGGCCCCGTCCGGGTCCAAGGCGAACAAGGCGGAAAGGCCGTTGATGCCCAGGGCATAGTCGGCGAATTTCCGCTCCAGCGGGCTCCTGGCGGGCCCATCGCCGACGGAGATCACCTCCCGGCTGCTCTCGGTCAGGACACGGTCGATGCCCAGGATTGTTTTGCCCACGAATTCCATGAGCACCGCGCTCGCATTTTCGATGCGCGTGCGGTTGTATTCGAGAGCAAATTGCTTGTCGTAAGACACATAAAGAATGGCACTGGCCATCAGCAACAGGGCAAGGCTGACGGACGCTCCGACAATCAACTTTGCCTGGCTAAACTTCATGTGGACTTTTTCGACTGACCCAGCGCGAACATCGCGCCTTCCATCAATGGGGCTGAGGACTAGTCTGTCAATAGAGGTATCAAGTTAGTCACCATCCCCGCTCTACTCACGGTTGATCTAACAAAATAATGCCACCCCACGAAGGTGGAAGCGAACCAGATTGCGGGCTCAAGCGTTTTCTCTTCGTTAGCGTGCGTAGGAGAAAGCGATGCAGGATCCTCAAGAGCGGCGCCAGGAAAGGGAATTCCACGGTCCCGACGCCGAAGGGCCGCAGGGCGAGCCCGTGAAGCCCGCCGCGCAGGCGCGGCAAGGCGTCTATTCGGGCCGCGTGGCCACCATTCTGCTGGCCGGCGTCATTCTCGTGATCATCGGCTTTGCGGTGAGCTATCTGGGCGCGGTGTAGCCCCTCACGCCGGCATGTTGTCGATGAGCCGCGTCTTGCCTAGCCAGGCGGCGGCCAGGAGCCGTATGGGCTCACCGAGGCCCTCGGGCGGCGCCAGTGTCTCTGCGTGCCGCGCTTCCACATAATCCACGTTCAGGCCGGCGGCTGCGATGGTCTGCCGCGCTTCTTCCACCGCCGCCTGCGGCTGCGTCCCCGCACGGATGGCGGCGGCGGCGGCGTTCAGGGCGCGGCTGATGACGGGGGCGACGGCGCGCTCCTCCGGAGTGAGATAGCGATTGCGGGAAGAGAGGGCGAGGCCGTCCGGCTCGCGCACCGTGGGCAGCGGCACCACCTCGATCTTCAGATCAAGGTCCCGGGCCATGCGGGTCACCACCTTCAACTGCTGGTAGTCCTTCTCTCCGAACAGGGCGAAGTCCGCCTCGCTCTGGAGAAACAGCTTCGCCACCACGATGGCGACACCGGAGAAGAAGTGCGGGCGGAAATCGCTCTCCAGGCCCTCGGCCGGCCCCGACAGCGCGATGCGCGTGGCAAAGCCCTCCGGATACATCTCCGCCGCCGAAGGCAGATAGACGAGGTCCGCGTCCACCTCCGAGAGGAGGGCAAGGTCCCGCTCCAGGGTGCGGGGATAGCGGGAAAAGTCCTCGTTTGGGGCAAATTGCGTGGGATTGACGAAGATGGAGACCACCACGCGCCGGGCCAGCGCCTTGGCCTGCTTCACCAGCGCGATATGCCCCTCGTGAAGGGCGCCCATGGTGGGGACGATGGCGAGCTTGGACCCCTCGGCGCGGTAGCGCGCGGTCTCCTCGCGCAGCGCGGCAACTGTTTCCACCACCTTCGGCGTTTGTCCCATTTTTATCTCCCGGCCCGTTCGCCGCGGAACCTAAAGCCCTCCGCGCCCGGAGGAAAGGATGCAGCCGGGCGGGAGAGGCGAAGCCTGGACCTTGTGCGAAAGGCGCGGGGCCTTATCTTGCCGCCATGAGGCACACCCTCCCTTCCATCCGGCCCCGATTGCGGGGAAAGAAGCGGCAATGATCCGCAAGCCCCTCTCGCCCAAGGGCTCCCTGCCCAGCGGGGCGCTCTCCAGCACGTCGGAACTGGATGCTTTCCTCACCGCCGCCAAGAGCCGCGCGCCCCTGGCCAGGAGCGAAGGCGGCGGGCGGCTGGTCTTTGCCATGGACGCCACCGCCTCGCGCCAGCCCACCTGGGACCTTGCGCGCGAGATCCAAGCGGATCTGTTCCACGCGGCGGCCGAGCTCGGCGGGCTCGAAGTGAAGCTGGTCTATTATCGCGGCACGGACGAATGCCGCACCTCCAACTGGGTGTCGGACCCGCATGTGCTCGGCGCGCTCATGAAGCGCATCGACTGCCGGGGCGGCCTCACCCAGATTTCCCGCGTTCTCGGCCATCTGTCGCAGGAGGTGGAGCGCTCGGGGGTGAAGGCCGCTGTGTTCGTGGGCGACGCCATGGAGGAGAACCCGGCGGCGCTCTGCGACAAAGCCGGCAAGCTCGGCCTCATGGGCCTGCGGCTCTTCATGTTCCAGGAAGGCGAGGATGCCCGCGTGGAGGGTGTCTTCAAGGAGATGGCGCGCCTGTCGGGCGGCGCCTGGTGTCGCTTCGCGCCTGGCGCGGGCGAGGAATTGCGGGCCCTCCTGCGCGCCGTCGCGGCCTATGCCGCGGGCGGCCGGACGGCATTGTTGAAGGCGCAGGATGCGGGCGCGGTCCGCCTCCTCGCCGCCATGGGAGATCGCACATCGTGACCCTGATCGCCGGAGCGATCGCACTCGCCCTTCTTCTCTATCTGTTCAACCTCTGGACCAAGGCCAATCCCAAGGCCCTGGCGCGCCGGCTCATGCAGTTCGGCGGCGTCTCGGCGCTGATCGGAGCAGCCGGCCTCCTCGTGACGGGACGGTTCATCGCCGCGGCGGGGCTGGCCAGCGTTGGCCTCGCGCTGCTGGGGCGTGCCGGCGGTGGTTTTCAGAATCCGTTCGCGCCGCAGCCGCCGCGCGTCTCGCGGGTCCGCTCGCCCTGGTTCGAGATGGAACTGGATCACCGCTCCGGGGCGCTCACGGGAACCATCATTGCCGGCCCTCGGGCGGGCACGTCCCTGGATGCTCTGGATGTGGAGGCGCTGGTGGGGATGCGTCCGACGCTCGATCCGCAGTCGCTGGCGCTAATCGAAGCTTATCTCGACCGCCGGGCGCCCGCATGGCGTCAGAACCGTGAGGGAGATGCGGGTGGCGGGCAGCGGGGAGGGAATGCTCCGAACGGCAGCGCGATGACCGAGCAGGAAGCCTATGACGTGCTTGGCCTTGAACCGGGGGCGAACGAATCCGCCGTGCGCGGCGCCCATCGGGCCTTGATGAAGAAGCTCCACCCCGATCATGGCGGGTCCAGTTATCTCGCGGCGCGTGTCAATCAGGCCAAGGATGTCATCCTGCGCAAACATCGCTGATTCTTCCGCTACGCTCTACCTTCAATTCCTCAGAGTCATGCAGGCGAAGTCGTTGCGTTGCAGTAAACGGCACGCCTCCTTGGCGCCCTTTTCGTCGAGGCCGGCGAAGCGCGCCCGGTAGATGTCGGACGAGCCCTTGCTGGCCTTCTCCACGAAGGGCTGGGCGCCGCCCAGCACGGACTTCGCCTTGGACTGGGCGAGGTCGAGCTGGCTCTTTGCTTCCTTCTCGCCGCCGAAGGCGCCGATCTGGATCATCCAGCCGGGGCGATGGCTCGCCGCCGGGGTTTCGGACCTTACGGGCGTCGCCGCAGGCATGGCCGATGCGGGGAGCGCCACGGGGCCGGCGGAGGCGGTGCGCACGGGCTGCTGGGCTGGTGCGGGGGTGAGCGCCTGTGCCTGCGCCTGGAGCGTGTGAGGGGCGGCGACGGGGGCGCTGGCAACGGGAGGCGCGACGGCGGCAACCGGGGCGGGCGCCAGGGGGACGGGCGCGGGGGCCTGCACGGCAGCGACCGCTGCGGGTGGCATGGGCGCGCCGGTAAAGGTTGGCGCCGGGAGCGCCTGGGTGGGCGGACGGGAAATGGCGGTGGTCTTCACGGCCGTTGGCTTGATGGGCTCGGTGGAGCCGACCGTCTGGCTGCGGGGGGCGATGGCGGCGGTGGTCACCGGGTCGGCGGCATAGGCCATGCGCTGCGGCGAGGGCAGGGGCGCCACCGGGGTGGCAGCCTCGCGGCGCGCTTGAGCGGGGGCAGGGGCCGGAGCGGCGGCAGGCGCAGGCTCGGCAGCCGCCACTTCCGTCGTCTTCGGCATGGTGCGGCGGCCGGCATAGGCGCGGCCCAGATTGCTGGTGATGAGGTTCGCCATGCGGGCATCGCGCGAGCCGCCGCTGGAGCCGCCCAGAACCACGCCGATCAGGAACTTGTCGTCGTCGTGCACGGAGGTCAGCAGGTTGAAGCCGGAGGCGTTGGTGTAGCCGGTCTTGATGCCGTCCACGCCCTCGATGCGGCCGAACATGCGGTTGTGGTTCGCGATGGCTTCGCCCCGGTAATAGAAGGTCCGGGTCGAGAAATATTTGTACTGCTTGGGGAAGCGGTCCTGGATGGCGAGGCCGAGCGTGGCAAGATCGCGCGCCGTGGTGAGCTGGCCCTTGTTTGGCAGGCCCGAGGCGTTGCGGAACTGGGTGTTCTCCATGCCCAGGGCGCGCGCCTTGCGGGTCATCATGGTGGCGAAGGTCGCCTCGTCGCCGCCGATGGCCTCGGCGATCACCACCGCCACGTCATTGGCCGAGCGGGTGACGATGGCCTTGATGGCGTCCTCCACCTCGATGGTGGCGCCGGGCCGCAGATTGAGCTTGGAGGGGGACTGGGCGGCGGCGCGCTGGGACACCACCAGCTCGCTGTCGAGCTTCAGGCGGCCGGCCTCGAGCTGCTCGAACAGCATGTAGAGCGTCATCACCTTGGTGACGGAGGCGGGGTGGCGCAGGGAGTCGGGATTGTCCTCGTAGAGGACCTTGCCCGTGTTCCCGTCGATGATGATGGCGGCCTGGCCGCGCCGCCAGCCGGTGCCGGTATTGTTGTCGTCGTCGTCGCTGGTGTTTTTCTTCGCAGTCTGGCTGCTCGTCGACTTCGCCTTGGCCTGCTTCTTCGGCTTCGCCTCCGCGACGCTTGCCGTGAAGCACAGGGAAGCCGCGAGCGCGGCGGCAAGAAGTTTTGCCGAGAAAGTGCCGTTCGCCAGCGCCATACGCATGAAAATCGTTCCGTGTCAGTCCTGGTGGGCCGCTATGACCGATGTCTGCGGCAACGCACCGGACGCGCCGCATCAACCGGGAGAGCGAGGGAGTGACCGCCTTTGAAGTTAGAAACCCGCGGTTACCAAGGCGTAAATCCGGCAGGATATTGGATTTGTGCACCGCACAATTTTCTTGACGATTTTGTTGCAGTGCATATTATACAGTCCGAGCAGGGTAAACCGCGCCCTGCGTATGTCGGCGAAAGCGGACATCTGGAAAGGAATCCCCAATGGTGCAGATGCAGAATGCCGAAGAGCTGCAGAAGCTCGGCAAGGAGAATGTGGACCTCGCTCTGAAGAGCTTTGGTGCCTGGTCCAAGAGCGCGCAGGCCATCGCCATCGAGATGGCGGACTACACCAAGAGCTCGTTTGAGCTCGGCACGTCCACGCTGGAGAAACTGCTGGGCGTGAAGACCATCGACCAGGCGGTCGAGATCCAGCAGGCTTACCTCAAGACCTCCTATGAGGCCCTGGTGGCCGAGGTGACCAAGATCGGCGAGCTCTATGCCGATCTCGCCAAGGAAGCCTACAAGCCCTACGAAGCGGCCTTCGCGAAGGTCCACTGAGGCTGCAGGCCAGCCATGATCCTCGGATATGATCCGGGGATCTCCTCCCGCCGTGCATGGAGCGGGGAGATGGCCGGATCAGACCCGGCCATCACAGCGGAACGGTTAAAAAAGAGCGGTGCCGGGCGCCAAATTCGAGCTTCCGGCGTCGCACGGTCTGGCGAAGACGGGCCGATCTTCCTATTATTTGGCAAGCGCTGCGGTGACGGACCGTTCGGTCGCGTCTTGAGAAGCCAGGCGTAGAATTGCCAATGTCACAGAACGATACAGACACTCCCTTCCCTCGTCCCGTCTCGCTCCAGCCCTTCATGGCGGACGGAGACAAGCCGCGCCGTGGCGCCGGGACAGGTCCGGGGACCGCGGTCATCACCCGCACCAAGCCGCAGACCAAGCGGCCGAGCCTCTATCGCGTGCTGCTGCTGAACGACGACTACACCCCCATGGAGTTCGTGGTGCACGTGCTCGAGCGGTTCTTCAGCAAGGACCGCGAGGCAGCGAACGCGATCATGCTCCACGTCCACAATCAGGGCGTCGGCGAGTGCGGCATCTACACCTATGAAGTCGCCGAGACAAAAGTCACGCAGGTGATGGACTTCGCGCGCAAACACCAACATCCTCTTCAATGTGTGATGGAGAAGAAATGACGCGGCCATAAGGCGAAGCGTCATCCGAACGGGGGAGAGGCGAAGAGGGGGCCTTGCGCGGGGCGGGAGCAGGTACGAAGTTTAAGGGAGCGCGTACACGTCCGGGGCCGTCAGATTGGCCGGGCTCGGGGCGGGGTACGAGATAGAGGTCTAGATGCCAACTTTCTCACGCAGCCTCGAACAGTCGCTCCACAGGGCCCTCGCTCTCGCGAACGAGCGCCACCACGAATACGCGACCCTCGAGCATCTGCTTCTGTCCCTCGTCGACGACCAGGACGCCGCCGCCGTGATGCGCGCCTGCAACGTCGATCTGGACAAGCTTCGTCGCAATCTCATCGAATATGTCGACAGCGAGCTGGAGAACCTGGTCCAGCAGAGTGGGGATGACAGCAAGCCCACCGCCGGCTTCCAGCGGGTGATCCAGAGGGCCGTCATCCATGTCCAGTCCTCGGGCCGCGAGGAAGTGACGGGCGCCAACGTGCTCGTCGCCATCTTCGCCGAGCGCGAGAGCCACGCCGCTTATTTCCTGCAGGAGCAGGACATGACGCGGTACGACGCGGTCAACTACATCTCCCACGGCATCGCCAAGCGGGCCGGCATGTCCGAGAGCCGCCCCGTGCGCGGCGCCGAGGACGAGACCGAGACCAAGTCCGGCGAGGACGGGAAGAAGAAGGCCGACGCGCTCGACGCCTATTGCGTGAACCTCAACAAGAAGGCGAACGAAGGCAAGATCGACCCCCTCATCGGCCGCGACAAGGAAATCCAGCGCACCATCCAGGTGCTCTGCCGGCGGCAGAAGAACAACCCGCTCTTCGTGGGTGATCCCGGCGTGGGCAAGACCGCGATCGCGGAAGGTCTCGCGCGCCGCATCATCAATGGCGACGTGCCGGAGGTGCTCGCCACCGCCACCATCTTCTCCCTCGACATGGGCGCGCTGCTCGCGGGCACCCGCTATCGCGGCGACTTCGAGGAGCGCCTGAAGCAGGTGGTGAAGGAGATCGAGGCTTATCCCAACGCCATCATGTTCATCGACGAGATCCACACGGTTATCGGTGCCGGTGCGACCTCGGGCGGGGCCATGGATGCGTCGAACCTCCTGAAGCCGGCTTTGGCCTCGGGCTCGCTGCGCTGCATGGGCTCCACCACCTACAAGGAATACCGGCAGTATTTCGAGAAGGACCGCGCTTTGGTGCGCCGGTTCCAGAAGATCGACGTGGCCGAGCCCACCGTGCCGGACGCCATCGAGATCCTGAAGGGCCTCAAGCCCTATTTCGAGGACTACCACAAGCTGCGCTACACCAACGAGGCCATCAAGGCCGCGGTGGAGCTCTCGGCCCGCTACATCCATGACCGCAAGCTGCCCGACAAGGCGATCGACGTGATCGACGAGAGCGGCGCGGCCCAGATGCTGATGCCCGAGAGCCGGCGCAAGAAGATCATTGGCCTGAAGGAGATCGAGGCCACCATCGCCACCATGGCGCGCATCCCGCCCAAGTCCGTCTCCAAGGACGACGCCGAGGTGCTGGCCAATCTGGAGACGACCCTCAAGCGCGTCGTCTACGGGCAGGACAAGGCCATTGAGGCGCTGGCGGCCTCCATCAAGCTGGCGCGGGCGGGCCTGCGCGAGCCGGAGAAGCCCATCGGCTCCTATCTGTTTTCCGGCCCCACCGGCGTCGGCAAGACGGAAGTGGCCAAGCAGCTCGCCTCCATCCTCGGGGTGAACCTCCTGCGCTTCGACATGTCGGAATATATGGAGCGCCACACGGTCTCGCGTCTCATCGGCGCGCCTCCCGGCTATGTGGGCTTCGACCAGGGCGGCCTGCTCACTGACGGCGTGGACCAGACCCCGCATTGCGTGCTGCTGCTGGATGAGATCGAGAAGGCCCATCCGGACCTCTTCAACATCCTCCTCCAGGTGATGGACCACGGGAAGCTCACCGACCATAACGGCAAGTCGGTGGACTTCAGGAACGTGATCCTGATCATGACCACCAATGCCGGCGCGGCGGATCTCTCCAAGGCGGCTTACGGCTTCACCCGCAACAAGCGGGAAGGCGACGACGTGGAGGCGATCAACCGCACCTTCGCGCCGGAATTCCGCAACCGGCTCGACTCGGTCATCACCTTCGCCCATCTGCCCACCGAGGTGATCGGCCAGGTGGTGGAGAAGTTCGTGCTCCAGCTGGAAGCCCAGCTGGCCGACCGCAACGTCACCATCGAACTCTCCGACGAGGCGACCGCCTGGCTGGTGGAGCGCGGCTATGACGAGCAGATGGGCGCCCGGCCTATGGCCCGGGTGATCCAGGAATACATCAAGACCGGGCTTGCCGACGAGGTGCTGTTCGGCCGGCTCAAGGGCGGCGGCCATGTCCGCGTCGTGGTGGAAGGGGAAGGCCCGGCTTCGAAGCTCGTCTTCGAATTCCCGGAAGGCCCCATCACGCCCAAGCCGGACAAGATCGTGCCTTCGGTCAAGCGTGCGCCCCGCCGCAAGGCCGAAGCATCCCGCAGCAAGCCCGTGCGCCCCGGCACCAAGCCCGGCAAGCCTGGGCCGAAGGCGGGACCCAAGGGCGGCTCGGGCGGCTCCGGCCGCGGCAGCCATGTCCCGAAGGTGCCTTTGGTGAAGGCCTGAGCGAAACGACCGGGCGCCCCTTGGGCGCCCGGTTCGCATTTCACAGGGCAGCCCTGCTTCCGGCGAACTCGACGTTCGCGCGCGCGGACGCTACATCTGGCGAATACCACCGCACCAAGCGGAAGATGGCACGCAACGCATGGTCACCGTCGTCAACACGCTGAACAGGCCCCGCCACCCGGAAAAGGCGCACCGCCCCGAAAACGAGGTGCTGCGCAAACCGGATTGGATCAGGGTCAAGGCCCCCGGCTCGGCCGGCTGGTCCAAGACTGCGGAGATCGTCCGCGCCAACGGCCTCCACACCGTGTGCGAGGAGGCGGGCTGTCCCAATATCGGTGAGTGCTGGGAGAAGAAGCACGCCACCTTCATGATCATGGGCGACACCTGCACCCGCGCCTGCGCCTTCTGCAATGTGCGCACCGGCCTGCCGAACGCGCTCCATCAAGACGAGCCGCAGAAGGTGGGCGAGGCGGTCGCCAAGCTCGGCCTCTCACACGTTGTCATCACCTCGGTGGACCGCGACGATCTCTCCGACGGCGGCGCCGAGCATTTCGCCCGCACCATCCGCGCCATCCGTGCCGCGAGCCCCGGCACCACCATCGAAATCCTCACCCCCGACTTCCTGCGCAAGCCGGGCGCGGCGGAAGTGGTGGTGGAAGCGAAGCCCGACGTCTTCAACCACAATATGGAAACCGTGCCGGCGAAGTACCTCACGGTGCGTCCCGGCGCGCGCTATTTCCACTCGCTGCGCCTGCTCCAGCAGGTGAAGGAGTTGGACCCGTCCATCTTCACCAAGTCCGGCATCATGGTGGGCCTCGGGGAAGAGCGGAACGAGGTGCTCCAGCTCATGGACGACCTGCGCGCCGCCGACGTGGATTTCATGACCATCGGCCAGTATCTCCAGCCCACCCGCCGCCACCACAAGGTGGAGCGCTTCGTGACGCCGGACGAGTTCAAGGCATTCGAGACGGTGGCCTATGCCAAGGGCTTCCTGATGGTGTCATCGAGCCCGCTCACCCGGTCCTCGCACCATGCCGGCGAGGATTTCGCGCGGCTGCGCACCGCGCGGGAAGCCAAGCTCGGCCGGAGCTGATCGCGTGCCCTCCTTCTCCTCGAGCCGTGTGGTGAAGCACAGCGCTGCCGACATGTTCGCCCTGGTGGCGGATGTGGAGCGCTATCCCGAATTCGTGCCGCTTTGCGAGGCGCTGCGGGTGCGCCGGCACAATAAGAGCGATGAGGGGGTGGAAATCCTCGTGGCCGACATGACGGTCGCCTACAAGGTGATCCGCGAGACCTTCACCTCCCGTGTGACACTGGACCGCCCGCGCTTCGTCATCCATGTGGAATATCTCGACGGCCCCTTCAGCCGCCTCGACAATCGCTGGGAGTTCCGCGACGTGGAGGCCGGCGCGTGCGAGGTGAAGTTCCACATCTCCTACGAATTCCGCTCGCGCACTCTGGGCCTGCTCATGGGCGCCATGTTCGACGCCGCCTTCCGCCGCTTCGCCGATGCGTTCGAGAAGCGGGCGGACGAGGTTTATGGAGCGAAGGCGGGGGCGTGAGGATATTTGTCCTGGGCGCATGAAACGAAGCGCAGCGCAGTGGAATACGACCCGGGACCCAGCGCAAGGGACCGCCGAAGGCGCTTCACCTCATCTCCGACGCCACGCGGCGGAGATGCTCTTTTCGCTAGTCGCGGGTTGACGGCTTCGCCGGACTTTTGCGCTGGGTCCCGGATCTGCGCTCAAGCTGCGCTTTCGCTTGTCCAGGACAAAGGGCGCGCTTGAGCGCGTCCCTCTTTTCTCACCGCATCACATAGACCGTCGCGCCGACCCTCACGCGATTGTAGAGGTCGGTCACGTCGTCATTGGTCATGCGGAAGCAGCCCGAGGAGACCGCCTGGCCGATGGTCTCCGGCTCGTTGGAGCCGTGGATGCGGTAGAGGCTGGAGCCGAGATACATGGCGCGGGCGCCGAGCGGGTTGTCGATGCCGCCGGGCATGTAGCGCGGCAGATCGGGGCGGCGCTTCAGCATCTGGGCGGGGGGCGTCCAGCCCGGCCATTCGCGCTTGGCGGAGACCGTCTTCACGCCCGACCACTGGAAGCCGTCCCGGCCGACGCCGATGCCGTACTGGATCGCCTGGCCGCGCGCGGTCACGTAATAGAGCCGCCGCTGGCTGGTATTGATGATGATGTTGCCCGGCGCGTACTTCGGATCGACGGAAACCATCTGCCGCGGGACGGGCGAGGTGCCGGCGGTGACGCCATAACCGCCACCGAAAAGATTGTTGAAATTGAAAATCTCGTAGCGATCGTCCGCATGCGCCGGAAGAGCGGCGGCGCTGGCCAGGGCCACAGCGGCCGCGGCGAAAATCTTCACCCTCAGGGAGCTCATGTCACGTCCTCATGCCGCTGTCGAACGGCGCTCCGCGCCATCGCGATGTCGCCGCAAATGCGGCGCTCCTGCAACCACTTTGTGGCTGCGCAGGTTCCGTTCGCACGCGGCTGTGATCGCTCGGGCACGTCTCACGTAACGGCATGTGTGAAGGCGGCTAGAAGCGCGTTGAACTCGGCGGGGCATTCGAGGAACGGCGCATGTCCGGCGCCGGCAATCATTTCCAGCCGCGCGCCCGGAATGCACGCAGCGATGTGCTCCGCCATGGCGGGGGCGATCACCTGGTCTTCCACTCCGTGGATCACGAGGGCCGGCACATCCACGGCCGAGAGCACGCTGCCATAGTTCGCCGGCCGGACCATGGCGGCCCGCACTTCGGACGGGGCCATCATCGAGGCCGCAAGCTGCGTCTCGTAGAGGTCGGGCTCCGGCGGGTTGTGGAAGCAGGCTTTGAGGAAGGCGCGGGTGCCGGCAATGTTGGTGGCCGGGTCGGCGTCCGCCATCATCCGCATGAGATGGTTGCAGGAGCCATAGAAGTGCCGGGCGCTGTCCGTCACCGCATCCACGAAGACGAGGCCGGAGAGGCCGGAGGCGCCGAAGGCGGTGAGATAGTCGCCGATGATGCGGCCGCCATAGGACCAGCCTGCCAGCACCGGCCGCTCGAGCGCGCATTGCGTGATGATGGCGGCCACTTCATCCGCCCAGCGCCGGCCCTCTTGGTAGAAGGGCGGGTCGAGCGGCTTCGACGATGCGCCGTGGCCCCGCAGATCGTAGGTGACGAGCCGCAGATGGGTGAGGGCGGGGTCGGCCACCTGCCGTTCCCAGCACAGGCCGGACTGTGCATAGCCATGGATGAACAGCACCGGCCGCCCGGCCGGATCGCCCCATTCCCGCACGGCGATGGAGAGCCCATCGGGGGTCGTCGCGTGATGGCTGCGCGGGGGAGGGGTGTCGAGCATGGCGCCAATTTAGACCGCCCGCCGCGCGCCGCAAAGCTCACGATGGAACCGCCGCGCCTCCGCCGCCTTGATGGCGCATCATGGTCCCAGAGAGGACGCCCATGCCCATGCTCCGGCTTTTCGTCATTCTCGCCGCTGTGTGTGCGGCGCTGCCGGCGGACGCCAGGCCCGCCAGCTACAAGATGGCCTGCACCAGCGCGGCCGGCCTCGTGGCGCGGCAGGGCGGGGTGGTCATGGACACGTCTCCCACCACCTTCGACCGCTACGTGGCCAATGTGCGCTTCTGCATGCCGGGCCAAGTGCTCAAGCCCGAATGGGTGCGCGCCCGCGACACGCCGCAATGCTTCGTAGGCTACACCTGCATCGAGCCGGAGCGCGGCTGGTACCGCCGGGGGTTCTAAGCGGCGGCGCATGGGAACAATGGCGCATGGGTGCGGGTTTCCCGGGCAGCGTTGAAACGAGGACCGCCCCCATGAGCGCTGCTGCAAAGGCCTTGTCCGACGAGGAGATGAAGAAGGTCGAGGCGCTGGCGGTGGACCTTGCGCGGCTTGCCGGCACGGAGATCACCGCCGCCCTCGGCGGCACGCTCGCCGTGCGCTACAAGCCCGGCGCCGACAAGGAGGCGCTCTCCCTTCGCGATCCCGTCTCGGAGGTGGACACGCGCGTGGAGCAGCTGATCCGCACGCGGGTCTCGGAAGCGTTTCCCGATCACGAAATCCTCGGCGAGGAGTTCAATGACGAGCGGGTCTACGGCTCCGGCTTCATCTGGGCGGTGGACCCCATCGACGGCACCACCAATTTCGTCAACGGTTTCCCGTTGTTCGCTGGCTGCATCGGGGTTCTCTACGAGGGGCGGCCGGTGGTGGGCGCGGTGTGGGTCTCCACCAGCCACGCGCTGCGGCCCGGCGTCTATCATGCCCGGCAGGGCGGACCGCTGACCTTCGAGAACGACATCATCAAGCCGACGCCCAACGCCGCGGTGCGCCGCCGTCTCGTCGGCCAGCCCGGCGTGGGCGAGCGGCTCGACATCCCCGCCGATGCGCGCAAGACGGGGTCCGCCGGCATCGAATGCGCCTTCGTGGCCGCCGGCCTCATGCAGGCGGCGTGGTTCCAGGCGCCCAATGTGTGGGACGTGGCGGCGGGAATCGCCCTGGTCCAGGCGGCGGGCGGCGAGGTGCGCACGCACGCCGCCGCCGGCTGGGAGTCTTTCGGCTCGTTTGCCGCGCCCAACGGCAAGGACGATGTGCCGAATCTGCGCGGCTGGCGCCAGCCGCTCGCCATCGGCGATGCGGCCATGGTCCAGGATATCTGCGCGAAGGCGGCGTGAGCCGCTTCAGATATCCACCGGCTGGGACGCGGCGGCGGGGTCGCGCCACGTGCGGATCTCCACCTTTCCGCGCACCGTCTCCTCAATGAAGCGGCCATCGGGCGTGGTGCGGATCTCCCCCGTGGCGGACGACGCCGAAAAGCGCACCACGACGCCTTCCCCCTCGTCGGCGGTCAGCGTGTAGCGCTGTTTCACCCCGTCCAGGAATACGTCCACGCGATAGCCCTGGTCGACGAGCTGCTGGTAATTCACCTGCCCCGGATCACCTTCCACCACGGAGATGCGAATTCCGGCGGTGCTGAAAGCGGATGATGCGGACAAAAGAAAAGCAAGCGCCAAAGCGGCGCGAAAGCCAGATCGGATCAACATGAAACTCCCCTCTTGATGGAGGGGATAAAAGCAAGTTCTGCGCCAGACGTCATCCCGTGATGAAAAAATAAGTGGCGCAGATCTCAAGCTAAAGCGAAGCGGTTTCCAAAGAGTGCCAAAGTCAAGATCAAGGTTTCGGGGCAGCCTTCACCCATGCTCGTTGCGGGTTCCGGCTGTCCACCGGTCACAACAGCCGTGATGATCGGCGGCCGTCGCGTTTCCATCCTGCCATCAATGGTGCGCGGCATGTTCCGCATTGCGTTTGCGCGTGGCGGCGGCCTTCTTGGCCGATGCGGAGCGCTCCGCTGAGGTCCGAGATGCCGTGGCCTTGCCGCCGGCATGGCCACCTTTATGGGCCGCCGGGTGGCCGGTCTCCTTGCCCCGGCCGGAGCCTCCGGGCTTCTTGCCGCCCCCGTCATCCTTGTTGACGGTCGCCCAGGCCCGCCGCTCGGCCTCCTTCTCGGAGACCCCCCGCTTCTCATAGCCTTCCGCAATATGGTCGGCCTTGCGATCCTGCTTGTCGGTGTATTTGGATTTGTCTCCGCGCGGCATGGGAGCCTCCTTGCATCGCGTTTCGAATGAAACGGGCCCACCCCGCGGCTGTTCCCGCTCCCGCAACGGGAAGCCTCAACATTTCCAGGCCCTTCCTTCGAGCGAACCTGAGGGTGGAGCTTCCCATCCCCACGTCGCCTAGCCGGCGGGAGCGGTCTTCAGCGCGTCGAAATTTGGCGGGTATTGTTTGCGGATGCCGGCGCAAAGGGCCTTGACACTGCGACACCGGCCGCACTACATCGCGCCTCTCGCCATTGGCGCGACCATGGCAGGGCGATTAGCTCAGCGGGAGAGCACTCCCTTCACACGGGAGGGGTCGCAGGTTCAATCCCTGCATCGCCCACCATTTCCTTCCCATCTCCGCACGATGCCCGCGACCTTGCGGCGCGGCCCCGCAGACGCGAGCTGCGCCTTGACGCTTGACGTATGGCCGTGGTCTCTCGCCGGCACATAACGGGAAGCGCCAGACCATGTTGCTCTATCTCTCCACCCGCTCGCCCCATCCCCGCCGCGTGCAGTTCTTCCTTGCGGAGAAGGGCATCGAGGTGCCCTCCGTCATGGTGGACCTGGGGAAGAAGGAGAATATGGAAGGCGACTTCCCGCGGCTCAATCCCCGCAAGAAGCTGCCGGTGCTGACACTGCCGGACGGGACGGTGCTGGCCGAGAGCATCGCCATCTGCCGCTATTTCGAGGCGGTGCATCCCGAGCCCAACCTGTTCGGCCGCACGCCGCAGGAGCAGGGCCTTGTGGAGATGTGGGTGCGCCAGAGCGACATCGAGCTGATGCTGCCCGTTCAGTTCGCCTTCCGCCATCTGCACCCGGCGCTGGCGGAGCGGGAAGTGCCGCAGGTGAAGGAATGGGGCGAGGCGAATAAGCCCAAGGTATTGGATTTCCTCAACTATATGGACTGGCGCCTGAGCGACAGCCCCTATCTCGCGCTCGATCGATTCTCCATGGCGGACATCGTCGCCCTGGTGGCCGTCGATTTCATGCGGGCCGCGCGCATCGCCGTGCCGGAGGGCCTGACCCATCTCGCCCGCTGGCGGGCGGAAGTCTCCGCGCGCCCGGCGGCCCAGATCGGGGCCTGAACGCGGGCGTGGCCCGCCTGACGGAACCGATGCGAAACGCCGCCGTCCTCCCCATATGAACGATGCCGCAAGGCACGCGGTGGAGGATGATTTCGGTTTCCATGTCAGACGGGGCGTTCGTGGAGCAGGAGGGCCTTGATGGGCTGGTTGCGGAAATCCGCGCCTGCCGGGCGTGTCTCGATGCGCCCCTCGGCCCCCCGCTGCCCCACGAGCCACGCCCGGTGCTGCGGGTGTCTTCCACCGCCCGCATCCTCGTGGCGAGCCAGGCGCCGGGCACCAAGGTGCATCTCTCCGGCCTGCCCTTCACAGACGCATCCGGAGACCGGCTGCGCAAATGGCTGGGGGTGGACAAGAAGACGTTCTACGACGTCTCCCGCATCGCCATCGCCGCCATGGGCTTCTGCTTTCCCGGCCAGGATGCGAAAGGCGCCGACCTGCCGCCGCGCCGCGAATGCGCTCGGCTCTGGCATGATCGGCTGTTCGCGGCCCTGCCGGAGTTCGACCTGATCCTCACCATCGGCCGGCCGGCGCAGGCCTATCATTTGAAGCGACTCGGCCTCGGCCATCTGCTGGGAACCGGGCTCACGCAGACGGTGGCGTCCTGGCGGCAGGTGCGGGCTTCGCGGAACGACACGCGGGTGTATGCGCTGCCCCATCCTTCCTGGCGCAACACCGGCTGGCTGAAGAAGAATCCCTGGTTCGAGGCTGACCTTCTGCCGGAACTCCAGGCCGACATCGCCGCCAGCCTCGACCGCGCGGAACGGGTGTGCAAAGGAAGGGACAAATCGGATCGGGAGACGGCGACATGGCCGAAGTAACGGAAGACGGCGTAAGGCAAGCGCTGGCCAAGGTTCGCACGCCGGAAGGCGTGCCGCTGTCCGCGTCCCCGGCGCTGTCGGGAATCGTCGTCACCAGCGGCAAGGTCTATCTCTCCATCAATGTGGACGCCGCGCAGGCCCGCGCCTGGGAGAGCGTGCGCATCGCCGCCGAAGAGACGGTCAAAGCCATCCCCGGCGTCGGCTCGGCCCTCGTGGCGCTCACCGCCGAGCGCAAGGCGGGCGCGGCCAAGCCCGCCCCTGCACCGCATGTCCCCCACGCGCCGCACGGCGGCGGCAAGGCCATCGAGGTGCCGGGCGTCGCCTCCATCATCGCGGTGGCCTCGGGCAAGGGCGGCGTGGGCAAGTCCACGCTGGCCATCAACCTCGCTCTCGGCCTGCGGGATCTGGGCCTGAAGGTGGGCCTTCTGGATGCGGACATTTACGGCCCGTCCGTCCCGCGCTTGTCGGGCATCCACGCCAAGCCGGAGGTGATCGAGGGGCGCACCATGCTCCCCCTGGACAATTTTGGCCTCCAGCTCATGTCCATCGGCTTCATGGTGGAGGAAGACACCCCCATGATCTGGCGCGGGCCCATGGTCATGTCCGCCCTCTCGCAGATGCTGCGGGAGGTGAAGTGGGGGCCGCTCGACATCCTCGTGGTGGACATGCCCCCCGGCACGGGCGACGCCCAGCTCACCATGGCGCAGCAGGTGAACCTTGCCGGCGCAGTCATCGTCTCTACCCCCCAGGATCTCGCGCTGATCGACGCGCGGCGCGGCGTTGCCATGTTCCAGCGGGTGAATGTGCCGATCCTCGGCGTGGTCGAGAACATGTCCTATTTCATGTGCCCCCATTGCGGCGGGCGCTCCGACGTGTTCGGCCATGGCGGCGCGCGGGACGAGGCGCAGAAGCTGGGCGTGCCGTTCCTCGGCGAGGTGCCGCTCAACATGCGCATCCGCGAGATGTCCGACGCGGGGCTGCCCATCCTGGTCTCGGACCCGCAGAGCCCGCAGGCGGAAACCTATCGCGAGATCGCCAGGGGCGTGCGCGCCTCCCTGGAGCGCACCGGGGCAAGCGCGCGCAAGGCGCCGCGTATTGTGATCGAATAGGGGGCTTCCCACACCCTCGCATTCGCCTTTGGGATAAAGGCGGAGCGCTTCCCTCTACGCCTTTGGCACTCTAGAAGAGCCTTGGGTGAACGTTCACTACGCGTTCTAGCCAGCTAGCCAGAAGAGTTTTTCAGGGAGTCGCCCACATGAAACGCCGTGAGTTCCTGACCGCCGCCGGCGCGGGTGTCGCCGCTACGACGGCCGTCGCCATGCCCGCCATCGCGCAGACCGCGCCCGAAGTGAAGTGGCGCTGCACCTCCTCCTTCCCGAAGTCCCTCGACACCATCTACGGCGCCGCCGAGTTGATGGCGAAGACGGTCTCGGAGGCCACCGACGGCAAGTTCCAGATCCAGGTGTTCGCCGCGGGCGAGATCGTCCCGGGCCTGCAGGCGCTCGACGCCACGCAGAACAACACCGTCGAGATGTGCCACACGGCCTCTTATTATTATGTGGGCAAGGATCCGACCTTCGCGTTCGGCTCTGCCTTCCCGTTCGGCCTCAATGCCCGCCAGATCAACGCCTGGTTCTACCATGGCGGCGGCCTTCAGCTGCTGAACGACTTCTATAAGAAGTACAACGTCTACATGCTCCCCGGCGGCAATACGGGCGGCCAGATGGGCGGCTGGTTCCGCAAGGAGATCAAGACGGTCCAGGATCTCCAGGGCCTGAAGATGCGCATTGCGGGCATTGCCGGCCAGATCATGGGCAAGCTCGGCGTGGTGCCCCAGCAGCTCGCCGGCGGCGACATCTACCCGGCGCTGGAAAAGGGCACCATCGACGCGGCTGAGTGGGTCGGCCCCTATGACGACGAGAAGCTCGGCCTCCAGAAGGTCGCGCCCTATTATTATTATCCCGGCTGGTGGGAGGGCTGCGCCTCGCTGACCTTCTTCTACAACCAGACCAAGTGGAACGAGCTGCCCAAGAGCTATCAGGCCATCCTGACCAGCGCCGCCGCCCAGGCGAACGAGAGCATGCTGGCCAATTACGACGCCAAGAACCCGGCCGCCATCCAGCGCCTGGTGAAGGCCGGCACGCAGCTCCGCCGCTTCCCGAACGAGGTGATGGACGCCTGCTACAAGGTGGCCCAGGACCTCTACGAGGAAATCGGCCAGAAGAACCCGGACTTCAAGAAGATCCACGATGCGGCCAAGGCGTTCCGCAACGAGGAATATCTGTGGTGGCAGATCGTCGAATACACCTACGACGACTACATGGTCCGCGCGCGCACCCGCGGCTGATCGGAACCATCACCGGGACGACAGGAACTCCGGGGCGCAGTGCGCTCCGGAGTTTTTCTTTGCCGCGCGGCCGATGGCCAGCACAGGAAAAACCCCGGAGCACGAATGCTCCGGGGTTCTGTTTCGAGGCCGTCAGACCCGGAATCCCGTTAGCGGGTCGGTCCGGGAGTTGCGTTGGTCCGGCCGCCTTCCTGGGCGCCGCCCTTGTGCGTGTCCGCACCCGGAGCGGTGCCGGAGCGCGGGACCACGGAGCCGGTGGTGTCGATGGTGCCGCCGCTGGTGCTGCTGGCGCCGGGCGAAGCGCTGGTGCGTCCGCCCTCCTGGGCGCCGCCCGCCTGGGTATTGGGGTTGGACGTCACGCCGCTGCGGGTGGGCTGCGCGGCGGGATCGGCCGGATTCACCATGCCGGAGCCGCTGGCGCCCGGAGTGGCCTGGGTGCGGCCGCCTTCCTGCGCGGCGCCCTTATGGGGATCCTGCCCCGGTGCCGTGCCGCTCATCTGCGCGGACGCGCCGATGGTGGACAGGGCAAGCAGCGCTGCGGTGGCAAGGGTTAGCTTACGCATGCGAATATCTCCTCTTCGCCTCCCGTTGCCCTGACAACTCGGCGCAACCCATTGGGTTCATTCACGCAAAGTTAACCGATGGGAGCACGGGGACGGGGAACCTTTCGCCGGCGCCATATCCCGTGCGCCGCCGTGCCGCTTGATCTCACCTGAGGGCCCAACTAGTGTCCGCCCGCACCCGAAACGGCGCCCTCAGGCGAAAATCCCGATAGGAAGACATGATGGATTCGGCGCTGCCGCCGCATATGCGCCCGGACAAGTCCTTTCAGGGCTTGCTCCTGACCTTGCAGCGCTTCTGGGCCGACCAGGGCTGCGTGATCCTCCAGCCCTACGACATGGAGGTCGGGGCCGGCACCTTCCATCCCGCGACCACGCTGCGCGCTCTGGGGCCGAAGCACTGGAAGGCGGCCTATGTGCAGCCCTCGCGCCGCCCGAAGGACGGGCGCTATGGCGAGAACCCCAACCGGCTCCAGCACTATTACCAGTTCCAGGTGATCCTGAAGCCGTCGCCGGACAATCTCCAGGAGCTTTATCTGCGCTCGCTGGAGGCCATCGGCATCGACACCCGACTGCACGACGTGCGGTTCGTGGAGGACGATTGGGAGAGCCCGACGCTCGGCGCCTGGGGCCTGGGCTGGGAATGCTGGTGCGACGGTATGGAAGTCTCCCAATTCACCTATTTCCAGCAGGTGGCGGGCTTTGAATGCGCGCCGGTTTCCGGCGAGCTGACCTACGGCCTTGAGCGCCTCGCCATGTATGTGCAGGGCGTGGAGAACGTCTACGACCTGAACTTCAACGGACGCGAGGGGGCCGAGAAGGTCACCTATGGCGACGTGTTCAAGCAGGCCGAGCAGGAATATTCCCGGCACAATTTCGAGCATTCCGACGCCGACATGCTGCTGGAGCAGTTCCGCATGGCGGAAGGCGCCTGCGCCCGCTATCTCGCCGCAGGCGATGCGGGCGAGAAGCATCTGATGGTGCTGCCGGCTTACGACCAGTGCATCAAGGCATCCCACGTTTTCAACCTGCTTGACGCCCGGGGCGTCATCTCGGTCACCGAGCGGCAGAGCTATATTCTGCGTGTGCGCGAACTGGCGAAGGCCTGCGGCGCTGCTTGGTTGAGGACCGAGGCCGGCGGCGTGGCGTGACCGCCACCATCCACGCCCTCGGGGCGCGCGCGGCACCGGCTGAGAAGCCCCGCGTGATGACGCCGCGCATGGTCGCCGCCGGGGCGCTCGGCAACCTGCTGGAATGGTATGATTTCGCGGCCTATGGCTTCCTGGCCAGCATCTTCGCGAAGAACTTCTTTCCCGCGGCCAGCCCGTTCATCGGCCTGATCTCGGCCTTCGGCATCTTCGCCGCATCCTTCCTCATGCGGCCGCTGGGGGCGGTGGTCTTCGGGCATATCGGCGATCGCTACGGCCGCCGGCTGGCGCTTTACGTCTCGGCCGGCATGATGACGGTCTCCACCGTCGTCATCGGGCTTCTGCCGACCTACGCGACCATCGGCGCCCTCGCGCCCGTTCTCCTTTTGGTGCTGCGCCTGCTGCAGGGCGTGTCCATCGGCGGCGAGTACACCACCGCGGCCATCTTCCTCGGCGAGAACACCCATCCCAAGCGCCGCGGCTTCATCACCGCCTTCGCCGGCATGGGCGCCACGGGCGGCACGCTCCTCGGCTCCGCCGCTGCCTCGCTGACCGCCTCGCTGCTCACGACAGACCAGCTCGTTGAATGGGGCTGGCGCCTGCCGTTCCTGGCAGGCGTATTCCTCGGCGGCTTCACCCTGTTCCTGCGGGGCTCCGTGGGCGATGAGGCGGCGCCCGCCGCCCATGCCGAGGCGCCGCTGGTGGAGGCGTTCCGCGAGGACTGGCGCAACATCCTGCGGTCCATTGCGCTTAACGCCATGCTGGGCGCGGGCTTCTATCTGATCTTCGTCTATCTCACCACCTACATGCACCAGGTGGACGGGATGCCGGAGCGCCAGGCACTGCAGGTGAACACCGCCAGCATGGTGGCGCTGCTGGTCTTCGTCTTCATCTTCTCCACCCTCACGGACAAGGTGGGGCGCAAGGTCGTGGTGGTGTCGGGCCTTGTGGGGCTGCTCCTGTTCTCCTGGCCCTTGTTCCGGCTGCTCTCCAGCGGCGATCCGCTCTGGGTTCTGGTGGGCCAGATGGGCTTTGCCGTGCTGATCGCGGCTTATGCCGGGCCCATGCCGGTGGTTCTGGTGGAGATGTTCCGCCACAAGACCCGCTGCTCGGCGCTCTCCGTCAGCTACAATATCGCCATGGGCCTTGCCGGGGGCACCGCGCCCATGGTCGCGGTCTATCTGGTGAACCGCACCCAGGACGACATGGCGCCGGCCTTCTACCTCATGGTGCTGGCCGCCATCTCTCTGGTGGCCGCCCTCACCATGGAAGACCGCACGGGACGATCCCTGAATTGACTGGTCTCGACGGGGCCGGCGAAACCCTCTAGGCAGTCCCCAGCCCTCCAATCCCAACCGGCGCGCAATCCTAACCGGCGCGTCCGCGCCGAGCGAAGCCATGCCCGATCTCCTCCTTGAACTGTTCAGCGAAGAAATCCCGGCCCGCATGCAGGCGCAGGCGGCCGACGCCCTGCGCAAGCTGGTGACGGACGCGCTGGTGGAACGCGGTCTCATGTATGAGGGCGCCAAGGCCTTCGTGACGCCGCGCCGGCTGGCGCTGGCGGTCCATGGCCTGCCCGGCCGACAGAGCGACATGCGGGAAGAGAAGAAGGGGCCGCGCGTCGGCGCGCCGGAGGGGGCGATTCAGGGCTTCCTGAAGAGCGCGGGGCTCGCCTCCATCGAAGAGGCGACCATCCAGTCGGACCCCAAGAAGGGCGACTTCTACGTGGCCGTGGTGGAGCGGCCGGGCCGCGCGACGACGCAGGTGGTCGCGGAGATCGTGCCCGAGATCGTGCGCGCCTTCCCCTGGCCGAAATCCATGCGCTGGGGCGCGGGCACGCTGCGCTGGGTGCGCCCGCTCCATTCCATCCTCTGCACCTTCGGCACTGAGATGGAAGACCCGGAGGTGGTGCGCTTCGAGGTGGACGGCATCGCCGCCTCCAACATCACCTATGGCCACCGCTTCCTGGCCCCCGGCGCCATTGAGGTGCGGCGGCTGGACGACTGGCTCACGAAGCTCGAAGCCGCAAAGGTCATCGCCGACCGCGACCGCCGCAAGGCCGCCATCATGGCCGACGCCCGCGACCTTGCCTTGGTGCACGGGCTGGAACTGGTGGAGGATGAGGGTCTGCTGGACGAGGTCTGCGGTCTCGTGGAATGGCCGGTGGTGCTCATCGGCACCTTCGAGGAAGCCTTCCTAGACATTCCCGACGAGGTGATCCGCGCCACCATCCGCGCCAACCAGAAGTGCTTCGTGCTGAAGGACCCGCGCACCGGGCGCCTCGCCAACCGCTTCATCCTGATCTCGAACCTCGCCGCCACCGACCAGGGCGCCGCCATCGTCGCCGGCAATGGCCGGGTGATCCGCGCGCGCCTGTCGGACGCGAAATTCTTCTGGGATACCGACCGCCGCACCAAGCTCGAGGAGCGGCTCGGCAAGTTCAAGCAGATCACCTTCCACGAGAAGCTGGGCTCGCAGGCCGAGCGCATCGACCGCATCGCGGCCCTGGCGCGGGAGATCGCGCCGAAGGTGGGCGCAGACCCGGCGCTGGCCGAGCGCGCGGCGCGGCTCGCCAAGGCGGACCTCCTCACCGAGGTGGTGGGCGAATTCCCTGAGCTTCAGGGGCTGATGGGCCGCTATTATGCGGAAGGCGAGGGCCTGCCGGCGGAGATCGCGGCGGCCAGCGAGGAGCATTACAAGCCCCAGGGTCCGTCCGACCGTGTGCCCTCCGCGCCGGTCTCCATCGCCGTGGCGCTGGCGGACAAGATCGACACGCTGGTGGGCTTCTGGGCCATCGACGAGAAGCCCACAGGCTCCAAGGACCCTTATGCGCTGCGCCGCGCGGCGCTGGGGGTCATCCGCATCGTGCTGGACAATAACCTGCGCCTGCCGCTCCAGCCGTTGCTGGTGGATGCCACACGGCCGATCCTGGGCGAGGCCCATTACGACACCCATCCCCACGATGTGTTCCACCTGGAAGCGCTGGCGGACAAGGTGGTGAGCAACCTTTTGAGCAATCTTGCGCGGCGGCTGGTGAAGGCGCCGGCGGATGCCCCCGCGGCCGAGATCGCTCGGGTGGAGGGGCTGTCCCTGTCGGCGGACCTTGCCGTCGACCTCCTCTCCTTCTTCGCCGACCGTCTTAAGGTGCATGTGCGCGAGCGCGGCGCCCGGCATGATCTCGTGGACGCGGTGTTCGCCCTTCCGGGGCAGGACGACCTGCTCCTCATCGTCCGTCGCGTGGAGGCGCTCCAGCGCTTCCTGGAGACCGAGGACGGCCGCACGCTGCTCGCCGGCTACCGGCGTGCGGTGAACATCCTGCGCATCGAGGAGAAGAAGGACGGCGCCCGCTATGAGGGGCCGGCCGACGCCCGCCTCCTTGCCGAGCCCGCCGAGGAGCGTCTCGCCGCCGCCATCGAGACGGTGAAGGCGCAGGTGAAGGAAGCCGTCGCGGCCGAGGATTTCGAGCGCGCCATGGGCGCTCTTTCGCACCTGCGCGCCCCGGTGGACGCGTTCTTCGAGGCCGTCACCGTGAACGCGCCCGACCCGGTGCTGCGCATCAACCGGCTGAAGCTGCAGGACGAGATCCGTTCGGCAACGCGCGCCATTGCGGATTTCGACCGCATCGAGGGGTGAGGGCTACCCCTCGTTTCCCTGTACACCGTCATGCTCGGGCTTGACCCGGGCATCCACGGCGCTCGCAAGGACAATACTAACACGTAGGCGTGGATCCCCGGGTCGAGCCCGGGGATGACGGCTTTTATTGACCACCATTGCCAATACCTTGCGTAAGCATTCGTAAACACTTTCGTCCCCGCGCTTCATCCTTCGTTAATTCCCGCTTCATTTCCCGTTAAGACAAGTAAATAACATCTTCTATTTGTCCTTTAGGGAAATCTTCATCGCCATCGCTCACAATTGCTCCAGGTTGGGTTGAGTAATGGGTGAGCGTAACAATGACCGATGCCTATCGGCCGAGGGCGAAATACGTCATAGGCCCCGACGGGAGCCCACTGACCGTCGCGGACCTGCCGCCGCCGGACACCCGTCGCTGGGTGATCCGCCGCAAGGCCGAAGTGGTTGCAGCGGTGCGCGGCGGCCTCATCAGCCTGGAAGAGGCGTGCAAGCGCTACACGCTCACGGTCGATGAATTCCTGTCCTGGCAAGCGTCCATCGAGCGTCACGGCCTGCCGGGGCTGCGCACCACCCGCATCCAGCACTATCGGCAGTGAGGCTCAGGCCGTTACGCGGGCGATGAAATCCGCGAGGCGGCGGCCACCGTCTTCCGGCGTCCCGACATTCTCGATCTCCATGTCCGGCACCGTGTCCAGCGCCGGCGCACGCGACAGCCGCTCCAATATGTCCCCCTCCGCCTCACGTCCGCGCGCCGCCAGCCGGCGCGCGCGGATTTCCGGAGGGGCGGTGACATGGACCACCAGAAGGCGGGAGAACCGCGCGCGGGCGAGGGGAAGCGTCGCGCGCGAGCCGTTGGCGATCACCGTCTCGCCCGACAGAAGCCACTGGGCCACTTCCTCTCCGAGCGCGTAGGACAGCCCGTGGGCATCCCAGGACAGCGCGAAGCGCGGGCGCAGCGCCGCAAATTCTTCCGGGCTCAAAGTGCCGTGGGCCTCTCCCGCGCCTGCCGGGCGGGTCACGAGGCGACGGGCGAAACGGATGCGCGGGTGGCCCTCAAGGCGGGCACGCGCCGCGTCGATCAACGTGTCCTTGCCCGCGCCCGAGGGGCCGACCACCAGGATGAGGGCGCCGGGGCCGATCACGTCCGCCGCACCCGTCATGCCACGCGCCGCCCCTCCCGCCAGACAGCCTTGACCACCGGCATGTCGCCGGCCAGCGCCACCTGGATGAGGTCGGCCCGCTTGCCCGGAGCGATCTCGCCGCGGTCGTCGAGGCCCGCGGCCATGGCCGGCGTGCGCGAGACCATGCGCACCGTTTCGGGCAGAGCGATCGCGGGATTGCGGCGGTTGAGGTCGAAGGCGGCCCAGAGGAGGCTGGAGGGCACATAATCCGACGACAGGATGTCGAGGAGCCCCGCGCCGGCCAGCGCCTCGGCCGAGACGTTGCCCGTGTGGGAGCCGCCGCGCACCAGGTTCGGCGCGCCCATGAGCACGCGGATGCCCGCGCGGTGGGACAGCCGGGCGGCTTCCTCGGTGGTGGGGAATTCGGCGATGGCGACGCCGTCGTCGATGGCCTCGTCCACATGGGCCTTCGTGCCGTCATCATGGCTCGCCAGCACGATGCCCCGCGCATGGGCGGCCTTCACCAGCCGCGCGCGGTTGTCGCGGGCATAGCGCTGGTGAAAGTCCAGGCGGGTGGAGACGATGACGTCCATTTCCGCTTCCGAGATGCCGCTCTTCTTCATGTAATAGGAGCGGAATATGTCCACGCTCAAGAACTGCCGCTGGCCGGGCGTATGGTCCATGAGCGAGACGAGGCGCACCTCGTGCTGGTCCATGAGTGCCTCCGCATCCTCCACCACCGTGTCGGTCGCCACCTCGCAGCGCAAATGGATAAGGTGGTCGGCCCGAAGCGCATTCGCCGCCTTCGCTTCGGCCAGCGCGCCGGCAAGGAGGGGTGCATCGCCGTCTATCCCCACCGCCCGCTTGTCCGGCCAGACCCGGAGCGAATCGAAAACCGTGGTGATGCCGGAGGCGGCCACCTGCGCATCATGGGCGAAGATGGCGGCCAGGGGATTCCAGCGCACCTTCGGGCGCGGGATGAGGTGGCCTTCCACGTGGTCCGTGTGCAGCTCCACGAGGCCGGGCAGCAGATAGTCGCCGCCAAGATCCTCCGCGCCTGAAGGCACCGCGCCGGCGCCCACCTCGGCGATGCGCCCGTCCACCATGCGCACATGGCCGGCGCGCATGTCGTCGGCGAGCACGAGGCGGGCATTGGCGAGGATAGTTTCGGTCTTGCTCATGTGCTGGCTCCGAAGCGGGTGACGTCCACGATGCGGTCGGCCACCGCCTCGCGCACCTGGGCGTCGTGGAAGATGCCGAGCAAAGCGGTGCCCTCGGCCTTCTTCTCGGAAATCAGGGACACCACCGCCGCGCTGTTCTGCGCGTCCAGCGATGCGGTGGGTTCGTCCAGCAGGAGGAGATCGCGCCGGGCGATGAAGCCGCGCGCCACGTTCACCCGCTGCTGCTCGCCGCCGGAGAAGGTGGCCGGCGGCAGCGCCCAGAGTCGCTCCGGCAGATTGAGGCGGGCGAGGAGGTCGCGCGCCTTGCGGGCCGCCTCTTCCGCCGGCACCCCATCGAGCCGCAAGGGCTCGGTGACGATGTCCAGGGTCGAGACGCGGGGGATGACCCGCAGGAACTGGCTCACATAGCAGATGCGCTCGCGCCGGAGTTTCAGGATGCGGCGCGGGGCAGCGCGGGCCACATCCACCGTCTCATGCCCATCGGCAATGAGGATCGACCCGCTGTCCACCCGGTAATTTCCGAACACCATCTTGAGGATGGAGCTTTTGCCGGCGCCCGAGGGGCCGCCCAGGGCCACGCACTCGCCCTTGGCCACCTCGAAGGAGGCGCCGTCCACCACCGGCAGGCGCACGCCGTCTCTGAGATGGAGGGTGAAGGTCTTGGCGAGGCCGGACGCCCGCAGCATCACATGGCCGTTCAAGGGGCGCGGCGGGGCGGCATGGCTGAAGGCAAGGTCGGTCATGCGGCGAGCACCGAGGCGACGAGAAGCTGGGTATAGGGCTCGCGCGGGTCGTCGAGCACCTGGTCGGTGAGCCCGGTCTCGATGACGCGGCCCCGGCGCATCACCATGATGCGGTGGGAGAGCAGCCGCGCCACGGCGAGATCATGGGTGACGATGATGACCGCGACGCCCAGGTCCGCCACCAGCGAGCGGATAAGGTCCAGAAGCCGCGCCTGCACCGAGACGTCGAGCCCGCCGGTGGGCTCGTCCATGAAGACGAGGCGCGGTCGGGTGACGAGGTTGCGGGCAATCTGCAGGCGCTGGCGCATGCCGCCGGAAAAGGCGCGCGGATCATCGTCGATGCGATCGCTCGCGATCTCCACGCGGGAGAGCCAGCCTGTGGCCTCCTCGCGGATGTCCCCATAATTGCGCCAGCCCACGGCCATCAGCCGCTCGCCCACGTTTCCGCCGGCCGAGACCGCCATGCGCAGGCCCTGTTCGGCATTCTGGCGCACGAAGCCCCATTGGGTGCGCAGCAGCAGCCGGCGTTCGGCCTCGGTGAGCGTCGCGAGGTCGCGCAGGGCGTTATCGCCCATGCGGTAGCGCACGCGGCCGGAGGTGGGAGCAAGCTCGGTGGCCAGCAGCGAGAGAAGGGTCGACTTGCCCGAGCCGGATTCCCCGACAATGGCCAGAACCTCGCCGGGATGGACCTCCAGGTCCACCTCCAGGCAGCCGGGGCGGGCGCCGTAATATTTGGTGAGGCCCTCGGCCACCAGCAGGGGCATGTCCACCATGCTCATGACTTTGCCTTCCCAGGGGTGGTGCCTGTCCCGGCCGTGCCCATCTCGCCCTGATGCCCGTCGGCGCGCCGGCTGTCGCAGAAATCAGTGTCGGAGCACACGAACATGCGCCCGCCTTTGTCGTCCAGGATCACCTCGTCCAGATAGACGTTTTCCGCCCCGCACAAGGCGCAGGGCTTGTCGAAGCTCTGCACCCGGAAGGGATGGTCCTCGAAATCCAGGGAGACCACCTTGGTATAAGGCGGGATGGCATAGATGCGCTGCTCGCGCCCGGCGCCGAAAAGCTGGAGGGCCGGGCTGTCGTCCATCTTCGGATTGTCGAACTTCGGAATGGGCGAGGGGTCCATCACGTAGCGCCCCGCCACGGAGACCGGATAGGCATAGGTGGTGGCGATGTGGCCGTGGCGGGAAATGTCCTCGTAGAGCTTCACATGCATCAAGCCGTAATCGGCCAGCGCGTGGAGCTTGCGCGTCTCGGTCTCGCGCGGCTCGAGGAAGCGCAGCGGCTCGGGGATGGGCACCTGATAGACCAGCACCTGATGCGCGGAGAGCTTCGCCTCCGGGATGCGGTGGCGGGTCTGGATGACGGTGGCGTCTTCGGTCCGCGTGGTGGTGGCGACGCCGGCTGTGGCCTGGAAGAAGCCCCGGATGGCCACAGCATTGGTGGTGTCGTCCGAGCCCTGGTCGATCACTTTGAGAACATCGTCGGCGCCGAGGATGGCGGCGGTGACCTGCACGCCGCCTGTGCCCCAGCCATAGGGCATGGGCATCTCGCGGCTGGCGAACGGCACCTGATAGCCGGGGATGGCGATGGCCTTCAGGATGGCGCGCCGGATCATCCGCTTCGTCTGTTCGTCCAGATAAGCGAAATTGTAGGTGATGGCCGGCATCGCGCTCATTGGGCCGCCTCCTCCAGATCCTCGTCGGCTTCGCCCGGCACCTCGTGCTCGGTGCGCATGCGGCGCACCAGATCCAGCTCCGCCTGAAAGTCCACGTAATGGGGCAGCTTCAGGTGCTCCACGAAGCCGGTGGACTGCACATTGTCCGAATGGGAGAGCACGAATTCCGCGTCCTGCGCGGGGGCGGTCTTCTCCTCGCCCAGCTCCTCCCAGCGCAGCGCCCGGTCCACCAGCGCCATGGACATGGCCTTGCGCTCACTCTGGCCGAAGACGAGGCCGTAGCCGCGGGTGAATTGCGGCGGCGCCTCGGCGGTGCCCTTGAACTGGTTCACCATCTGGCACTCGGTGAGGGTGATCTCGCCGAGCGGGACGGCGAAGCCCAGCTCCTCCACGAACATCTCCACCTCCACTTCGCCCATGCGGATCTCGCCGACGAAGGGATGGGTGCGGGCATAGCCGCGCTGGGTGGAATAGCCGAGCGCCAGCAGGAAGCCCTCGTCGCCGCGCGCCAGATTCTGAAGGCGCGTTTCCCGTTCCGCCGGGAAGGCGAGGGGGCTGCGGGTGAGGTCGGGCGGCTCCTCGCCCATATCGGGCGGGGAGGGCTCGATTAGGCCTTCGTCGCCGAGCAGGTCCGTCACCCGGGCCATGGGGACAGGTGGGTCCTGCACGGATGTGGGCTTGGCCTTCGCGGCCGCTGTCGTCTTCGCAGCCGGTGATGCACGGGTGGCGAGCGAGGGGTCGAGGAGGCGGTGGGTATAGTCGAAGGTCGGCCCCAGCACCTGGCCGCCGGGCAGGTCCTTATAGGTGGCAGAGATGCGCCGGCGCACCCGCATGGCGCCCGTATCCACCGGCAGGGCCGCGCCGAAGCGGGGGAGGGTGGTGCGCAAGGCGCGCACCAGGAAGATGGCCTCGATCATGTCGCCGCGCGCCTGCTTCAGCGCCAGCGCCGCAAGGTCTCGGTCGAACAGGCTGCCTTCCGCCATCACCCGGTCCACCGCCAGGGCCAGCTGCTCGCGGATCTGGTCGATGCCGATCTCCGGCACCGCGGGATCGCCGCGCCGCACCTCGGCGAGGAGGGCATGGGCATTGCGGATGGCGGTCTCGCCGCCTTTCACCGCCACATACATGGCTCAGGCCTCCTCAATCAGGCGGACGGAGCGGGGCAGGCCCAGGATCGCGCCCGGTGCCGCAAGGACGAGGTCGAGGCCGAGAGGGAAGAGTGCCCGGTTGGCTGCAAGGCGCGTGCTCATGTCGGCGGGCAGCGGCTCCGCGCCGAAGCCGACATGGCCCTTAATGCCCGGCCCCTCGATTTGAAACGGCGCCTCCGCCAGGCGCTGCACAGCCACGATGAGGGTCGTCGAACGATCGGGATAATCGGGCTCGCCCTGCGCGAATGCCGTGAAGTCCGGCAGGTCCGAGGCGTTCGAGATCAATGCGAACTGCGCCTCCTGCGGCGCGGAGACGATGCGGGCCGAGGTGTGGAAGCGCAGGAACTCCACCACTGCCGTCTGCTGGGCCAGAGGCGCATCGAGCCAGACGGTCGTCTCATAATCGAGGAGCGTCAAAGCAAGGGCGGCCAGCTCCGGTGTCAGCGGCGCGGGGGGCGTGAGATGTGAGACAAATGTCTCGGGAAGTCCAGGCCGCGCCATGGCCCACATGAGCGCCTTGAAGGCGCGCTGGGACTCGCGGGCCGGATCGGCGAAGCCTCGGGCGAGACCTTGCGCGCTCATCAATCCTCTCCCCGCACGAGGGTGAAGAAGTTCACGCGCGTGGCGTCGGTCTTCTCGCGCGTGGCCGCCTCTGCACCGGCGATTCGCTTGCGCACAGGCCCCAGCGCCTCCTCCACGGCAAACCGCACCGCTTCGTCCTGCCACAGCGCATCAAGAACGGCAGCGGCGCGGGCGCGCTCGGGGGCGCGGCCCAGAATGTAGGAGACGCCGGTGGCCGCGTTGAGCCGCACGGCGGCGCGGGTCACGGTGGCCTCGCCGAGATTGAACGGCGCGCCGTCACCGCCGACCCGCCCGCGCAGCATGGCGAGGCCCACTTCCGCAGGCCGTGGCTCATCGATGGGGGGCAGGGGGGCGAAGCGCTCCAGGGCGCTCTCCAGCTCCGGCAGCGTGGCCCGCGCCAGGACGCCCATCAGAGCCTGTCTGCGCTGCGTCATGTCGGCTTCTGGCGGCATGGCGATCCCTTGTCCTTCCGGTGGCCCGGCAGGCTTCGGGGCAGAGCCATAGCGCGCTGGACTTTATTTGTATAGTTAAATATACAAATACGCAGGTTGTAGCGAGGGAAGTGCGGTTGTGCCGGGGAGCGAAAATAATATGGATGCCTTCGATCACGTCTCGATGACGGACATGGACGAGGCGGATGTCACCCGCGGCAGCGGCGTCGCCTTGTGGAAGCAGATCGCCGGGCGGTTGGAATGGCAGATCGGCAGCGGCCTCTATCAGCCGGGCTCGCGGCTTCCCGTGGAGGCGGACCTCTCGGCGAAGTTCGGGGTGAACCGCCACACGGTGCGGCGCGCTCTGGCGGTGCTGGCCGAGAAGGGCCTGATAGAGGCGACGGCGGGGCGCGGCACGTTCGTGAAGGAGGCGCCGCTGCGCTATCCCATCGGCGCGCGCACCCGCTTCAGCGAGATCGTCTCCGCGGGAGGACGCGAGCCGTCCGGCCGCTGCCTCGGCTCCCAGGTGGAAGAAGCGCAGGGCGAGGTGGCCCGCGAGCTGATGGTGGCGGACGGCACGCCGGTGCTGCGCATCGACACCATCCATGAGGCCGACGGCGTGCCCATCTCCTTCGGCCGCTCCTATTTTCCCGAGGCCCGGTGCCGCGACCTCGACCTCGTCTATTCCGCCACCGGCTCGCTGACGCGGGCTCTGGCGACCCTCGGCATCCAGGATTTCCGCCGACGGGAAACCCGGGTCACTGGCCGCGTCGCCAATGAACGGGAGCAGGAAATGCTCTCGCTTGCCCCCGGCCGGTCCGTGCTGGTGGTGGAGCGGGTGGATGTGGAGGTGAACGGCACGCCGCTCCAATGGGGCCGCTCCAGCTTCGCGGCGGACCGGGTGCAATTGGTGATCAGGCCATGAGCCGGGTTCAGACGCTGGAAGAGTTGCGGACGCTCTACGCCGAGCCGAAGGGCCGTTCGGTCGATAAGGTACTGCATCTATTCGAGCGCCACTGCCGGCATTTCATTTCGCTGAGCCCCTTCGCGCTCCTTGCGACGTCCAGCGCGGACGGCGCCATGGACGTCTCGCCGCGCGGCGATCATCCGGGCTTCGTCAGCGTGGAGGATGACCGGACGCTCCTGCTGCCGGACCGTCCCGGCAACAATCGGCTGGACAGCCTTGAGAACATCCTCGCCAATCCCGGCGTCGGCCTTCTCTTCCTCATCCCTGGCGTGGACGAGACACTGCGGGTCAACGGCACCGCCGAGATCCATGCCGATGCGGACCTGCTGGCGCGCTTTGCCATCGGCGGGAAGAAGCCGGCGACCGTGCTGCGCATCACCCTGACCGAAGCCTATCTCCATTGCGCCAAGGCGCTCATGCGCTCGCGCCTGTGGGACCCCGAGGCGCGCATCGAGCGCACCGCGCTGCCCTCCATGGGCGAGATGCTGAAGGACCAGATCTGGGGCCTCGGAGAGGTGGAGAGCCAGGAAGAGATGGTGCGGCGCTATCGCGAGCTGCTGTACTGAGGGGGCGACGCCCGACGCCGGAACACCCGTCATCCCCGGACTTGATCCGGGGATTCACGGCTCTCCTTAGTCTGATGCCAGCGGAGCCCCGTGGATGGCCGGATCAAGTCCAGCCATGACGAATGGGGCAAGGCAACTTCAGGAACCCTCAGAACGTCACGTCGCGCCGGCCGATGATGGCGAAGCGCAGGCGGGAGGAGATGAAGTCGATCACCGCCACCATGATCAGCATCATCAGGATGAGGAAGCTGACCTTCTGCCATTCCAGCACGCGGATCTGCTCGGCAAGGTGAAGGCCGAGCCCGCCGGCGCCGACAATGCCGACAATGGTGGATTGCCGGGAATTGCTCTCGAAATAATAGAGCACCTGGCTGGCCAGCACGGGGAGCACCTGGGGCAGCATGCCGAAGCGCACCGCGTCCGGCTTGGAGCCGCCCGTGGAGACGATGCCTTCCACCGGTTTGCGGTCGGAGGCCTCCACCGCCTCGGAGAACAGCTTGCCCAACTCACCGATGGATGAGGTGGCGATGGCGAGGATGCCGGCGAACGGGCCGAGGCCAACCACCGTCACGTAGATCAGCGCCCAGATGAGCTTATCGACGCCGCGCAGCACGTCCAGCACCCGGCGGATGCCGAGATGGAAGACCGGGTTGGCGATCACGTTCTTGGCCGCGAGGAAGCCGAAGGGCAGGGCCAGCACGGCGCCCGCCAGGGTGCCCAGGAAGGCGATGGCAAGCGTCTCGCCCAGCGCGTCCATATAGAGGTGAAGCTGCGTGCCGGGATTGGGCGGCAGCATGAGCGTGACGAAATAGAACAGCTGGCCGATGCCGGTGCCGAGGCGGCTCACCGAGAAGCCGAGGTGCCAGAGCGAATAGACCGCAAGGAGCGCGAGCCCGACCAGGAGGGCGATGGTCGCGATGCTGCGGCCATGCACATTGGTGGCGAGCTGGGGGTGCAGCGCCATGAGGCGTGCGCGGTCCTCGGGGGAAGGGGAGATGCGGGCCCGGCTCATCGGCCTTGCTCCATGCCGATCAGCGAATGGCGGATGCGCTCTGTCACCAGGTCAATGATCATGACGGTGGCGATGATGAGGAGGAGGATGGCGGAAACGTCAGAATAATAGAATTTGCGGATCGCCTCCACGAGGTCCTGGCCGATGCCGCCGGCGCCCACGAAGCCCATGATGGCCGCTTCGCGCACGTTCACCTCGAAGCGCAGCAGGCCGTAGGAGGTGAAGTTGGAGAGCACCTGCGGCACCACGGCGAGGCGCACGGTCTGCGTCCAGCTCGCGCCGGCGGCGGTGGCGCCATCCACCGGCTTCATGTCGATATTCTCCACCACCTCGGCGAACAGCTTGCCGAGCGCGCCCATGGTGTGGATGGCGAGCGCCATCACGCCGGGCATGGCGCCGAGGCCGAAGGCCACCACGAACAGGAGCGCGAACACGATCTCCGGCACCGTGCGGCAGAATTCCAGGACGCGGCGGGCCGTGAAGCGGATCCACGGCGAGCGCACGAGGTTGGCGCTGGCGAGGAAACACAGGCAGAAGGCGCCGATGCCGCCGAACAGGGTGCCGAGATAGGCGATGAGGATGGTGTCGAGCAGCAGCTTCAGCCAGCCGTCGAGGTTCCAGTACCATTCGGCGAGGTCGGCGCCGAGGCTGTCCCAGCGCAGGGTCGGCAGGATGTTCCAGAAATACTCGCCGAGCCTGTTGGCATTGGCCATGAAGACGCCCGGCCGCACCTCGCCCGCCCAGCAGGACAAGGCGATGCAGACCAGGATCACGCCGCCCGCGATAAACGTATGCCGCCGGCGCGCCGCCACCGCCTCGTCATAGAGACGGGCGAGGGGCGCGATCTGCTCGGGCGGGAGCTGGACGACGGCGTGGGGCAAAGTTGGTTCCTAAGCTTCCTTCATTCGTCATCCCCGGGCCTGACCCGGGGATCCCCTCGGCCTCCGAGAGATGCCCAGGTCAAGCCCGGGCATGACGTCTCTTGAAAAAATGAGATGGCCGGGCTCAGCCCGGCCATATGATCCCGGAAAGGCTCAGGAGCCCTTCTTCTTGCGCAGCTCGTCCACGAACTTGTTGAGTTCGATGATGGTCTCGTAGGAGGCGTTGGTCACCGGCTGCCACACGAGCTGCTTGCCTTCATAGATCTTATCGAAGGCGGCCTTGTCGTTCTTCTCGACGTTGAAGAAGGCGTCGCGGATCTTCGCCTTCAGGTCGGCCGGCAGGCTGTCCAGATAGGCCAGCGGCGAGTTCACGATCTGGTCGGACTTGAAGATGATGCGGTAGTCCGAGTACTTCGCCATCCCCTTGCGGTCCATGCGCATGAGGTTGGATTCCTGCTCGTCGTTCCACCAGTTGAAGGCGGCATCGCAGGTGCCCTGCTGCACGCCGATCACCGCATTTTCATGCGAGCCGGCATAGACCACCTTGCCGAAGAACTGGTCGGGCGTGATGCCCATCTTGTTGAGGGCGAAGCGCGGCACGTTGTTGCCGGAGGTGGAGTTGGGGTCCACCAGGCAGAGGTTCTTGCCCTTCAGGTCGTTGATGGTCTTGTAGGGGCTGTCGGCCTTCACGTAGAGCACCGAATAATAGCCCTTGGTGCCGTCCGCGTTCACCTCGATGGCGAAGGCCTCGATCTTCGCGCCGGTCATGAGCGCGCGGGCGAAGGAGGAGGGGCCGTAGGAGGCGATCTGGATGTTGCCGGCGCGCTGGCCCTCGATCACCGCCGCATAGTCGTTGGCGATGCGGAGCGTCACCTTGGTGCCCAGCTCCTTGGTGAGGTAGTTCATGAGGGGGGTGTAGCGCTCGGTGACGCCGGAGGCGTTTTCCGCCGGGATGATGGCGAAGACCAGCTCGGGATACTGCGCTTTCCAGTCCTGCGCGCCGGCGGCGCCGGCGGAGAAGGTGAGCGCCGCGGCGGCGGCGATCAGGGTACGACGGGTCAGCATGTCTCGCTCCTTGAGGATGCGGGGATAAGGAAACGCGCGAAGAACTCGGGAACCGACGCTCACATTGCAATGGCGGCCCCGGCCGCCATCGCGTCCACGCCCCGGCTGGGGGCGCTCTGCTCCACCTCCATCACCTCGCCGGCCTCCAGGCCGTAGAGGTCGCGGGCGACCGCGTCGGTGAGCATGTCGGGGGCTCCGTCGAACACCACGCGGCCTGCGGCCATGCCGACCAGCCGGTCGCAATAGGTGCGGGCGATGTCGAGGGAGTGCAGGTTGCACAGCACGGTGATGCCGAAATGCTTGTTGATGCGCAGCAGCGCATCCATCACCACCTTGGTGTTGCGCGGGTCGAGCGAGGCGATGGGCTCGTCGGCAAGGATCAGGCCCGGCTCCTGCACCAGCGCACGGGCGATGGCGACGCGCTGCTGCTGGCCGCCGGAAAGGCTATCGGCGCGCTGCGAGGCGAGCTGGGCGATGTCGAACTGGTCGAGGGCGGACAAAGCGAGCGCCTTGTCCTCCATGCTCCAGGCCTTGGTGAAGGCGCGCCAGGACGGCATGGTGGAAAGCCGCCCCATGAGCACGTTGGTGAGCACGTCGAGCCGGCCCACCAGGTTGAACTGCTGGAAGATCATGGCGGCCTGGGCGCGCCACAGGCGCAGCTGCCGGCCCTTGAGGGCGGTGACGTCCTGGCCCTCGAATCGGATCTGGCCGCCGGTCGGCTCCTGTAGCCGGTTCACCATGCGAAGGAGCGTGGACTTGCCGGCGCCGGAACGGCCGATGACGCCGACGAAGGCACCTCCCCCGACTTCAAGATTGACGTCGGACACGGCGAGCTTGTCGCCGAACCGGCAGGTCAGTCCTTCGATCACCAGCATGAGGTCGCTCCGCTGCGCTCGTGAACCCAATAGGTGCGGCGGACTACAGGCGTGTGACGACTGGGTGAAGGTGCTGCCGACTTTGGAGGCAGGCCTCATGAAAGTGTCATAAACGGCGAAAAGCTTGGCGGTATCAATATCCGCGCGGCTTTTCGGTCGGCGCAAAGTGTAAGTAGAATCAATGCTGCTTTGGCGAGTGTCGGCTAGGTACCGGGCGGCGACAAGCGGGGCGCGACGAGACTAAAGATTGACACCCCATTCTCCACTTTTCTGGGGAAGACGGCGCGTCAGACATGATAAGTCGGTGACGCTCAGCCACCTCTCCCTGTCCGCTCCCCGGCGGGGAGCTGAGTTGCATGTGTCAGCCGTGAAATAAGAGCGGCGCCGGAGAGATGTCTCTCCGGCGCCGTCCGATCGGCCTATCCTTCTTCTTCTTATGGTTGTGCGAAGGTCGCCTGGGTGTGTGCGTCCGCGCTTAGATCATGCCCATGACCACCGCGCCGATCACGGCTAAGGCGGCACAGAGCTTCATCAGATCCAGCGTCGAGCCGAGGTTCACGTCCCAAGTCCTCTCCTTGGCCGATCTTCCACCTAAGCTTAACAAAGACTTCATTCTAGAAAAGCAAATAAATGTACTGCATTGCATGAAATGATCATGCAGTGCAGCACGCTCCACTCGCATCTTCTTTATAATCAGAGGCTAAGCGATACCGCGCCGCAGGAAGCCTTCCAAAAAATATACGATCTCAGGCGGTAAGCGCGCGCTCCACGAAGGCGGCGGCGAGCAAAGCGGCGCGGTCGCGCCCGAACCGGCCTACAACCTGGACGCCCACCGGCAGGCCGGAGGCATCTGTGAGGCCGGGCACGTTCACGCAGGGCGAGCCCATCAGGGTCCAGAGGCGGTTGAAGGCCGGCGAGCCTGTGGAGGCAAAGCCCTCCGGCGCCGCGCCCGGCGCCGAGAAGGTGAGCAGCACGTCATGGTCCGCAAACAGGTCACCAAGGCACTGGCGCGCCCGCTTGGCGGAGCGCCGGGCCATGTCATAGACGTCGGTGGTGATGGCGGACGCAGCTTCGAGATGGGCGACGAGCCCCGGGGAAAGCTTGTCACGGCCCCGGTCGTAATCGTCGGCGAGCGTGATCCAGGCCTCGAAGTCCTGGATCACGGGGTGGATCGCGTCCGCCGCCTCCACCTCCTCCGGCAGGTCGATCTCCCGCACATGCGCCCCGGCCCGCTCTGCGGCTCTTACCGCAGCATCGAGCGCCGCATGAGCGTGGGCGTCGGCGAGGGCGGCGCGGGCGGTGCGCACCACGGCTATGCGCGGTGCATCGGCCACGCTGTCGGCGATATCCAGGTTTCGGCCCGTCAGCGCGGCGACGGCGAAGGCCACATCCCGCACCCGCGCACCGAACAGGCCCATGGTGTCGAGGTGCCAGGAGAAGGTCTTCATGCCCACCGTGGGCAAGGTGCGGAACGTGGGCTTGTAGCCGGCGACGCCGCAGAAGGCGGCGGGGCGGATTACGGAGCCGCCGGTCTGGGTGCCGATGGCCAGCGGCAGCATGCCCGCCGCCACCGCCGCCGCCGAGCCGGAGGAGGAGCCGCCCGGCGAGTGGGTGAGGCGGCGGGGATTGCGCGTCTTGCCGGGGTGCATGTGCGCCAGCTCGGTGGTCACGGTCTTGCCCAGGACGATGCCGCCCGCCCGCTTCACCTGCCGCACCACGGGCGCATCCGCCGCCGGCCGGTGGCCTGCATAGAGCGCCGAGCCGTATTCGGAGGGAAAGTCGCGGGTGTCGATGATGTCCTTCACGCCCACCGGCAGGCCGGCGAGCGGGCGCGCGCCGCGGCCGGGCTCGCCTGCTTCCGCACGGGCGGCTTCGAGGTCCAGCGCCACGAAGGCGCGCACGTCGTTCTCCTGCGCAGCGATGGCCTCGGCGCAGCGCTCCACCAGTTCGGCGGGAGAGAGGCGTCCGGTATGGATGTCGAAGGCGAGGTCGCGGGCAAGCAACATGTGGGGGATCTTGCGGCTGGAACGACAGGGAAGATGGGCTTGGCATGGCGCCTGCCGGGGCGCAAGGGCAGGGCGCAACGACACGGGGGCTGCACAGATCATCGCAATTGCTGGAGCCGATCAGCAGAATCCATTTGTCGGCAGGGGATTTGCGCGATAGCTGCCCTCGACGCCTCATCAAACCCGGCTTCCCGGCAATGAACATCCTCTCCATCCAGTCCCACGTCGCCTACGGGCATGTGGGGAACTCCTCCGCCGTGTTCCCGCTCCAGCGCCTCGGCGTGGAGGTGTGGCCGATCCATACGGTGCAGTTCTCCAACCACACCGGATACGGCGCGTGGCGGGGCCAGGTGTTCGAGGCCGGCGTCATCGGCGATCTCATCGAGGGCATCGCCGAACGCGGCCGGCTCGGCGCCTGCGACGGCGTGCTCTCGGGCTATATGGGCTCGGCGGATATCGGCGCGGCCATCCTTGATGCTGTGGCGCGGGTGCGGGCGGCCAACCCGAACGCAAACTATTGCTGCGACCCGGTGATCGGCGATGTGGGGCGCGGCATCTTCGTGCGGCCGGGAATCCCAGAATTCATGCGGGACGCGGCGGTGCCGGCGGCCGACATCATCACGCCCAACCGGTTCGAGCTGGAACTGCTCTCGGGCATGACCGTCGCGACGCGGGAGGATGCGGCGGCGGCCTGCGATGCGCTCCATGCGCGGGGGCCGAAGGTAATCCTGGTCACCTCGCTGCACACGTCCGACACCCCGTCCGACGCCATCGACCTCTTCGCCTCGGGTCCCGACGGCCGGTTCCTGCTGCGCACGCCGCGGCTCGACGTGTCGCTGAACGGGGCAGGGGACGCCATCGCGGCGCTGTTCTTCGTCCATTACAAGCGCATGGGCACCACGGCAGGGGCGCTCGGGGCCGCGGGCTCCTCCATCTTCGGGCTGCTGAAGCGCACCCACGAGGCCCATTCGCGCGAATTGTTGTTGGTGGAGGCCCAGGAGGAGTTCGTTCGGCCATCCAATGTCTTCACGCCGCAGGCCATTTGAGGCCAAACTGTGACATTCCGCGCCTGAGCCTTGGGGGCAAGGCGGTCTAAACTGGCTCTAGGGAACCCGGATCACGCCATGCCGCGCCGTTACGTGACGCTCGATGTCTTCACCTCACGTCCGTTCGGCGGCAACCCGCTGGCGGTGGTCCTCGATGCGGCGGGCCTCGACGATGCGGCCATGCAGCAGATCACCCGTGAGTTCAACGTCTCCGAGACGGTATTCGTGTTGCCGCCGAAGGACCCGGCCCACCGGGCGCGCATCCGCATCTTCACCACCGCCCACGAAATGCCCTTCGCCGGCCACCCCACGGTGGGCGTCGCGGTGCTGCTGGCGCTGGAGGACAAGCTTTCCAAGGGTTCGTTCCTGCTGGAGGAACAGATCGGCGTCGTGAAGTGCGAGGTCTCCACCGAGGGGGCGGGCTCGCGCAAGGGCGCGGCCACCTTCATCGTGCCCCGCAAGGCGGAGCTGGAGGAGGCGGAGATTTCACGCCGGGACTGCGCGGACGCGCTGAACCTCGCCGTCTCCGATATCGGCTTTGACGCGCATCGCCCGCTGGTTGCCTCCGCCGGCGTGCCGTTCCTGTTCGTGCCCATGGCGGACCTCACCGCGCTGGCCCGCGCCCGGCCGGACGAGGCCGCCTTCATCCGCAGCCTCGGCTCCTACGGTGAGGCACTCTTTCTCTATACGCCTGACGAGGAGGGCGATGCTGACTACCGCGCCCGCATGTTCTCGCCCGGCCTCGGGACCGAGGAGGACCCCGCCACGGGCGCCGCCGCTGCCGCTTTCCCGGCGGTGCTCATGGATGCCGAGGCGCGCGTGGATGGCCATCATAAGGTGCGCATCGACCAGGGTTTCGAAATGGGCCGGCCGAGCCGCATCAATCTCGGCTTCCAGGTCGCCAGTGGTCGCGCCAGCGCGGCCACCATCGGCGGCAGCGCTGTGGTGGTGGCCGAAGGGCTCCTGCATTTGTGAACCATAAGGGCCCCGAACTTTCTTCTGTGTCCCCCCTTGGCGAGCGGAAGCGCTGGCTTATCTCTACCGCATCGCACCATCTCCATTCGGCGGTTCCCGCCCGAAAGGCCTGTCCATGACTGAAGCGACGCCTTCGCTGTTCGACAGCTACACCCTCGGCAAAATCACCCTTTCCAACCGCGTCGTCATGGCGCCGCTGACCCGCAACCGCGCGGGCGCGGGCTTCGTGCCCGGCGATCTTGCGGTGGAATACTATGCCCAGCGTGCCAGCGCGGGCCTCATCATCACCGAGGCGACGCAGATCTCGCAGCAAGGCCAGGGCTATCAGGACACGCCCGGCATCTATTCGGAGGCGCAGGTCGCCGGCTGGAAGAAGATCACCGAAGCCGTCCATGCCAAGGGCGGGCGCATCGTGGCCCAGCTCTGGCACGTGGGCCGCGTCTCCCATACCTCGCTCCAGCCGAACGGCGGCGCCCCGGTGGCGCCTTCCGCCATCACCGCCAAGACCAAGACCTTCGTGAACAACAGCTTTGCCGAGACCTCCGCGCCGCGCGCGCTGGAGCTGTCGGAAATCCCCGGCCTCATCGAGGATTATCGCCGCGCCGCCGCCAATGCCATCAAGGCGGGCTTCGACGGCGTCGAGATCCACGGCGCCAACGGCTACCTCATCGACCAGTTCCTGCGCGACGGTGCCAACAAGCGCACCGACGCCTATGGCGGCTCGATTGAAAACCGCGCCCGCCTCCTCATCGAAGTGATGGCGGCGGTGATTGCCGAGATCGGCGCGGCACGCACGGGCCTGCGGCTCTCGCCGGTAACGCCCGCCAACGACCTGTCCGACAGCAACCCCCAGGTGCTGTTCAACCATGTGGTGGACGAGCTCGAAAAGCTGCACCCGGTCTATATCCATGTGGTCGAGGGCGCGACCGGCGGGCCGCGCGATGTCGCCCCGGACTTCTCCTTCGAGGAGCTGCATCGGCGCTATTCCGGTACCTGGATCGTGAATAACGGCTACGACCTCGACCTCGCGCAGACGGTGATCGCCGCCGGCAAGGCCGATCTCATCGCCTTCGGAAAGCCGTTCATCTCGAACCCCGACCTCGTGGAGCGCTTCAAGCGCGCCGCGCCGCTCAACGAGCTGGACCGCGACACGCTCTATGGCGGCGGCGCCAAGGGCTATATCGATTACCCGGCCCTGGAGCCGGTTGGTTGAGCCGAGCGCCGGCACGCATCTTTCCGGTTTCCCGCCTCGACCTCAGGGTCGGGGCGGGGGGCTGGCATGAGGCCGAGGCGCATCGCGCGGAGATCGACGCGCATTTCCAGGGGCTTCAGGCGAAGAACCCGCATTTGTGGAACGGGCGCATCATCCTGTTGCGCGACCATGTTCTGGAGGACGGCGTCCTCAGCGGCACTTGCTTCGAGACGGATTTCGCCGCCTTCAACTGGTGGCGTGCGCGGGGCATCAATGATCTCGGCGCCCTGAACATCTTCGCCCCCGCAGCTCTTGAAGGCTCGGACGGCGCCTTCGTCATGGGCGAGATGGGCGACCACACGGCGAGCGCAGGCGCCATTTATTTTCCCGGCGGCACCCCCGCCCCCCAGGACGTGAAGCATGGCGTTCTCGACCTTCGCGGCTCCGCGCTTCGGGAGATGGAGGAGGAGACCGGCCTTTCGCTCCAAGACGTGCGGGAGGAAGGCGGCTGGGATCTGGCGTGGGACGGGATCTATTTCGGCCTCATGCGGCGTTTGATCTTCAACGAGACGGGCGCCGCGCTTGCCGCACGCATTTGCGATTTTCTTGCAGCCGAGAAGAAGCCGGAGCTGAAGGCTGTCCGGGTGATCGCCTCGGAGGCGGACCTTGTGCCCGCCGTTGCGCCTTACGCCGCCGACTATGCCCGCTGGCGCTGGAGCTTGGCCTAACTCCCGCAGCGGTTGGAGAACAAGGTGTAGCGCCGCCCGTTGCTGGCGGACTGCTGCTTCGCCATCCAGCCCGTGCGGCCGTTATACTGGACGCGGCACCAGTCGGTGTCGCCATATCGGCCGCAGCTGTCTGCCCGCACGCAGCTATTGACCGGAATCTGCCCGACAATCCCGCTCGAGAAGCTCGGCTCCTGCCGGACATTGTTGGTCCCCAGCACGCGGATGATCGCGGTGGCATTGGCCAGCAGAACGGGGGCGTCGAGGTCGTTGGACGGCGCGCATTTGGTGCCGTTCCAGCCGTAATAGACGCGGCAGCCGGAGCCCCCGCTTGAACCGAAGCCCGGCGGGGTAATGCTCATGTTGAATCCTGGAGGCGTGATGCCGAGGCCGCCGGCAGAGCCGCCCGAGCGGGTCATGCGCACGCTGGAGCCGTCCGACGTGCCGCCGCTCAGCCCGCCCCGGTTCGGGCCGACGCTTGCCAGAATCTGGCCGTTGCCGTCCATGAGCACGATGTTGTAGCCGGCGATATTCCACCGGCTCAGCGACATCAGGCTGCCGCCGCACCCCTGGGAGGAGGCGCCATAGCCGCCGAAAATGGTCGTGTTGGCGGTGAGCCGGATCGTGCAGCCCCCATGCCCGCCATTGGTGCTGGTGCTGTAGGTGCCGGCGAAGCGCATGGCATCCGGGGATTGGGCGGCAGCGGGGAAGACGAGGAGGACAAATGCACTAGCAAGGAAAAAGCGCGACAGCGGCATGGGATGAACTCGGCTGGCTAAGAAGCGGCGGCACCTTAGCAGCGCGGGCCGCGCACGAAAATCACGCCGGGCGGCAGGCTCACGGATAGCCGTAGCGTGCCCGCACCGAAGCGAGCGCGGAGCGCGCCTGGGCATCGCGTCCCGCCTGGCACTCGGCGCGGGCCGGGGCGAGATCCTTGTTGATCCGGGCATAGACCGAGGCATTGACGTTGCCGGTGGAGTTGTCGGCGTCCACCACCTTCTGGAAATTCGCGAGCGCGGCCGCGCAGCCGCTGGCACCCCCGGTCGCATCCGCCACGCCGAGGCCGGGCGGCGGTGGCACGGCGGTGTTCGGGGCGGGCGTCTGCGCCGTGGTACAGGCGGCGAGAATGAGCAAGAGGGGAGCGGCGAGGAGAAAGCGCATGGGGGGCGACTCCGAGGCGGGGGGCAAGCCTGCCGCCAAGCTGGCCTTGCTGCAAGAGGGCTTGCGCCTTGTGCCCACGCGCTAATTCGGTTATCAGCCGTAGTCGAGAGCTTAATGTGAGAGCGAGCCTGAAGCCCGTGTCGTCCCGTTCGACGATCAGCGCCGGTACCGCCCCCCGCACCCACTGGGTGACGGGAAACGCTCTTATTCTGCGCGCGCTCCTTCTTCTTAGCCGCCCCTGAGGGCCGGCCGGGCGCTTGCGCCTGGGCACTCAGGGGATGCCGCTAAGAGACACCTGAAAGCGCATTCCGGCCTGTCCCAAAAGAGCGCGACGGCCGAGACCCCAGAAGGACGCAAGACATGAGTTCGCAGCAGCCGGCCCCCTCCGAGAGCCCCGCCCCGGTATCCGAGAAGGACCGCGTCGTCATCTTCGACACCACCTTGCGCGACGGCGAACAGTGCCCCGGCGCCTCCATGACCTTCGAGGAAAAGCTCGAAGTGGCGGAATTGCTGGACACCATGGGCGTGGACATAATCGAGGCCGGATTCCCCATCGCCTCGGTGGGCGATTTCGAATCCGTTGCCGAGATCGCGCGGCGCACCAAGCGCGCGGTGGTCGCGGGCCTCGCCCGCGCCGTTCCTATCGATATCGCCCGCGCCGGCGAAGCGGTGCGCCATGCGCGGCGCGGCCGCATCCACACCTTCGTCTCCACCTCGCCGATCCATCTGGAACACCAGATGCGCAAGTCGCAGGAAGAGGTGCTGGAGATCATCACCGCCACGGTCACCCAGGCGCGCAATCTGGTGGAGGACGTGGAATGGTCCGCCATGGATGCGACCCGCACCCCGCTGGACTATCTCGCCCGCTGCGTCGAGGCGGCCATCAAGGCCGGCGCCACCACCATCAACCTGCCCGACACGGTGGGCTACGCGACGCCGGACGAATATCGCACCATGTTCCGCACCATGCGGGAAAAGGTGCCGAACGCGGACAAGGCGGTGTTTTCCGTCCATTGCCACAATGACCTGGGCCTCGCGGTGGCGAACTCGCTCGCGGGCCTGGAAGGCGGTGCGCGGCAGATCGAATGCACCGTGAACGGCATCGGCGAGCGGGCCGGCAATGCGGCGTTGGAAGAGGTCGTGATGGCGCTCTCCGTGCGCCGCGACGTGCTGCCCTACACGACAGGCATCGACGCCTCCATGCTCACCCGCGCCTCCCGGCTGGTGTCGGCGGTGACGTCCTTCCCGGTGCAGTACAACAAGGCCATCGTGGGCCGGAACGCCTTCGCCCATGAGAGCGGCATCCACCAGGACGGCATGCTGAAGCACAACCAGACCTACGAGATCATGACCCCCGAGAGCGTGGGCGTCTCCAAGACCTCGCTGGTCATGGGCAAGCATTCCGGCCGCGCCGCCTTCCGGGACAAGCTGAAGGCGCTGGGCTACGAGCTGGGCGAGAACGCGCTCAACGACGCCTTCACCCGCTTCAAGGACCTCGCCGACCGCAAGAAGGTGATCTACGACGAGGATATCGAGGCCCTGGTGGACCAGGAGATCGCTGCCGCGCACGACCGCATCAAGCTGGTCTCGCTCTCGGTGATCGCCGGCACCCGCGGCCCCCAGCGTGCCACCATGCGCCTGGAGGTGGACGGCCGCACCTTGACCGAGGAGGCGGAGGGCAACGGCCCGGTGGACGCCACCTTCAATTGCATCAAGGCGCTGGTGGCGCACACGGCGAAGCTGGACCTCTATCAGGTCCACGCCGTGACCGAGGGCACGGACGCGCAGGCCGAAGTGTCTGTGCGGCTGGAGGAGGACGGCAAGGCCGTGACCGCCAAGGCGGCCGACCCCGACACGCTGGTCGCCTCGGCGCAGGCCTATATCACCGCGCTCAACAAGCTCATGCGCAAGCGCCAGAGCCTCAACGCGCAGGCCGCTGCCGGCTGATTCCCGGCTGACGCGATCGATAAGAGAAAGGCCGGGCGATTGCCCGGCCTTTCCTTTTTCAGCGTCCCTGCTGAGGCGCGTCGCCGCCACCGCCGCCACCCCCACCGTTTGGACCCCCACCGCCGCCTGATCCGCCCGCTCGATCACCGCCACCCTGCGGCTTCTGCGCCGCGGCAGGGGGCGCAGCCTGCGGTCCGGGCCGCGGTCCATCCGACTGCGACTGGCGCGGCGAAGGCTGGGACGGCTGCTGCGGCGCGGACCGCTGCTCCGATGACGCAGGGCGTTGCGGCTCCTGCTGGCGCTGGGGCTGCTGGGCTTGCGGCGGCGCCTGGGGCGGGCGCTCGGCCTGTGCAGGGCGCGGCTGGTCGGGGCCGCGGTCTCCCGGATTGGGCCGCTGCTGCTGCGTCCTGTCCGGCGTGCGCTCGGCCTGCGGGGTCTGGGGCTGCTGAGGCCGGTCGGCGCGCGAGGGGGCATCGTCCTGCCGTCCATCGCGCTTGGGATCGCGGTTGGACGGAGGCTGATTGCGATTCGGCGCGTCGTCGCCGGGCTGGTTGCGCCTCGCCTCGCTGGGCGGCGGAGGTGCGCCCGGCTGCTGGCGCTGGCCAGCCGGCGTTTCGCGTGCAGCGCCCTGGGGCGGGGGCGCCGATTGGGGGGGCGGAGGCGGCGTCCGGGCGTCCGGCCGTCCCGTGGATCCGGTATTGTCGGCGTTGGGCGCCGCCTGTGGCGTGCGGGCCTGCGCGTTCGGCGGCTGGCCGGCGGGCGCCGTCGGAGCGGCGGGTGTCTGGGCCGCATTCGGGGCCGGCGTGGGCGCAGCGGCGCCGGGAGCCGACGAAGCGTTGGGCGGGGGAGCGCCGGGCGTCGCCGCGTTCGGTGCGGGCGCATTCGGGGCTGCTGCATTGGGCGCCTGAGCCGGTGCCGCGGTGGGCTGGACGTTCAGGCGCTGCATGACTTCGCCTGCGCGCTGCTCCCGCTGCTGAAGGGCCTGCTGCTGGCGCCGCATGCGCTGCTGGATCCCGTCGCGGCGGCGCTCCTCGAACGCCCGCTGGTCCCGCTGCGCCTCCTGCCGCTCCCGGGCAATGGCATCGCGCTCGCGCTCTTGGAACTGCTGGATATCGCGGCGATAGGCCTGCTCGTCTCCCCGCCAGCGTGCCTGGCGCAAATCGCGCCGCTGCTCAACGCCGAGGGCTCCGAGGAGGGCGGCGGACGGTCCCGCACCGATGAAGCCGTCGCGGGCATATTGGCGGATGGTCACCCGCTGGTCCGCATTCACCGTGCGCACCACCCGCGCGGGCACCGGAATGCTGGCGGCGGTGATCTGGGTGATGGTCGGCCGGTAGATGCCGATGCGGGTGCCGCCGCTGTCGATGAACTCCTGATCATAGCGGTTCACCTGGACCACCTGGCGGGTCACCACCTCTGTCCGGGTCACGCGGGCGATTTCCGGCCCGTCGATGAAGCGCGTCACCACGATCCCATTGTCATAGACGGGCTCGTAGACCTGCGGGCCGCTGTCCCACCACACGGAGAGCTCGGACACGGGCTCGGCGCGCAAAGCGAGATCCTCCGCGAGGATGTCATTCTCCCGAACCACCACCCAGCTCTCCGCCACGGGGGCGTCGTAGCGCTTCGGCACGCCCATGGCGTATCCGGCGCCTTGCGGGGCGATGGGCGCCCAGCCGATCTGCCCGCCGCCGCGGCGCCATGTCACCCAGGCCGGCGCCCAGGTGTCGCCGGGAACCCAGAACCAGCCATAATCGGGGTCATAGCCCCAGCGGCCGTAATGATAGGTGGCCCAGGCGAAGGGCTCGCCCGATTCCCAGTACCAGCCGGCGTCGGTCCACAGCCACCGGCCTTCCTGATAGGGGCGCCAGCTTGCGTCCATGCCCTTGGGCACCCAGACATATTTATAGTCGGGATGCTCCACCCACGTCCCGTGCTCGGCGAGCGGCTCATAGAAGACGTTGATGTCCACCTTCTGCTGCGCCGAAGCCATGGCCGGCTGCGCCTGCTGGGCAAAGGCGGGCGATGCGAAAGGAACGACGACGAGGCTCGCGGCAAGGCCCGCGATTGCGAAGGGTCTGCTGGCGCGCATGGTCAATCCTCCTGGGTGGTGGAGGGCTTAACCCGTCTCAAGGCGGAAGGTTCCGATAAGTTATCTCAATGAAATTGAAGATAAATCAGAACAGGATAAGTTGAAAAATGGTCTAGTTCCGGCATTTTCATGTCGCCTTAGCATTTATGCTGCATTGCAACATGCGCGCCGCACTGATGCTAAAGTTATGACGCTAAAGTAACAGTCGCACTTGACGGATGCCCCAAAGACATTCTTGAACAAAGGCGGGCGTTCGCTCGAAATATGACAAGGGCCGACCTGAGGGCTCCAGGAGGTTGCCAATGAAATTGAAGCACGCGATTGTCGCGTTGGCTGCGCTTTTTGGCGTGGCTGCTACGGGCGCGGAAGCGCAGCAGGCTTATCCCACCCGGCCGATCACGGTCATCGTTCCCTTCGCGGCCGGAGGCCCCACCGACACGGTGGCGCGCCTCATCGCGGAATCCATGACGAAGACCCTCGGCCAGCAGGTTCTGGTGGAGAATGTGGGCGGCGCCGGCGGCACCCGCGGCGCGGGCCAGGTGGCAAAGGCGGCGCCGGATGGCTACACGCTGCTGATCCACCATATCGGCCACGTGACCGCCGCCACCCTCTACCGCAAGCTGCCCTACAGCGTGGTCAACGACTTCGAGGAGGCGGGGCTCATCACGCCCGTGCCGATGACCATCATCGGCAAGCCCGGCATGGAGCCGAAGAACATCACGGACCTGATCGACTATGTGAAGAAGAATAAGGAGAAGGTTACCTACGGTAATGCCGGCGTCGGCTCGGCCTCGCACCTGTGCGGCATGCTGTTCATGTCCAAGGTGGGCGCGCAGATGACCACCGTTCCCTATCAGGGCACGGGCCCCGCCATGAACGATCTGGTGGGCGGCCAGATCGACCTCCTGTGCGACCAGACCACCAACACCACCGGCCAGATCAGGGGCGGCAAGGTGAAGGCCTATGCGGTGACCACCAAGGACCGCGTGAAGTCGCTGGGCGACCTGCCCACGCTCCAGGAGAGCGGCATGAAGGACTTCGAAGTGACCATCTGGCACGGCATGTACGCGCCGAAGGGCACGCCGAAAGACATCATGGACAAGCTCAACGCCGCCCTCAACACGGCGCTCGAGGACCCCAAGGTGATCGCCCGCTTCGCCGACCTCGGCACCGAGCCGGAAGCCAAGGATCGTCGCAGCCGCGAATTCCACAAGCAGTTCGTCGCGTCCGAAGTGGCGAAGTGGAAGCCCATCATCGAGGCGGCCGGCGTCTACGCCGACTGAGGGCGGGTAGCCACCGCCTTGTATCCAAAGAAGTTTTGGGCGGGCGCCTCGGCGCCCGCCTGCGCATTGGGCATGATGTCGGGTTGCCTATTGAGTTGAGCGACCGCAGAAAATGCCGCAACGGCATGCTGTTACTGGGGGACACCACGAAGTTTTGTTCGACTTTCGCAGCATAGCTATTATGTTCTGCGCGCGGGTCTGAGGCCCAGCTGAGGTGGGGCCCCGGCCCAGCCAAGGCATAAGCAAGATTTTTTTCCCGGGGGAGAGGGGTCAATGAGTTTCATCCGCAGTCCTAAGGACGTGTTGTCCGGTCTAGTGTTCATCGCGCTTGCGCTCATCTTCGCGTGGCAGGCGAAAATCCTGCCCATGGGCTCGTCGGTGCGCATGGGGCCAGGCTACTTCCCCATGGTCCTGTCCGGCCTCATGGGCCTGCTCGGCCTCATCGTCCTGATCAACGGGCTGAGGTTCGATGGTGATCGGACCACCTCCATCGCCTGGCGCGGCGTGTTTTTCCTCACGCTTTCGACGGTGTTCTTCGGCTTCGCCATGCGCCCCCTCGGCTTCCTGCCGACGCTGGCCGTCACGGTGTTCCTGAGCTGCCTCGCCAGCCAGAAATTCCACCTCGTGACCGCGCTCGCCATCACGGCGGTGATGGTGGCGTTCTCGTGGGGCGTGTTCATCGTTGGACTCGGCCTCCCCATCCAGCTCATCGGCCCTTGGCTCGGCGGATACTGAGGAGGCGGCCGTGGAACTTTTCGACAATCTCGCGCTCGGATTCTCTGTCGCTTTCTCGCTTCAGAATCTCCTTTATTGCTTCATCGGCTGCCTTCTCGGCACGCTGATCGGTGTGCTCCCGGGCCTCGGTCCGGTGGCGACCATCGCCATGCTGCTGCCGATCACCTTCGGCCTGCCGCCGGTCTCCGCGCTCATCATGCTGGCGGGCATCTATTACGGTGCCCAGTATGGTGGCTCGACCACTGCCATCCTCATCAACCTGCCGGGTGAATCATCATCCGTGGTGACCGCCATCGACGGCCATCAGATGGCGAAGCAGGGCAGGGCCGGCGCGGCGCTTGCGACCGCGGCGCTCGGCTCCTTCTTCGCCGGCACGGTCGCCACCTTCCTGCTGGCCCTGTTCGCGCCTCCGCTTGCGGATCTCGCGCTGCAGTTCGGCCCGCCGGAATATTTCGCGCTGATGGTGCTCGGCCTTGTCGCCTCGGTGACCCTGGCCTCGGGCTCCGTGGTCAAGGCGCTGGCGATGATCGTGCTCGGCCTGCTCCTCGGCCTCTCCGGCCAGGACATCTACACCGGCACGCCGCGCTTCACCTTCGACGTGCAGGAACTGGCGGACGGCTTCGACTTCGTGGCGCTCGCCATGGGCATGTTCGGCGTCGGCGAGATCATCCGCAACCTTGAGGATGAATCCCAGCGCACCCTGGTGGCGGCGAAGGTGTCGAGCCTGATGCTCACCAAGGCCGAGTTCAAGCAGATCATCGCGCCCGTCCTGCGCGGCACGATTCTCGGCTCGTTCCTCGGCATCCTGCCCGGCGGCGGCGCCATGCTATCCTCGTTCGCCTCCTACTCTATCGAGAAGAAGTTCGCCAAGGACTCGCGGCGCTTCGGCAAGGGCGCGATCGAGGGTGTGGCGGGACCGGAGAGCGCCAACAATGCGGGCGCGCAGACCTCCTTCATCCCCATGCTCACCCTCGGCATCCCGTCGAACCCGGTGATGGCGCTCATGATCGGCGCTCTCATCATCCAGGGCATCACGCCCGGGCCGAACGTGGTGACCGAGAAGCCGGACCTCTTCTGGGGCGTCATCGCCTCCATGTGGATCGGCAATCTGATGCTGGTGCTGCTCAACCTGCCGCTCATCGGCATGTGGGTGCGCCTGCTCACCGTGCCCTACCACGTGCTGTTCCCGGCGATCATGGCGTTCTGCTGCATCGGCGTTTACAGCGTGAACAACAACACGTTCGACGTGTACACCATGGCCCTGTTCGGCCTCGCCGGGTACATCCTGGTGAAGCTGGAATGCGAGCCGGCACCGCTGCTGCTGGGCTTCGTCATCGGGCCCATGCTGGAGGAGTATCTCCGGCGCGCCATGCTGATCTCGCGCGGCGACCCCCTGGTGTTTGTCACCCGTCCCATCTCCGCCGGCCTGCTGCTGGTGGCCGTGGTGGCGCTCGTGGTGGTCCTGCTGCCCTCGGTGAACAAGACACGCGAGGAAGCCTTCAAGGAGTGATGCGGCGGCCCCGTTTCCGGGGCCGCCCTTGTCTCCGCCAAGCTTTTGAGGGCGCGACCGCAAGGCCGCGCCCTTTTTGTTTTTTCAGCGGATTTCGCCTCAGCTGTGGACACAGGAACGGCATGTGAAAAACAGGCCATATGGCTCTGGACACCGCGGGGGGGCTTTGCTACATGACCACCTCCCTGAGGGCCGACGGCCCCGGAGGGCGCATAGCTCAGTTGGTAGAGCAGCTGACTCTTAATCAGCGGGTCCTAGGTTCGAGCCCTAGTGCGCCCACCAAACTTTCCAAGCACTTGTGCCGAAAGCTTGGTGTTACCCACCAAAAGCCATCACCGGCTTTTCCAACACTTCACCCTGTTTCGTTCACGCGGCAAGGCGCTCCCAGGCGCTGCGCACGGTTGCTTTGGCCTGGAGCCGGCTCCTCGGCCTCGTGACGCCGAATCGGCCGCCTACGGCCCTTCCAGCCCGAAGGGATGGGCGCATGAGCCGTTCGCCGGATTTCCCTGCGCAAACAGTCGTTTGCCTTCGATACCAAGGTTGGGTGTGACACCTCGTCTACACCTGCCGATGTGCGGCCAAGCTGGCGCATTTCGGACAATATTGCTGACCTAATCACGGATGGCGCTGCCCCAGACCCCCGGTGGCAGCGCTCCGCGCGCGGCGTGCCGTCTTCTGCGCATTTTGCAGAGGGCGGCACGGCACTGATCTCCATGATTCCCATGCCGTTCGCGCGCCTTCGCTGCGCCACGCCGGTTCGCTCACCCGACACCAGCTCTCTGACGAACACGTTTTGGAACAACAGTTCGCGCACGAGCATGGGTGCGCGGTGCAGCACCTGCATCATACAACCCACCCCGCACGGTCGCCCGTGTCGGCGAAGGCGCCACGGTGGGGGTGCTGCCCTGACATCAGCCCCCCTCGTGGCGCCTTCCACCCCCGCGGCGGGCGCCCATTCCAACCACATGGTGCCGGCGCCCGGTCCCGGCCTCGGTCAGGCGATGAAGGCGCCGAGGCGCGTTATCGATGCGTGACGGCCGCCCTAGACCGCAGCCACAGCGTCCGGCGCCGCATAGACCCGGTCTGTATCATCGGTATAGACCCACGCCTTCTTGGCGATGAGGTCGGCGGTCTCACCGGACGACAGGGCCTTCAGATAGGGGTCGGGTATCAGGAACTTGGTGCCCTGGATTTTCTTGATCGACGTGCCCTCTTCGAGCAGGCGCTTGCGGATGGTGAGCGCGCGCGTGACGTCGTCAAAGATGTAGAGGGCGATCTCATTCGCGTTGTGCTGATGCGGGTGCCCGGACATCAGGCCGACGCGAAGGGTGTTGCAGAAGATGAAGATCGCGGACTGGTCTTCCTGAAGGATCGAATCGTAGAGCGAGGTCAGGATGTCCGTGCGATGCAGCTGGCTCTGCAGGCTGTGCGTCTTCAAGGTCCGATCCGGGTCGGTCTCGGGAAGGCTCTTCAGATCGAGCCACGCAGCGTAGATCTCCCGAATGGTCGCCAGGTATCCGGTGATGCGGCGAACGGCGGCGTCACGGTTTCCGGCGGCATGGCTGTAGAGCACCCCGAGATAGGCGAGGCCGCCGGCCGTGACGGTCGCCAGCGCTCCGAGCATGGCGCCGGTGAAGCTCAGCCAGTTCGAAAGCTTGTCGTCATTGATGGTGACGAGGAGCCGATCCCAGAACGTTGCGGCCAGGGCGAAGCCCAAGCCGATGCCGATGGCCATGCAGAGGATGCCGACCATCAGCGCCTTCAGCGCATCTCTCACGCGACCCCCCTCGCTTCAGCCGACGCCGCACCCCTGTGACGCATTTTTGGTGTTTGCGCTAGGCGACCTTCATCCACCGCGTCCGGATCCCGAAACGCAAGCGCGGCGCGCGGCTCAGGACAAAAGGTGGCGGGGGAGGATCTCACCAATCAATGCGAGGAAACTCCTCCCGGACTGATTCCGCGGCCGCGTGGATGGCTTCGACGCGCTTCACCTCCGCTTCGTTCCTCAGGCGGTCTTCAGGCGGCACAAGCTCCCAATTGTAAGGCAGAGCGCTCACGTCGATCGGCGTGATCTGCAATTCATGATCGGAGACGGTTCCGACGGTCGGTGCTGCGGCTTCGCGGATCTTCGCGGCGATAAACTCTTGCGTGGGCATGCTGCGACTCCTGCTGGTGATGAGAGCACTATATCGCAGCAAATATCCCGTCCCTTATCGGTGCGCGGGCCCCTGCGCGCCCATCATCGTCTCGGCGAAGCGGGCGAGGGCATAGGCGAGCAAAAGCCCGATGCCGACTGCCACCGTCATCACCATCGCGGCGATGGCTGCTGACAGGGTCTCCGCGAGAAGGCCGGCCGGCGTCGCAGCGCCCTCCGTCATGATGTGGAGACCCCCGATGGCCGCACGGAAGGCATAGGAGCCCGGGATCATCGCCACCACGCCGGGAAAGGCGAATGCCGTCCAGTGCAGGCGCAACCACCGCCCGAATCCGCAGGCCAGGAGCCCGGCCAAAACCGCGCAGAGGAAGGTGGCCGCGGATCCATCAACGCCGAGCGTCTCGATCAGGCTGCGGCCTGCGTGCGAGACCGCGCCACAGACCATGCACGCCCACACGGCCCGGCGGGGCACGTCAAACAACATGGCGTAGCCGAAGGCGGCAATGGCGGAGAAGAGCACGTCTTCGGCCAGGGGCACCGAACCCGGGCTCACCGAGACGGGAAGCGCATCACGGAAGATGGCGCTGGCGAGAAACAGGCCGAAGCCGATCGCGAGCACGACCACCGTGCTGTTCGCGAGCCGCGCGAGCCCCATGGCGGGGTGGCCCATGGCAAGGTCTGTGATGCCGTTGATCAGCGGCACCCCGGGCACCAGGATCATCCCCGCCGCCACGAGGCACATGGTGGGAATAGCACCGGGGACGCCCTTCAGCAGCAGCGCGCCCGCAAGTCCGCTGAGAAGCGCCGTGAGCAAGGCAGCTGCGACGGAATTCATCTCGTGGCGTGCAAAGCCACGCCGCAACAGCATGCTGATCATGCCGGCGGCGAAGGCGGCGGCGACAACCGGCCAATCCGCCCCGAAGAGGCGCGCGAGCGCCGCGGCGGTTCCCCCAATGGCGACCACGACGATCCAGCCCGGATGATGCGGCGGCGCCTTTTCCACCGCGTCGACTTGGCGGATCGCTTCCGCCAGATCGATCTGGCCCGCGCCCAGCGCGTCCGCGATGCGCTCGAGCATGGCCAGCCGGCCGGCATTTATGCCCATGGCACCCAGGGCATGGCCGACCTTTGTCCGAAATGCGCCCTGTCCTTCCACCGTCAGCAAAAGGCGCTCACTGCCCACGAACAGCTCGACGCCCACCCCCAGGCGCACCGCCAGCGCCGTGATGCGGCGAATGACGTGATCGGTGTCGGCGCCGTAGGCGAGCAACAGCCGGCCCAGCCGCAGGAGCAGATGCGCGATCTCCTCGCTGCCGGCCGGCTCCTTCGAGAACCCGGCCGGCACCTCGTTGTCAGACATTATCGATCTTGAGGATCGGCGCCGTGGCCGCACGGGTGCGGCGGCAGGCGTCCGCATCCGTGGTCAGGTCGATGCCGTAAGTGGGGATGATGCGCTTCAGGGCCGGCAGCCACGCATCGTCGGTGAGCTTGTCGGCAAAGCAGGTCTGAAGCACTTCCATGGCAATGAACGCGGCGGTCGAAGCGCCGGGAGAGGCGCCGAGCAGGGCGACAAGCGAGCGGTCCGCCGCCGGCACCAGCTCCGTGCCGAACTCAAGATACCCGCCGCCGTCCTTGTAGGGCTTGATGACCTGCACGCGCTGCCCGGCCACCGCTTCCTTCCAGTCCTCGCGCTGGGCGTTCGGAAAGAACGCTTTCAGCATCTCGAACTGGTGGTGGTGGGTCTGCAGCACCTGGCCGATGAGATATTCGGTCAGCTTGATGTTGTTCTTGGCCACGTCGAGCAGCGGCACGATATTGTCCAAGGTGATCGAGCCGAACAGGTCGGTGAACGACCCGTGCTTCAGGAACTTCGTGGAGAAGCCGGCATAGGGCCCGAACAGCAGGGAGGTTTTCCCTCCGATCACGCGCGTGTCCAGATGCGGGACCGACATGGGGGGAGAGCCCGTGGAGGCCTTGCCGTAGACCTTGGCGTGGTGACGCTGCGTGACCGCATCCACATCGCAGCGCAGCCAGATGCCGCTCACCGGAAAGCCGCCATATCCCTTGCCCTCGGGAATGTCGGATTTCTGCAACAGGTCGATGGCCGCGCCACCGGCGCCGATGAAGACGAAGCCGGCAGAGACCGAGTTCCGCTGGCCGTCCTTGTCCTCGAAGGTCACGCGCCAGCGGCCGTCGCTTTCGCGGTCGAGCCCCACCACCTCGGTCTTGTAATGCAGGTCGAAGCCGGGCTGGGCCTTCAGGTGGGCGACAAGGAGATGGGTCAGCGACCCGTAGTCCACGTCGGTTCCGGTGATGATGCGGGTCGCGGCGACGGGCTGGCTCGGGTCGCGCCCTTCCATGGTGAGGGGCGCCCATTTGTCGATCTGGGCGCCGTCCTCGGTATATTCCATGCCGTGATAGCAATGGTGCGCGGACATGGCCTGGAAGCGCGCCTTCAGGAAGGCGACATTCTCCGTGCCCCACACCATGCTCATGTGCGGGCAGGGGTGGATGAAGGCGCGGGGATCGGGGATCGCCCCCTTGGTCACCAGATAGGCCCAGAGCTGGCGCGACAGGTCGAACTCGGTGTTGACCTTCAGGGCCTGGGAAATGTCCACCGAGCCGTCGGGGCGCTGGGGCGTGTAGTTCAGCTCGCAGTTCGCGGCGTGGCCGGTGCCGGCATTGTTCCAGGCCTGCGAGCTCTCCTGCGCGCAGTCGCTGAGGCGCTCGAACATCGTCATGCTGTAAGAGGGGTTCAGCTCCTTGAGCACGCTGCCGAGCGTCGCGCTCATGATGCCGGCGCCGATCAGGACGATATCGGTGCGGGATGACGCCGAGGATGTCATGCGGCCGGCTCCTTGCTGGGGGTGGGGGTGAAGCGCAGGTCCGCGCCTTCTTCGTAGACCACGTAGGCGCGGCGCCACGGCTCATCGCCGATGAGCCGCCACGTGTGACCGGAGCCGCTATTGTCCTGCGCGAGCAGCACATCGCCCGGCCGGATGATGAAGGTCGCGCCGGACTTCGTCTCGAATTCGAGCGTGCCCGAGAGGGTGATGACGAACCGCGGCACCGGGTCCTGGTGCCACGCATAGGAGCCGCCGGACTGGGTTTCCTGGAAGGAGACCTGCTGCGCCTTCACGGGCAATCCCACGAAGTCGCCGCGCGCGCCCTCGGCCAGGGTGATCGCGCCTTCCTCGAACAGCGAATTGCCGTCCGGCCCGGTCCACATGCGTACGCATCGGATCATGTTGCTGCCTCCCTCAGGCGCCGGCCAGGCCGCGGCCGACCATGTCCAGCGGCTTGATCACCTTGTCGAAGAGCGCCTCGTCCACCTTGCCCGAAGCGAGGGCGGCCACCTTGAGCGTGGTGCCGTCGGCGATGGCCTTCTCGGCGATGTGGGCGGCGTTCTGATAGCCGATCACCGGCGATAGCGCAGTGACGAGCATGACGCTGCCCTCCACATAGCTCTGGATCTTCTCGCGGATGATGTCGGTGCCCTCCACCGAGAACTCGCGGAACCTGTCGCAGCCATCGGCGAGGATCCGCGCCGAATGGAGGAAATTGTTGATGATGATCGGGCGCATGGCGTTGAGTTCGAAATTGCCCTGGCTGCCCGCGATCGCCACGGCGGAATCGTTCCCCATGACCTGGATGGCGATCATCACCATCGCCTCGCATTGGGTGGGGTTGACCTTACCCGGCATGATGGAGGAACCCGGCTCGTTGTCCGGCAGCTTCAGCTCGCCGAAACCGCACCGCGGGCCCGAGGCCAGCCAGCGCATGTCGTTGGCGATCTTCATCAGCGCCACCGCAAGGCCGCGCAGGGCGGCTGACGCACGCACCATGGCGTCGAGGGAGCCCTGAGCGGTGAACTTGTTCGGCGCGGTGACGAACGGCTTGCCGGTGAGCTCGGCGATCTTCGCGGCCACATCCCTGGAGAAGCCCGGAGGCGCGTTGAGGCCCGTGCCGACGGCCGTGCCGCCCACCGCCAGCTCGTAAAGACCGCCGCGGCAGGCTTCGAGATCGGCGATGCAGGCGCGGATCTGGCCGGCCCAGCCATGCCATTCCTGGCCGACGGTCAGCGGCACGGCATCCTCGAGATGGGTGCGGCCGATCTTCACCACATCCATCCAGCCGTCGGCCTTCTTCTCGATCACCTCCACCAGCTTGGTCACTGCCGGCACCAGTTCCTCGTCGATCGCGTAGACCGAGGCGATGTGCATGGCGGTCGGGAACGTGTCGTTGGAGGACTGTCCCATGTTCACGTCGTCATTGGGACCGACCGGCTTCTGGGTGCCCATCTGGCCGCCCAGGAGCTGGATGGCGCGGTTCGAAATCACCTCGTTCACGTTCATGTTCGACTGGGTGCCAGACCCCGTCTGCCAGACGAACAGCGGATAATTGTCGTCGAGCTTGCCGGCGATCGTTTCGTCGGCGGCGCGCACGATGGCGTCGCGCTTCCAGTCCGGCAGGCGGCCCGCGGCGGCATTGACCAGCGCGCAGGCTTTCTTGACGTAGCCATAGGCGTGATAGACCGCCTTGGGCATGCGGTCTCCGCCAATATTGAAGTGGTGAAGGGACCGCTCGGTCTGCGCGCCCCAATAGCGATCGGCGGGCACATCCACATTGCCCATGCTGTCGAATTCGCTGCGGGTGCCGGTGGCACTAATCCCAATCGGCAGGTCGCGGAGCACGGGAAGGCCGGGATCGATTTCGGTCATGGCAGGAACGCTCCGTGTTGGGCATGTGGACCAAAGGAGGGGGAGGACGTGCCGTGTCTGGGAAGGTTACTTTATTACTTCAGAAGCTTAGCTGTAGCCTGATGCAGACGGTACTAATGTGACGAGCATGGATACTATTATCAATGAATACTTTTGGTTGTATCATGAATAGATGAAATCCCAAGATGCTTTGCCGGGCGTCAGGGTCTCTCCCGCAGGGCGCAGGTGTGGGGCGAACGGTATGGTGCCAGCGGAGCCCGGGCTCCCGGCGCATGCACCACTCCGTGTGCGGGCGTCGTTCCTAAAGCCTGACGCACCTGACCATCCGCCTGTGGGCAGGGTTTCAGCGTCCGCCTCTGACGGCAGTTGGGGCGATTGCCGGCGGTGGTGCGGCTCGACCCCTCAGGGATGCGCCGTCTGGTCCCGCGGCGCAAAAACCTGGCCACCGGCGCTCGCCGGAAAGCTCGGGGCTTCGCCCGCGGCGACGAGCGCCGCGTCTCCGGCATCGGCGAGAACAGAGAACATCGCTGCGAAGAAGGCCACCATGCCGCTGCGCAGGGGCTCCAGCAGGTGCACGCTTCCTGTGGGCGAAGGCGTGCGCGCGATCAACCCTTCCTGCTCCGCCTCGCGCATGAGCTTCAGCACGTGTGCACGCGAGACGAAGAACTGCCGGGCCAAGGCGGCCACGGGCACCGGGACGGGCTGCTCCGGGGGAAAGGCATCGCCTTCGGCCCCCGAGATCAGCAGGCTCATGGCGATGAGGATGCCGGCGTCGCGCTCGGCGAAGACGCTGGCCTGCGGCGCGTAGTGAAGCAGGCGCACGCCTGCATGAAAGCGCGACCCGATCTCACGCACCAGGGTACGCGCGAAAACGGGGTCCTCGATCCGCGCGAGCACATCCTCGGCGGGGGGATGGAGCATGGCGAGCGCGCCACAGAGCTGCCGCCACCGGTTGATCTGCTCCTGGAGCAGGCGTGGGGTAGGGACAAGCGGGCGCTGCCTGCGATTCGGGCCGGTCTCTCCGCCGATGTCGAGATAGCCCGCCCAGCGCATGAGCATCACCATGGCCTTGGCGCGGCCGCGGCTGCAGACGTTGGTTTCCTGGCACAATGTGGCGATGCGCGTGACCGTGAGGCCGACGCCGTTCTCATCCGGGGTGGCGTCGAGATAAAGGGCGAAGAGGCCGAAGACCACGCGCCCCCGATCGTTGAGGATACGGTTCAGCAGACGGTGCCCGCGATACATTCCGACGAGGCCGCGCGCACAGCGCTCGGTTGCGGGAAAGAAATCCGGGTGGGTGCGGAAGGTGTCCATCCGCGCCACCGCTCGGCTCACGATCTCCGCATTCGTGAGAGTCTGGCTGCGCTTAGGCATGCTGGCTGTACGGTCTCGGCGATTTTCCGTCACCCATGGCGACGCGAGGGCTATATAGCGCGGACAGTCATACGATGAAGAGGCAAGTTGGCCTAAAGAGGCCAAGAATTGCCATTGTCGTGGACGGGGACGGACCCTAGCGGTTCACGCGGCGGCCGGCACCCCTGGAGGAATGAGTAATGTCTTTGAACAAAGTTGCGGTGTTCGGGATGTTCTTTGGCTTGGCATTGACCGCGGGGGCCGGCGAGAGCCGGGCTGTGGTCTATTGCACGGGGCCGGGGGTGCCGGTCGGCTGCGTCGTTCGTCCGGCGCCGGGCGTCGTCCACTGCACGCGGCCGGGCTATCCGGTGGGCTGCACCGCCAACCCGGGCGGGGTCGGCGTGCTGCCGGGCGCCGGGGCAGGCGCGGCTGGTGTGGGTCTCGCGCCGGGCGCTGGCGCTGGCGCGGCTGGTGTCGGGGTGGCACCGGGTGCCGGTGTGGGCGGTCCGGGCTGGGGTGCGAACACCGGCGGTCCGGTGAACCGCGCCGGGGTGCGCTGAGCACGCTATTATCCGCGTTTGAAGGCGGCGCGTTGCGCCAGTCCTGGAGGGGCACGACGGCCTGCGCCGCGGGCGAGGCCGTCCTTATGCGAGGAGGAAGACCCATGTACTTCAAGCTGACGGCCGCCGCCGGCCTTTGCCTCATCACGTCCGTCGCGCTCGCCGACCGTCCGGCGGCCGACAAGTGCGCTGCCGGCCTCAACACCAACGGCAAGGCCATTTACAGCGCCTCCGCGCCGCAGGTGGCTCCCGGCGCCGACCTGCGCAGCATCGTGACGGCCAATACGCAGGCGCTGGTCAAGTCCGGCGCCGTGTCCATGGGCGATGCCCGCCCCGCCGCCGAGGCGGCCGGCAAGTGCCTGGCGATGATCAATTCCTGATCACCCTGCGCGGCATCACAGCCGCGGGTGAATGAGATAAAAAAATGCCCCGGACGGTGACGTCCGGGGCATTTTTCGTTTGGGCTGAAGCTTGGTGTTACTGGCGCGACGCGGGGTGGCGGCCCAGCAGCGTCGCCATCTCGGCTTCCAGATCCTCGAACGGGTCGCCCTTGTCCGCCGGCTTTTCGGCCGGGGGAGGGGCTGCGGGCTGGGACGGGGCGGCGGCCTCGCCGACGGGCGTTTCGGGCACCAGCGCTTCCGCGCGCGCCTTTTCTTCCGCTTCCGCGTCGCGCGCCAGCGTCAGTTCCAGCTCGCGCACCAGATCGTTTTCGTGATGCCCGACATCGGGCACCTGGACCACCGTGTCCGAAACGATGGCATCCTGCACCACCACGCCCGGCTCGCTTGCCGGTGCAGGAGCGACGGGCGGCTCAACGGGAGGAGCCGCCGGAGCAGCCGGAGCGGGCGTCATCATCGAGGGCACGGTCGCGCGCATCATCGGCGAGAAGCGCGCGGGGGTCAGGCGCGGGGCAGGGGGAGGCGGGGCCTCGGCCGGCGCAACCTCCGCCCGCTTCGGCTGCGGGACGACGGGTGTCTCCAGCGCCTGCCCCAGCGCGGTATCGAGCCGGTTCGCCATGTCGCCGATCTGGGGTTCGCTACGCCCCTCAGGAGGGGGGGCGCTGCGGGTCGGCCGGCTCAGGCTGAACATGGGGATGCGCCGCGCCGGCGGCTCCTCCTGGACCTCGGGCGTGGCCGGCTCCTGGGGAGGCGCAACCGGTTCCGGTGCGACGGCCACGGGCTCGGGCGCGGTGGCGACGGGTTCCGGCGCGGCTGCCACGGGCTCCGGTGCCTCGACCGAAGGAATGGGCGCCGGCGTTTCCGCAACGGGAGCCATTGGTTCGATGGCCGGGGCCACAACGGCCGGCTCAGGCGCGGGCTCGGCGACCGCCTCGGCCAGCTTGGCCTCGCCGGTTGCGGGGACCCGGCGCAGGCTGCTGGTGAAGCTGGACGGTGTGCGGGCCGGGCGCTCGGGAAGACTGACGGGCCGGATCGGGCGGGGGGCCGCCTCGCCTTCTGGACGCAGCGGACGGCGCGCGGTCAGGGGGCGGCGGGGTTCGAGGGCGGGCGCCGCCGGTTCGGCGGGCTGGGATTGGGGCTCCGCGGCCGGCGCGGCAGGCTCGGGAGGCGCCGGGGTCGGCTCGGCGGCCGGAGGCGGCGCGGTGAGGGAGGGAGCCGGCGGGGTCAGGGAAGGGGCAGCGGCCCGGCGCGGCAGGGCCTCGCGGGGCGCAGGCGGCTCACGCAGCTGCGTCGTCTCGCGCTGGACGGCATCCCGGGCGGCAATGGCATCGCGCGTCAGGCCACGGCTGATGCCCGGCTCCACCACCAGATCCACCGCGCCGCCGAGGAGGAGGAGGTGTTCCACATCATCCCGCCGCACCAGAACGAGCCGGCGGCGCTGATCCACGGCGACGCTGTCGAGCACCGCAAGGCGCGCCTGTCGGGAGCGGCCGCCGCTGCCGTGCCCGCCGCCACTGAGGCGGCGCACGATGAGAACGGTCAGCCCGAGCAGGGCAACGATCACGATGGCAGCAATTGCCACCCTGACCGGCAGATCGAGCTGCGTTCCAAGCAGGTCCTGCAACATCATGTCTCCTCTTCGCTGTGTGCGGCACCGGCCTGCATTGTCAAAAGACGGCCATCCCCATACAGCAACATAAGCGCGCGGCATCCGGAGTCGCGCGCAAAGAAATTCTTGACCATCTGGTCAATAATTCAACCAATGCCGTAACTTTGCGTTAATTTCCAGGAGTCTGCAGCTTGAGGGTGGGACGGGCCAAGCGGCACGATCAGAAGGAATATTCATGATGACTGGCGCGCGCGGTGATCGCGCGGAGGGTGCGACCAGCCTGTTTCGGCCGCAAAGATATGGCTTCCAGCGCCTCATGGTGGGGGGTGCGGCGTTTGCCGGGGGGTTAATCGGGGCGGTATTCCAGGATGGCGGCGGCCCAGTGCTGACTGCGACGCTTGCTGCGTTGGCCGCCATTGGCATTTTTTCCCTCATCACCTCCTCCGTCCGCATCTGGCGCGGTGACGAGCGCCGCAATGACGATCTGGCGCGCACGCTCCTTGGCGCCACCAGCGATGCGGTCGCGCTCGTCGAGGACGGCGAGCGCCTTGTGGAGGTGAATGCCCCCTATCTGCGCCTGAGCCGGAGCAATGAGGGCCAGGCGCCCACGCCCGAACGCTTTCTCAGCCGCATTCCCGGTTCTCAAGGGCCCGTAGGGGCGTTGCTGCGCGCCATCGCAGACGGCACGCATGGCGTGCAGATGTTCCCCTTCGACCCCGAGCCCGGCGGCCGTCGGCTTGTGGCGGCGGTACATCCTCTGGAGGGACTGCGGCGCGTGGTCTGGGTGCTGAGCCTCGGCGAGGCCAGCGGGCGGCTTTCCGGCGTGCCGGCCGGGCAGCGCCAGTCCCGCGCGGCTCCGGCGGTGGCCTCCGGTGCGAATCTGGCCGCGGCGGATGCGGACGGGGCCGCCATTCTCACCACGCTGTGGGAGACGGCTCCGGTGGGTCTCCTCCTCCTGTCCCCCCAGGAGGGCCGGGTTCCCAACGGCACCTTCGCCCATTGGCTCGGCTATGACCTTGCCGAATGGGGGACGGCGGGCGTGCCCTTTGCCGAACTGGTGGACCCGCAGAGCGAGTCGGCGGTGCTGAAGGCCCTCACCCAGGGTGAAGCGGGTTCGGCGGGCATCGACGTGGATTTCATCTGCAAGGACGGCTCCACATGGCCGGCCCATGTCTGGATCGGCGGGCGGCCGGGCGGGGAAAGCGTGCTGGCGGCCGTGCCGCGCGCCCCGGTGCTTCAGCCGGTGCAGTCCCTCGCGCCGCCATCGCTTGCGAGCGGGGCGGAAGCCGCCTTCTTCACCCGCTCTCCGTTGGCCATGGCGAGCGTCGACCGCGCCGGGCGGGTGGTGGAAGCCAACGGCAGCTTCGCCCGCCTGTTCGCCGGCAGCGGCGCGGCGGTGATCGGCGCCAAGCTGGAGCGGCTCGTGGTCGAGCGCGACGGACAGGCGGTGGAGCGCCTCCTGAAGGATACCGTCGCCGGGCAGGCCCCTGTGACGCCCGTGGAAGCCTCGATCGCCGGAGATGGCGGGCGCTCGGCGCGGCTGTATGCGGCCATGCTCGGGCCGGGTGTCTCGGGAATCGCCGTCTATGCGGTCGACACCACCGCCCAGCGGGCCCTGGAGGCCCAGTTCGCCCAGTCTCAGAAAATGCAGGCCATCGGCCAATTGGCCGGCGGCGTCGCGCACGACTTCAACAACGTCCTCACCGCCATCCTCGGCTATTGCGATCTGCTTTTGGCCAATCACCGGCCGAGCGACCCGTCCTTCCCGGACATCATGCAGATCAAGCAGAACGCGAACCGGGCGGCCGGGCTGGTGCGCCAGCTTCTCGCCTTCTCGCGGCGGCAGACCCTGCGTCCGCAGGTGATCCATCTCACCGACGTCCTGTCCGACCTGTCCATGCTGCTGCGCCGCCTGATCGGCGAGAGCATCGAATTGAAGGTGGAGCACGGGCGCGACCTCTGGCCGGTCAAGGTGGACGTGAACCAGTTCGAGCAGGTGGTGGTGAACCTCGCCGTCAATGCCCGCGATGCCATGCCGGGCGGGGGCTTGCTCACTCTGCGCACATCCAATGTGCCGGCTCAGGAGTGCGCCATCTACGGCGATGCGGGCACGCTCGTGTCCGCCGACTACGTGCTCATCGAGGTGTCGGACACCGGAACGGGCATTCCGCCGGAGATCATGGACAAGATTTTCGAGCCCTTCTTCTCCACCAAGGAGGTAGGGAAGGGCACTGGCCTCGGCCTCTCGACCGTCTATGGCATCGTCAAGCAGACCGGCGGCAACATCCTGGCGGCGAGCGTGCCGGGGCGGGGCACTGTGTTCCGCGTCTTCCTTCCCCGCCACGAGCGCACCACCGAGGATGCCTTGCCGGTGCCCGTCGAGCCGGACGCGCGCGCTGCCGATCTCACGGGGCAGGGGACCATCCTGCTGGTGGAGGACGAGGACGCGGTGCGCGCATTCGCCTCCCGCGCCCTGATTGCCCGCGGCTACAACGTGATTGCGGCCGCGAGCGGGGCGGAGGCGCTGGAGGCCATGGACAAGGCCGGCACGCGCATCGATCTCGTCGTTTCCGACGTGGTGATGCCCGAGATGGACGGGCCGACTCTCTTGAAGGAACTGCGTGGGCGCGATCCGGGCCTGAAGGTGATCTTCATTTCGGGCTATGCGCAGGAAGCGTTCGGCAAGAATCTCGCGGAAGGGGAGAAATTCTCCTTTCTGCCGAAGCCCTTCTCCCTGAAGCAGCTGGTGGCGGCGGTGAAGGAAGCGAACGGCGCCTGACCCCGCGCGAGAGCGGTGGACAGGCGCCGGGCCATACTGTCGCACCTCCGCTCTCCCGGGGCGCCCTCGCCATCGCCGCGCCGCAGCGGGGCGGGATTGAAAATCCGCCTTGGAATACATAATTCAGAGTAGGAATTGGCCTTTTGCGACCGCAGGATGACACATTTTTGCGGTGCAATAGGAGGGAAAAGATGACGGTCGGCAGAGCGCTCTTGCCACCCATCTGGCACTGCGATAAGCCTCGCTCGTTTCGAATTCCTCCAACCGAGGCCGGCGCGGTAACGCTTCAAGCGGATCGCCCAATGCGCCCCGAGGTGCGGACATGAATCTCTTGCTGCAGGACTACCTGCCGGTGGTGATCTTCATCGGCGTATCCCTGGTCATCGGGCTCGCCCTCCTGATCTCGCCGTTCCTTGTTGCCTACAGCAAGCCGGACCCGGAAAAGCTCTCGGCCTATGAGTGCGGGTTCAACGCCTTCGACGATGCGCGCATGACCTTCGACGTGCGCTTCTATCTCGTCTCCATCCTCTTCATCATCTTCGACCTGGAAGTCGCCTTCCTCTTCCCCTGGGCGATCTCGTTCGGTGGCCTCGGCGACCTCGGCTTCTGGTCCATGATGATCTTCCTCGGCGTGCTCACGGTCGGGTTCATCTACGAATGGCGCAAGGGAGCACTCGAATGGGATTGACCCCTGCCACCTCGCCCATGGTCGCTCAGGCGCCCAAGGGCATCATCGACCCTTCCACCGGCCGCCCCGTGGGCGCGGATGATCCCTTCTATAAGGAGATCAACGCCGAGCTCGCGGACAAGGGCTTCCTCATCACCACCGCCGATGATCTCATCACCTGGGCGCGCACCGGCTCGCTCATGTGGATGACCTTCGGTCTCGCCTGCTGCGCGGTGGAGATGATGCAGGTCTCCATGCCGCGCTACGACGTGGAGCGCTTCGGCTTCGCGCCGCGCGCCTCGCCGCGCCAGTCGGACGTGATGATCGTCGCCGGCACGCTGACCAACAAGATGGCCCCCGCGCTCCGCAAGGTCTACGACCAGATGCCGGAGCCGCGCTACGTCATCTCCATGGGCAGCTGCGCCAATGGCGGCGGCTACTACCATTATTCCTACGCGGTGGTGCGCGGATGCGACCGGGTGGTCCCGGTGGACATCTACGTGCCCGGCTGCCCGCCGAGCGCGGAAGCGCTGCTCTACGGCGTCCTTCTTCTCCAGAAGAAGATCCGCCGCGTCGGGACCATCGAACGCTGATCGCGCCAAGCTATCGCCGCCGGGAAGCCGGCTTCCGGGCGGCGCGGGGAAGATGCAGATGGACGAGACCCTGAAGGACCTGGCGGCCCACATCTCCGGTGTGCTGGGCAGCGCTGTGCGCGCTTCCAACATCGCCTTCGGCGAGTTGACGCTTGAGGTGGAGCGCGGCGAGATCGTCAAGGTCGCGACCTTCCTGCGCGACGATCCGAGCTGCCTGTTCGCCTGCATGATCGACATTTGCGGCGTGGACTATCCCGCCCGCGAGAATCGCTTCGACGTCGTCTACCACCTGCTCTCCATGAAGCAGAACCTGCGTATCCGCCTGAAGGTGGAGACCGACGAGACCACCACCGTCCCCTCCATCTGCTCGGTGTATGCGGGCGCCAACTGGTTCGAGCGGGAGGCCTACGACATGTACGGCATCCTGTTCACCGGCCATCCCGAGCTGCGCCGCCTGCTCACCGATTACGGCTTCGACGGGCATCCGCTGCGCAAGGACTTCCCGCTGACCGGCTTCGTCGAGGTGCGCTACGACGACGAGGCCAAGCGCGTGGTCTACGAGCCGGTCCGGCTCGCCCAGGAGTTCCGCAATTTCGACTTCCTCTCCCCCTGGGAGGGTGTCGAGTACGTGCTGCCCGGCGACGAGAAGGCTGCCCCGCAGCCCGGCGCCCCGAAGGCGGGCTGAAGGAGCGACCCATGGCCCATACCCTCGATAGCCCCCGGCCCGCCGCTCCGGTCCGCAACTTCCAGATCAATTTCGGCCCGCAGCATCCCGCGGCCCACGGCGTGCTGCGCCTGGTGCTGGAGCTGAACGGCGAGGTGGTGGAGCGCGTCGATCCGCATATCGGCCTGCTGCATCGCGGCACTGAAAAGCTGATCGAGGCCAAGACCTATCTCCAGGCCGTGCCCTATTTCGACCGGCTCGATTATTGCGCGCCCATGAACCAGGAGCACGCTTTCTGCCTCGCGGTGGAGAAGCTGCTGGGGCTGGAGGTGCCGAAGCGCGGCCAGCTGGTGCGGGTGCTGTATTCCGAGATCGGGCGGCTTCTGTCGCACATCCTGAACGTCACCACCTTCGCCATGGACGTGGGCGCGCTCACCCCGCCTTTGTGGGGCTTCGAGCAGCGCGAAAAGCTCATGATGTTCTATGAGCGCGCCTCCGGCAGCCGCATGCACGCGGCCTATTTCCGGCCGGGCGGCGTGCACCAGGACCTGCCCACCAAGCTCGTCGAGGACATCGGCGCGTTCTGCGATCCGTGCCTCGCGCTGCTGGACGACCTGGACGCCCTCGTCACCGGCAACCGCATCTTCAAGCAGCGCACCGTCGATATCGGCGTGGTGACCCTTGAGGACGCCATGGCCTGGGGTTTCTCGGGCGTGATGGTGCGCGGCTCCGGTGCCGCCTGGGACCTGCGCCGTGCGCAGCCCTATGAGTGCTATTCCGAGCTGGATTTCGACATCCCCATCGGCAAGCACGGCGACTGCTACGACCGCTACGTGGTGCGCATGGAAGAGATGCGCCAGTCCATCAAGATCATGAAGCAATGCGTCGAGCGCCTCCTGAAGGAGCCCGGCCCGGTGCATTCCCTCGACCACAAGGTCACGCCGCCCAAGCGCAGCGAGATGAAGCGGTCCATGGAAGCACTCATTCACCATTTCAAACTATACACGGAAGGCTTCCACGTGCCGGAAGGCGACGTCTATGCCGCCGTGGAGGCGCCGAAGGGTGAGTTCGGCGTCTATCTGGTGGCGGACGGCACCAACAAGCCTTATCGCTGCAAGATCCGCGCACCCGGCTTTGCCCATCTGCAGGCCATGGACTTCCTTTGTCGCGGGCACATGCTCGCCGACGTCTCGGCGGTGCTGGGCTCCCTCGACATTGTGTTCGGGGAGGTGGACCGTTGAAGACACTCATCAGCACTGCCGCCGCGCTTATCTGCGCGACCTCCGCTTTCGCTGCCGATCCTCTGGTGATCACGCCGTCCGCGGTGGTGGTGAAGACCCCCATCGACGTGGTGGTGCCCGTGGCCGTGCCCGCCCCCCCGCCGCGCGCGGTGGTGGTGGAGCGCATCACCATGTACAGCCTTCTCGAGACCGGCTGGACCCCCGTCAACGCGGCCATCATCCCTGAGAGCGGCATCCCCGGCACCCGTGGCGCGTTCGCCCATGTGGGCCATGCCAGCGCGGTGCGCCTCTACAAGGATGGCGTCTACGCCGATTGCGGCATCGGCCAGGTGGGCGGGATCTACAACGACTGTCGCATCGTCACTTCGGGAAGACCCTGATGTCCGTCCGCCGCCTCGCAGCCGTCCAACCCGAAAGCTTCGCCTTCACGGCGGAGAATGAGGCGTGGATCGACCGCCAGATCGCCAAATATCCCGAGGGCCGGCAGGCGAGCGCGGTGATCCCGCTCCTGTGGAAGGCGCAGGAGCAGGCGGGTGGCTGGCTGCCGGAGCCGGCGATCCGCGCGGTGGCTCAGCGTCTCGACATGGCGAACATCCGCGTCATGGAGATCGCCACCTTCTACACCATGTTCAACCTGGAGCCGGTGGGGCGCCACTTCGTGCAGCTCTGCGGCACCACGCCCTGCATGCTGAAGGGCGCGGAAGAGCTGAAGGATGTCTGCCGCCGCAAGATCGGCCCCGAGCGCCACGTTTCCGAGGACGGCGCGCTCTCCTGGCTGGAGGTGGAGTGCCTCGGCGCCTGCGCCAATGCCCCCATGGTGCAGATCAATTACGATTATTACGAAGACCTCAGCCCCGAGGTCTTTGGCCAGATCCTCGATGATCTGCGCGCCGGCAAGCCGGTGAAGACGGGCTCGCAGAACGGCCGGCAGATGTCGGCGCCCCTCGGCGGCCCGACCACGCTCACCGACCCCGCCCTCTATGCCCCGAGGGCCCCGGCCAGCGGCGTGAGCGCGGAGACGCCCGATCTGCAGGAGGCTGCAAAGCCTTCCACGGCAACGCCGACCCCCGCCGACCCGCTCGCCGCCGCCTCCGCCAAGGAGGAGAAGGCCATCAACGGGAAGGACACGCGGGAGAAACGCGAGGAGGTGGCTGTCGCCGCCCAGGAGAGCAGCCCCTCCGTGACGGGCTCCAAGCGCAGGGCGCCGAAGACCGGCACCGGCGTGCGCGATCCGGAGGAGTGAGCCATGCTCCATGACAAGGACCGCATCTTCACCAATCTCTACGGCATCCATGACTGGGGGCTGAAGGGCGCCCTGGCGCGCGGCAACTGGGATGGCACCAAGGGCATCCTGGAAAAGGGCCGCGACTGGATCATCAACGAGATGAAGGTGTCCGGCCTGCGCGGCCGTGGCGGCGCGGGCTTCTCGACGGGCCTGAAATGGTCCTTCATGCCCAAGCAGTCGGACGGCCGGCCCCACTATCTCGTGGTGAACGCAGACGAATCCGAGCCCGGCACCTGCAAGGACCGGGAGATCATGCGCAACGATCCGCATCTGCTGATCGAGGGCTGCCTGATCGCCTGCTTCGCCATGGGCGCGCACGCGGCCTACATCTATGTGCGCGGCGAGTATGTCCGCGAGCGCGAGCAGCTGGAAGCCGCGATCGATCAGGCCTATGAGGCAAAGCTCATAGGCAAGGATAACGTCCACGGCTATCCCTTTGATCTTTATGTGCATCATGGTGCCGGTGCCTATATTTGCGGCGAAGAGACGGCGCTGCTGGAGAGCCTGGAAGGCAAGAAGGGCATGCCGCGGCTGAAGCCGCCATTCCCTGCAAACATGGGCCTTTATGGCTGCCCCACCACGGTCAACAACGTGGAATCCATCGCGGTTGCCCCGGATATCCTGCGGCGCGGCGCGGCCTGGTTCGCCGGCATCGGCCGGGCGAACAATGTGGGTACCAAGCTGTTCGGCATTTCCGGCCACGTGAACACGCCCTGCGTCGTGGAAGACGCCATGGGCACCACGTTCAAGGAACTGGTGGAGAAGCACGGCGGCGGCGTCCGCGGCGGCTGGGACAATCTCCTCGCCATCATCCCCGGCGGCGCCTCGTGCCCCATCATCCCGGCGGATCAGTGCGAAGACCTGATCATGGACTTCGACGGCACCCGAGCGGTGAAGTCGAGCCTCGGCACAGCCGGCATCCTCGTCATGGACAAGTCCACGGACGTGGTGCGGGCGATCGCGCGCATCTCCTACTTCTTCAAGCATGAGAGCTGCGGCCAGTGCACGCCCTGCCGCGAAGGCACGGGCTGGATGTGGCGCGTGCTGCACCGCATGGCGGAAGGCCGCGCCCAGAAGCGCGAGATCGACGCCTTGCTGGAAGTGACCACCCAGATCGAGGGCCACACCATCTGCGCGCTGGGCGATGCCGCCGCGTGGCCAGTGCAGGGCCTGATCCGGCACTTCCGTCACGAGATCGAGAAGCGCATCGACCAGTATGCGGCCAACCCGCACCCTGACCCCGTTCTCGTGGCGGCGGAGTGATGTCGATGCGCATCGACCAGGAGAAGCACCGGCTGTCGGTCACGAAGAGTGATCTTTCGGGATCGGTGTTCGATGACGTCAATCTGTCGGGCGTGACCGCGGAGAACGTGAATCTCTGCGGTGGCCGGTATCACAACGTGAATGTCTCCGGATCCAGCTTCGACGATGCCAACATGTCGGGCCTATGGGTTGAGAACGCCAATCTGTCCGGCCTGAGGGTCAAGAATGCCAATCTGGCCGGCGCCGTCATCGCCGACTGCCGGATGGAGGGCATGACCATCAACGGGGTCGATGTGACCGAACTTCTGGCCGCGTGGGAAGCGCGCGCTGCCGGCCGCGAGGCGAACGCACAATGAGCAAGATCATCGTCGACGGCACCGAGGTTGACGTCCCCGCCGAGTTCACGCTGCTGCAGGCGTGCGAGGCGGCGGGGGTGGAGATTCCGCGCTTCTGCTTCCATGAACGGCTGTCCATCGCCGGCAATTGCCGCATGTGCCTGGTGGAAGTGAAGGGCGGGCCGCCCAAGCCCACCGCGTCCTGCGCCATGGCGGTCAAAGACCTGCGCCCCGGCCCGAACGGCGAGCCGCCCGTGGTGCTCACCAAGAGCCCCATGGTGAAGAAGGCCCGCGAAGGGGTGATGGAGTTCCTGCTCATCAACCACCCGCTGGACTGCCCCATCTGCGACCAGGGCGGCGAGTGCGACCTGCAGGACCAGGCCATGGCCTATGGCGTCGACACCTCGCGCTTTGCCGAGAACAAGCGGGCGGTGGAAGACAAATATATCGGCCCGCTGGTGCGGACCTCCATGAACCGGTGCATCCACTGCACCCGCTGCGTGCGCTTCTCCACGGAAGTTGCTGGCGTGCCCGACCTCGGCGCCATCGGCCGCGGCGAGGACATGGAGATCACCACCTATCTCGAGCACGCCATGCGCTCGGAGATGCAGGGCAATGTGGCGGACCTCTGCCCGGTGGGCGCGCTGACCCATAAGCCCATGGCCTTCCATGCCCGTCCCTGGGAAATGGTGAAGACCGAATCCATCGACGTGATGGATGCCGCCGGCTCCAACATCCGCATCGACACCCGCGGCCGCGAGGTGATGCGCATCCTTCCCCGCACCAATGAGGCGGTGAACGAGGAGTGGATCTCGGACAAGACCCGCTATGTGTGGGACGGCCTGAAGACCCAGCGCCTCGATCGCCCCTATGTGCGCCGAGACGGTCGTCTCACGCCTGCCACCTGGACCGAGGCGTTCGACGCCATCGCCGCCAAGGTGAAGGGCACGGCGCCGGCCAAGATCGGCGCCATCGTCGGCGATCTCGCCAGCGCCGAAGAAGCCTTCGCGCTGAAGGCTCTGCTGGCCAAGCTCGGCTCGGGCAATATCGACTGCCGGCAGGACGGCGCGGCGCTGGACCCGGCGCTCGGCCGGGCCGCCTACATCTTCAATCCCGGTATTGACGGGATCGAGGAAGCGGACGCCATCCTCCTCATCGGCACCGACCCGCGCCACGAAGCGCCCGTCATCAATGCCCGCATCCGCAAGCGCTGGCGCGCGGCGGCGGGGGCGTTGAAGATCGGCCTCGTCGGCACGTCGGTGGATCTGACCTATCCCTATGAGTATCTCGGCGCCGGCCCGGAGACCCTGGCGGACCTCGCCGGCTCCGGCACCTTCGCCGATGCGCTGAAATCCGCCGAGAAGCCGCTGGTGATCGTCGGGCAGGCCGCTCTTGGCCGTCCGGACGGGGCCGCCGTGCTCTCGCTCGCCGCCCGCCTCGCGGTGTCGGTCGGTGCGGTCAAGGACGGCTGGAACGGCTTTGCGGTGCTCCACACCGCCGCCGCCCGCGTGGGTGCGCTGGACGTGGGCTGCGTGCCCGCGGACGGCGCCCTGGATGCGCTCGCCATGGCGGCACCGGGCGCGCTGGACGTGGCCTTCCTCCTGGGCGCCGATGAGATCGATGTCTCGCCGGGCGCCTTCACAATCTATATCGGCACCCATGGTGATCGCGGCGCGCACCGCGCCGACGTGATCCTGCCCGGCGCGGCCTATTCCGAAAAGTCCGGCCTCTATGTGAACACCGAAGGTCGGGTGCAGTTCGCGAACCGCGCGGCCTTCCCGCCCGGCGATGCCCGCGAGGACTGGGCGGTGCTGCGCGCGCTGTCGGAAGTGCTGGGGCAGAAGCTGCCCTATGACACGCTGTTCGCGCTGCGTGCGGCCTTAGTCGCGGCCCACCCCCATTTCGGGCGGACCGATGGGCTGGAGCCGGCGGACGCTGCCGCCGTCACGGCCTTGTCGGCCAAGGGTGGCACGACAGAGAAGGCCGCCTTCGGCCTCGCGATCAAGGATTTCTACCTCACCAACCCCATCGCCCGCGCCTCCGCCGTCATGGCCGAGTGCTCGGCGCTGCGGCTGGGCGGGGCGACCGCCGTGGCGGCAGAGTAAGGGCGGGGCGGATAATGACCTGGCAGGACACTCTTCTGAAGGTGGCGATCATCGCGGGGCAGAGCCTCGCGCTTCTGGTCGCCCTGCTGATCTTCATCGCCTACATCCTGCTTGCGGACCGCAAGATCTGGGCGGCGGTGCAGATGCGCCGGGGCCCGAACGTGGTGGGCCCGTTCGGCCTGCTGCAATCCTTCGCGGACCTGCTCAAGTTCGTGCTGAAGGAGCCGGTGATCCCGTCCAGCTCCAGCAAGGCGCTGTTCCTGCTGGCACCCCTGCTGAGCTGCGTGCTGGCGCTCGCCGCCTGGGTGGCGCTGCCCATCGCCGACGGCTGGGTGATCGCCGACCTGAACGTGGGCATCCTCTACATCTTCGCCATCTCCTCGCTGGGCGTGTACGGCATCATCATGGCCGGCTGGGCGTCCAACTCGAAGTATCCCTTCCTGGCGGCCCTGCGTTCGGCAGCGCAGATGGTGTCCTACGAGGTCTCCATCGGCTTCGTGATCATCACCGTGCTCATGTGCGCGGGCTCCCAAAATCTCTCCAAGATCGTCGAGGCGCAGGACGGGCCGCTCGGCCTGCTCAATTGGTATTTCCTGCCGCTGCTGCCCATGTTCGTGATATTCTTCGTCTCAGCACTCGCTGAGACGAACCGCCCGCCCTTCGACCTGGTGGAGGCGGAATCCGAGCTGGTCGCGGGCTTCATGGTGGAATACTCCTCCACGCCGTACTTGCTCTTCATGCTCGGTGAGTACGTGGCCATCATGACCATGTGCGCCATGGGCACGATCCTGTTCCTGGGCGGCTGGCTCTCGCCGCTGCCGTTTGCGCCCTTCACCTGGGTGCCGGGCGTGATCTGGTTCGTGCTGAAGCTGTGCTTCATGTTCTTCCTGTTCGCCATGGCCAAGGCCATGGTGCCCCGCTATCGCTACGACCAGCTCATGCGTCTCGGCTGGAAGGTGTTCCTGCCCATCTCGCTGGTGGCCGTGGTGGTGGTGGCGAGTGTCCTGCACTTCACGGGGACGGCGCCGCAATGATCCGCCCGTCTTCCCGTCCGCAACCGACCGGAGCTAGGCCATGAAGCTCGACCAGGCGGCGCGCGCCATTTTCCTGACGGAGCTGGTCTCCGGCTTCTTCCTCGCCATGCGCTACTTCTTCGCGCCCAAGGCGACCATCAACTATCCGTTCGAGAAGAACCCCATCTCGCCGCGCTTCCGCGGCGAGCATGCGCTGCGCCGCTATCCCAACGGGGAAGAGCGCTGCATCGCCTGCAAGCTCTGCGAGGCCATCTGCCCGGCGCAGGCCATCACCATCGAGGCCGGCCCGCGCCGCAATGACGGCACGCGCCGCACCACCCGCTACGACATCGACATGGTGAAGTGCATCTATTGCGGCTTCTGCCAGGAAGCCTGCCCGGTGGATGCCATCGTCGAGGGGCCGAACTTCGAGTTCGCCACCGAGACCCGCGAGGAACTTTACTACGACAAGGAACGGCTGCTGGCGAACGGCGACCGTTGGGAGCGCGAGATCGCGCAGGCGATCGCGCTGGACGCGCCGTACCGTTGAGCTTGGGGAGCTGCCCGCCGGGTGGGTGGCTGAATGGGATTGGGCGGCGGCCGTGTCCTGCGGGCGCCTCAGACGAGTGGACTTTTGTCATGTGTACGGGCTATCGACGGGCCGGCGGCCGCATGCGGCCACAGGCAACCGCGAAGAGGATCGGCGCAGGCGCGCCGCGCAAGAGGGGGCTCGGCGCATGAGTGTCGCGGCAGCGTTTTTCTATCTCTTCGCCGGCGTGCTGGTGGCGTCCGCCTTCATGGTGATCGCCTCGCGCAATCCCATCCACTCGGTGCTCTTCCTCATCCTCTGCTTCGTCAATGCGGCGGGCCTGTTCATCCTGATCGGCGCGGAGTTCCTCGCGCTCATCCTGGTGGTGGTCTATGTGGGCGCGGTGGCGGTGCTGTTCCTGTTCGTGGTGATGATGCTCGACGTGGACTTCGTCGAGCTGCGACAGGGCTTTCTGCAATACCTGCCCATCGGTGCGCTCATCGGCGTGATCTTCCTGGCCGAGCTGGTGCTCGTGGTGGGCAGCTGGGCCACCTCTTCGACGGTTGCCACCGCGCCGCAGATCGCCCAAGCCACGGCCGGCTTGAGCAACACGCAGATGCTCGGCCGGGTGCTCTACACCGACTATGTCTACTTCTTCGAGGCGGCCGGCATGGTGCTGCTGGTGGCCATGATCGGCGCCATCGTGCTGACGCTCCGCCACAAGACCAACGTGAAGCGCCAGAACATCTCTGCCCAGGTTGCCCGGACGCCCGAGACCGCGATGGACGTGGTCAAGGTGCGCCCCGGGCAGGGCATCTGAGGAGGGAAAGATGGAAATAGGGCTTTCCCACTACCTCACCGTCGCGGCGATCCTGTTCACGCTCGGCACGGTCGGCATTTTCCTGAACCGGAAGAATGTCATCGTCATTCTGATGTCGGTGGAGCTGATCCTGCTCGCCGTGAACATCAACCTCGTCTCCTTCTCCGCCTTCCTCGGCAACATCGTGGGGCAGGTGTTCGCGCTCCTGGTGCTGACGGTGGCAGCCGCCGAGGCGGCCATCGGGCTCGCCATCCTCGTGGTGTATTACCGCAACCGCGGTTCGATCGCCGTCGAGGACATCAACGCCATGAAGGGTTGAGGCCATGTATCAGGCGATTGTCTTCCTCCCCCTCATCGGCTTCCTCATTGCCGGCCTGTTCGGCCGGCTCATCGGCGCACGCGCCTCGGAGGTGGTGACCACCTCCTTCCTCTTCATCGCCTGCTTCCTCGCCTGGATCGCCTTCGTCAGCGTGGGCTTCGGCGAGCATGACACGCGCGTCCAGGTGATGCGGTGGATCTATGTGGGCGACCTGAAGATCGACTGGGCGTTCCGCGTCGACACCATGACCGTGATCATGCTGATCGTGGTCACCACCGTCTCCTCCCTCGTGCACCTCTATTCCATGGGGTACATGCACGAGGATCCGAGCCGGCCGCGCTTCTTCGCCTATCTCTCCCTCTTCACCTTCGCCATGCTCATGCTGGTGACGGCGGACAACCTGCTCCAGCTGTTCTTCGGCTGGGAGGGCGTGGGCCTCGCGAGCTACCTGCTCATCGGCTTCTGGTATGAGAAGCCCTCGGCCAATGCCGCCGCCATGAAGGCCTTCGTGGTGAACCGCATCGGTGATTTCGGCTTCATGCTGGGCATCTTCGCCATCTTCGTGATGACCGGCGCGGTGAATTTTGAGACCGTGTTCGCGCAGGCGCCTTCGCTCGCCGGCAAGACCATCGACTTCCTCGGCCATCATTGGGATGCGCCGACGGTGATCGCGATCCTCCTGTTCATCGGCGCCATGGGCAAGTCGGCCCAGTTCTTCCTGCACACTTGGCTACCGGACGCCATGGAAGGCCCGACCCCGGTCTCGGCTCTCATCCATGCGGCCACCATGGTGACCGCCGGCGTGTTCATGGTGGCGCGCATGTCGCCTATCTTCGAACTCTCGCCCACCGCCCTTGAGCTGGTGATGGTGATCGGCGGCACCACGGCCATGTTCGCGGCCACCGTCGCCCTGGTGCAGAACGACATCAAGAAGGTGATCGCCTATTCCACCTGCTCTCAGCTCGGCTACATGTTCGTGGCCATGGGGGCAGGGGCCTATTCCATCGGCATGTTCCACCTGCTCACCCATGCCTGCTTCAAGGCGCTGCTGTTCCTCTGCGCCGGCTCGGTCATCAATGCGATGCACCACGAGCAGGACATGCGGAACATGGGCGGGCTCTGGAAGAAGATCCCCTTCACCTACGCCATGATGCTGATCGGCACCTTGGCCATCACCGGCTTCCCCTTCCTCGCCGGCTACTATTCCAAGGACGCCATCATCGAATCCGCCTGGGCGTCCACCAACCACTTCGCCCTCTACGGCTGGATCATGACCGTGGCGGCGGCGGCGCTGACCTCCTTCTATTCCTGGCGCCTCGTCTTCCTCACCTTCCATGGCCATCCGCACGACCATCACCATTACGAGGCGGCGCATGAATCGCCGCTGACCATGACCATCCCGCTGGGCATCCTGGCGGTTGGTTCGGTGATTTCGGGCTTTGCGCTCTACAACCAGTTCGCGGGCCATGACGTGGAGCACTTCTTCCGCCACGCCATCTTCATGGGGGCGGAGAACCACATCCTCCACACCATGCACGAGATCCCGGGCTGGGCGGTCTACATGCCCACCATCATGATGGTGCTCGGCCTCGGGGTCGCCTACTGGTTCTACATGGTGGACCGCAGCCTGCCGGCGCGGCTCGCCCACAGCCAGGACGCGCTCTACAAGTTCCTGCTCAACAAGTGGTATTTCGACGAGATCTACGACTTCCTGTTCGTGCGCCCGGCCTTGTGGGCCGGCCGCGTGCTCTGGAAGCAGGGTGACGGGCGCATCATCGACGGCATCGGGCCGGATGGCGTCTCCGCCCGCGTGCTCGACGTGACCGGCCGCGTGGTGCGGCTGCAGAGCGGCTACCTCTATCACTATGCCTTCGTGATGCTGATCGGCGTGGCCGCGCTCATCACCTGGTTCATGTTCGCCGGAGTGTGACGATGACCACCTGGCCGATCCTCTCCGTCATCACCTTCCTGCCGATCGTCGGCGCGCTGTTCATCCTCGTGGTGCGCGGCGACGAGGAGGTCGTCGCCCGCAACGCCCGCTGGGTGGCGCTGTGGACCACGCTCGTCACCTTCATCGTCTCGCTGCTGCTGCTGCCGGGCTTCGACCATTCGGCGCCGGGCTTCCAGTTCGTGGAGAAGCACCCGTGGCTGGGCGAGATCGCCGCCTACCACATGGGCATCGACGGCATTTCCCTGCCGCTGCTCATCCTCACCACCTTCCTCATGCCCTTCTGCATCCTCGCCTCCTGGGAGAGCGTGCATAAGCGGGTGAAGGAATACATGATCGCCTTCCTGGTGCTCGAGACCCTCATGGTCGGCACCTTCTGCTCGCTCGATCTCGTCCTCTTCTACTTCTTCTTCGAGGGCGGCCTGATCCCGATGTTCCTCATCATCGGCATCTGGGGCGGCCCGCGCCGCATCTATGCGAGCTTCAAGTTCTTCCTCTACACCCTCGCCGGCTCCGTGCTGATGATGCTCGCCATCATGGCCATGTACTGGCAGGCCGGCACCACCGACGTGCCGACCCTCATGACCCACGGCTTCCCGAGTGGCATGCAGACCTGGCTGTGGCTCGCCTTCTTCGCTTCCTTCGCGGTGAAGATGCCCATGTGGCCGGTGCACACCTGGCTGCCCGACGCCCACGTGGAAGCGCCCACCGCGGGCTCGGTGATCCTGGCCGGCGTGCTGCTGAAGCTTGGCGGCTACGGCTTCATCCGCTTCTCGCTGCCCATGTTCCCGGAGGCGTCGCACCTGTTCGCGCCTTTGGTCTACACCCTCTCCGTCATCGCCATCATCTACACCTCGCTGGTGGCGCTGGTGCAGGACGACATCAAGAAGCTGATCGCCTATTCCTCCGTCGCCCATATGGGCTTCGTGACCATGGGCATCTTCGCCATGAACGAGCAGGGCCTCCAGGGCGCCATGTTCCTCATGATCTCCCACGGCTTCGTCTCGGGCGCGCTGTTCCTGTGCGTGGGCGTCATCTACGACCGCATGCACACCCGCGAGATCAAGGCCTATGGCGGGCTCGTGAACCGCATGCCGCTCTACGCCACGGCGCTTATGGTGTTCACCATGGCGAATGTGGGCCTGCCGGGCACGTCGGGCTTCGTGGGCGAGTTCCTCACCATGCTCGCCGTGTTCGAGCGCAACACCTGGGTCGCCTTCTTCGCGGCCACGGGCGTCATCCTCTCGGCTGCCTATGCGCTCTGGCTCTACTGGCGCGTCATCTTCGGCAAGCTGGAGAAGGACAGCCTGAAGGGCATCCTCGATCTCAGCCCCCGCGAGGTGGTGATCATGGTGCCGCTGGTGGTGCTCACCATCCTGTTCGGCTTCTGGCCGGCCCCCATCCTCGACATGACCTCCACGGCGGTGAACGCCGTGGTCGCCCGCACCGATTCCGTGGCCCAGGCGGTGAAGACCGCCTCGCTGCTGCTCAGCTTCTGATCCGAGGTCGCCCGATGTCCTCCCTCCTGCCGCCGCTCGGCGCCGTCCTTCCCGAAGTGCTCCTGGCGCTCGCGGCCATCGCGCTGCTGCTGCTTGGCGCGGTGCGGGGCGAGACTTCGGCGAATCTCGTGACAGGGCTCGCCATCGCGGTACTGGCGACGGCGGGCGTGCTGGTGCTCCTCGGGCCGGGGCATACCATCACCGCCTTCGGCGGCTCGCTGGTGCTCGATCCCTTCGCCCGCTTCATGAAGGCGCTGGCGCTGCTGGGCGCCACGGCCTCGCTCATCATGTCGGTGGACTGGCTGAACCGCGAGCAGCAGAACAAGTTCGAGTATCCGGTCCTGATCCTCATCGCCACGCTGGGCATGATGATGCTGGTGTCGGCGGGCGACCTGATCGCGCTTTATCTCGGCCTGGAGCTGATGAGCCTGTCGCTCTACGTGGTGGCGGCCATCAACCGGGATTCGATCCGCTCCACCGAGGCGGGCCTGAAATATTTCGTCCTCGGCGCGCTCTCCTCGGGCATGCTGCTCTATGGCGCCTCGCTGCTCTACGGCTTCACCGGCACGGTGAATTTCGACGCCATCGCCAAGGCGGCCACCACGCCGACGCTGGGCCTCGTCTTCGGCATCGTGTTCGTGATGGCGGGCTTGTGCTTCAAGGTCTCGGCCGTGCCGTTCCACATGTGGACGCCGGACGTGTATGAGGGCGCCCCGACCCCGGTCACCGCCTTCTTCGCCACCGCGCCCAAGGTCGCGGCCATGGCGGTCTTCATCCGCGTGGCGGTGGAGGCGCTGCCCAACGTTGCCCATCAGTGGCAGCAGATCATCGCCTTCGTCTCGCTGGCCTCGATGGTGCTCGGCGCCTTTGCCGCCATCGGCCAGCGCAACATCAAGCGACTGCTTGCCTATTCCTCCATTGGCCATATGGGCTTCGCCCTTGTGGGCTTGGCTGCCGCCACGCCCCAGGGCGTGCGGGGCGTGATGGTCTATATGGCCATCTACGTGGCCATGACGCTGGGCTCCTTCGCCTGCGTCCTCGCCATGCGCCGCAACGGCCGTGCTGTGGAGAATGTGGACGAGCTGGCGGGCCTTGCCCGCACCCGGCCCATGATGGCGCTGGCGCTCGCCGGCCTCATGTTCTCGCTGGCCGGAATTCCGCCGCTTGCCGGCTTCCTCGCGAAATACTACGTCTTCCTCGCCGCCATCCAGGCGGGCCTCTATGGGCTCGCCATCATCGGCGTGCTCGCTTCGGTGGTCGGGGCGTACTATTATCTGCGGATCGTCAAGATCATGTACTTCGACGAACCGGCAGACGCGTTTGATCCCATGCCTGGCGAGCTTAAGGCTGTGCTCGGCGTGTCGGGCCTGTTCACTGTCTTCTACTTCCTGTGGCCGGCCCCTCTCATCGATGCGGCCGGCGCGGCTGCGCGGGCGCTTTTCTGACAGATGGCCTTACAAAGGTTCCAAAGCTCCACCGTCCCCATCGTTCGCTTCACGGAAATTGGCTCCACCAATGCCGAGGGCCTCGCGCGGCTTTCGCGCGGCGAGGCCCTGCCCGTGTGGCTCGTGGCCGACATTCAGACCGCCGGCCGTGGCCGCCGCGGGCGCCCCTGGACCAGCGAACTGGGCAACCTCTTCGCCACCCTCGTCCTGCCCAACCCGGCGCCCGTGGCCAATCTCGCCCAGCTCTGCTTTGTCGCCGGCCTCGCGCTGCGCGATGCGGTCATGGTGGCCGCGCCCTTGCTGCCCACCGACGCGCTGAAGCTCAAATGGCCCAATGACCTGATCCTCAATGGCGGCAAGCTGGCCGGCATTCTGGTGGAGGGCGGCGCGGACCCTGCGGGGCGGCCCTGCGCCGTGGTGGGATTCGGCGTGAACTGCCTGCACCATCCCGAGGACCTGCCTTATCCGGCGACCAGCCTCGAAGAGGCGGGCGCGCCCACCGCGCCGGACCGGGTGCTGGAGGCTCTCGACACCGCCATGGCGGTGCGGCTCAACCAGTGGAATGGCGGCAACGGCTTTGCGTCCGTGCGCACCGAATGGATGCGGCATGCCCTTGCCATCGGCGACACGGTGATCGTGAAGGTGGGCGAGCGGGAAGTGACAGGCCGGTTCGAGAGCATCGATGCGCGGGGCGCCATGATGCTGCGCCGGAAGGACGGCATCGCGGAAATTATCACCGCGGGGGACGTTTCCCTGCCGAAGGGGGAATAGTTCCAGTCATGTCCGAACAGAATGAACTGGTCTTCGCGCCACTCGGCGGGGTGGGCGAGATCGGGATGAATCTCGGCCTCTACGGGTTTGGCCCGCGCCGCAGCCGGCGCTGGCTGATGGTGGATCTCGGCATGAGCTTTGCCGGCGAAGAAGCGCCCGGCGTGGACCTCGTGCTGCCCGATATCCGCTTCCTGGAGGCAGAGAAGAAGAACATCGAGGGCCTGCTGCTCACCCATGGCCATGAGGACCATGTGGGCGCGGTGCTGGACCTCTGGCCGCGCCTGAAATGCCCGGTCTACACCACGCGCTTCACCGCGGGGCTGCTGGAGGCAAAGCGCTGGGCCGAGCCCGGCGCGCCGAACGTGCCCATCACCATTATCCGCGCCGGGGCGCCGTTCCGGCTCGGCCCGTTCGAGCTTGAATTCATCCCCGTCGCCCATTCCATCCCCGACAGCCACGCCATCGCTATCCGCACGGAAGCGGGCCTCGTGCTGCATACCGGCGACTGGAAGCTCGACCCGACGCCCGTGGTGGGCAACGTCACCGATATCGCCCGCCTCAAGGCGCTGGGCGATGAGGGCGTGCGGGCCATGATCTGCGACAGCACCAACGCCACCCGCGACGGCATCTCGCCCTCCGAGCTGGAAGTGGCCGCCACGCTGAAGGAAGTGGTGGCGAAGGCGAAGCATCGCGTGTGCTTCACCACCTTCTCGTCCAACGTGGCGCGCATCCGCTCCATCGGCGAGGCCGCCATGGCGAACGACCGCGAGGTGGTGGTGGTGGGCCGCGCCATGGACCGCGTGATCGGGGTTGCCCGCGAACACGGCATGCTGGACGGCATTCCCCCGTTCCGCAGCGCCGATGCCTATGGCTACCTGCCGCGCGACAAGGTGGTGGCGCTGCTCACCGGCTCCCAGGGCGAGCCGCGCGCGGCCCTGCGGCGCATTTCCGAGGACGACCACCCCGAGATCGCCCTGTCCAAGGGGGACCTCGTGGTCTTCTCCTCGCGCACCATTCCCGGAAACGAGAAGGTGGTGAACAACGTCATCAACGGGCTCGTGAAGCGCGGCATCCATGTCATGACCGACAAGGACGGCCTCGTGCATGTCTCCGGTCATCCCCGGCGGGGCGAGCTGGAGCAGATGTACGGATGGGTGCGCCCGCAGGTCTCCGTGCCCGTGCATGGCGAGCCGCTCCACATGGCGGAGCATGCGGCACTGGCCCGGCGCCTCGGCGTGCCGGAAGTGGTGGTCTGCTCCGACGGGCATGTGGTGCGCCTCGCGCCCGGCCCTGCCGAGCGGGTGGACGATGTGCCTTTCGGCCGTCTCTACAAGGATGGCCGGCTGCTCATTCCCGAGCAGGCCCGCACCATCCCCGAGCGGCGCAAGCTGAGCTATGTGGGCGTGGTGTCGGTGGCCCTGGCGCTCGATGCCAAGGGCAGCCTTGTGGGCGATCCCAGCGTGGAGGCCACGGGCCTGCCGGAGCGGGGGGAGGGCGGCATCGACGTGCTCGACCACATCCTCGACACGGTGGTGACGACCTTCGAGGGCCTGCCCCGCGCCCGCCGCCGCGATCCCGATGCCCTTTCGGAAACCCTGGAGCGGGCGGTTCGCGGTGCGGTCAACGGGCTCTGGGGCAAAAAGCCCGTTTGCCACGTCCACATTGTCGAGGTCTGATAGCATCAGGCTTCGCGGTGAGGAGGGGACGATGATCGGACGGCTCAATCACGTTGCCATCGCGGTGCGCGACATCGCTGCCGCCACCGCGCTCTATCGCGACACGCTGGGCGCCGACGTGTCCGAGCAGGTGCAGCAGCATGCCCATGGCGTGACCACCGTGTTTATCAACCTGCCCAACACCAAGATCGAGCTTCTGGAGCCGTTGGGCGAAGCGTCGCCCATCGCCAAGTTCCTGGAGCGCAATCCGGATGGCGGCATCCACCACATCTGCTACGAGGTGGACGACATCCTCGCCGCCCGCGACCAGCTCAAAGCCAGCGGTGCGCGGGTGCTGGGCGACGGCGAGCCCAAGATCGGCGCCCACGGCAAGCCCGTGCTTTTCCTCCACCCCAAGGACTTCACCGGCACGCTGGTGGAGCTGGAACAGGCCTGAGGGCCGGATCACGTGGCCATCGGAACCTATCTCGCCATCTATTTCATCGTCTGGTGGACGATTCTGTTCGCCATCCTGCCATGGGGCGTGCGCACCCAGGCGGAAGAGAATCACGTCGAGCCGGGCACCGATCCGGGCGCGCCGGCGCGGCCGATGCTGGTGAAGAAGGCCATTGCCACGACCATCGTGGCGGCCATTATCACGTCGGGGCTTTTCTGGATCGGGACGAGCGGGGTGGTGAAGCTGGAAGACTTCCCCATGCCGTTCAAGACGGACAACCAATAGGGCCCGGTCATCAGCTGACTACGCGCGTGTGAGAGCGCGTCTAGATTCTCCGCTTATGAGCTCGGCTCAGGCGCTGGCCGCGGATTGACTGCTTCGCGGAATTTTTGTGCTGGGCCGCGGATCTGCGCTCAAGCTTCGCTTTTGCGTGTCCAAGACAAAAGCGGGGCGACAATCCATCGAAATTTCAAAGCGCCTCGGCAAAAAAGAAAAAGGGCGAGGCCATTGCCTCGCCCTGATCTCAATTGCACTTTTTTATAGTCCGACGCGGGTGCAGCCGTCCGAACTCGTGCGTGCCGCTTCCGATTATCGCGCGCCTAGGAGGCGGTCGTCGGGCGGCTTATTGTTTGACCTTCCTCCCGAGACCTGGACCTCTCCCAAGATGCCTTGAACAGGCACGATGGCGGACCCCTTTCTTTTGACCTGTGCAAAGTAGAACAAGATTTACCCCTTTGTCATCCTTGCGCCGCAATAGATGATTTGTTGCGTTGCAACACGCTGGCCCGCATTGGGCTTGTGTTTTATCGACCGTTCCGCTTTCACTGGCGGCGCCCTGCCCATCCCAGCCTTTGAGTCCCCATCATGCGCCTGTCCCGTTATTTCCTGCCCATCCTTCGCGAAGTGCCGAAGGAGGCGGAGATCGTGTCCCACCGGCTGATGCTCCGGGCGGGCATGGTGCGGCAGGAGAGCGCCGGCATTTACGCCTGGCTGCCTTTGGGCCACCGCGTGCTCAACAAGGTCTGCAATATCGTGCGCGAAGAACAGAATCGCGCCGGCGGCATCGAGCTGCTGATGCCCACAATCCAGTCGGCGGATCTGTGGCGCGAGAGCGGGCGCTACGATGATTACGGCAAGGAGATGCTGCGCATCCGCGACCGTCATGAGCGCGAGATGCTCTTCGGGCCCACCAATGAGGAGATGATCACGGAGATCGTCCGGGGCTACGTGAAATCCTACAAGTCCCTGCCGCTGAACCTCTACCATATCCAGTGGAAGTTCCGGGACGAGGTGCGCCCGCGCTTCGGCGTCTACCGCTCGCGCGAGTTTTTGATGAAGGATGCCTATTCCTTCGATCTCGATGCAGCCGGCGCCCGCCATTCCTACAACAAGATGTTCGTCGCTTATCTGCGCACCTTCTCCCGGATGGGGCTGAAAGCGATTCCCATGGTGGCGGATACGGGACCGATCGGCGGCAAGCTTTCCCACGAATTCATCATCCTCGCCTCCACGGGGGAGAGCGAGGTGTTCGGCCATGCCGACTATCTCGAGAAGCCCGTGCCCGGCATCGGCACCGACTTCGATGACAAGGCGGGCTTGCAGGACCTCGTGGACCAGTGGACCGAGCTTTACGCCGCCACCTCCGAGAAGCACGACGAGGCGGAGTTCGCCGCGATCCCCGAGGCGCGCCGGTTCGCCGCGCGGGGCATCGAGGTGGGCCACATCTTCTATTTCGGCACCAAATATTCCGAGCCCTTCGGCGCCAAGGTGCAGGGGCCGGACGGCGCCGAGCATCTGCTCCACGGGGGCTCCTACGGCATCGGCCCCTCGCGGCTGGTGGCGGCCATCATCGAGGCGTCCCACGACGAGGCGGGGATCATCTGGCCGGACGCGGTGGCGCCGTTCCAGGTGGGCATCCTCAACCTGAAGGTGGGTGATTCCGCCACCGACACCGCCTGCGGCCAGCTCTACACGAAGCTCACCGCCGCCGGGATCGACGTGCTCTATGACGACACGGACGAGCGGGCAGGGGCCAAGTTCGCCACCGCCGACCTCATCGGCCTGCCCTGGCAGGTGCTTGTCGGCCCCAAGAGCCTCGCCGACGGCAAGGTGGAACTGAAGCGCCGCATCGACGGCTCGCGCGAGCTGATGAGCCTCAACGACGCCATCGAGAGACTGACCACGTGACAGGAGCGCAGCGCATGGCAGCAAGCGCGGCGGACCGGCCGGAGCCCACGGGCACCCGGCCTTTTTCCGCGTTCGAATGGATGCTTTCGCTGCGCTATTTGCGCGCCCGCCGCAAGGAGGGCTTCATCTCGGTCATTGCCGGCTTCTCCTTCCTCGGCATCGTGCTGGGGGTGGCGACGCTCATCATCGTCATGGCGGTCATGAACGGCTTCCGGCAGGAATTGCTGGGCAAGATCCTCGGGCTCAACGGGCACCTGCTGGTGCAGCCCATGGAGACGCCGCTCACCGACTACAAGGACGTCGCCGCGCGCATCGCCAAGCTGAACGGCGTGAAGCTCGCCGTGCCGCTGGTGGAAGGCCAGGCGCTCGCCTCCTCGGCCTACAACGCTTCCGGCGTGCTGGTGCGGGGCCTCACGGAGCAGGACCTGCGCGGGCTGCCCTCCATCGCCAACAACATCAAGAGCGGCACCCTGGAGGGCTTCGACCAGGGGCAGGGGCTCGCCATCGGCAAGCGCCTCTCGGACCAGCTCTCGCTTCGGGCCGGGGACAACATCACGCTCGTGGCGCCGCGCGGGGCGGTGACGCCCATGGGCACCTCGCCGCGCATCAAAGTCTACAAGGTGGCCGCCGTCTTCGAGATCGGCATGTCGGAATATGACGGCGCCTTCGTCTTCATGCCGCTGCCGGAGGCGCAGGCCTATTTCAACCGCGCGGGCGATGTGAACGCAATCGAGGTCTATATCGACAATCCCGACGATGTGGCCGTGCTGCGCCCCGCCATCATCGCCGCGGCCGAAAGGCCGGTCTATGTGGTGGACTGGCGGCAGCGGAACGCCACCTTCTTCAACGCGCTCCAGGTGGAGCGGAACGTGATGTTTCTCATCCTGACCCTGATCGTGCTGGTGGCGGCGCTCAACATCGTCTCCGGCCTCATCATGCTAGTGAAGGACAAGGGGCACGACATCGCCGTGCTGCGCACCATGGGCGCGACCCAGGGCGCGGTGATGCGCATCTTCCTCATCACCGGCGCGAGCATCGGCGTGGTGGGGACGGTGGTGGGGCTGCTGCTGGGCGTCCTGGTCTGCCTCAATATCGAGGAGATCCGCCGCTTCATCTCCTGGCTCACCTCGACCGAGCTGTTCTCGCCGGAGCTCTATTATCTCTCCAAGCTGCCGGCACAGATGAATGCTGGCGAGACGACGTCCGTGGTGATCATGGCCCTTGTCCTCTCGCTGCTCGCCACCCTCTATCCCTCCTGGCGGGCGGCGCGGCTCGATCCCGTCGAAGCCCTGAGATACGAGTGATGCACGCAGGGCTTCCCTCCGAGACCCAATCCGTGCCCGCCGCCATGGCGCTGGTGGGCGTCGCGCGCCGCTATACGCAGGGCGAAGGCGTCATCGAGGTGCTGAAAAGCGCCGACCTCGTGATCGAGCCCGGCCAGTCGGTGGCGCTGGTGGCGCCCTCCGGCACGGGCAAGTCCACCTTGCTGCACCTCGCCGGCCTGCTCGAGCACCCGGACGAGGGAGAAGTGTTCATCGATGGGCGCGCCACCGCCAAGCTCTCGGATGCGGAGCGCACGCGCATCCGCCGGCTGCATGTGGGCTTCGTCTACCAGTTCCACCATCTGCTGCCGGAATTCTCGGCCCTGGAGAATGTGGCGCTGCCGCAGATGATCCGGGGCCTGTCGCGCAAGGCGGCGGACGACCGGGCGAAGGAGCTTCTCTCCTATCTCGGCCTCGGCCACCGCCTGACGCATCGCCCGTCCGAACTCTCCGGCGGTGAGCAGCAGCGCGTCGCCATTGCCCGCGCCCTTGCCAACGCGCCGCGGCTGCTTCTGGCCGACGAACCCACCGGCAACCTCGACCCCAAGACCTCGGACCATGTGTTCGGCGCGCTCACGGAATTGGTGCATGCGACCGGCGTCGCCGCCATCATCGCCACCCACAATCTCACCCTCGCCGCGCAGATGGACCGCCGGGTCACCCTGCACGAGGGGACCGTGGTGGAGATGGAGTAAGCGACCTTCTTTGGTCGTCATGCCTGGGCTCGACCCGGGCATCTCTTGCGAAGACGGCGCGTCACCGCAGCGCCACGAGGATCGCGCCGCCGGCGATCAGCACGACGCCGAGCCAGTTCACCGCCGAGAGCCGCTCGCCCAGGAAGAGGGTGCCGAACACCGCCACCATCACCACGCTGAGCTTGTCGAGCGGTGCCACCTGCGCAGCATCGCCAAGCTGAAGGGCGCGGAAATAGCAGAGCCACGAGGCCCCGGTGGCGAGGCCTGAAAGCACCAGGAACAGCCACGTCTTGGACGATATGGTCTCGAGCGGCTGCCAGGCGTTCCCGGCGGTGACCACCAAGGCGATGATGGCGAGGATGACCACGGTGCGGATCAGCGTTGCGAGGTCGCTATGGACCGCGCTGACGCCCACCTTTGCGAAGATGGCGGTGAGCGCCGCGAACACGGCCGCGCCGAGGGCCCAGAACTGCCAGCTTCCGACAAACGTCTTCATGCCGTGCCCTCCGCGTTTCACACGTCGCCATATTGAGAGATTCTAATAGCAGAACCAAAGCTTTGCGGTGGCGCGGTCGCCGTTTTCCCGCCGTGATCCCGCACCATGGTCACGGTGCACCACGCGGCCCGTCGGGCGGCGCACGCGGGTGTCGGGGGGATTGTCCATGTCTTTGCTCACACGCCTTCGGAGGCGCCACGGGTTCGGTGTGCTCGCCATCGCGCTCGCCGGTGTCCTGGGCTGCGCCCCGGCCGCGCAGGCCTGCACCAGCTTCCTGATCCGCACGTCCGATGGCGGGGCCGTCTATGGCCGCACCATGGAGTTCGGCTTCAAGCTCGATTCCGACGCCATCGTCATCCCACGTCAGTTCGCGCTCGCGGCCAGTGGGCCGGACGGCAAGCCCGGCGCCATGGCGTGGAAAAGCAAATATGCCGCCACGGGTCTCAATGCCTTCGGCCTGCCCGTGGTCACCGACGGCGTGAACGAGAAGGGGCTTGCCGGCGGCATCCTCTATTTCCCCGATTATGTGGGCTATGCAGACCCCGCCAAGGCAGACCCTGCCAAGTCCCTGGCGCCGTGGGACGTGCTGACCTGGGTGCTCACCAATTTCGCCACCGTGGCGGAAGTGAAGGCGGGGCTTGCCGGCATCTCCGTGGTGAACGTCAAGCAGGCCACCATGGGGATCACCCCACCGTTCCACTATACGATCCACGACGCTTCGGGCGCCTCTCTGGTGATCGAGCCGGTGGACGGGGTGCTGAAGGTCTATGACAACCCGTTCGGCGTCATGACCAATGCACCCACCTTCGACTGGCACCTGACCAACCTGAAGAACTATGTGAAGCTCTCCGCCGCCAATGCCGCGCCGCTCCAGATCGAGGGGCAGACCATCGCGTCCTTCGGCCAGGGCTCCGGCCTTCTCGGCATCCCCGGCGATCCGACCCCGCCCTCGCGCTTCATCCGCGCGCTGGGCTATGCGGTTTCCGCCGAAAAGAAGCCCAGTGGCATCGAGAGCGTGCGCCTCGCCGAGCATATCGCCAACAATTTCGACATTCCGGTGGGCTGGATCCGAGCCGACAAGGGCGACAACAAGGACCTGGAATATACCCAGTGGACCTCGGTCGCGGACCTCACCAACAAGCGCTATTACGTGAAGACCTATGACGATCAGGTGCTGCGCAGCATCGATCTCATGAGCTTCGACCTCGATGCGAAGAGCGTAGCCACCGCCCCCCTGAAGCCGCAGATGGCCCCGCCCGCTTTGGCGTTTCCGAAGCCGTAGCCGACAAGAGCAACCGTCATGGCCGGGCTTGTCCCGGCCATCCACGGGGCTCCGCTAGGTGCGGGCTTGGGGAGGGGCGTGGATGCCCGGGACAAGCCCGGGCACGACGGCGGTTTAAGTGAATAGCGGGGCATCTGCAGGGCTTGGCTCATGGTCCGGCACGCGATCCGCGCTAAGCTGTGTGTTGCCCCGACTCGTCTCGCGCCCCATTTGAGCCCCCATGCCCGATCCCGGCTTCGTCCATCTCCACGTCCATTCCTCCTATTCGCTGCTGGAGGGGGCGCTCTCGTTCGGCAAGCTGGCGGACCTCGCCAAGGCGGATTCCCAGCCGGCGCTGGCGCTCACCGACACGGGCAACCTCTTCGGCGCGCTGGAATTCTGCGAGAAGATGGTGGGCGCGGGTATCCAGCCCATCGTCGGCTGCGCGCTGGCACTCGACCTGCCGGAGCCGGCCGGCCCGCGCGGGGCGGTGGCGGCGAAGAAGCCGCGCATGGTGCTTCTGGCATCGCGCGAGGCGGGCTGGCGCAACCTGATGACCCTGGTGTCGCGCTCCTTCCTCGAAACCCCGAGCGACGAGGAGCCGCGCATCGCCCTCGACTGGCTGGCCGGCGCCAATGAGGGACTGATCGCGCTTACCGGCGGCATGGCCGGGCCCATCGACCGGGCCCTGGCGGGCGGGCACAGCGAACTGGCCGCCGAGCGGCTGGGGCAGTTGCAGGATATGTTCGGCGACCGGCTCTATATGGAGCTCCAGCGCCACGGCATGGATCAGGAGCGCCTCGTCGAGCCGCACTTGCTCGACCTCGCATATGCCCGCTCCATTCCCCTCGTCGCCACCAACGAACCGTTCTTCGGCTCGCACGCGGACTATGAGGCCCACGACGCCCTGATCTGCATCGCCGAGGGCCGCATGGTCTCGGAAGGGGACCGGCGGCGCCTCACCGCCGAGCACCGCTTCAAGACCCGCGCGGAGATGCTGAAGCTGTTCGCGGACCTGCCCGAGGCGACGGCCAACACCCTGGAGATCGCGCGGCGCTGCGCCTACCGGGTGCGCACGGTCAAGCCCATCCTGCCGCGCTTCACCACCGGCGAAACGCAAGGCACCGATCCCCTGGAGGCGGAGGCCGCCGAGCTGGAGCGGCAGGCGCAGGAGGGCCTTGCCCAGCGCCTGGAGAAGCACGGGCCGGCGCCCGGGCTCGACACGAAGGTCTATGAGGAGCGGCTCGCCTACGAGATCTCCGTCATCAGCAAGATGAAGTTCCCCGGCTACTTCCTCATCGTGTCGGACTTCATCAAATGGGCGAAGGCCCACGACATCCCGGTGGGGCCGGGGCGCGGCTCGGGCGCCGGCTCGCTGGTGGCCTATTCGCTCCAGATCACGGACCTCGACCCCCTGCGCTTCGGCCTCTTGTTCGAGCGCTTCCTGAACCCCGACCGCGTCTCCATGCCGGACTTCGACGTGGATTTCTGCCAGGACCGGCGCGACGAGGTGATCCAATACGTCCAGCAGCGCTACGGGCGCTCCCAGGTTGCCCAGATCATCACCTTCGGCACGCTCCAGGCGCGCGGCGTGCTGCGGGACGTCGGCCGGGTGCTGGAAATGCCCTACGGCCAGGTGGACAAGCTCTGCAAGCTGGTGCCGCAGAACCCGGCCGCGCCCGTCACCCTGAAGCAGGCCATCCATGACGAGCCGCGCCTGCAGGCTGCGCAGGACGAGGAAGAGGTGGTCAAGCGCGCCTTCGATATCGCGGTGCGACTTGAGGGCTTGAACCGCCACGCCTCCACCCACGCCGCCGGCATCGTCATCGGCGACCGCCCTCTGCACGAACTGGTGCCGCTCTACCGCGACCCCAAGTCCGACATGCCGGTCACCCAGTACAATATGAAATGGGTGGAGCAGGCGGGGCTGGTGAAGTTCGACTTCCTCGGCCTGAAGACCCTCACTGTCATCGAGACTGCCGCGCGGCTGATCCGCCAGCGCGGCATCGACCTCGATATGTCGAAGATCCCCCTCGACGACCCCAAGAGCTACGCCATGCTGGCGCGGGGCGAGACGGTGGGCGTGTTCCAGGTGGAAAGCGCGGGCATGCGGCGCGCGCTGGTGGATATGAAGGCCGACCGCGTCGAGGACCTGATCGCCCTGGTCGCGCTCTACCGGCCAGGCCCCATGGCCAACATCCCGGTCTATTGCGACTGCAAGCACGGCCGCGCCCAGCCGGACTATATTCACCCCAAGCTCGAGCCCTATCTGAAGGAGACGTTCGGGGTCATCATCTACCAGGAGCAGGTGATGCAGATCGCCCAGGCGCTGGCGGGCTACACGCTGGGCGAAGCGGACCTGCTGCGCCGCGCCATGGGCAAGAAGATCCGCGCCGAGATGGAGAAGCAGCGCGAGCGCTTCGTCTCGGGCGCGCTGGAGCGCGGGGTGCCGAAGGCGCAGGCGGACACCATCTTCGACCTTCTGGCCAAGTTCGCGGACTACGGCTTCAACAAGTCCCACGCGGCGGCCTATGCCATCGTCGCCTACCAGACGGCCTGGCTGAAGGCGAACTACCCGACCGAATTCCTCGCCGCCTCCATGACCCTCGACATGGGCAACACGGACAAGCTGGCGGAATTCCGCCAGGAGGCGCAGCGGCTCGGCATCCAGGTGGTGCCGCCCTCCATCAATCTGTCCGCGCGCGAATTCGCGGTGGTGGAGGGCAAGATCATTTACGCCATGGCCGCCATCAAGGGCGTGGGCGGAGCGGCGGTGGATGCGCTGGTGGCGGCGCGCGGCGACAAGCCGTTCAAGGACCTTGCCGATCTGGCCGGCCGCTTGCCGGCGAAGGTGGTGAACAAGCGGACCCTGGAAAGCCTCGCCGCCGCCGGCTGCTTCGATGCGCTGGAGCCGAACCGCGCCCGCGTGTTCGCGGCGCTGGAATCCATCGTCGCCCATGCGGCGCGCGAGGAGCAGGGCAGGGCGCTCGGCCAGAACGACATGTTCGGCTCCGGCCCGGTGAAGGCGGAGCTGCCGCTGCCTCAGGCCGCCCCCTGGGACGCGTCCGAGCGGCTCCAGAAGGAATACGACGCCATCGGCTTCTTCCTCACCGGCCATCCGCTGGATGACTACGCTCCCGCGCTCCAGCGCATGCGGGTGCAGCCATTCAATGATTTCTCGCGCGCTGTGCGTGCCGGTGCCGTTGCGGGACGGCTTGCCGCGACGGTCGTCTCGCGACAGGAGCGGCGCACCAAGTCCGGCACCCGCATGGGCATTGTGGGGCTCTCCGACCCCTCCGGCCATTTCGAGGCGGTGATCTTCTCCGAGGGGCTCGCCCATTACCGCGATTTCCTGGAGCCCGGTACGCCGCTGCTCATGATGGTCGCGGCCGAGCTTCAGGGCGAAGACGTGCGCGTGCGCATCCAGTCCTGCGAGCGGCTGGACGAGGCCACCTCCCGCCACCACAAGGCCCTGCGCATCTTCGTGCGCTCGCCGGAGCCGCTGGAGGGCATCTCCAAGCGTCTCACCGGCGCCAAGGGCGACGGCGAGGTGAGCCTCATTCTCCTGATGGAGGAAGGGAAGGCCGAGGTGGAGATCCGGCTTGAGGGCCGCTATCCGGTCTCCCCGCAGATCGCGGGTGCGATCAAGGCGATTCCCGGCGTGGTGGCGGTGGAGGCCGCCTGAGGCGGCCATGGCCTATCGCCTGCCGCCCCTCAATGCGCTGCGCCTGTTCGAGGCGGCGGGGCGGCATTTGTCCTTCAAGCAGGCGGCCGAAGAGCTGAACGTCACGCCCAGCGCGGTGAGCCACGGGGTGCAGGGGCTGGAAGGCTGGCTTGGCGTCGCCTTGTTCACGCGCGGCCATCGCCAGCTCGCCCTCACGGAGGCGGGCGCGGCCTATCTGCCGCAGGTGCGCTCCGCCTTGGCGCAGCTCGCCAGCGCCACGGACCTCGTGCCGGGACGCGTGCCGGGCGGGCGCCTTACGGTGAGCGTCGCGCCCACCTTCGGCCTGCGCTGGCTCATCCCCCGTCTCGGGCGCTTCCATGAGCGCTATTCCGAGATCGAGGTGACGCTCGATACCACCCAGCGGAATGTGGAGTTTCCCCGCGATGGGATCGATGTGGCGATCCGCATGGGGAAGGGTGGTTGGACAGGTGTCTCAGAAGAGCTCCTGATCACCGAGCGGCTCGTCCCGGTCTGCGCCCCGGCTCTGGCCGGCGGCATCCAGACGGTGGCGGACCTTGCCCACGCCACGCTGCTCCACGTGGTCAATGTCTCGGAGGACTGGGCCGCCTGGGCGGCGGAGCGCGGCGTGGAGGGGGTGGACTTCGGGCGCGGACAGCGGTTCGACAATGTCCATCTCGCTTTGGAAGTGGCGGCGCGCGGCGGCGGGGTCGCCATGGGGCGCTTGCCGGTGGCCCAGGATGACATTGCCTCCGGCCGGCTTGCCTGCGTGCTCGGCCCGCCAGTGCCGGCGGCGACGGGCTATTGGCTGGTTACGGGCGAGGCCTCCAAAGCGCGCCCGGAAGTGGCCGCGTTCCGGGCCTGGCTGCGCTCGGAGCTTGAGGGCGCAGTTCAGGATCCCGCATAGCGCGGCCGGCGCTTTTCCACCCATGCCTCCAGGCCCTCCCTGAGATCGTGGGTCGGCACCATGCGGGCGAACTGCTCGCTCTCCATGTGCAGCCCTTCCGCGATGGGCAGGTTGATTCCCCGCGTCACCGCCGCCAGCACGCTGGACACGGCAAGGGGCGAATGGCGCATGATGCGCTGGGCCAGCGCTCGCGCCGCCGGCATCAGGTCCGCATGGGGCACGACCTGGTTCACGAGCCCCATCTCCAGGGCGCGCTGGGGCGGGAAGGGATCGCCGGAGAGCAGCAGCTCCAGCGCCCGCTTCCGGCCGGCGAGCCGGGGAAGGCGCTGGGTGCCGCCGAAGGTGGGCGGCATGCCGAGATTGATCTCGGGCTTGGCGAACAGCGCCTTCTCGCTGGCGATGGAGAGATGGGCGGCCTCGGTGATCTCGCATCCACCGCCGAAGGCAAGGCCGTTCACCGCTGCGATGACCGGCTTGGAATAGGCCTCGATGCGCGCCGTCATGGCCTGCCCGCGCCGCACGAAGTCCCGCACGGCGGTCTGCACCCCCAGCCGCACACTCTTGCGGAACTGGGCGATGTCCGCGCCGGCGGAAAAGGCGCGCTCGCCGGCGCCGGTGAGGATGACCGCCTTCACCGAGGGATCGGTCTCCAGCGTGTCAAGAAAGGCCACGATCGCATCGGCCATGGCATAGTCGATGGCGTTGAGTTTTTCCGGCCGGTTCAGGGTGAGGGTGGCGATACCTTCTCTGATGTCGCAGAGGACGGGATTGGACATGACGGCTCCTTGTGTCTTCGGAGCCGAAGCTGGTCCTGAAGACGCAAGGCGGCAAACGCGAAATCCGCATCCTCGGGTGAGCGTTGCTCACCCGACGCTCATTAGACGCCAGCCGCCTTGCGGGCGATCTCCAGCAGGCGCCGGGCATAGGCTTCCGGCGCCTCTTCCGGCGCGTCCCGGCTCCAGCTCTCGCCCAGGAGGCGCAAGGCGCCCACCGCCATCATGGCGACGAACCGCGCCGAAAGGGCCGGCGCGTCCGGGGGGAGGCGCTTTTCCAAGGCGGTGGCGAAGACCTGCTCCAATTGCTCGTATTTGAGCTGGTCACGCGCCTTGAGCGCCGGCGTGCACTGCTTCATGGCCTCGAAGGCCAAGGCTTCCTCGCGATTCACCTTGCCGATGGCGCCGAGGATGGCGGCCTCGCTCGCCTCCCAGAGCGACGCTTCGGCGGGCGCCGCCGCGACGCCTGCCATCAGCGCCGCCTTGAAGTCGTCCTGCCAGGAATGGACCAGGTCTTCCTTGGAGGAGAAATAGTGGAAGAAGGTGCGCCGCGAGATGTCCGCCGCCGCCGCGATCTCGTCCACGGTCGTCCCCTCATAGCCCCGCTCCAGGAACAGCGCCCTCGCCGCACCCTGAATGCGCGCGCGCGTCTGCCGGCGCTTGCGGTCGCGCAGGCCGGGCGGGGAGGGCGCTTTCTCATGTGACGGCATCGTGAGGTCCATAATATTGCACTTATCGCAAAATTGCACTAAGTGCATATTTATCGCTTCGGCATTAGAGCCGATGGTTTCACGGAGATCGAGCCATGTCTCGCTGGACCGTTTCTGACATTCCCTCCCAGGTCGGCCGCCTCGCGGTGGTCACGGGCGCGACCGGAGGGCTCGGGTTTGAGACCGCGCTGGGGCTCGCCGGAGCCGGCGCCGAGGTGATTCTCGCCGCCCGCAATCCCGAGAAGGGCAAGGCGGCGGTCTCGGCCATCAAGGCAAAGGTGCCCGATGCAAAGGTGTCCTTCGGCCTCCTGGACCTTTCCAGCCTTGCCTCGGTGGAGGCGTTCGCCCGCACGCTCCTGGCCGGCCGGGCCGCGCTCGACCTCCTCGTCAACAATGCCGCCGTCATGTCCCTGCCACGTCGCCACGAGACGGCGGACGGCTTCGAGATGCAGCTCGGTACCAATTATCTCGGCCATTTCGCCCTGACCGGCCGGCTGATGCCGCTGCTGCGCAAGGCGGAGCGGGCGCGGGTGGTCAATCTCAGCAGCCTCGCCCACCGCGCGGGCGCCATCGAGCTTGCCGATCTCCAGAGCAATATCCGCTACAGGCCCTGGGCCGCCTATCAGCAGTCCAAGCTAGCCATGCTCATGTTCGCCTTCGAGCTTCAGCGCCGCAGCGACATGGGCGGCTGGCGGATCACCAGCACTGCCGCCCATCCCGGCTGGGCGCGCACCGACCTCATCGCCAACGGGCCGCGCTCGGAAGGCGGATTCTCCGGGACCTGGATACTGTCGAAGGTGATGGCACCCCTCTTCAGCCATTCGGCGGCCGGGGGCGCTCTGCCGACCCTGTTCGCCGCCACCTCCCCGCAGGCAGAGACCGGCGGATATTACGGCCCGAACGGATTCTACGAGATGAAGGGGGCCGTCGCGCCGTCCTTCGTGGCGCCGCAGGCGCGGAACGAAGTTGTGGCGAGCCGCCTGTGGGAAGAATCAGAGCGCCTCACCGGTGTTTCCTTCACCCTCCCGGCCATGGCGAGCGTCGCCTGAACTTGCTCGGACCGGGCCGGCATCGCGCCGGCCTGTTGTGCGCGTGACAAAGACATCGGCTAGCCCTTCAGCCACATGCGAATGAGTGGTGAAGGGGCAGCCATGAAAGAGATCATCCGGGTTTTGGGGGCGCTCTTTCTTCTGGCCCTGTCGCTGCTGCCTGCGGCGGCGCAGGTGGGACCGCTGAAGATCGCGTTCGTGGACACCGGCAATACCGGGCGCAGCATCACCGCGGAGACCATGGCGCGAATCTATGCGCTCTCCCACACCATCGACGCGCGCTTCATCTCGCGGGGGATCGACGTCAATCCCTACGAGGAGAAGGTGGAGATGAACGCGCAGGTCCTGTGGAGCCGGAAAGGGGTGGACCTCTCTGGGCATGTGGCGGCGCAGGTGACCGACCGGGACATGAAGCGTTCGGACGTGGTTCTGACCCTGACGCAGAAGCACAAGGACCATCTCCTCGCGGTCTTCCCCGAAGCTGCCGGAAAGACATTCACCCTCTCCGAATATGCCGGGAGCGGTCCGGCAGATGTGGAAGATCCCTGGGGCAAGCCCATGGATGCTTATGAGCGCATGTTTTCCGAGCTGACCACCCTCGTTCCCACAGCGGTCGAAAAGGCGGCGGCGGAGAGGGCGGCCATTGCGGCGAGAGCCGCCGGGACCAAGGCCAAGACCACGCCGTAAATCTCCGGAATACCGCTGCGCGCCGGACACGGAAGCGCCGGACGATCCGCATTGCGCACGCGCGGCGGCCTCCGCCCTTGCCTCTTTCCGGCCCTTCGCCTATAAGCCGCGCCATTCCGCACGCGGACATTCGGCCATATCGGCCATCCGGTGCCTTCGTCCCCGACGGGCCGAGGGTACGTCCGCGGAGGCTCAACCGGAGAAACCAAAATGGCGCTTCCCGATTATTCGATGCGCCAGCTGCTTGAAGCTGGCGTTCACTTTGGCCATCAGGCCCACCGTTGGAATCCGAAGATGGCTCCGCACATCTTCGGTGTTCGCAACAACATCCACATCATCGACCTGTCGCAGACCGTGCCCGCGCTCCACCGCGCGCTCCAGGCCGTGTCCGACACGGTGGCCAATGGCGGCCGCGTGCTGTTCGTCGGCACCAAGCGCCAGGCCGCGGACCAGGTGGCCGACGCCGCCCGCCGTTCCGCGCAGTATTTCGTGAATTCCCGCTGGCTGGGCGGCATGCTCACCAACTGGAAGACCATCTCCAACTCGATCGCCCGGCTGAAGAAGCTGGAGGAGATGCTCTCCGGTCCCGAGCAGGGCTCGGGCTACACCAAGAAGGAGCGCCTGACGCTGTCCCGTGAAAAGGACAAGCTGGAACGCGCCCTCGGCGGCATCCGCGACATGGGCGGCCTGCCGGACCTGCTGTTCGTGATCGACACGAACAAGGAAGACATCGCCGTGAAGGAGGCCCAGCGCCTCGGCATCCCGGTGGCCGCCATCCTCGACACCAATTGCGATCCCGACGGCATCGCCTTCCCGGTGCCTGGCAATGACGATGCCGGCCGCGCCATCCAGCTCTATTGCGACCTCGTCGCCCGCGCCGCCATCGACGGCATCTCGCGCGGCGCCGGCGATTTCGGCGATGCCGGCGCGGCGGAAGCCCCGCTGGTGGAAGACCTGCCGGTCGAGGAAGTCAGCATCTGGACCTCGCTCGAGCCCCTGTCCGGCCCGCGCGGCGTGGCCGACGACCTGAAGAAGCTGACGGGCGTGAGCCCGGAGATCGAGCAGAAGCTGAACGATCTCGGCATCTTCCACCTCACCCAGATCGCCGGCCTCGATGCGCACGACGCGCACCTGATCGGCGAAGAAGTGGGCCTGCCGGGCCGCGTGGACGGCTGGATCGCCCAGGCGAAGGAGGCTTCCGCCGAGGTGGAGTGAACTCCCTTTCGCGGAACACAGTTTAGGTTAGGGGCAAACGCCCCGGCGGCCGGCTCGGGAGACCCGCAGCCGGCCGTGGTGCGAGAAGAAGAAGGATTGAGACGATGGCCGCGATCACGGCAGGGCTTGTGAAGGAGCTGCGCGACAAGACTGGCGCCGGCATGATGGACTGCAAGGCCGCCCTCACCGAGACCAATGGCGATGTGGAAGCCGCCATCGACTGGCTGCGCAAGAAGGGCCTCGCCAAGGCCGCCAAGAAGGCCGGCCGCGTCGCCGCCGAGGGCCTGGTCGCCGTCGAATCGTCGGGCCACTACGCGACTGCCGTCGAAGTGAATGCCGAGACCGACTTCGTCGCCCGCAATACCGATTTCCAGGCGTTCGTGCGCGAGGCAGCGAAGATCGCCCTCAACACGGACGGCTCCGTGGAGGCGCTGGCCGCCGCCCACTTCCCGGGCGAGAGCGTGACGGTTGCCGACAAGCTCGCTTCGCTCATCGCCACCATCGGCGAGAACATGACGCTGCGCCGCTCGGTGAAGCTCACCGTGGACAAGGGCATGATTGCCTCCTACGTCCACGGCGCGGTCGCCGACGGCATGGGCCGCATCGGCGTGCTCGTGGCGCTGGAATCCGAGGGTGACGTGGAGAAGCTCTCCGTCCTCGGCCGGCAGATCGCCATGCACATCGCCGCCCTGAGCCCGGTGGCCCTCGATGCATCCGGAATCGACCCCGAGACCATCGCCCGCGAGAAGGCCATCCTCCTGGAGAAGCACCAGGGCAAGCCGGCGAACGTGCAGGACAAGATCGCGGAAAGCGGCATGAAGACCTACTTCAAGGAAGTCACGCTGCTGGAGCAGGCCTTCGTGCACGACGGCTCGAAGTCGGTGTCGCAGGTGCTGAAGGAGAATGAGGGCGCGGTCGGCGCTCCCATCAAGATCAAGGCCTTCACGCGCTTCGTCCTCGGCGAGGGCATCGAGAAGGAAGAGACCGATTTTGCGGCGGAAGTCGCCGCTGCGGCGGGCCAGTCCTGACCGGGGGAGGGGAGGCCATGAAAGACCTTCCCTATCCCAGGATCCTCGTCAAGGTCTCCGGCGAGGCCTTGATGGGACCCGAGCCGTTCGGCCTCCATCCGCCGACCGTCGCCCGCATCGCCCGTGATCTCGTCGCCGCGCGCGCGCTGGGCTGCGAGGTGGCCGTGGTGGTGGGTGGCGGCAACATCCTGCGCGGTGCGCGGGTGGCCGGCGAGGACCTCGACCGGGCGACCGCCGACCATATGGGCATGCTCGCCACCGTCATGAACTGCCTCGCTCTGGAGCAGGCCGTGGAATCGGCCGGCGAGCCGGCCCGCACCATGTCGGCCATCCCCATGCCGACCGTGTGCGAGCCCTACGCCCGCCAGCCGGCCATGCGCCATTTGCGGCGTGGGCGAATCGTGCTCCTGGCCGGCGGCACCGGGAATCCGTATTTCACCACCGACACGGGCGCGGTGCTGCGCGCGGCCGAGCTTGATTGCGACGCCGTGCTCAAGGCCACCAATGTGGACGGTGTCTACAACACTGATCCCAAGCTCGACCCCACGGCCAAGCGCTATGAGCGCCTGACCCACGATCAGGCGCTGGCCTATGACCTGAAGGTCATGGACGCCGCTGCCTTCGCCCTTGCCCGTGAAGCGGCCTTGCCGATAATCGTATTTTCGATCCGGGAACCCGGGGCGATCGTGGCAGCCGCGAAGGGGGAAGGCCACGTGACGGTGGTCGCGCCCTAATCCCGCGCGATGCCCGCTTGAAACGTGGACTCGCCCCGGCCAAAGCCGGCAATGAAGAACAGAGGTAAGACATGTCCATCGAGGCATTCGATCTGGCCGACCTCAAGCGCCGCATGCAGGGCGCGATTGCGGTGCTGAGCAAGGAACTCGGCGGTCTGCGCACCGGCCGCGCCTCCGCGAGCCTTCTTGAGCCCATCCAGGTGGACGCCTACGGCACCCACATGCCGCTCAACCAGGTGGCTACCGTCTCGGTGCCGGAGCCACGCATGCTCTCGGTGCAGGTGTGGGACCGCGCCATGGTCAGCGCGGTCGAGAGGGCGATCCGCGACAGCAATCTCGGGCTCAACCCGAACACCGAGGGGCAGGTGCTGCGTATCCGCATCCCCGAGCTGAACCAGGAGCGTCGCCAGGAAATGGTGAAGGTGGCGCATAAATATGCCGAGGCGGCCCGCGTCTCCGTGCGCCATGTGCGCCGCGACGGCATGGACAACCTGAAGAAGCTGGAAAAGGACGGGGATATCAGCGCCGACGATCTGGAGCGCATGTCGACCCAGGTGCAGAAGGCCACCGACGAGACCATCACCGAGGTGGACCAGACCCTGGCCCACAAGGAAAAGGAAATCCTCTCGGTCTGAGAGGGTTTCATACGGGGGGAGCGGCGATGTCCATCCGCGAGGGGGCCTCAGCGACGCGAGCGAAGGCTCCCGCCTGCGTGCCCGTCCACGTGGGCGTCATCATGGACGGCAACGGCCGCTGGGCGACCTCCCGCAACCTTCCCCGGTTCGAGGGACACCGGCGCGGGGTGGAGGCGCTGCGCCGCTGCGTGCGCGCCGCCCGCGAGATCGGCATCCGCTATCTCACCATCTACAGCTTCTCCAGCGAGAACTGGTCCCGGCCGGCGCAGGAAGTGTCCGAGCTGATGGGCCTCTTGAAGCGCTTCGTGCGGCACGACCTTGCCGAGCTTCACGCGAACAATGTGCGGGTCCGCATCATTGGCGAGCGTGCGTCCCTCTCCCGCGAGATCGCCGGCCTCCTGGATGAGGCGGAGAACCTCACCAAGGACAATGGCGGCCTGACCCTCGTCATCGCCTTCAATTATGGCGCGCGGCAGGAGATCGCCGCCGCCGCCGCCCGCCTCGCAGCCCAAGTGGCCGCGGGCGAACTGAAGCCCGAGGATGTGACCGTCGAGCGCATAAGCGAGAATCTCGACACGGCGGGCATCCCCGATCCCGACCTCATCGTGCGCACCAGCGGCGAGCAGCGCCTGTCCAACTTCCTTTTGTGGCAGGCTGCCTATGCTGAGTTCGTGTTCCTGCCCATCTACTGGCCGGAATTCGACGAGGCGGCATTGCTCGGTGCGTTGGAGGAATTCGCCCGGCGTGACCGGCGCTTCGGAGGCGTGACGGCTCGCGCGGGCAGCGCGCGCTCGTGATCATCGGGTCGGACCTCGCGCGGCGTACCGTTTCCGCGCTGATCATGGTTCCCGTCGTGCTCGGGGTGACCTATCTCGGCGGTATCGCGTTCGTGCTGCTGTGGATGGTGGCCGCGGCGGGCGTACTCCATGACTGGGGTCATGTGGCACGGCTCAAGCCGGGCATTCCCTTTCTCATCGTCGGCCTGTGCGGCGTGGCGGTTGCCGCCGGCGGCATCTACCTGTCGGCGGAGCAATACGCCTTGCCCGCGGTGCTGGTGGCGGCGCTCGTGTGCGCCCTCCTGACCCGCAGCGGAGTGTCCGGCGGGGCAGGGGTGCTCGTCGCCGCCATCGCCTGTCTGCCCATGCTCGTCCTGAGGGGCGAGGACCGCATCGGCCTGTCGGCCGTGCTGTTCATCTATGCCATCGTCTGGAGCACGGACATCGGCGCCTATTTCGTCGGCCGCATATTTGGCGGCCCCAAGCTCTGGCCGCGCCTGTCTCCCAACAAGACCTGGTCGGGTGCCATCGGTGGCACCCTCATCGGCACGGCTGCCGGATGCGCGCTGCTGCTGGTGACGGGGCTGCGTTTCGTGCCGGCCACGGTCGTCCTCGGCCTCGCCTTGAGCGTGGCCGCGCAGCTCGGGGATCTTGCCGAATCCGCATTCAAGCGCGCCTATGGCGTGAAGGACGCCGGCAATTTCATCCCTGGCCACGGCGGCCTGCTGGACCGGCTGGACGGATTCATGGCCGCGGCACTGGTTGCCGTCCTGTTCGGGCTGGCACGCAATTTCGACGCGCCTGCATCCGGCCTCCTGCTGTGGTAGGACGAAGCATGGCCAGCCTGTCCATTCTCGGCGTCACCGGCTCCGTCGGCAGGAGCACCGTCAAGGTGCTCAAGGAGGCTCCTGGCCGTTTCCAGATCGAAGCCGTGGCCGGCGGTCGCGATCCGGAAGCCCTGGCCGCTTTGGCCGTGGATCTCGGCGCGCGCTTTGCTGCCATCGCCGATCCCCAGGCCGGGCGACGGCTTGCCGAGCTTCTGTCCGGCACCGGCATCGCCTGCGGCGCGGGTCCGGGCGCGGTCCTCGATGCCGCCCAACGCCCGGCAGATATGGTCGTGGCCGCCATTTCCGGCATTGCCGGCCTTGTCCCTACCGTAGCTGCCTTCGGCCGGGGCCGGCGCGTGGCGGTCGCGAACAAGGAATGTCTTGTCGCCGCCGGTGCCTTCTTCATGGCCGAGGCGGAGCGTACGGGCACCGTGCTGCTGCCCATGGACAGTGAGCACAACGCCATCTCCCAGGCACTGGCCGCCGGCCGGCGGGAGGATGTGGAGAAAGTGACGATCACGGCCTCGGGCGGGCCGTTCCGCACCGCCAGCCGCGAGGAGATCGCGCGGGCGAGCGCCAAGGATGCGCTGCGCCACCCCAATTGGTCCATGGGCGCCAAGATCACCATCGATTCTGCGACGCTTATGAACAAAGGCCTCGAACTTATTGAGGCACATCATCTTTTTGGAATTCCGGCGAACCGCCTGGAGACCGTGGTGCATCCGGAATCGGTGGTGCACGGGCTCGTCTCTTTTCGCGACGGCTCGGTTGTGGCGGGCCTCGCCATGCCGGATATGTGCGTGCCCATCGCCCATTGCCTCGGTTTTCCCGAGCGCCTCGACACATCTTGCCGCAGGCTCGATCTGGCCAAGGTGGGGCGGCTGACCTTCGAGGCGCCGGACCTCGAGCGGTTTCCCGCTCTGCGCCTTGCCATCGCGGCCATGGAAGCCGGCGGCAGCGCGCCGACGGTGCTCAACGGTGCCAATGAAATCGCTGTCGCAGCCTTCCTTGAAGGGCGAATCGGCATGCTTGGCATTGCGGCCATCGTCGAGGAAACCATGGCCAAGCTGCCGCTCGGTATTGTGCCCGCCTCGGTTGCGGATGCGCTCGATCTCGACTCTGGGGCGCGACATGTTGCGCTTTCGCTCTTGCCTAAGTTTGCCGCAAAGGCATCTTAGTTAGAGAAGAGGACGAGGGGTTTCCTGACCACAGAGGTATCCTGGTCGCCACGTAAGTGTGGCGGCACGGTGGTTCCTGCGAGGCGGAACAGGCCCTTACCCGCGTGAGCGCGCGGGGCGGAGCGATCGAGGAACACACGATGGAAGTCTTGGCGGGTATGGGTTCCTGGGGCTCGTCGCTCCTTGGTTATCTGGTTCCGTTCCTGTTTGTCCTCACATTGGTGGTGTTCTTCCACGAGCTCGGACATTTCTGGGTGGCCCGGCGCGCCGGTGTGCGGGTGCTGACCTTTTCCCTCGGTTTCGGGCCCGAACTCTTCGGCTTCAACGATCGCCACGGCACGCGCTGGCGGCTCGCCGCCGTGCCTCTGGGCGGCTATGTCCGGTTCTTCGGCGATGAGGATGCGGCCAGCACGCCCGATGCGGAGGCGCTGGCGCGCATGTCGCCCAAGGAGCGCCGCGAGAGCTTCTTCTTCCAGCCCCTGGCTTGGCGCGCCGCCATCGTCGCCGCCGGCCCGATCGCGAACTTCATCCTCGCCATCGTGATTTTCGCCCTTGTCTTCATGACCTTCGGCCGTCAGGTGACCGCCCCGCGCGTGGACCAGGTGGCGCCCGCCAGCGCGGCCGAGCGTGCCGGCTTCAAGCCCGGCGACCTGGTGCTGACCATCGACGGCGCCCCCGTGGAGAGCTTCGCCGACATGCAGCGCATCGTCGGCGGCAATGCGGGCCGGCCTCTGGCCTTCCGTGTCGAGCGCGACAATGCCGAGGTCTCGCTGTCGGCCACGCCCGAGTTGAAGGAGATGAAGGACGCGTTCGGCAACGTCCATCGCATGGGCCTTCTGGGAATCACCCGCTCCCTCGCGCCCTCCGACGTCTCGACCCGTCGCTACGGGCCCATCGAGGCGGTCGGCCTCGGCGCGCAGGAAACCTGGTTCGTGGTGGCGCGCACCTTCGATTATCTGGGCGGGCTCATCTCGGGGCGGGAATCGGCAGACCAGCTCGGCGGACCCATCCGCATTGCCCAGGTTTCTGGGCAGGTAGCCACCTATGGAATCGGTGCGCTTCTGTCGCTTGCGGCGGTTCTGTCCGTGTCGATTGGATTGCTTAACCTCTTTCCCATCCCGCTCTTGGACGGTGGCCATCTCCTGTTTTACGCTGTGGAGGCGGTAAGGGGGCGCCCGCTTAGCCCCCGCACGCAGGATATCGGCTTCCGGATCGGCCTCGCGATCGTTCTGATGCTGATGGTCTTCGCCACATGGAACGACGTCATCCACTTGGCGACCATGTAGGTTTTTGGCGGGCGGCGTGGTTTCGTGGCGTGGGGGCAACGGTGGCGGGAAAACCTGAAGTCGCTGTTGCGTCAGGCGTTTGCAGCGCGGTCAAAAGCTTGTACAAGCGCCACGAAGGTCGGAATCTGTCGCTCTTGAAGCGCGGGTTTCAGAACAACGAAATCAAGGTTGCGTGCCATATGACTGCTCCGGTCCGGGTTTTCGTGAAGCTGGCCGCCGTCCTGGGCATCGCGACTCTCGTCGCGGTCTCGACGACCGCCGGTTCTCTCCTCATCGCAAGCCCCGCCGCGGCCCAGTCCAGCAACATCGTGGTGGAAGGCAATCGGCGTGTGGATGCGGACACCATCCGCTCCTATTTCGGCTCCGGCCCGGTCACTCCCGCCAAGATCAATGAGGCGCTCACCGCCCTCTACGCCACCGGCCTGTTCTCCGACGTGAACATCTCCCAGCAGGGCGGGCGGATCGTGGTCCGCGTGTCCGAGAACGAGGTGATCAACCGCGTCGCATTCGAGGGCAACAAGAAGATCAAGGACGAGGTGCTGGCGGGCGAAGTGCAGTCCAAGCCGCGCGGCACGCTCTCCAAGGCGACCGTGCAGGCTGACACCCAGCGCATCCTTGAGGTCTATCGCCGCTCGGGCCGCAACGACGTCCGCGTCAACCCGGTCACCATCGACCGCGGCAACGGCCGCGTCGACCTCGTGTTCGAGATCAACGAAGGCGAGAAGGTCGGCGTCAAGGACATCAAGTTCGTCGGTAACAAGGCGTTCTCGGACTACAAGCTGAAGGACGTCATCACCACGACGACCACCAACTGGCTGTCCTTCCTGAAGTCCACGGACGTCTATGATCCGGACCGCATCAATGCGGACCAGGAACTGCTTCGCCGCTGGTACCTGAAGAACGGCTATGCGGACTTCCGCATCCTCTCCGCCACTGCGGAGCTGGAGCCGGACGGCAAGGCCTTCGTGATCACGATCACCCTCGAGGAAGGCCCGCAATATTCCTTCGGCACGGTCGATATCGTCTCGAACATCAAGGACGTGCCCGCCGCCAACCTGCGCAACGCGCTGCGGATGAGCTCCGGCCAAGTGTACAATGCCGAGCTGGTCGAGAAGTCGGTGGAGAACATCACCATCGAGGTGTCGAAGAGCGGCTACGCCTTCGCCCAGGTGCGCCCGCGCGGCGATCGCGACTTCGACGCCCGCAAGATCAACATCCTGTTCGTGGTCGAGGAAGGCCCGCGCGTCTATGTGGAGCGCATCGAGGTGCGCGGAAACACCCGCACCCGCGACTGGGTCATTCGCCGCGAATTCGATATCGGCGAAGGCGATGCCTATAACCGCGTGATGGTGGACCGCGCCGAGCGCCGTCTGCGCAATCTCGGCTACTTCAAGACCGTGAAGATCACCAACGAGCCCGGCTCCGCGCCCGACCGCATCATCCTGGTGGTGGACGTGGAAGACCAGCCCACCGGCGAGTTCTCGGTGTCGGGTGGCTATTCCACCTCGGACGGCTTCATCGGCGAAGTCTCGCTGGGTGAGAAGAACTTCCTCGGCCGCGGCCAGTATGTGCGCGTGTCCGGTTCGCTGGGTGAGTACGCCCAGGGCGCGGAATTCTCCTTCACCGAGCCCTACTTCATGGGCTACCGCCTCGCCGCCGGCTTCGACCTGTATTGGAAAGAGACCAGCTCCACCAATTACACCTCCTATGACAGCCAGACCCTGGGCGCGGGCTTCCGCTTCGGCCTGCCTATCACCGACGAGGTGACCCTGGCGTTGCGCTACAACATCTACCAGCGCGACCTGAGCCTTGAATGCGGCGAAGGCCTGGGCGTGTACTTCACGTGCCCTCCCGGCTTTGCTTCGTGGGCCGTCATCGAGGCCGTTGCCCAGGGCGCGACCATCACCTCGGCTGCGGGCTACACGCTTAGCTTCAACGGCCTCGATAGCAACCTGAACCCCACTTCGGGCCTGTATGCCGAACTGAAGCAGGACTTCGCCGGCCTCGGCGGTGACGTGAACTTCATCCGCACCACCGGCGACGTGCGCTTCTACTACCCGCTCATGAACGACTGGGTGCTCCTGCTGCGCGGCCAGGCGGGCTATGTGACGGCCTGGGGCGACCAGGACCTGCGCATCATGGACAACTTCTTCATGGGTCCGAACCTGGTGCGCGGCTTCGCCCCGTCCGGCATCGGCCCGCGCGACATCAACTCCTACCAGCTCGACTCGCTGGGCGGCACGGCCTACTGGGGCACCTCGGCCGAAGTGCAGTTCCCGCTCAGCTTCCTGCCCAAGGATGTTGGCCTGAAGGGCGCCGTCTTCGCCGATGCCGGCTCGCTGTGGGACTATACCGGGCCCACCGTCTTCCCGAACGCGCCGAACGGCACGGTGTGCCCGGCGGGCTCCAAGAATGCCACCGGTGCGGTCTGCGTGGCCGACGACAACGGCATCCGCTCCTCGGTCGGCGCGAGCTTGATCTGGCAGTCGCCGTTCGGTCCCCTGCGCTTCGACTATGCCTGGGTCCTGTCCCAGCAGACCTACGACCAGGACCAGGCGTTCCGCTTCTCGGGCGGCACCCGGTTCTGATCTGACCCCTCTCACGCGGGCGCCGGCGTTCTGCGCGCGGCGCCCGCTTTGCATTTCGGACCATGAACGATCCCCGATTCTTTCCGCTGCCGACGCCGCTCACCCTCAGCGAGGTGATGTCCCTCAGCGGCGCGCGCCTTGCCGGGACGGGGGCGGACGCGACGCTCATCCGCGGCGTGTCCACGCTGTCTGACGCGGGGCCGGGCGACCTCGCCTTCTTCGATTCCCCGCGCTACCGCTCGGATTTCCTGGCGACGCGGGCGGGTGTCTGCATCACCACCGAGAAGCTGGCGGCCGATGCGCCCGAGGGCGTCGTCGTCCTCACCTCTCCCCGCCCGGCCAACGCCTTCGTCTCGGTGACGCGGACCCTCTTTTCCCTGGCATTGCGGCCGCAGCCCATCTTCGAGCACCAGGGCATCGCCCCCGGCGCCTTCATCCATCCGAGCGCACGGCTTGAGGATGGCGTCACCGTGGATCCCGGCGCGGTGATCGGCCCCAATGCGGAGATCGGTGCTGGCACGGTCATCTGCGCCGGCGCGGTGATCGGCGCGAATGTGCGCGTCGGCCGGGATACCTCCATCGGCCCCAGCGTGACCCTCCTGCATGCGCTCGTGGGCAACCGCGTCATCATTCATCCCGGCGCCCGGCTGGGGCAGGACGGCTTCGGCTTCCAGCCGAGCCCGCGCGGCCACATCAAGGTGCCGCAGATCGGCCGCGTGGTGCTCCAGGACGATGTGGAGATCGGCGCCGGCACGGCCATCGACCGTGGCGCGCTGCGCGACACGGTGGTGGGCGAGGGCACGAAGATCGACAATCTCGTCCAGATTGCCCACAACGTCGTCATCGGGCGCCATTGCATCATCATCTCCCAGACGGGCATATCCGGCAGCGCGACCCTGGGTGATTTCGTGATGCTGGGTGGGCAGGTGGGCGTGATCGGCCATGTGACCATCGGCGATGCGGCCCAGATCGCGGCCACGAGCAACGTCAAGGACGACGTGCCGCCGGGCGTGCGCTGGGGCGGCTCTCCGGCCAAGCCCGTGCGCGATTGGTTCCGGGAGATCACCACATTGAAGCGCCTCGCCGAGGCGGGCGCACATCGCTCAGGGGAGGGCGGCGATCAATGAGCGAGAACCTGACGGGGGCCGGTGCGGCCGAGGCTCAGGAGGGGGGCTGCCCGCAGGGGACGCTCTTTACTGCGGACATCCAGAGCATCCTGTCCTGCTTGCCGCACCGCTATCCGTTCCTGCTGGTGGATCGGATCGACCGCATCGACGGCGATCTCTCCTGCGTGGGCATCAAGAACGTCACCGTGAATGAGCCGCATTTCCAGGGGCATTTCCCCGGCAATCCGGTCATGCCCGGCGTCCTCATCATCGAGGGCATGGCCCAGACCGCGGGCGTCATCTGCATTCTCTCCAAGGGCGGCATCCCGAAGGATCAGCCGGCCCCCCTGGTGTATTTCATGACCATTGATGAAGCGAAGTTCCGTCGTCCCGTAGTGCCGGGAGACGTGCTGGAGTACCACATGACCAAAGTGTCGAAGCGCCGGAACATGTGGTGGTATCGCGGCGAGGCGCGCGTCGGCGACGAGCTCGTCGCGGAAGCGCGCGTTGGCGCCATGATTACCGGCTTCTGACGTGGCATCCATCGATCAACTCGCACGTGTCGCGGATGGGGCGGATCTGGCGGAGGATGTGGTCGTCGGCCCGTTCTGCGTGGTCGGGCCCGATGTGAAGCTCGGCCCCGGGGTGAAGCTCCACTCCCATGTGAACATTTCCGGCGCCACCACCATCGGTGCGCGCACGGAGGTCTTCCCCTTCGCCTCCCTCGGCACGCCGCCGCAGTCGGTGCACTACAAGGGCGAGCGGACCGAACTGGTCATCGGCGCGGACTGCGTCATTCGCGAGCACGCCACGGCCAATATCGGTACCGCCTCGGGCCGCGGCGTCACCCGCATCGGCGATGGCTGCATGATGATGGTGGGCTCCCATGTGGGGCACGATTGCATCGTCGGCAACCATGTCATCTTCGCCAACAACGCCACCCTCGGCGGGCACGTGGAGGTGGGCGATCACGTCTTCCTCGGCGGGCTGTGCGCGGTGCACCAGTTCACCCGCATCGGCGCCCAGGCTATGATCAGCGGCATAACCGGCGTGCGGGAGGATGTGATCCCCTTCGGCTATGCGCTGGGGCAGGCGGCGCGGCTCGTCGGCCTCAACACCATCGGCATGAAGCGGCGCGGCTTTACCCGGACCGACCTGCACGCGGCCCGCGCGGCCTATCGCGACCTGTTCTTCGGCGAGGGTGTGTTCGAGGAGCGGCTCGCGAAGCTGCGCGCCCAGATGGAGACTTCGGAATTCGCCCGTGCCATCGTGACCTTCGTCGACGCCGGGGAGAAGCGGCCGCTCTGCCGCCCCTCGCGCGGCGTCATCGCCGAGGACTAGCCTTGCCCCCGGCATCCGCCCCGACCACGGACGGAGCCGCACCTTCGCGTGGGCCGCTCGCCATCGTCGCGGGCGGCGGCGCCTTCCCCGCAGCGGTGGCGGAAGCCGTGCGCGCCGAGGGGCGCGAGGTGGTGATGCTGCTCATCCAGGGCTTCGCCGATCCCGCTCTGGAACGCTATCCGCACCTCTGGTTCCGGCTCGGCTCCCTTGGCGGGGTTTCGGCGCGGGCGAAAGCCTTGGGCGTGCGCGACGTGGTCATGGTGGGCAGCCTCACGCGCCCCAGGGTGCGTGACCTCGGCATGGACTGGACCATGCTGCGCCTCCTCCCGCGCATCGCCCGGCTGTTCCGCGGCGGCGACAACCACCTTTTGTCTGGCGTTCTCGGCCTCGTCGCCGAGCAGGGTTTCCACCTGATGGGCGCCCATGAGGCGGTGCCCAGCCTGCTGCTGCCCGAGGGCCAGCTCGGAGCCATCGTCCCGACGGCTTCCGATGAAGCGGACATCACCCTCGGCCTGAAGGTGGTGCGCACGCTCGGCCCCTTCGATGTGGGGCAGGGCGTGATCGTTGTGGACGGCTTCGTCGCCGCCGTGGAAGCGGCCGAGGGCACCGATGCCGTCCTGGCGCGTTATGCCAGCATGCGGGAGAGCGGGCGCCTGCGATTCCCGGCGGGCCGGGGCGTCCTCGTGAAGGCGCCGAAGCCGGACCAGGACCGACGCATCGATCTGCCGTCCCTCGGCCCCGCAACCGTGCGGGAGGCGGCCAAGGCCGGGCTCGCCGGCATCGCCTTCGAGGCGGGCGGCGTCATCGTTCCCGATTCCCTGGAGCTGGTGCGGATCGCCGACGAAGCGGGCCTGTTCATTCTCGGCGTCCGGCCGGGGAGCGCGTGATGGCGGAGCTTCCGGACAGGCCGCTCAGCGTCTTCATCGTGGCGGGCGAGGAATCCGGCGATCAGCTTGGCGGCGCGCTCATGGAGGGGCTCGTGCGCCTCGCCCCGCACGGCGTGCATTTCAAGGGGGTGGGCGGCCATCGCATGGCGGGGGCGGGCCTCGAAAGCCTGTTTCCCATGGACGATCTCACCGTCATGGGCTTTGCCCAGGTGTTCGGGAAACTGCGGGTGATCCTGCGGCGGCTGTCGGAAACCGTGGACGCCATCGTCGCCGCCGCGCCTGACATCCTGGTGCTCGTGGACGCGCCGGACTTCACGCACCGCGTCGCCGCGCGGGTGCGCCGGCGCATGCCGAACCTGCCCATCGTCAAATATGTCTCGCCCACCGTCTGGGCCTGGAGGCCGGGCCGGGCCAAGGCCATGCGGCCGTCCATCGACCATCTTCTGGCGCTGCTGCCCTTCGAGCCGGGCGTGCACAAGCGCCTCGGCGGACCGCCCACCACCTATGTTGGCCACCCTTTGCTGGAGCGGCTTGGCGCGCTGCGCCCGTCCGCCACCGAGCTGGCGCGCCGGGCGGCGCGGCCTTACCGCGTGCTGATATTGCCCGGCAGCCGCCGGCTGGAGATCGAGCGCCTCGGCGCGGTGTTCGGCGAGGCGCTCGGCCTGGTATCGGTGGGCCGGGACACTGAATTCGTTCTGCCGACCCTGCCACGCCTGCTGCCCATGGTGGAGGCGGTCGTCGCCCAATGGCCGGTGCGGGTGCGGATCATCACGTCGGAGGCGGAGAAGCATGCTGCCTTCCGCACCGCCCGCGCCGCGCTCGCCGCCTCCGGGACGGTGACGCTGGAACTGGCGCTCGCCGGCGTGCCCACGGTCGCGGCCTATAAGGTGGCAGGCTGGGAGGCGCTGATCGCGCCTTACGTTTTGACCATTCCGAGCGTGATCCTGCCCAATCTCGTGCTGGACGAGAATGTGGTGCCGGAATTCCTCCAGCATGACTGCACGCCGGAAAAGCTCGCTTCCGCGCTTGATGCCGTCCTCCTCGACGGGGCGGACCGGCGGCGCCAGATCGAGGCGTTCGCCCGTCTCGAAGAGATTTTCGGTGTGGGGGAAGCGGCGCCCAGCCTGCGCGCGGCGGCGGCGGTGCTGGAGACGGCGGCGGGACAAGTCCCCCGGACATGAAAAAAGCGCGGCCCGGGAGCCGCGCTTCTTCCATTCAAAGGTTCTTCACGTCATGCCCGGACTTTGTCCGGGCATTTTTGCCGTGGCGTATCCCATTCCCACGAGATGGCCGGGTCAAGCCCGGCCATAACGCCAGTTCGGGTCACGCAGCGGCCGCAAGGATCACTTGCGCTTGGCCATCTGCGTGTAGTCGCGCTGCTCGGCGCCGGTATAGAGCTGGCGGGGACGGCCGATGCGCTGGCTCGGATCCTCGATCATCTCCTTCCACTGGCCGATCCAGCCCACGGTGCGGGCGAGGGCGAACAGCACGGTGAACATGGTGGTGGGGAAGCCCATCGCCTTCAGGGTGATGCCCGAATAGAAGTCGATGTTCGGGTAGAGCTTCTTCTCGATGAAGTACTCGTCGTGCAGCGCGACGCGCTCCAGCTCGATGGCGACGTCCAGCAGCGGATCGTCCTTGATGCCGAGCTCCTTCAGCACCTCGTGGGTGGTCTGCTGCATGATCTTCGCGCGCGGGTCGTAGTTCTTGTAGACCCGGTGGCCGAAGCCCATGAGGCGGAACGGATCGTTCTTGTCCTTGGCGCGGTTCACGAATTCCGGGATGCGCTCGGGACGGCCGATTTCCGTCAGCATCTTCAGCGCCGCTTCGTTCGCGCCGCCATGGGCAGGGCCCCAGAGGCAGGCGATGCCGGCGGCGATGCAGGCGAACGGGTTGGCGCCCGAGGAGCCCGCGAGGCGCACCGTGGAGGTGGACGCGTTCTGCTCGTGGTCGGCGTGCAGGATGAAGATCTTGTCCAGCGCGCGCGAGAGGGTCGGGGAGACCTTGTAGTCCTCGCACGGCACGGCGAAGCACATGTTGAGGAAGTTCGCCGTGTAGTCGAGGTCGTTCTTCGGATACACGAACGGCTGGCCGATGGAATATTTATAGGCCATGGCCGCCAGCGTCGGCATCTTCGCGATCATGCGGATCGAGGCGATGAGGCGCTGCTGCGGGTCCGAGATGTCGGTTGAGTCGTGGTAGAAGGCCGAGAGCGCGCCGACCGAGGCCACCATGATGGCCATGGGGTGGGCGTCGCGGCGGAAGCCCTGGAAGAAGCGGTTCATCTGGTCGTGAACCATCGTGTGACGGGTCACGGAGAAGTCGAAGTCCGCTTTCTGCGCGGCGGTGGGGAGTTCCCCGTAAAGCAGGAGGTAGCAGGTTTCCAGGAAGTCGCCGTTCTCGGCGAGCTGCTCGATGGGATAGCCCCGATAGAGCAGAATGCCCTCGTCGCCGTCGATGTAAGTGATCTTGCTTTCACACGAGGCGGTGGAGGTGAAGCCGGGATCGTAGGTGAACAGGCCCGTCTGGCCGTAGAGCTTGGAGATGTCCACCACCTGGGGGCCGATGGTGCCTCCATGGACCGGGAAATCCCAACTCTTATCCCCCACTGTAAGCTTCGCTGATGCGGTGTTTGTGGTGGCGTCCATGAGATCTCCCATCCTTTGTGCGGCTGAGTGATACCGCTATCGCAAATGCGAAGGGTTCCGGGCAGTCCTAAACCCTCCCCATTTTCGCCGCAAGCGTGACCGTGCTTCCTTTGAAGGCATCGGGGCGAGAAGGCTGATATTCCGGACTTTTTGACCTTGGGGCAGCCCAAAAAGAAAGGCCCGGCGGTGAGGCCGGGCCTTGGAAAGCAGCATCCGTCAGCTCACTCCGCGACGGCGGGGGGCGGGGTCGGCCGGAGCCTCTTGGCCGAGGCCGAGACCCGCGCCTTCAGCACGCGCCACGTGGCGAAATCGTTGACCTTCGACGTCTCGGCAAGGCCAATCAGCGCCGCCGCCAGGAACGGCAGGCTCTGGATGGCGAGCGCCAGGGCGTAGAGGTCCACCTCGCGCACCACATGCCAGTTGGTCATGTGGAGGAAGATGGCGCTGGTGAGGAGCAGCCCGCCCACCACGGCCTCGGGAAGGGCCGGGAAGGAGCGCGCCGCGCCCGAGAGCCAGCCGCCGCCCTTGGCGGTGCGGGCGAAGGCGAGATCCTTGTAGCGGAAGCCATCGAACACCGCCTTGGCCACCGTGAACTGCACCGCCATGGCCGCCAGCGCCGCGCCTGCCATGCGCAGCGGCGTGGTGGCCACCCGCATGCGGTAGAGCGCGATGAAGTGCAGCAGATAGACCACGAAGGTCATGATGATGGGCAAGGTGAGCACGTGCGCCGGCACGGCGATGCCCATGGTCAGGACGAACGGGACGAACAGCAGCGACAGCACCGCGGCGAGCGCACCCACCGATTCCGCGCCCAGCCAGGACACCCAGCCCAGCAGGAAGTGCCGGCGCTGCGAGGTGGTGAGGCGCGAGGCGCTGGGCAGGAACCGGCGCCAGTGCTTGCGGATGATCTGGAAGCCGCCATAGGCCCAGCGGTGGCGCTGCTTCTTGAATGCCTCGAACGTGTCGGGCAGCAGGCCCCAGCCGTAGCGCCGGCGGGTATAGTGGGTCTTCCAGCCGTTCTCGGCGATGGAGAGGCCGAGGTCGGTGTCCTCGCAGATGGTGTCGGACGACCAGGAGCCGGCCTCCATCATGGCCGCGCGGCGGATCAGGCACATGGTGCCATGGACGACGATGGCGTCCTCTTCGTTGCGCTGGACCATGCCGATGTCGAAGAAGCCGGCATATTCGGCGTTCATGGCCTCGTGCATGGGGGAGAGGTGGGCGTCGCGATGATCCTGGGGCGCCTGGACGAGGCCGACCGTGGGATCGTCGAACACCGGCACCAGGTCCTTCAGCCAGTCGGGATGCACCACATAGTCGGCATCGATCACGCCGATGATCTCGGCGTCGGCGGAGGTGTGCTCCATGGCGATGCGCAGCGCGCCCGCCTTGAAGCCGGCCATCTTCTCGATGTTCAGGAACTTGAACCGCTCGCCCAGGGTCTCGCAATGGGCGCGCACGGGCTCCACCAGCGCCGGGTCCGGCGTGTTGTTCAGCACCACGATGCATTCGAGGTTCGGCCATTCGAGGCGGGCGACCGCGTCGAGGGTCTGCTTCAGCATCTCCGGCGGCTCACGATAAGCCGGGATGTGGATGGACACCTTGGGATGGCGGGTTGCCGGGCCGCGCGGCCGCAGCTCCACGAGCCGGGTCGGGGCGCGCCCGAAGGCGATGGCGGAGAGTTCCTCCACCCGATAGAGCAGCACCAGCGCCAGCGGCCCCAGCAGAAGCAGCGACAGCACCATTGTGACGTAATTGCCGCCGGTGACGTAGTGCGTCGCCCAGTGGTCGAAGACGAGGGCGACCCACGCGCCGACACCGCAGGCGGCAGCGGCGAGCGCCGCGCCCTGGGACACGGTCATGGGGCCGGCGCGCAGCATGGGCAGGCAGAAGGCGACGCCCAGCAGCAAGGCAAGGATCGCCGTGCGCCCGAAGCTCTTCTGCTCCAGCGGGCCGGTGAGGGAGAATTTCAGCTGCCGGTTGGCGTCGAACACGCCCCAATACTGGCCGACCGAGCCTTCGAAGCTCTTCCAGGGGGCGTCGAACGCCTCGATAATGTTGTAGTCGATGCCCAGCGCCTCGGCCCGCGAGGTGAAGGTGCGGATGACATTGGCCTGGGCAATCTCGCCGGGCACCGCCCCGTCGCGGTTATAGCCGGAGGACGGCCAGCCGAACTCGGCGATGACAATGCGCTTGCCGGGATAGGCGGCGCGCAGGCGGTTATAGATGTCGATGGAGCGGTCGACCACGTTCTCGGCGGTCACGCCTTCCCAGTAGGGCAGGATGTGCGCGGCGATGAAGTCGACGGCGGACACCAGCTCGGGATGGTCGAGCCACACGTTCCAGATCTCGCCGGTGGTCACCGGCACGTTGGTCTGGCGCTTCACGGTGCGGATCAGTTCGGCCATCTCCGCCGCGCTCTTTTCACCGCGAAAGATGGTTTCGTTGCCGACCACCAGGGCGTCGACGTTGGAATTGTGCTTGGCGAGGCCGACCGCGTTCTGGATTTCCAGCGCGTTGCGGGTCTCGTCCTTGTCGATCCAGGCGCCCACCGTCACCTTCAGCCCGCGCTCGGCTGCGATGGCCGGGATCAGCTCCAGGCCCATGGTGGACGAATAAGTGCGGATCGCGCGGGTGTAATTGGCCACCGCATCCACGTCGGAGCGGACCTGGTCCGCCGTGACCGGCGGGCCCTTGTCAGGGTGGCGCACGTCCCGGCTATAGGGCGCGAAGGACAGGCTGGAGAAACGCTCCGTCACTGCCGGAGCGGTTCCAGCAGGGCGCAGGGAATACCAGATCGCAGCGTGAAACCCAGTCACAACCACGATGATCGCTGCAGCTGCAGCAAGGCCGGGACGCATTGGCGGGACCCACTCGAAGGGAAGGCGAACCGTGAACGCTGGCTTTTGGCAACGGTTCCAGCCAAAAGTCACGGAGCACCCTTTCGACCTGCCCCACCGGTCGGCACCGCCATTTTACGGCGGTGCATCGAGACACTAAACCTCTCAAATAAAGAGGTAAATGGGGACTGTGGCAGCCGTTCGGCGGGGCCGGGGCGCCAGCGTGATCTAATTATTGCGCAGGTGCAGCAACATAGTCGGGATTAACCCAACATTGCTGAACACGCGCGGGCAGGCGCTCCTGCGTTTTCGGATCGATGTTGCCCTGGCGCACCAGGCACCGGAAGGTGAGCTTCAGGTGCTCGGTCGGGCAGCCGAACCGCTCATAGAGCTCAAGGTGCCGGCGGGCGGTGTCGATGTCGTCACGCCAGAGGAGTGTGGCAATACGTCGTCCCGTCCAGACGCATTCCGGCAGGCCCGCCGCGCCGGGGAGCTTGGCCGCCTCGGCGAACTCCTCGACGGAACGGCGCTGCGCATCGCGCGCGGCCTGCTGCTCAGGCGTGACCTGCTCCGGCTGCGCCGGCTTCTGGTCGGGGGAGGAGGATTGGGCAGCTGCCGAGCCCGCGCAGGCAAGGAAAACAGCGCCCGCGAGCAGAGCGATACGAAAACGGTCCATGACGGCCATTGTGTTCGAGGCTGGTGAGCGGAAGGCGTTCCGCGGTGACACGTTAGAAGAAGGCACCGATTTTGTCAGCATGACGACATGCGCCCCGAAGTAGCAGGCTTGGGGCGCGCTCCCTTCACAGGCCCCTCCGGAAGCTTTATGTCGCGAAGGTTGCCCGAAAGTCGGGTGCTGGGAGCTGCCATGCCGTTTTCCCTCCGCCCTTCGGGCGCCGTGCTGCCGGTCGTGCTCTTCCTGGCGGTCCTTGCAGTCGTTGCGGCGTTCTGGGCCTGGATGGGGCAGCCGGTGGCGATGCCGGCCTCGCCGCTCGCGGCCGGGGAGAAGCTGCCCTGCGTCTCCTATGCGCCGTTCCGCGACGGTCAGTCGCCGCTCAATGGCGGCACGCCCATTCCCGAAGCGCAGATCGACGAGGACCTTGCGCAGCTCGCGACGCTCGCCGCCTGCGTGCGCACCTATTCGGTGGAACTCGGCCTCGACAAGGTGGTGCCGCTGGCGAAGAAGCACGGGCTCAAGGTGTTCCAGGGCATCTGGCTCAGCGGCGACCAGGAGAAGAACCGCAAGGAGATCGACGCCGGAGTGAGCCTTGCCCAGCAATATCCTGACACGGTCGCGGCGCTGGTGGTGGGCAATGAGGTGATGCTGCGGGGCGAGCTCTCCTCCACCGACATTGCCGCCATCCTGAGGGAGGTGAAATCCCGCGTCGGCAATGTGCCCGTCACCTATGCGGACGTGTGGGAGTTCTGGGAGCGCGCGAAGGCGCTGGCGGGTGAGGTGGATTTCGTCACCGTCCATATCCTGCCCTATTGGGAGGACCTGCCGGTTTCGGCGCAGGAGGCGGGCCGGCACATCGACCTCATCCGCCAGCATGTGGCGGACCAGTTTCCCGGCAAGGAGATCCTGATCGGCGAAACCGGCTGGCCGAGCGCGGGCCGCATGCGCGAAGGCGCGCTGCCCTCGCCCTCCGACCAGGCGCTGGTCATGCATGAAGTGCTCAAGCTGGCCAAGGAGAAGGGCTACCGCGTCAACGTCATCGAAGCCTATGACCAGCCCTGGAAGCGGCGCAACGAGGGCACGGTCGGCGGCCATTGGGGCCTGATCGACGCCGGCAACCGCACCGAGAAGTTCCATTGGGGCGAGCCGGTCAGCAATCACCCCCAATGGCGCGCCCAGGCCCTGGTGGGGGCCGCGCTCGTGGTGCTGGCCTTCGGTATCGCCGCCCGCACGGCGCGGCGGGCGCGCAAGCGCGGCGAGCCCCTGCCCAATGCCGGCGCCTGGCTGTGCGTCGCTGCCGTCGCCCTGGCGGGCGGGGTGACACTGGGAAGCACCCTGGCAAACCTGCCTCTGGAGAGCCTGGGCTGGGTCGGCTGGACGCGCAACGTCGCGTTCCTCGTCCTGTCCGTCGCGGCCGTGGCGCTTGCCGGCATCTTCTTCATGCGCAGGGAGCCCCTGAGGCCCCTGGCCGTGGCGCTGGATTTCAAGAATCGGCGTGGCCAGAAAATGCGGGGCATCGCCATCTCCGCGCTGCTTGCGCTCGGATTGCTGGCGGTGGGCGAAGTCGCCCTCGAGCTGATTTTCGACCCGCGCTACAAGGATTTCCCGGTCTATCCGCTGACGCCGGTTGCGCTTGCTCTTGTGCTTCTGGCGATCCGGCGGCGACCGGACGGCGACGGGGTCGCCATGGGGGAGCGGGCCGGCTTCTGGCTGCTTCTGGCGGCGGGCCTCTACATTCCGCTCAACGAGACCCTGCACAACTGGCAGGCATTCTGGTTCGGCACCATCTGCCTCGCCATGGCTTTCACTTCGTGGCGTGTCCTGGGCGCGCGAGTGAAAGGATGAGCAGCATCGCCGCGATGGCGCCGGCGATGTTGTTGTAAAGCACCAGCGCGATGCCGGCGAAGGCGAAGCCGATGAGAAGGCCCGCCCGCGACGGCTTCAGGAACTGAAACGCCGCCGCCGCCAAAGCGATGGCGCCGAACACCGACCAGCCGAACAGCGCGATCACCACCGAGCGCATCTGGCACTGCGCGCTCTTCAGCCCGGCATCGCAGGCGAGGCCGACGATGGACGGCTCGATCACCAGATAGCGCACATAAAAGGCCCAGCCGGTGGCGGCCATGGTGGTGAAGATCAGCCAGTTCATGGCGCGCGGGCCGGGAGTAAAGGTGCTGTTCGCCATCTCGGCCTCCATCTGATCCCATCCATGCCATTCCCCCGCCGGGGGGACAATATCGGTGCCGGCTTTTCCGTTAACGATGGGCGCGATAAGGAAACCCCATGTCGCTGAGGGAAAGCCAATGACAGAACGCAGCCTGCTCGTCGTGGTTCTCGCGGCGGGTGAGGGGACACGCATGGTCTCGCGCCAGCCCAAGGTCCTTCACAGGATTGCCGGCCTCACCATGCTCAATCACGTGCTCGCCGCCTCCCAGGCTGCCGGCGCGACGCGCATCACCGTGGTGGTGGGTCCGGACCGGGAGGACGTGGCGGCGGAAGCACGGCGCGTGGCGCCGGAGGCGCAGGTGTTCGTCCAGACCGAGCGGCTCGGCACGGCCCATGCCGTGCTCGCGGCGCGCGGCGCCCTGGAGCAGCCGGCGGACGACATCCTGATTCTCTATGCCGACACCCCTCTCGTGCGGGCGGAAACGCTGCTGGCTCTGCGCGCCCGGCTGGCGGAAGGCGCCGCCGTGACCGCCCTGGGCTTCCGGCCGGAGAACCCGACGGGCTACGGACGGCTCATCATGGAGGGGCCGGAGCTTCTCGCCATCCGCGAGGAGAAGGAGGCGAGCCCTTCGGAGAAGAACATCGATTTCTGCAATGCCGGGCTCATGGCGCTGGCCGGCACCCATGCGCTCAAGCTGCTGGATGCGGTGAAGAACGACAATTCCAAGGGCGAATATTATCTCACCGACGTGGTGGAGATCGCCAATGAGGAAGGGCTGACGGCGGCGGCCGCCGAGGCGGTGGTGGAGGAGGTGGTCGGCGTCAACAGCCGCGTCCAGCTCGCCGAGGCCGAGGCCATCCTCCAACGCCGCCTGCGCCGCGCGGCCATGGAAGGGGGCGCCACCCTCGTTGCGCCCGAGACCGTGTTCCTGTCCGCCGACACCAAGCTGGGCCGCGACGTGCTGGTGGAGCCGCACGTGGTGTTCGGCGTCGGCGTGACGGTGGCCGACAATGTGGTGATTCACTCTTTCAGCCATCTGGAAGGCGCGGTGCTGGAAAGCGGCGTCTCCATCGGCCCCTATGCCCGCCTGCGGCCCGGCACGCGGCTCGAAACCGGGGTGCGCATCGGCAATTTCGTGGAGACGAAGGCCGCCCACCTGGAAAGCGGCGTGAAGGTGAACCACTTGTCTTATGTGGGCGATGCCCATGTGGGCGCCGACAGCAATCTCGGCGCGGGCACCATCACCTGCAATTATGACGGCTATTCCAAGTTCCGCACCGAGATCGGCAAGGGCGCCTTCATCGGCGTCCACTCCGCCCTTGTGGCGCCGGTGACCATCGGGGCAGGGGCCTATGTGGGCACCGGCTCGGTCATCACCGACGATGTGCCGGCGGATTCGCTCGCCATCGCGCGCGTCCGGCAAGTGACGAAAGAGGGCCGCGCTGTCGAGATGCGGGCGAAGCTGGCAGAGGCCAAAGCGAAAGCCTCCAAGAGCTGAGCCTTTGCGCTGTCAGAAAGCGATAGAGGAAGTGACGAGCATGGCGCGCACGCCATGCTACAGAAACGGTACGTCAATCGCGGAGCGGCTCAGCTTATGTGTGGCATCGTCGGCATCCTGGGTAAGGAATCTGTTGCGGACAGCCTGGTGGAATCCCTGCGCCGGCTGGAATACCGGGGCTATGATTCCGCAGGCGTCGCGACCCTGGAGGACGGGCACCTCGCGGTCTGCCGCGCCGAAGGGAAGCTGAAGAACCTCACCCATAAGCTGTTCCGCCATCCCCTGGCGGGTCATTCCGGCATCGGCCACACACGCTGGGCCACCCACGGCAAGCCGTCCGAGCGCAACGCCCACCCCCACACCACCAAGCGCGTTGCCGTGGTCCATAACGGCATCATCGAGAATTTCCGCGAGCTGAAGCACGAGCTGGAGGACGAAGGCGTCACCTTCCGGAGCGACACGGACACGGAAGTCGTCGCCCAGCTCGTGGATCGCGAGATGCTGCAGGGCAAGGGCCCCCAGGCCGCCGTGGCCGCGGCCCTGCCGCGGCTGAAAGGCGCCTTTGCGCTGGCTTTCCTGTTCGACGGCCATGACGACCTCATGATCGCAGCCCGCAAAGGCTCGCCCCTCGCCCTCGGCTATGGCGAGGGACAGATGTTCCTCGGCTCGGACGCCATCGCGCTCGGCCCGTTCACCGATGTCATCGCCTATCTGGAAGAGGGCGACTGGGCGGTGATCACCCGCGCCGGTGCCGAGATCCACGATGAGAGCGGCGCCATCGTGCAGCGCCCGGCCATCAAGGTGCCGGCGAGCACGCTGCTGGTGGACAAGGGCAATCACCGCCATTTCATGGCGAAGGAGATCTATGAGCAGCCGGAGGTGATCGCCCACACCTTCGGCCATTATCTCGACCTTGCCGCCGAGACGGTCTCCCTGCCGGAACTGCCTTTCGACTTTGCCGAGATCGACCACGTCTCCATCACGGCCTGCGGCACGGCCCTCTATGCGGGGGCGGTGGCGGAATATTGGTTCGAGCGCTTCGGGCGCCTTCCGGTCTCCACCGACATCGCCTCCGAGTTCCGTTATCGCGAGACCCCGCTCAACGGGCGCGGCGTGACCATCGTCATCTCCCAGTCGGGCGAGACCGCCGACACCCTCGCCTCGCTCCGCTATGCCAAGGAATGCGGGCAGAAGACCATCGCCGTGGTGAACGTGGCCACCTCCACCATCGCGCGGGAGGCGGACGTGGTGCTGCCGACCCTGGCGGGCCCGGAGATCGGCGTTGCCTCCACCAAGGCCTTCACCTGCCAGCTTGCGACCCTCGCCTGCCTTGCGGTGGGCATCGGCCGCGCGCGCGGCCACCTGTCCGAGGACGATGAGCGCCGGCTGGTGCGGGCCATGGTGGAAGTGCCGCGGCTGATGAGCGAGGCGCTGAAGCTCAGCCCCGAGATCGAGCTGCTGGCGCGCACGCTCGCGAAGGCGCGGGACGTGCTCTATCTCGGGCGCGGCACCAACTACCCGCTTGCGCTCGAAGGCGCGCTGAAGCTGAAGGAAATCTCCTACATCCACGCCGAGGGCTATGCCGGCGGCGAGCTGAAGCACGGCCCCATCGCCCTCATCGACGAGACCATGCCGGTGGTCGTCATCGCGCCCTACGACCGCATCTTCGACAAGACGGTCTCGAACATGGAGGAGGTGGCGGCGCGCGGCGGGCGGATTATCCTCCTGACCGACCGGAAGGGCGCCGAAGCCGCCAGCGTGGACGCGGTGCAGAAACTGATCCTGCCCGAGATGCCGGCGACGGTCGCGCCCTTGGTCTATGCCATCCCGGTGCAGCTCATCGCCTATCACACGGCGGTGCTCATGGGCACGGACGTGGACCAGCCGCGCAATCTCGCCAAGTCGGTGACCGTGGAATAGCGGCGGCCTGGGGCGGCGCCCGGCGCTATCGCGACGGGCGCGTCACCATGAAGGCGGCGAGGACCACGAACAGGATGGCGAGGGGAATGAGCACGTAGCTCGGCGCCCCCACATACCAGGACCCCGTCCAGGTGCCCACGAAGCTCGTCAAAGCAAGGAGCTTGACGGGGAGGGGAATGGCGCCCGTCTCCTGCCAGCGCCGCACGCTCGGGCCGAGATAGCGGTGGTTCACCAGCCACGCCTCGAATCGCGGTGAGGTGCGCGCGAAGCACCATGCCGCGAGGATGAGGAAGACCGTACCCGGCAGCATGGGCACAACCATGCCGATGGCGCCGAGGATGAGGAACAAGCAGCCCGTTGCGAAAACAGTCCTGCGCCAGATGACTTGCATGAGACTTCAGCCTGCCGACAGGAGGCGCATGGCCGCGTCGCGGCCGTGCAGATAGAGTAAGGTGCGCACGGCCTCGCTGCCCGGGGCGGAGAGGTGCGGGTCGCGGGCAAGGAGGTGCGCCGACGCTTCCCGCGCTGCGGCGACCTGGGGTGAGTGGAATTCCAGCCGCGCCACGTCGAAGCCGGGAAAGCCGCTCTGCCGCGTGCCCAGCACGTCGCCTTCGCCGCGCAAACGCAGATCTTCCTCGGCAATGGCAAAGCCGTCCTCGCTGGACCGCAGCATGGCAAGGCGCGCCTTCGCGGTCTCGCCCAAAGGCCCCCGATAGAGGAGCAGGCAGGTGGACGGCTTGTCGCCGCGCCCGACGCGCCCGCGCAATTGGTGAAGCTGGGCAAGGCCGAAGCGCTCGGCATGCTCGATCACCATGAGGGTGGCGTTGGGCACGTTCACGCCCACCTCCACCACGGTGGTCGCGACGAGGATGCGGGTCTCCCCCGAGGAGAAGCGCGCCATGGCCCCATCCTTCTCCGTGCCGGACATGCGGCCATGGACGAGGTCCACGCGAGGACCGAAGCGCGCCTTGAGCACGGCATGGCGCTCGGTGGCGTCGGCCAGGTCGCTCGTGTCGCTCTCCTCCACCAGGGGGCAGATCCAATAGGCCTGCGCCCCGCCGGCAAGCGCCCGGCCAACGGCGTCGCTCACCTCGTCCAGGCGTTCGAGGGAGATGGAGCGGGTGTCCACCGGCTGCCGGCCGGGCGGCTTCTCGCGCAGCTCGGAGCTTGCCATGTCGCCGAACAAGGTAAGGACCAAGGTGCGCGGGATGGGCGTGGCGGTCATCAGCAGCATGTCCGCCGATTCGCCCTTGCGGGATAGGGTGAGGCGCTGCTCCACGCCGAAGCGGTGCTGCTCGTCCACGATGGCAAGCGCGAGGTCGGCGAAGACAACATCCGGCTGGATCAAAGCATGGGTGCCGACGAGGAGGCCGATGCGGCCGGCGGCGAGGTCGTCGAGGATGGCCTGACGGGCACGGCCCTTCTCCCGGCCGGTGAGGATCGCAGTGCCGATGCCGGCGGCGGCCGCCAGGGGCGCGATGGTCTCGTAATGCTGCCGGGCGAGCACTTCGGTGGGCGCCATGAGCGCCGCCTGCCGCCCCGCCTCGATGACGCAGGCGGCGGCGAGCAGCGCCACCACGGTCTTGCCGGAGCCCACATCACCCTGGAGCAGGCGGAGCATGCGCTTGTCGGAGGCGATGTCGGCCCGGATGTCCGAGAAGGCGGTCTCCTGCGCCAGGGTCAGGGAGAAGGGCAGGGCCGCGCGCACCGCCTCCATGAGACGGCCGTCTCCGCTGCTGGAGCGGCCGCCCACCTCGATCTGCTGGGCGCGCACGAGCCCGAGGGTCACCTGATGGGCAAGAAATTCCTGGAACGCCAGGCGCCGCCAGGGCGCCCCCATGGGCTCGACGTCCGCGAGATCGGCGGGGCGGTGGAGGCGGTGGAGCGCCGCCTTGAAGTCCGGCCAGCGCTCGTTCGCCAGGATTTCGCCAGGGATGGCTTCCGGCAGATCGGGCACGCGGGCCAGCGCAGCTTCCATGGCGCGCCGGACCTGCCCGCCGCCGAGCCCCTCCACCAGGGGATAGACCGGCTCGATGGGCGCGAGCTTCGCGAGCCCCGCCGCATCGAGGATGCGGTCGGGATGGGTCATCTGCCGCATCCCGTCATAGAGCGAGATGCGCCCGCACAGCCAGCGGGTGGCGCCCACCGGCAGCATGCGCTCGATGAAGCTTGCCTCGATGTTGAAATGCACCACCACGAGATCGCCGGTGGCGTCGCTCACGAAGGTGCGGTGGGGCGCGCGGCGGCCGGGCGGCGCGGGATGGTGCCCGTCCACCCGCACTTCCAGTGTGACGTCCGTCTCAGGCAGAGCGCCTGCGATGGTGGGTCGGGCGCGGCGGTCCACGAAGCCGGAGGGCATGTGGAACAGGAGGTCCACCACCCGCGGCACCTCTCGCCCCAGCAGCCGCGCGAAGGGCCGCTCCATCTTGGGGCCGATCCCCTTGAGCGTCGTCAGGGGCGCGAACAGGGGGTCGAGGAGGGCTGGACGCATGGCGGGCGAAAGTGCAGGAGCGGGGCGGCACGCGCAAGGGCGCGCAAGCCCCCGTGCCATCGAAGATTTCTGGTATTGTTCCAAGCGTCACGAAGTCACGGCGGAGCCCATGAGCGACACGAAGACGGAGGAGACCGAGCGCGCGGCCTTTGTCCGGGGGCTGCGCCGGCGCGGCGCGAAGGACGAACTGGTGCTGCGCGCCATGGAGCTGGTGCCGCGCGCCTTGTTCGTGGACCCGGGGCTGCGGCAGCACGCCTATGACGATGTGGCGCTTCCCATCGCCTGCGGCCAGACCATGTCGCAGCCGAGCGTGGTGGTGGAGATGACCGAGGCCCTTGCCGTCACCGCCACCCACCGGGTTCTGGAGGTGGGCACCGGCTCCGGCTATCAGGCGGCCATCCTCGCCCATCTCGCCGCTGATGTGGTGACGGTGGACCGCTATCGCTCGCTGGTGGCCGATGCCCAGGCGCGGTTCCAGGTGCTGGGGCTGCGCAACGTCGCGGCCCTGGTGGCGGACGGAAGGGGCGGGGCGCCCGCCCGCGCGCCGTTCGACCGCATCATGGTCACCGCCGCCACCCCCGAGGTGCCCCGCGCCTTGTTCGACCAGCTCAAGCCGGACGGCATCCTCGTGGCGCCGGTGGGCGATCCCGCCTCGGTGCAGCATCTGATCCGCTACGCCAAGAGCCCTAGCGGCATCTCGTCCACCACCCTTTCGGCGGTGCGGTTCGTGCCCTTGCTCGAGGGCCTGTCGGCGACGCTGTGACCGGGCACCGTTAGCCAGTCGCGCAGATGCCATTTGCGCCCGGCATCCTCCTCCTCTATCGACCCGGGGATCGGGGGAGGAGGTCGCGTCTTGAGGCGTCACCGGGGAATCGTAGCGGTTGCCGCAAGCGTGCTGGCGAGCCTTTGGCTGGCCGCCTGCGCCGGCCGGCCGCCGGGCATCCTGATCCCCGTCGCCGAGACGGTCCAAGGCACCAGCCAGGTGGAGATGGTGGTTGCCACCACCCGCGCCCAGATCACCGGCGGCGACCTCTATGGCGGTGACCGGGCCTGGGACCCCGGCTTTGCCGAGATTACCGTCTCATTGCCGCCGGACAGCGCGCGCACCATCGGCGAGGTGCAGTGGCCGAAAAGCGTGCCCGGCAATCCGGCCACCGACTTCGTGACGACAAAGGCCGAAATCGTCTCGTTGAATCAGGCCCAGGCCTGGTTCAACCGGAAGGTCCGCAGCACCCCCAAGCGGCAGGCGCTGGTCTTCATCCATGGCTACAACAACCGTTTCGAGGATGCGGTCTTCCGCTTCGCCCAGATCGTCCATGATTCCGGGGCGGACGTGGTGCCGGTGCTGTTCACCTGGCCCTCGCGCGGCAGCTTGCTCGCTTATGGCTATGACCGCGAGAGCGCGTCTTATTCCCGCGACGCGCTGGAAAAGCTGCTCACCGTCCTCGCCAAGGACCCGAACGTCGGGGAGATTTCCGTCCTCGCCCATTCCATGGGGAATTGGGTGACGCTGGAGGCGCTGCGCCAGATGGCCATCCGCAACGGCCGCATCCTGCCCAAGATCAAGACCGTGATGCTGGCCGCGCCTGATGTGGACGTGGACATCTTCCGCACCCAGATGAGGGACTTTGGTCCCATCCGGCCGAACTTCACCCTCTTCGTCTCCCAGGATGACCGGGCGCTTCAGGTGTCCCAGAGGGTCTGGGGCTCGAAGGCGCGGCTTGGGCAGGTGGACCCGTCCCAGGAGCCCTACAAATCGGAGTTCGAGGCGGACAAGATCACGGTGGTCGACCTGACCAAGCTGAGGACCGGGGACCAACTCAACCACGGCAAGTTCGCGGAGAGCCCGGAAGTGGTGCAGTTGATCGGCAGCCGCCTCCTCGCCGGTCAGAGCTTGACCGACGGGCGTGAAGGCGTGGGCGACCGGATCATCCAGGTGACCACCGGTGCCGCCGCAAGCATCGGCACGGCAGCGGGCGTGGTCATATCGGCGCCTGTGGCGGTGCTTGACCCTACGTCGCGGGAGAATTTCGGTGCGCAGGTCCAGCAATTGGGCTCCACCGTCACCAATACCGCGACCTCCACCGGAGACCTGCTGACCACCCCGCCGGTGACGCAGCGCTGAGCTGGATTTCGGTCTGTTGCAAAAATGTCGCGTACCAGCGCGAGATTCGAGCGATTTCACGGCATTTAAGCCGGTGTTTACTCCGCGCCGCTTTACTCACGTCAATTCGTAGCGTGCGAGTGCGGTCATATGCCTTCTTCCTGCAAGACCTTGGGATCTAGCGCTTTGGCGAAGCTCGCCCTGGCTGGGCTGGCATCGGCCGCACTTGCCGGGTGCAGCTCCGATTCGACCCGCCTCGCGTCCTTGTCGAGCCCTTACCCACCTTCGACCCAGGGTTCGCCCGAGGTGACAGGGTCGCTGGGCTCGGCGCCCACCGCTCGCGTGGATAGCGCGCCGATCGGCACCTCGTATCAGGCGGCTGCCCAGCCGGCCGCGCCCTCCGGGCCGCCGGTGGCCTATGCCCCGACAAATTATCCGGCCTATCCCGCGCCCGCAGCGGCCCCGGTGCACACCGCGGTTGCGCCTCCCGCGCCGCGCGCCGCCGGCGCGACCCATGTGGTGACCGGCGGCGAGACGCTGACCTCCATCGCCCGCAATTACGGCACCACCGCCTCGCAGCTTGCGGTCACCAACGGCCTGACCCACGAAGCGACCCTGCGCATCGGCCAGACGCTGATCGTGCCGCAGAGCGCGGGCAACCTTGCGGCTCATCCCGCGGTCGCCGCGCCGAAGCCCGCCCAGGTGGCCGTGGCCCCGGTCGCTGCTCCGCCGGTTGTGGCTGCGCCCGCCCCCAAGGTTGCCACGCCCGCCGCGCCGGCCGCAAAGACCGCCGCGGTTTCAGCAGCAGCCCCGCTCGCCGCCCCCACCGCGGCCGCGACCCCCGCCGCTCAGGCGGTGGCCCCCGCTGCTCCTGCCAAGCAGGCGACGGCAGCCGCAGCACCGGCCGCGCCCGCCAAGGTGGCAGCGGCAGACGATGCGGACGACGCGCCGCGCGCCGCCGGCTCCGGCCCGCAATTCCGGGCGCCGGTGCGCGGCCGGGTGATTTCCGGCTTCGGCCCGAAGCCGGGCGGCACCAAGAATGACGGCGTGAACTTTGCGGTGCCGGAAGGCACTTCCGTGCGCTCCGCCGAAGATGGCACGGTCGCCTATGCCGGCAACGAGCTGAAGGGCTACGGCAACCTCGTCCTGATCAAGCATGCGGACGGCTACGTCACCGCTTATGCCCACAACAGCGAGCTTCTGGTGAAGCGCGGCGACACCGTGCGGCGCGGCCAGATCGTCGCCAAGGCCGGCCAGAGCGGCGGGGTGAACACTCCCCAGCTCCACTTCGAGATCCGCAAGGGCTCGCAGCCGGTGGACCCGAGCCAGTACGTGGCGGGCCTGTGATAGTCTGAACGGCGGCGGCATCGGCTCTTGGAGCAGAAGCCGTCGCGCCCGATGGCTTCGAGAGTTTCCGCCCCCATGGTCCGGCGCCGGCGGAGATTCGGTGCCGGGTCAATGTCCGGCGAGGTCAAACCCCATCTGCCAAAAGTCGGCTTCCAGGCGCGATGCCTGCGCGAACAGGGCGGCGAGCTCGACGAAACGCCGCTCCGTCATCGCCCTCCCGGCCAGTTCATCGAGATGGCGCCGCGCCGCTGACGCCACGCTCTGATAGCCTTCGCCCGCATACTCGCCGATCCAGTCCCGATAAGGGTGACTGCCCAGGCCATCGAGACCTTGGGGCGCGAGGGCGCGGCCGATCTCCGCATAGCCGATGACGCAGGGCGCGAGGGCCACATGAAGGTCGAGCAGGTCGCCGGCCGCGCCGCAGTCCAGCACGAAGCGCGTGTAAGCCACCGTGGCCTGATGCTCGGGCGCCGCTTCGATGTCGTTTCGTGACAGGCCCCATCTGGCGCATAGGCGAATGTGGAGCTCGGTTTCGTTCAGGACGGCCCCCAGCCCTTCCTGGGCCACGCGGATGTCGGCAAGGGTGCGGCTCTTATAGGCGGCAAGCGCCCAGGCGCGGGCGAACTGAATGAGGAACAGATAATCCTGCACCAGATAGGCCTGGAAGGCGGCCTGCGGCAGCGTGCCAGCGCCAAGCTGGCGTACGAAATCGTGGTCTACATAACTCTGCCAGTCGGAGGCTGCGGCTGCCTTCAGGCGATCGAAGATGTCCATGGCCTGGTTCCAGTGTCGTGCTGCGGGCCTGTGAAGAGGGGCACTGGCGGGCACAAACAAAAAGGGCGCCCCGAGGGACGCCCTTAGTCACGATGAAGCGTCACAAGCTCACTTGATCTTGGTCTCGCGGAACTCGACGTGCTTCTTGGCGACCGGGTCGTACTTCTTCAGCACCAGCTTGTCGGTCTTGGTGCGGGAGTTCTTCTTGGTCACGTAGAACACGCCCGTGTCCGCGCTGGACAGGAGCTTGATCTTGATGGTTGCAGCCTTGGCCATAATTCTGAATCCTGGTGCCGCTGGCTTGCCCGAGGCAGCGCGGGTTCAATAGCTAATCGCACGCGCTGCCGGCGCGGCGGCTCGTGGGCGCGGAAACTGGTTCATTCGCTCCGTTTTGTCAAGCATTGGCACGTCCGCTGAGTGCGAAGCGCGCGCTGACCACCGTCACATACATCCCGAGCATGGTGCCGATGACGATGGCGAAACCATAAGGATCATAAAGGTCCATGCCGAAGCCAACCAAAGGCGGGCCGATGACGAGGCCGATGGAATAGAGCATGACGAAGGCCGCATTGGCCGCGGCAAGGTCGGCGCCATGGAATCGGGCACCGAGATGGGCAAGGCCCACCGTGTAGAGGCTGCCGACGATTCCCGTCACCAGGAAGACGGCCACGTGGAAGGTAAGGCTCGCCACCGGCACATAGGGCAGAACGAACGCCCCCACCGTGCCGACAAAGGAGCAGAAGATCAGCAGCAGGCGCCGGTCGATCCTGTCGCTGATGATGCCGAGCGGGATCTGGAACGCCACATTGCCCAAAACGGCGATGGTGAGCAGCAGGGAGGCCTGCCCTTCCGGCATGCCGAGGCGCAGGCCATAGAGCGGCAGGAAGCTCATCACCGCGGTCTCGATGGCGCCAAACACCAGAGCGGCCAGCGTCGCCGAGGGCGATTTCCGGATGAAGGAGAGGACACCGTGGCTGCCGCCCTCGTCGGCGATCTTCGGCGCCATGCCCTTGGCGAGCAGGATGGGGATGAGCCCGGCCGCCAGCACGGCGGCACCGGCAAGGTAGGGCGGCCAGCCTTGCGTGCCCAGCACGCTGAGGATCACTGGGCCGACAGCCGCGCCGATGGACAAGGCGGTGGCATAGACGCCCATGATGAGCCCGCGCCGGTTCGGCGGGGCCACCGCATTGATCCAGAATTCGCTCACGGCGAACAGGATGCAGAGCGCCGCGCCGAGCGCGAAGCGCAGCGGGAACCATAGCAGGAACGAGGAGGACGCCTTGAAGGCTGGCAGGCTCAGGGCGGTGACTGCGATGGCGAGGCCCAGCAACGTGCGCGGGCCGAACCGGCGCACCAAAGCCGGCACGAACGGGGCCGTGATGACCGTGGCGATGCCGGCCACAGCCGTGTTGATGCCGATCCAGGAATGGTTGATGCCGCGCGACTCCATCTCCAGCGCGAGGAGGGGGATGGAGAGGCTGATCCCGATGCCCACAACGGAGATCGAGGAAATGGCGGCGGTAATTGAGGCCGTCCGGCTCATCTGAGCCGCCGTCGCCGGGGCGTGCATGAAATGTCCTAATCTAGTCTAGGGCCACTCGGACGAAGCGGCCGCGGTGCATGCTGTAGAAGGGCACGGGCAGTTCGCGCCGGAACCCGGCGTCGAGGCGGGTGCGCAGTTCTTCGAGAATGACGCGGGTGATGGCGGGAAGTTCCGCCTTCTCGGTTTCCGCGAAGGTGAGCCAGCGCGTCTCGACGAGCTCGGAGGAGGGGCCGACCAGCCCGTCCACCTTCGCGCAGATGGCATTCACATCAGCCGCAAAGAAGCGGGTGTCGAACCGCTTCGGCCGCCGCGGCGGGGTGATGGCGCGAAACACGAAGGTGAGGGCTTCAAGGTCGGGGAAGACCCCCTTTTCCTCGAACGGTTTCCAGGATTCGGCCGGAATCTCGGGTGCGCCCGCCTCGGTGGTGCCGAGCAACAGGCCGGTTTCCTCATACGTCTCCCGGATGGCGGCGGCGGCCAGCGCCCGGCCGCGGGTCAGGGAGGGGCGCGAGACGTGCTGCCCCAGGCGCCGCTCGCTGTCCGTGTCCAGCACGCCGTGGACCGGCATGGACTTGTCCGCAAGCTCCACGCGTCCGCCGGGAAACACGAACACATTGGGCATGAACCGGTGGCCGGGATGACGCAGGCCCATGAGCACGCGCGGCACCTTGCCGCTGCGGTCGAGCAGCACCAGGGAGGCGGCGTCCTTCGGGCGCACGTTCGGCCAGTGCTCCTCCCGCTCGGTATTGGTGAGGCGTTCGGCGAGGTCGGTCATGGTGCCTTTGGCGATGCGTCCGGTGGGAAGGGCTCGTGCTCTGGGCTGCGCGGGTCGAAACCATGCATGCGCAGCGCCCATTGCAACCCCACGAGCGCGCCCTTTATGGGCGGCAGGAGCAGGACGCTCAAGAGAAAGGTGAGCGGTAGGAAGATGGCGAGGTGCAGCCAAACCGCGGGGCGGAACGCCTCTTCGACCAGCACCAGCAGGGGCACCACGATGTGGCCGACCACCATGATGGTCACGTAAGGCGGGGCGTCGTCGGCGCGGTGGTGGTAGAGCGCCTCGCTGCAGATGGGGCAGGTGTCGGCCACCTTCAGATAGGCCTTGAACATACGTCCCTTGCCGCATTTCGGGCAGCGGCACATGAAGCCGCGCATCATCGCATTGCCCGGGGCGCGGGGCGCGCCGTCGTCCGTCATGCTCATGTCTGCCTGCGACCTTTCCGTGCGGCCTTGGCGGGGCGGGAGCCCTCGCGCGGACCGCGCGGAGGACCCTCGGACGTGCCGCCGGGTCTGCCGCCGAACTTGCCTCGCTTGGGCATGCCGCGCGGCGGGCGGGACTTGCCGCGCCCGCCCCCTAGATAGGCGCCCTCGGACAGAAGCTCAAACCGGAGCGCGCCCGCGACCGGCGCCGCCTCCACCAATTTCACTTCCACGCGGTCGCCGATGCGGTGCATCTCGCCGGTGCGGTCGCCCACAAGTGCCTGGCGGGTCTCGTCAAAACGGTAATAGTCCGCGCCGAGCGTGGACGCGGGGATGAAACCGTCCGCCCCCGTCTCGTCCAGCGCGACGAAAAGCCCCGCCCGGGTGGCGCCGCTGATGCGGGCGCCGAAAGTGGCGCCGATCTGATCGGCAAGGTGGTGGGCGATGAGCCGATCCACCGTCTCGCGCTCCGCCGCCATGGCGCGGCGCTCGGTGACGGAGATGGCGGCGGCGATCTCGGCGAGCTCGTCGGGCATCGTCTCCTCGGAGAGCCCGTCCTTGCCGAAGCCGTGGGCCCGCACCAGCCCGCGATGCACGATGAGGTCGGCGTAGCGGCGGATGGGCGAGGTGAAATGGGCGTAGCGCCGCAAATTGAGGCCGAAATGCCCGTAATTGTCCGACGCGTACTCCGCCTGCGACTGGCTGCGCAGGATCACCTGGTTCACCAGCGGGGCGACATCGGTGCCGTCCACCTCCTCCAGGATGCGGTTGAAATTGGAGGGGCGAACCGTGTCGCTCTTGGGCAGCTTGATGTCGATGGTGAGGAGGAATGTGCGCAGGTTCGCCAGCTTCTCCAGCGTCGGGCCGTCATGCACGCGGTAGACGAGGGGTGTGCGTTTCGCCTCCAGCGTCTCGGCGGCGGCCACATTGGCGAGGATCATGAATTCCTCGATCAGCCGGTGCGCGTCGAGGCGGGCCGGCACGATCACCTTGTCCACGGTGCCGTCCGGCTTCAGGAGGATCTTGCGCTCGGGCAGGTTGAGGTCCAACGGCTGGCGCGCGTCGCGCGCCTTCTTCACACAGGCATAGGCTGCGTAAAGCGGGCGCAGCACGTCGGCGAGCAGCGGGGAGGTGGTCTCGTCCGGCTGGCCGTCCATGGCCGCCTGGGCCTGGGCATAAGCGAGCTTCGCCGCCGAGCGCATGAGGATGCGGTGGAACGTGTGGCTCTTCTTGCGCCCGTCGCCGCCGATGACCATACGCACGGCCAGTGCCGGCCGGTCCTCCAAGGGGCGGAGCGAGCACAGATCGTTGGAGATGCGCTCTGGCAGCATCGGCACGACGCGGTCGGGGAAATAGACCGAATTGCCGCGCAGCACCGCCTCGCGATCCAGCGCCGAGCCGGGCGTCACATAGGCCGCCACGTCCGCGATGGCGACGGTGACGATGAAGCCGCCGGGGTTGGCCGGGTCTTCATCGCGCACCGCATGGACCGCATCGTCATGGTCCTTCGCGTCCGGCGGGTCGATGGTGACGAGGGGCACGCCGCGCCAGTCCTCGCGGCCCGCCGCCTTCACCGGCTTGGCCTTGTCCGCTTCGGCCAGCGCGTTCTGGGGGAAGACGTGGGGAATGCCGTGGGCGTGGATGGCCACCAGCGAAATGGCCTTCTCGCTGGAGAGCGAGCCGAGCTTCTCCTTCACCCGCGCGGTGGGCAGGCCGAACACCCGCTGGCGCATGAGTTCCACGGAGACGAGATCGCCATCGGCCGCATCCTGCTCGGCACCGGGGGGCACCTGAAGCTCGCGGCCGAGATTCTTCTTGTCGATGGGGATGATGCGCCCGCCGCCCTGGGGCGCGGCGCGGTAGATGCCCAATTGCTGCCGGCGCGCCTTCTCCAGGACTTTGATGACGCGCCCCACATAGCGCCCGTCCTGCGGCCCGTCCGCCATGCGCAGCAGCACGCGGTCGGAGAGGCCGGGGGCCGGGCCGCGTGTCCGCCGGGGCACCTGGACGAGGATGCGCGGCGCCTCGCCATGCTCCTCCTCGTTCCATTCCACCGGCACGGCGATGAACTCGCCATCGGCATCGCGGCTGGTGATGTCGGCGAGCACCACGCCGGGCAGGGCGCCCGGCACATGGACCTTGCGCCTGCGCCGATCCACCGCGCCGTCCGCGTCCAGCTCTTGCAATAGTGCCTTGAGTTCCAGCTTCTGGTCGGCGCCGAGGCCGAAGGCGCGGGCGATGTCGCGCTTGCCGATGTCGCCGCCACGCGCCGCGATGAAGGCGAGCAGCTCCGCCTTGGACGGCAGGCGTCCGTCCCGCGCGGGGGCCTCGGGCAGTGCCGGCCCGGCAGCACTGCGCGGTTTGCCGCGGGTCTTTGCAGATCGGCCGGCTGGGGAGATACGTTTCGCCAAGATTCGATTTCCGTTCGCCGAAGGCTACCCGACCACGCGCCTCGGGGCGAGTCGCGCGGCTTTGAGTTGAAGAAAATAGTAAGGTAGCCTATCTATCTATTCAGCTTCAGCAGCGATTCAAGGCGCCAAGGCTTTTCGTATCGAAGCCCGTGGCACCAAGAGCGCGCATTCTAAAGAGCCAGCCAAAAAATGAGCGGCGTGTCCGACCCGGCTGAGACGTCCTCGGCGTTCTCGCACAGCGAAATCCTGTCCATCATCTTCGGCCTGATGCTCGCCATGTTCCTGGCGGCACTGGACCAGACCATCGTCGCGACCGCCCTTCCGACCATCGGCGCCGACCTCGGCGATTTCGTCAACCTCTCCTGGGTGGTCACGGCCTATCTTCTGGCCTCCACCACCGTGACGCCGCTCTACGGCAAGCTCAGCGACATCCATGGGCGCGGCGTGGTGCTGCTGGTGGCCATCGCCCTGTTCTCCATCGGCTCGCTGGCCTGCGCCATGTCGCAGAGCATGCTGATGCTGATCGTCTCCCGCGGTCTCCAGGGGCTCGGCGGCGGTGGGCTGATCTCGTTGGCCCAGACCGTCATCGCCGACGTGGTCTCGCCGCGCGAGCGCGGGCGCTACCAGGGCTATTTCGCCAGCGTGTTCGCGGTGAGCAGCATTGCCGGCCCCGTGGTGGGCGGCGTGTTCGCCCAGCACGTGCACTGGTCGCTCATCTTCTGGATCAACATTCCCCTCGGCCTCGCCGCCTTCCTGGTGATGCGCAAGATGCTGGGCCGCCTGCCGCGCCACGGCCGGCCCCATGAGCTGGATTTCCTGGGCTGCGGGCTGATGGTGGTGTCCTCCACCACGCTGCTCCTCGCCATGACCTCGGGCGGTGTCCATTATCCCTGGACGAGCCCGGAGATCCTGTCGCTGCTGGCGGTGTCGGTGGTGACCGGCATCCTGTTCGTCTGGCGCATGCGGACGGCGTCCGAACCCTTCCTCCCGCTCTCCATCCTCGCGGACCCGGTGGTGGGCAATGCGACGGGCGCCGCCTGTTTCATCTATGGCACCATGATCGCGCTCACCATCATGACGCCGCTCTATTTCGAGACCGCCCGCGGCTTCTCCGCCAGCATGGCGGGCATGGCGCTGATCCCGCAGATGGCCGCCACCGTGGTGGGCGCCGTGGCTGGCGGCCGGGCCATGGCGCTGCTCACGCACTATAAGCGGCCGGCCGTGGCCGGCATGGTGCTGGCGGTGGCGTGCCTGCTGGCGGCGGCGGTCATTCCGGCCGACCTGCCGGTGTGGATCTGGGTCGTGCTGCTCACGGTCGCCAGCGTGGGCATGGGCATGGTGTTCCCCATCTCCACCGTCTGCATCCAGAATGCGGTGCCGCTTCACCTGCTCGGTACGGCGACGGGGGCGGCCAACTTCTTCCGTGCGCTCGGCGGCGCGCTGATGGTGGCGCTGCTGGGGGCCGTGTTCATCGGCGCGCTCGGTGTCAGCGAGACCGGCGATTTCGCGCAGCTCGCCCATGGCGCGGACCAGGGGAAGCTGCATTCCGCCTTCAGCCTGGTGTTCGGGGGAGGGGCGGCGGCGCTCGCCTGCGGGCTCGTCTTCCTCATCGCGATGAAGGAATTGCCGCTGCGCGCGACGGTGCGCGAAGCGGCCGAGGCGATGCCCATAGAGTGAGAGGCCGGCATCAGCCGGCGCTCTTGGCTCCCTTGGCCGCTGTTCCCTTGGCGGTTGCGGCTTTGGCCTTGGTGGCCGTCTTCGCCTTGGGCGCAGCCTTTGCCTTAGCGGGCTTGGCGGCCGTGCCTTCGCCCGCATCGGCCTTCGCCGTCTTCTTGCCGCGCGCGCTGGTCTTGCCCGCAGGCATGGTCGCCGCCTTGGCGTCGATGATGGCGATGGCCTCGGCCAGGGTCAGGGCTTCCGGATCGACGGACTTGGGCAGGGTCGCGTTGACCTTGCCGTGGTTCACGTATGGCCCGAAGCGGCCGGCGCGCACGGTAATGGCGCCACCGCTCGGATGATCGCCCAGCGACCGGCCGGCGGTCGCGCCGCCGCGTCCGCCCTTGGCTTGCTTCTCCGCCAGCAGCACCACGGCCCGGTTGAGGCCGATGGAGAGGATGTCGTCGTCCTTGTCCAGATTGGCGTAGACCTTGCCGTGCTGGATATAGGGGCCGAACCGCCCGATGCCGGCGATGATGGGCGCTCCGTCCTCGGGATGGGTTCCCATGGTGCGCGGCAAGGCGAGCAGGGCCAGGGCCTTCTCCAGGTCCACGTCCGCCGGGGCGAGCCCCTTCGGCAGGCTGGAGCGCTTCGGCTTCTCGCCATTCTCGGCCTCGCCCAACTGGAGATAGGCGCCGAAGCGGCCATCGCGCAGCGTGACTTCGAGCCCGGTCTCCGGGTCCGCGCCGAGCTTGCGCACGCCGTCGCCTTCAGGCGCCGCCTCGCCGGTCAGCGGGCGGGTGTGGCGGCATTCGGGATAGTTGGAGCAGCCGATAAAGGCACCGAATTTGCCCATCTTCAGCGAAAGCCGGCCCGTGCCGCAGGTGGGGCAGACGCGCGGGTCGGTCCCATCCGTGGTGGGCGGGAAGATGTGGGCGGTGAGGATCTCGTCCAGGGCGTCCAGCACCTGCGAGACGCGCAGGTCCTTGGTAGCGTCGATGGCAAGATGGAAGTCCGACCAGAAGTCGCGCAGGACCTGTTTCCAGTCCAACTCGTCCGCCGAGATCTGGTCGAGTTTCTCTTCCAGGTCTGCGGTGAAATCGTATTCCACGTACCTCTTGAAGAAGCTCTGCAGGAAGGCGGTGACGAGCCGTCCCTTGTCCTCGGGCACGAGGCGCTTTTTGTCGAGCTTCACATATTCGCGGTCGCGCAGCACCGCGAGCACGGCGGCATAGGTGGAGGGGCGGCCGATGCCCAGCTCCTCCATGCGCTTCACGAGGGACGCTTCCGAATAGCGCGGCGGCGGCTCGGTGAAGTGCTGGGTGGTGACGATGTCGCGCCTGGAGAGGGCGTCGCCCCGCGCCATAGCGGGCAGGCGGCGGCTCTCCTCATCGTCGTCGTCGTCATCCTTGCCTTCGCGATAGAGGGCGAGGAAGCCGTCGAACTTGATGACGGTGCCGGTGGCGGTCAGTTCCAGCTCGCGGCCGGAGACGGCGGCGCGGATGTCGGCGGTGGTGCGCTCCATCTCCGCCGATTCCATCTGGCTCGCCACCGTGCGGGTCCAGATCAGCTCGTAGAGCTTGGCCTGCTCGGGATCGAGATTGCGCGCCACGGAGCCGGGCGTGCGGGTGGGATCGGTGGGGCGGATGGCCTCGTGGGCCTCCTGCGCATTCTTCGCCTTGGTGGTGTATTTGCGCGGCGCCGAAGGCAGATAGCGGTCGCCGAACTGGTTGCCGATGGCTTGCCGCGTGGCGGCCACCGCTTCCGGCGCCATGTCGACGCCGTCGGTTCGCATATAGGTGATGAGACCCACGGTCTCGCCGCCCACGTCTATGCCTTCATACAGGCGCTGGGCGAGCTGCATGGTGCGGGCGGGGGCGAGGCCGAGCTTGCGGCTCGCCTCCTGCTGGAGCGTCGAGGTGGTGAAGGGCGGCTGCGGATGGCGCCGGACCGGCTTCGCCTCGATATTGCTGACGGTGAAGTTCGCGCTGTTCAGCGCCGCGCGGAAGGCCGCGGCCTCCTCCGCCGTGCCCACCGAGAGGCGGGTGATCTTCTTGCCGTCCGCGCCCGAAAGCCGCGCCTCGAACGGTTCGCCGCGCGGGGTCGCGAGCTGGGCGACGATGGACCAGTATTCGCGGGCGACGAAGGTCTCGATCTCCCGCTCGCGGTCGCAGACGAGGCGCAGCGCCACCGACTGCACGCGGCCCGCCGAGCGGGCGCCCGGCAGCTTGCGCCAGAGCACGGGGGAGAGGGTGAAGCCCACGAGATAATCAAGCGCGCGGCGGGCCAGATAGGCATCCACCAGCGCCACATCGACGGCGCGGGGCGCCTTCATGGCGTCGAGGACGGCCTGCTTGGTGATGGCGTTGAAGACCACCCGCTCGACCTTCTGGTCGCGCAGCGCCTTCTTTTCCTTGAGGATCTCCAGCACGTGCCAGGAAATGGCCTCGCCTTCGCGATCCGGGTCGGTCGCGAGGATCAGGCCATCGGCCTTCTTCACCGCCTGGGCGATCTCGTTCAGACGCTTCTGCGCCTTCGGATCCACCTCCCACAGCATGCGGAAGTCGGCGTCGGGATCCACCGAGCCGTCCTTCGAGGGGAGATCGCGCACATGTCCGTAGGAGGCGATAACCTCATAGTCCGGACCGAGATATTTGTTGATCGTCTTCGCCTTGGCAGGCGATTCGACGATGACGACCTGCATCGTAAGTTGTCTCTTGAGAACGCCGCGGCCCCTGCGGCGGCGGCAACATGGGGTGCGAAGGCTGGCCTGTCAAATCCATGGCGGCAAGCCCGCTAAAGGCATAAGATCAGCCAATTACAACCTATAGTAGCTTGATAAAGCCACGGCAACCCTGAGGATCGTACGGCATTTCAGATCGAGTCAGGGAGCAAAAGCATGTGCGGTGGGTCTGCTCCGGATGCAGAAGCCGACGCGGCGGAATTTGCTGCCTATGTCGCATCGCTGACAGCCGAGCTGTCGAAGCTGGCGCGCGACCACAAGCTTACCACCCTGGCTTATCTTCTGGAAATCACCCGGCTGGAGGCCCGCAGCGTGACGGAGACTGAGGAGGGTGTATCCCGCCGCGGGCGCTGAGTTCAGCGCAGGGCCACCTTGCCGCCGGCCTGCCGCTCCAGCCGTCCCGCCAGATCCAGCTCGAGGAGGACGATCTGCACCTCGGACGCGCTTGAACCCGACAGCCGGACCAACTCATCGAGAGAGGAGGGCACGGGGCCGAGCAATTCCACGATCCGGGCGCGGGCCGTGTCCGAAGGGGGATCGGCCGCATCGCGCGGCGACACGGGGGCCTCCACATCATCGGGGCGAGGGTGGGCGAGGAGCGGCGCAAGCGCCTCGATCACGTCGTCCGCCTCGGTCACGAACCCGGCGCCGGTCTTCAAAAGGCGGTTCGTGCCGCCGGCCCGCGGGTCGAGCGGGGAGCCGGGCACGGCGAACACCTCGCGTCCCTGCTCGGCGGCGAGCCGGGCGGTGATGAGGGAGCCCGAGCGCTCCGCCGCCTCCACCACCACCACGCCCAGCGACATGCCCGAGACGAGGCGGTTGCGCCGGGGGAAGTCGCGGGCGCGCGGCTCCCACAGGAGCGGCATCTCGGAGAGGACCGCGCCCTTCTCGGCCATCTCCTCGATGAGCCCGATATTCTCCGGCGGATAGGGCCGCGCGAGGCCGCCGGCGAACACGCCGATGGTGCCGGCATCGAGGCTCGCCGCATGGGCGGCGGCATCGATGCCCCGGGCGAGGCCCGAGACGATCACATAGCCCGCCGCCGCGAGATCGCGGGCGAGACGGGCCGCCATGGTCCGCCCCGCGGCGGAAGCGTTGCGCGCGCCGACGATGGCGATCTTCGGCGCCGCGAGCAGAGCGGCGGAGCCGCGCACGCAGATGACGGGCGGCGCATCGTCGAGATGCCGCAAAGCGGGCGGGTAGTCGGCGTCGCTGGTGACCACGAACCGGCCGCCCATGCGTGCGAGGGCGGCGCTCTCGTCTTCCGCCTCAGTGCGGCTCGGAATGCGGGGTGGGGTGGAGCCCCCGCCGCGCCGGGCCAGCGCCGGCAGGGCGTCAAGGGCGGCAGTCGCGCCGCCGAACTGGTTGATGAGGGCGCGGAAGGTGCGCGGCCCCACATTTTCCGTGCGGATCAGCCGCAGCCAGTCGAGGCGCTGGGCATCGGTGAGCCGTGCGCCGCGCCGGCTCATCCCTCAGCGTCGCTCTTCGGACTGCCTTTGCTGCCGATACGGCCTTCGGTGCCGCTGATAAGGCGCGCAATGTTCGCGCGATGCTTCAGCCAGAGCAGGACGGCGAGAATGGCCAGCAGCAGGGCTGCCGCAGGCGCGCCGAGCAGGAAGGCGCTCAGCGGTGTCGCCACCGAGGCGACCAAAGCGGCGAGGGAAGAGTAGCGCGTCGCGGCCGCGATCGCGATCCAGGCGATGGCGAAGACGATGGCGGCGGGCCAGAACAAGGCGAGGGTCACACCCAGAAATGTCGCGACACCCTTGCCCCCCTTGAAGCCGAGCCAGACCGGCCAGAGATGACCCGCGAACGCGCCGAGGCCGGCGAGCAGGGCCGCCTCCTCGCCCAGCGCCCAGCGCGCGATGAGCACGGCGACGGTGCCCTTCAGCGCATCGCCCAGCAAGGTGAGGGCCGCAAGGTCCTTCCGCCCGGTGCGCAGCACGTTGGTGGCGCCGATATTGCCGGAGCCGATGGTGCGGATATCGGCCGTGCCGGCGAACCGCGTGATCAGGATGCCGAACGGAATGGAGCCCAGCAGATAGCCGAAGACGGCGGCTGCAAGGGCGAGCGGCACCGAGAGGGACCAGGAAAGGGAGGACATGCGGGCCGCCGTCAGACGTACAAATTAAACGTATTCGTAGACGGTGCGCCCGGCAACGATGGTGCGCAGGACGCGGCCGGTGAGCCGGGCTTCGTCGAACGGCGTGTTGCGCGAGCGAGACTTCAGGTGCGTCGGATCGAGCACCCAGGGCATGTGGAGGTCGAACACCACGATGTCCGCCGGCGCGCCGGGCCGCAGCGTGCCCGCCCTTAGCCCGAGAAGCTCGGCGGGCCGGGTGGAGAGCGCGCGCAGCAGGTTCACGAGGTCAATCTCGTCGGAATGCACCAGCCGCAGCGCGGCCGACAGAAGGGTCTCAAGGCCGATGGCGCCCGGCTCCGCCTCGGCGAAGGGCAGGCGCTTCACTTCCACGTCCTGCGGGTTGTGGTCGGAGACCACCACGTCGATCAGGCCGGACGAAAGCGCGTGCACCAGGGCCTTGCGGTCATCCTCCCCGCGCAAAGGCGGGGAAAGCTTGAAGAAGGTGCGGTACTGGCCGACATCCAGCTCGTTGAAGGAGAGATGGTTGATGCTGGCGGAGGCGGTGACGGGAAGCCCGGCCTGCTTCGCCCGCGCCAGAACCTCCAGCGATTCTTCGCAGGTGAGCGAAGCGGCGTGGTAGCGCCCGCGCGTGCCGGCCACCAGCCGCAGGTCCCGCTCCAGAACGATGGTTTCGGCCGCCTTGGGATTGCCCGGCAGGCCGAGGCGCGAGGCGAAGGCGCCCTCGTTCATGGCGCCACCGGACATGGTGGCGTCCTCGGTGTGGTGAACGATGAGCGCGTCGAAGTCGCGGGCATAAGTGAGCGCGCGCCGGAGCACCTGGGCGCTGGCCAGGGAGCGCGCGCCGTCGGTGAAGGCCACGGCGCCGGCGGCCTGGAGTAGGCCGATCTCGGTCATCTCCTCGCCCCTGAGGCCCTTGGTGAGCGTCGCCATGGGATGGACGCGCACCACCGCCGTGTCGCGCGCCCGGCGCAGGATGAAGTCGACGATGGCCGGATCGTCCACCGGCGGGTCGGTGTCCGGCTGGCAGACGATGGTGGTGACGCCGCCCGCAGCCGCCGCGTGGCTCGCCGAGGCCAGCGTCTCGCGATGCTCGGCGCCCGGCTCGCCCACGAAGGCGCGCATGTCCACGAGGCCGGGGGCGACGATGGCGCCCTTGCAGTCCACCACCTCCGCGCCGTCCGGAACGCCGCCGGCCGCGAGGCCGAACGCCGCGTCGCGGATGATGCCCTCGGAGAGCAGCACGTCGCCGTGGAAATCGGAGCCGCGCGAGGGGTCGACGATGCGGGCGTTCACCAGCATCAAAGGATGGGGTTCGGAGCCGCGGCCGTTCTCACGCATTGGGAAGCTTCCGCGCCAGCACGTCGAGCACCGCCATGCGGACCGCGACGCCCATCTCCACCTGTTCCCGGATCAGCGATTGCGGCCCGTCCGCCACGGCCGAGTCGATTTCCACGCCCCGGTTCATGGGGCCGGGATGCATCACCAGCGCGTCGGGCTTGGCGCGCCGGAGCTTGGCTTCGTCCAGGCCGAAATAATGGAAATATTCCTTCACCGAGGGGATGAAGGAGCCGGCCATGCGCTCGCGCTGGAGGCGCAGCATCATGACGATGTCGGCGCCTTCCAGTCCGCTCTCCATGGAGCGGTGGATCTCGACGCCATATTGCTCGATGCCTGAGGGCAGAAGGCTTGAGGGAGCAACCACCCGCACCCGCGCGCCCAGCGTCGACAGCAGCAGCATGTTGGAGCGGGCGACCCGCGAATGCATGACATCGCCGCAGATGGCGATCGTGAGCCCCTGGATGCGGCCCTTGTTGCGGCGGATGGTCAGCGCGTCCAGCAGCGCCTGGGTCGGGTGCTCGTGGGCGCCGTCGCCGGCATTCACCACGCAGCAATCCACCTTGCGCGCCAGCAGCGCCACGGCGCCGGAGGCATGGTGGCGCACCACCAATATGTCCGGGTGCATGGCGTTCAGCGTCATGGCCGTGTCGATGAGTGTCTCGCCCTTCTTCACGGAGGAGGTGCTCACCGACATGTTCATCACGTCCGCGCCGAGGCGTTTGCCGGCGATCTCGAAGGATGATTGCGTGCGGGTGGACGCCTCGAAGAAGAGGTTGATCTGCGTGCGTCCGCGCAGCGTGGTGCGCTTCTTCTCGATCTGTCGGTTGAGGTCGACGAACTCCTCCGACAGATCCAGAAGTCCGAGGATTTCCTCGGCGGACAGGCCCTCGATGCCGATCAGGTCTCGGCGATGGAGGGTGAAGGGGGAGGGGGCATGCATGGCAAGCTCGACCCTTTAAAGAACAGCACCGTCCCCCGCAAGCGGGGAACTGCGTCTGGGGCTTGGGCGTTTTTCTTAACGATTTCGCCCGAAACCGTGCGGAAGACCAAATGCCGCCATGAAGCGGGCAGTCAGCACGCTATGGCCACGTTTGGTTCATACCGCATTCAGTAGACGGCGAAGAACATAGTTAATGCCGATTGGGCGACATAATTTGGCTTTGTTCAGATGTGACCCAAAAGGCGATGTGTCTTGCACGCCGTGCAAAAGTCTAACACGGTCGGCAAGCTGCTGGAGACTTACATCATGGTGATGCTCACCAAGAAGCTTGCGGCCTTTGGTTTCGTCGCCGCGCTCGGCGTGGCGGCCGCGTCCCCCGCTTTTTCCGCGTCCATCGGCACGGGCGCCCTCCAGGCCGCCCAGACGGCGCCGTCCGGGGTCACGCAGGTGGGTTATTACGGTCCGGGTTGGGGCCGGGGCTGCTGGAATTGCGGCGGCTGGAACAATGGCGCCGCCGTGGGCGCGGGCATTGCCGCCGGCATCATCGGTGGCGCGGCCATCGCCGCAGCCACCGCCCCGCCGCCGGTGGTTTATGCGCCTCCGCCGGCCTATGGACCGCCGCCGGCCTATTACGTGGCGCCTCCGGGCTACGCCGCCCCTCCGGCCTATTACCGCGTGCCCGCCCGTGGCCGCTGCTGGTATGAGACGGACGGCCGCGGATATGGCTATTGGGGCGTCTGCTGAGGCTTTATGACCCCACCGCTGTCGCCACCATGGCGACGAGCGGCAGCGTGACGGCGGAGACCAGGATCTGAATGGTCAGGATCTCCGCCAGCAACGGCGCATCCCCGCCCATCTGCCGGGCCAGCACATAGCCGGACGGCGAGGAGGGAACGGCGGCCAGCAGCGCGATTGCCGTAAGTTCCAGCCCGCGCAGGCCCAGCGCATAGCCGATGGCAAGCGTGCATGCCGGCTTCATCAGCAGATTGAGCACCACTGCGAGCCAGGTCATGAGCTGCGGCCGCGCGAGGTTGCGCAACGTAAGTCCGGCCCCCACCACCAGGAGCCCCACCGCAAGCGACGCGCGCCCCAGCATATCGGTGAATTCCAGCACCACTGCCGGCAGATGGATGCCGGCCGCATTGATCCCCATGCCGAGACCGCAGGACCAGATAAGCGGGTTGCGGGCGAGCTGGCGCAGCACCTCTCCCATTCCCGGAGGCTTCGCGCTGGCATAGCGGGCGAGCACCCATACCACCATCACGTTTACCATGGGGATCAGGCAGACCAGCGCCACGGCCATGACCGCGACACCCTCCGCCCCGAACAGCCCATCGCCTACGGCCAGGGCGATGTAGGAATTCCAGCGCAGCACCCCCTGGCAGAGGGAGGTGAAGGCCGGTCCCGATATGGCGAGCCGCTGGGCCAGCAGGGGGCGGATCGCTAGCAGCGAGAAGAAGAACAAAGTGAGCGTGATGGCATAGGCGCCCACGACGCCAGCGAAGCTCACCTTGGACAGGTCGGCGCGGATGCCCGAGATCAGCAAAAGCGCCGGAAACAGCACGAAATAGGTGAGCTGCTCCATGCCGAACCAATGGCTCGGGTCCCGCAGTAGCGTGCGGTGGAGCGCGTAGCCCAGGGCAATGAGCAGGGCGACCGGAACGAGGGAATCGAAAATGACGGACATGGAAGTCTGAGGCTTCACATAGGGCTTAGTCGGGGCGGGAGTATTTGCTGTCCCGAAATGGGACGCCGATGGGCGGGCGGCGGAACGGGTGGGGATCGAAACGCGCGCGAATCGCGCGTGGCGCCATGTTCATGCCTCGTCCCCCGCCGCCTGCCCGGCGACACGGGTGAGGAAATCCAAGGCCCCTTCCAGGATGAAGGCGGCGGCGTGCTGATCGATCACCGCCGCGCGCTTCGAGCGGCTCATGTCGGCCGAGATCAGCGCGCGCTCCACGGCGGCGGTGGAAAGCCGCTCGTCCCAGAGCGCGATGGGGCGGCCGGAGAGGCGCGCGAAATTGCGGGCGAAGGCGCGGCTCGCCTGGGCGCGCGGGCCTTCGCTCCCATCCATATTGAGCGGCAGGCCCAGCACGAAGGCCACCGCCTTGCGTTCGTTCGCCAGGAAGACGAGCCGCTCCGCATCTGCGGTGAATTTCGTGCGCCGCACCGTCTCGATCACGGTGGCGAGCCTACGGTCCGGGTCGCAACCGGCAACGCCGATGGTCTTGGTGCCGAGGTCGAGGCCCAGCAGCGCCCCGCGTGGCGGCAGATGGGGAACGAGTTCCGCCAGGGTGAGGACCGGGGCAGGCGAGGGGGCCGATGTCATGATCCCTCGCTACCATGTCCGGCCATGCGGGGCGAGCCGTAGCGGAACGCCCCGCAAACTCTAAGCGTTGCGTGGTGCAAGGGCCTTCGGCATGCTCCCGCGCGCCCATCTATCAAGATTATTCAAAGGCACATCCCATGAAGATCACCTGGTTCGGACATGCGGCCTTCCGTCTGGAATTCGCCGACAAGGTGGTGCTGATCGACCCCTTCTTCACCGGCAACCCCGCCTTCAAGGGGGACCGGGAGGACGCCGTGCGCGGCGTCACCCATGTGCTTCTCACCCACGGCCATGGCGACCATATCGGCGACACCGTCGACATCGTGAAGGGTGCCGGACGCGATGTGCCGGTGGTGGCCAACCCTGAAATCTGCGCCTTCCTGGGCGGGCAGGGGCTGACGAGCCTGCAGATGATGAATACCGGCGGCACGATCCCGGTGGACGGCTTCACCGTCACCATGGTGCGCGCGGACCATTCCTCCGGCGGCGGCGAGGCGAACCCCACCTATCTCGGCAATCCCAACGGCCTCATCGTTAAGGCACCCAATGAGCCGGCGGTCTGGCATCTCGGCGACACCGACATCTTCTCGGACATGGCGCTGCTCTCGGAGATCCACAAGCCGAAGGTCGCCTTCGTGCCCATCGGCGACCGCTTCACCATGGGGCCGGAGACGGCGGCGCTGGCCGTACGGCGCTTCCTGAACGTGGAGACGGTGGTGCCCTGCCACTATGCCTCCTTCCCGCCGCTGGTTAAGGACGCTTCCGGCTTCGTGGCGGCGCTCGAAGGGCACCCCACCAAGGTGATCGTGCCGTCCGTCGGAGACGCGTTCGAGGTTTGAGCGGCAAGCCTGCGTCTTCCCGAACCCATGACGACATATCCCGAAGGCGGCCGGCTGCGCCCGGCCGCTGGGGAATTCAATATCTTGGTACCTCCAGATTTTTAGACCGTTCTGTGTTCGAAAAAATCGTCTTAAAGTTTAGCTCCACTTAAGGCGTAGGTTGGGGAGCTGTGCATATGGCCAATGTTACGGTCGCGAATTCCACTTTCCTGGATTTCACCAGCTACAGGTCCACCACCGCGACGACACCCGAAGCGGCCTACGGCATCACACCCGGCGAAATCGAGCACACAGGGTCCGGGATCAACGTGGCGCTGGTGCTCGACCGCGCCACCGACCCGACCGCGCTCCTCAACAGCGATTGGGCGACCCGGCAGAAAATCCTCGCCGACATGAATGCGGACGGGACGCTGTGGTCCACCTACGGCGCGAACGAGACGCACTACAACCAGGTCGTGACCGACCTCACCAACCGGGGCTTCACCCTCCTCGGCGACGCCCAGGGGGTGACGGGCTATGTGAGCTCGGCTGCGTCGCGCACCATCTGGCTTTCCCTCGACAACGCGACCTTCCACGATTTGTTCGGCACCGACCTGCTGCGGACCGGCCCGGCGGATGATGCCGACCTGCTGTTCTGGAACGGCAGCCTCTCGCTTCCCGAGGAGTGGGGGGTCAAGGGCCTGTGGTTCGACTTCAATGCGGCACCTGCCGCATCGGACCTGTCCGGCGGCGCCTCCGTCACGCTGCCACAGGGCCCGCAGAGCCCGGGCAACAATTCCACTGTGCGGCCTGACCAGTTTCCCTTCGAGATCGGCCGGAACTTCTATAATTTCCCCGTCGGCTGGGCGACGCAGGACACGGGCACGGTCGGCCTTCTGGAACCGGGCGTCGGCACCGCCTTGCCCAGCGATGCGACCAAGACCTTCCAGGAGCTTCTGAACGAATATCGCCGCACGGCGGGCATCGACACAGACGGCCACTTCTACGTCCAGAACAGCGCCGGGCAGTATTATGACAACTCGGCCGGGGAGCGCTCGCTGGACGTGGGCGTCGTCACCTCGGCGGCCCCGGGCAGCACCATCGGCCTCTATGTGGGGTCGGGCCAGAACGGCAATTCCTATTTCTCCAGCTTCACGGGCTATCAGCAGGCATTCTGGGACCTGCTGCACAATCCGGGCGTGATCTCCTCCTCCTTCGGCGATCTCCAGATGCCGAACCCGGATTCGCCTTTCTATGAGGCGACCAGCCAGCTCTTCGTGGACGCGATGCTGCGCAACATCTCGGTGTTCTCGGCCAATGGCGACGGCGGCTCGGGCGACCAGGTGGGGAACGGCATCACCAACCAGTACACCACCTATACCAGCCCCTATGGCGTGCTGGTGGGCGGCACGTCGCTGGAAACCCCCGACATGGCGAACCACGACACGACCGTAAGGGAGATCGTGGAGCAGGTGGCGGCGGGCAACCTCGCGACCATCTGGCAGCTCGTCTCGGGGGGCATGGTGGGCCTTCCCACCGACCCCACTTCCGTCGACACGACCTTCATCGAGACGGTGTGGAATTCCTACTATCTGGCCGGCGCCATGCTGAACCCCGGCTATTACGTCAACAATGCGGGCTCCGGCGGCGCGGACCCGACGCAGCCGACGCCCTGGTACCAACTCGCTTACGGGCTGACGCCTTTCACCGCCGATCCCCTCCATGAGCAGGGGCGCGGCACGCCTGATGTCTCGGCCCTGGCTGGCGGCAGCATCGACTACAAGGTGCCGGGTCAGACCATGGCCGGCATCTGGGATGATTACGGCACCAGCGCCGCGACGCCCTTCTGGGCCTCGCTCACCGCGCACCTGAACGCCGAGCTTTCAGCCATCGGCCTGCCGCGGCTCGGCTATGCCAATGACCTGCTCTACATGGCCGCTGTGGCGACCCCGGCGGCGTTCAACGACATTACGCTCGGCAATAATATTTCCAGCTTCGCCGAGGGCGGATCAATCGTGAGCCAGTCCTACGGCAGTCCCCTGCCCATCACGCCCACTGGCTTCGGGGACCATGCAGGGCCGGGCTATGACCTTGCCACCGGCCTCGGCACGCCCAACGCCCTCCTGCTCGCGCGCGGGCTCTCGGCCATCGCCACCGCCCAATACTATTTTGACACGCCCGACGTGCTGACCGACACCTCCGGCGGCTGGACCAGCACCATCGACCAGAGCCTGCTGTTCCAGTCGATGCTCAGCTCGAATGCAACCATCGGTCTCGATCTCGGTGGCCATGACATCAGCTTCGCCGGCGCGGCCGGCGGCGCCTATGCGTGGACCAGCCAGTTCGCACAGCAATCGCTCCAGGCAGATTTCTCCTCCGAGCTGGTGACCATGTATGACCGGTACGCACAGGGTACGGTTGTCGACGCACATGCCGCCGCTGGCGCAGGCCTTTCCGTGGTGATCGGCGGGACAGCCACCGGCACGCCCCAGGCGACGCTCTCATCCGCCGGCGGCTTCGTGGATTTCGTCTCGGACGCCACCGACAGCGCCGTCCAGGTGGCCCGCGCGGTGGCGGTGGCCCAGACCGCGGAGGGCGCGAACGATCAGGACGTCGTGGTGCGCCTGCGCCAGAATGGCATGAACGACATTTCGGTGCTGTTCTATAAGGTGGACGATTATTCCGGCACTGTGAGCGGTCTCCAGCCGGGTCAGGCGGGCTATGACGCGGCGAGCCTCGCACATGCTTATAAGACAACCGCAGGCGGGGACTGGATCCATGGCCCCGGCTATGGCGCCTTCGCCCAGACAGAATTGGCGGATGTGGATGCGGGCGACCTGATCGCCATGCGCATCACCAACGGCACCGACACCTTCTGGGCCTTCTCAGGCGCCAACGAGACGGTGGACGGCCAGCATGTCGGCCACATCTGGAATTACGGCCTCAACACCTGGGGCTGGGAAGACCTCTATGGCGGCGGCGACCACGACTTCAACGACCTCGTCGTGCAGCTCGACTTCACCAGTGCGGCGGGGACGGGCTTCCTGGTGTGAGGCATCATCCCCGGGCTTGACCCGGGGATCTTCGCGGAAGACGGCGGCACGTCATGGCAGGGTCAAGCCCGGCCATGACGTGCCGTCCCGTACACCTCACGCCGAGGGCGGCGGCGCCAGATCGTCGGCGGGGCGATAGATCTCGCCGCCGCCCTCGCGGAACTTGCGGGACATCTCGTCCATGCCCGCTGCCGCACTGGCGATGTCGGCGGCCTCGATCTTCAGCTCCTGGCTGATCTTCATGGAGCAGAATTTCGGCCCGCACATGGAGCAGAAGTGCGCCACCTTCGCGCCTTCGGCCGGCAGGGTCTCGTCGTGGAACTGCTCCGCCGTCTCCGGGTCCAGCGAAAGCGCGAACTGATCGCGCCAGCGGAAGGTGAAGCGGGCGCGGGAGAGCGCATCGTCGCGGATGCGCGCGGCCGGGTGCCCCTTGGCAAGATCCGCTGCGTGGGCGGCGATCTTGTAGGAGATGACGCCCGCCTTCACATCGTCGCGGTTGGGCAGGCCGAGATGCTCCTTCGGCGTCACGTAGCAGAGCATGGCGGTGCCGAACCAGCCGATCATCGCCGCGCCGATGGCGGAGGAGATGTGGTCGTAGCCGGGAGAGATGTCGGTCACCAACGGGCCGAGCGTATAGAACGGTGCCTCGTGGCAGATCTTGAGCTGCTTCTCCACATTCTCGCGGATGAGGTGCATGGGCACGTGGCCGGGGCCCTCGATCATCACCTGGCAATCATACTTCCAGGCGATCTCGGTGAGCTCGCCCAGCGTCTCCAGTTCGGCGAACTGGGCCGCGTCGTTGGCGTCCGCGATGGAGCCGGGGCGGAGGCCGTCGCCCAGGGAGAAGGCGACGTCGTACCAGGAGAAGATCTCGCACAGCTCCTCGAAATGCTCGTAGAGGAAGCTCTCCTTGTGGTGCGCGAGGCACCACTTGGCCATGATGGAGCCGCCGCGCGAGACGATGCCGGTGACGCGGTTGGCGGTGAGCGGCACGTAGGGCAGCCGCACGCCGGCATGGACGGTCATATAGTCCACGCCCTGCTCGGCCTGCTCGATGACCGTGTCCCGGAAAACTTCCCAGGTGAGGTCCTCGGCGACGCCGTTTACCTTCTCCAGCGCCTGATAGATCGGCACCGTGCCGATGGGCACCGGCGCGTTGCGGATGATCCATTCGCGGATGGTGTGGATGTTCTTGCCCGTGGACAGGTCCATCACCGTGTCGCCGCCCCAGCGGGTGGCCCACACCAGCTTGTCCACCTCTTCAGCCACGCCGGAGGTGACGGCGCTGTTGCCGATATTGGCGTTGATCTTCACCAGGAAGTTCCGGCCGATCGCCATGGGCTCGGTTTCGAGGTGGTTGATGTTGTTGGGGATAATGGCGCGGCCGCGCGCCACTTCCTGCCGCACGAATTCGCCCGTGATGTCGGTGGGGATCGCCGCGCCGAGGCCCATGGCCATGTGGTTGGGATGGGCGCCGCCATTGGCGCGCGCAAGGTTTTCGCGCGCGGCCACATACTCCATCTCGGCGGTGATGATGCCGGCGCGGGCATAGGCCATCTGGGTCGGACGCCTGCCGGCCTTGGCCCTCAGGGGCTTGCGGCCGGTGCGGTCGAAGGCGGGCAGGTGGCTGACCTGTCCAGCTTTCAGTCCGTCATCCTCGGGCTTCTGCGCGCGGCCTTCCACCTCTTCCACATCGCCCCGCTCCAGCACCCACTGGCGGCGCAGCTCGGGCAGGCCCTTGGTGAGGTCGATGAGGGCGGTCGGGTCGGTATAGGGGCCGGACGTGTCGTAGACGCGCACGGGCCGCTCATTCTTGTCGGAGAGAATGATCTCGCGCATCGCCACCTGCACGTCGGGGCGGGCGCTGGCAATCTGCACTTTGCGGGAATAGGGCAGGGGCCCCGTGGTGACTTTCAGGGAAGAGGTCGAGGCTTCGTCGAGCATACGGATCTCCTTTAAGCTTGCGCTCCAAATGAGATCCGGGATGAGCTTCAGGAGACGGTGGGCGCCATAGCACGTGCGGAGACCGCAAGGGCTTTAGGCTGTTCCGATCCCTTCGCCGGCATGACCCGGATCAGGTTCGAAGGGTCATCGCGGCGCCGGAGGTCATGACGACCATTCCGGAAGGCGATCTCTCAGCCCCCTCGCAGGGCTCCCCTTGGAATTCCTTCACACTGTGGATTGTGCGCCGGCATGTCAACGTTGCAGTGCAGCATGCGTTGGCGGGGCACCGGGAGGGATGCCGTCGCATGGCTGTAAAGACACACCTCTAGAAAGCGGGGTCCGGAGCCTTTCAGCCGTATAGAAGTCTCAATGCCTTTAATCATCAAACCGCGCACGCTTGGGCTGCTCCACAAGATCGAGCGGCGACGGAACGGCGCGCGATTCGTGGCCTCGGTGATCGCCGCGTTCGATCTTGCTGATTCTTCCAAGCTCGACGGCGAGCAGTCGCTCTGGCTGATGGCGGCCGAGGCGTTGCCGGAGGGCAGCGCTCTCGACACGTGCATGCCCAAGCCGCGCGCCGAGATCCTCATCGCGGGCAAGATCCAGGCGCCGCAGAGCAACGCGGTGCTGCTGGAGGCCCGCATCGCCGGCATGCACAAGCGCCTGGCCGTCTTCGGCGATCGCTGGTGGACGGTGGCGAACGGGCGCTACGTCGCGACCGAACCCCGCCCTCTCGATGAGCTTCTGCTGTCGCCCAAGCGCGCCTTCGGCGGTCCGGGACACCCGGCCAACGCTGCGGGCCTCGGCTTTGGGGCACCGGATCTCCTCGGCAAGGGCGAGCCGGTGCAACTGCCCAATATCGAGAATCCCGACACGCTCATCCATGCCATCGACGACCTGCCGGCACCTGCCGGCTTCGGGCCGCTGGACGTGATGGACCCGCAGCGCCAGCGTCTTGCGGGAACCTATGATGCCGCCTGGGTGCGCGACGTCTACCCGGCGCTTGCCGACGACATCCACCCCGACTTCTTCATGACAGCGCCGGAGGGGCAGCGCCTCCCCACGTATCTGACCGGCGACGAGCCCTACACCCTCCACAATTTCTCGGCCAAGACGCCGGTGATCGAAGGCCGGCTGCCCGGTGTGGTGCCGCGCGCCTTCATCGGCCAGAACGATGGAAAATGGAGCGAGATGACCCTCGCTCTCGATACGGTGTGGCTGGTGGCCGGAGCGCGGCGCGGCATCCTTGTCTGGCACGGTGTCGCGCCGGTGGCGGATATCCAGGGCAAGGACGTCAGCGACGTCATGCTGGCCTATGAGCGGCTCGGCGAGCCCCCCCGTCCCATTGAGCACTATGCCGAGGTGCGCCGCCTGCGCTGCGATCCCGAGACGGCGCTTCGCTACGCTTTCTCCGAGTGGCAGCTCTCCCCCCCGCGTGATCCCGCCGACGAGGCCCGGCGCAAGGCCGCGCGCATGGCGCTGGCGCAACAAAGCGCGGCAAAGCGCGCGGAGATGATGGCTTTCGCCACCACCCGCATGCTGGACGAGGTGGGGCTGCCGGAGGCCCTGCGTCCTCCTCCGCCCGGCTCGGATGAGCCGCCGATCCTTCTGCCTTTTCCAACACCCGAAGAGCTCGCCGAGGGCGATTTCGATCTCGGCGACATGCTCGATATCGTGGAAGAGCAGAAAGCGAAGTCGGACGAGGAGATTCGCCGCGTCACCGAGCTGGGAATGCCGGTGATCGAGGCCATGAAGGCCATGAATGCGCCCGGTGCCGGGACCAAGGAGGTGGATGCACTGCTCGCGTCCATCACCCCGCTTGTCGGCAGCGATCTTGGCAGCGGCCTCGACAAGGCGTTCGCGCAGATCGAAATGCCGCCGCTGGATGAAACAGGCGATGGATCGTCTCCCGCAGACATGGAGGCCGACGCCGAGCGTATCCGCGACTGGCGGGCCCTCCTGGTGGAGGGCTTGAAGGGCGACGATGAGACCTTGCTGGCCGAGGCCAAGGCGCGCTTCCTCCAGCTGCCCGAAAGCAGTCCGTTTGCCGAGGCGCGTGCCGCCATTGCCGAGGTCGCCGGCCGCCCCGCGCCGGACCTTCCCGATTTGGCCGACGGCGCATCGCGGGAACCACCGGCGCCTTCCAACACTCAGGTCTCGGCGCTGCTCGACGATCTGCTGAGCGATCCGGCCGTTTCGCCGGACTTCGTCGCGGAATCCAAGCAGAAGATGGCAGCCGCCAACGCGCAGATCTCGCAGAGTTTGCCCGGCCTTGCCGCGGCGGGCGGCGGGAGCCCCGTGGATGCGCTGCTTGCCGAAATCGGGAAGATGTCGCTGGCGCCTGCAGGCGGCTCGCCCGGCCTTGGGGATGCCAACACCCAGGTGACGACCCAGCTGGAAGAACTCAACCGCCAGCTGGACGAAGCGGAGGTCCGCCTCACGGAGAGCATGGCGACGGTGCGGCTCATGTCGCTAAAGGCGGGCTTTCCGCATATCCCCATGCCGCTGCGCATCAGCAAGCGGTTTGGTGACAGCGTGCTGGAGCATATCCGGGCCGGCCTGTCCCTGGCGGGGCGCGATCTGGCCGGGGTGGATCTCGCGGGAGCCGATTTGTCCGGCCTCGATCTCTCCGGCGCTTACCTTGAACGGGCGAACCTCGCCAATGCCCGGCTCTGCGGGGCGAACCTCACCAAAGCGACGCTGACCGAAGCGCGGCTCGAATATGCCGATTTCTCCGATGCGCAGCTCACGGGTGCGAACCTTTCGAGCGTGAACGGGCGGGGCATGCGCTTGGATGGCACGCAGCTCTCCAACACCATGATCCTCGAAGCAAGCTTTGCCGGTGCGAGCGCGCGGCGCGCCAAGTTCGCCGGGACGCAGTTCATGGATGTCGATTTTTCGGGGGCTGACTTCTCGGAGGCCCGCTTCGAAGGATCGATCATGATGCGGATAACGGCGATCGGAGCCCGCTTCGAGCGGGCGACGCTGCGCGAATGCCAGGTCCTGGAGGCGGATCTGACGGACGCGCATATCGACGGCGCGTTTCTTGATCGCTGCGCCTTCCTGAAGCTTACGGCGCCTGGATTGTCTGCGGTCGGGGCGGATGTGCGCGGTTCCTCGTTCCTTGGGGGCGCGAAGCTTGCCGGTGCGGACTTCTCAGAGGGATTTGTCAGCGACGCGGGCTTCTTCGGCGCCGATCTGACGGGAGCGAGATTCCGGCGGGCCATCTGCGACCGCAGCATGTTCAGCGAAGGGCAGATGGAGGGTGCGGATTTCCACCTCGCATCCCTTCGGCGCTCCATCCTCGATTCAGCGAACCTCGCCAATGCGGACTTCATCGGCGCGCAGCTCATGGAGGCGCAGCTGCACCGCGCCATCCTCAAACGTGCCCGGTTCCAGGGCGCGAACCTCTTCGGAGCGGATCTGACCGATGCGGACCTCATGGCTGCGGACCTGACAGGCGCCCATCTCGCGAGATCGCCGCTCGACTTGGAGACGGTCCATGCATGAGATGGTTTCCGCCGCCGCCGCGGACGCGGCCCGCGAGGATCTGCTCGCTCACGCGCGGTGCGGCCTGCCTTATCGGGGCGGGGATTTTGCGCTGACCGACTGGAGCGGCACCGAAGGCTTGTGCTCCGCCAACATCATGGAGACGTCCTTCAAGGGCGCGCGGTTCGACGGCGCTGTCCTGCGCTCCGCGCAGTTCCTGCAGTGCGATCTTTCGGCCGCCGTGTTTCGCTCCGCGACCCTGGATGGGACCACTTTCGTGGATTGCGACCTGACCGGAGCGAGCTTCGAGGGCGCCGTGCTGAAGACGGCCAGTTTCGTCGGATGCAAGATGCCCAGGGCGCGGTTCACCGGCGCCGAGATGAACGTGGTGAACATCCTGACCAGCGATCTCTCCGACGCCCGCTTCACGAGCGCCAGGATTGACGGGACGGTTCTGATGAAATGCTTGGTGGCCCGGATCGATCTGTCCGGCGTGACCGCACGGCGGTTCATCGTGACCGATGCGGACCTGCGCGAATCCAACATCGAGGGTCTCGCCTGCGACGTCTCGCTGTTTGTCGATGCGGACCTCTCGGGCCGGGACCTGACGACAACCACTTTGTCCCGCTGCAACCTCATGGGCGGAAACCTCGCCGAGGCCAATCTCGCCGGGATGGATCTCTCCGGCAGCTTCTTCATGCAGTGCACGGCCCCCGGCGCGAACTTCACCGGCGTGACGGCGCCCAGTGCCTTCTTCTCCAAATCCGACCTCACCGGCGCGCAATTCGCTGATGCCCGGCTGACGAACACCAATTTCCAGGACGCGCGCCTCGGGGGCGCGGACTTCTCTGGCGCCAATCTCGAAATGGCGGTGATGACGGGCGCCCAGGCGCCCGGCGCCCGCTTTACCAATGCCAACATGGCGTATGCCCAGCTGGCGCAGATGCGGCTCGATGGTGCGGATGCTTCGGGCGTGCGTTTCCTGCAAACGGATGTTCATCGCGCGTCCACCCAGGGCATGTTGCAGCTGGGGACGTCGGGAAACGTGCTAGGGACGGACCCGGTCAAGGCGGTGGCGGAACTTTATGTGCCGCAGAACGTGCCTCGGTTTGAGGGGGAGGGGTGAGATGTTCGTGATGTCGCAAGGGCCGCTGCCGGCCATGGATTTTGGGTTTCCCGATGTCTGCAAGACCCCAGTGGGTCCTGTGGTGGTGCCCATTCCCTATCCGAACATCGCCATGGCCCCGACCGCCGTGCCGTCGCAGACCAAGGTGCTGGTGATGTGCATGCCGGCGCACAACATGATGACGATGACGCCCCTCTCCATGGGCGACAATGCCGGCGTGCTCATGGGCATGGTATCCCAGACCGATGCGCTGACCTCCGCGCCCGCCTTTGGCTCCACCAACTTGATCGTCGGCGTTGCCCCTGCCACCAAATTGACCACGCCGACCAAGCAGAACGGGATTTGCCCGAACGCGCCGGGGGTCAAAATTGCGCCCTCTGAAGTGATAATGATGTCAATGCGCTGACCCTGGAACTCTCGTCAGGAATAAAGCCATGTCCGTGTCTCTTGAGCTCCAGCTCACAATCAATGACGATAGCCTTTCGGTCCCCATCACTGCGCTGGAATGCGAAGCGTATTACATGGATGAGGGTGTCTCCATGCCCTTCAGGCTGGAGGCGTTTTTCATTAGCGCGGAAGATTATACATCCGACAAGCTGGTGGGAAAGTCAGGTTATTTCCGGGTGTGCCAGAACAACCTGGGCCGGACCATCGGCGGTGTTGTTGTTGAGTTCCGGGTCCTGAACAAGGTTGATAGCAACTACGCTTATGCCGTTGTACTGGGGCCGCGTCTCGCACTGCTGGATCGCACCCGCCAGAACGAGGTTTTCGCGACCGACAGCGCTTACGACGTCAAGACCGTTATCCAGAAAACTCTTGATGGAACCATTTCCTCAGGCGCGACGGTGACTGACCGCGGCGTCACCGTGGACTTCACCATTCACGATTCCATCCAGGCGGGTACGTTTCCAAGAACGAATATCACAAAGTACAATGAAAGCGACTTCCAGTTCTTTTCACGTACGTGCGAGCATTTCGGAATTTTCTATATTTTCAAATGCAATGTCTGCACCGACAGCTCGGGAAAACAGAATGCGACAGATACCGTCCTTGTCGCCTCTGACAATTCGGCTTTCCCGTTAAGCAGCCCGGCCACCTGGACGTTCAAGCCCGCGACAACCACGGTCGGTGTCCCGTCCGGCGCCACCGGCAGCGAGACGTCGGTCACTTCGCTTGAGAACATCGCGCGGCCGACGCTCCAGCAGTTCAACCTGCGCGATTTCAGTGAAAGCGCGCCCTTCACGGACCTGCTGGTTCGCAGCCCCACGGAAACGGGCATCGGCGCCATCGTCGAGTACGGCGACAATTATTCAACCACCGATGACGGCGACAAGCTGGTTGCCATCCGCGCTCAGGAAGAGGCGTGGCAGAGTTCCGTATTCGAATGCGAAAGTACGATGGCCTCTCTGTGTGCGGGCCGGACTTTCACGCTCACGTCCCACACCATAAGCTCTTACAACACGGAATACATCATCCTGACGGCGCGGCACGAGGCGGGCAAGCGGGGGCCGCTTGGATACAGCGCCAACTATCCGACGATGCCGTACCGCAACAGCTTTACCGCGATTAAGAAAACCCAGACCTTCCGGCCGAAGCGCGTGACGCCCCGGCCGGTCATGTCCGGCGTATTCAATGCGTTCGTGCAGGCTGCTGGCACCTCCACCACCAATGCCGACGGCACGACCACGAACAATCCGCCCAAGCGCGCGGTGATGGATTCTTCCGGCCGCTATCGCGTCGGGCTTGTCTATAACGAGGCGGCGAACAAAAGCTCGCCCGGACAGGGCAGCGCGCCGGTGCGCCAGGCGCAGCCCTATGCCGGCTCGATGACCGAAAGCGTCGTCAGCGGCATGCATTTTCCGCTCGTGAACAATACCGAGGTTCTGGTCGGTTACGTAAACGGCGACCCCGACCGGCCTATCATTCTCGGCGCGGCGTTCAACAGCGTGAACACCGATCCGGTCAGCAGCAGCAGCCCGACCGTGAATCGGCTCCGCACCACCGGCGGCTTGCTGATGGAGTTGAACGACGGCACGCCGAGCACGCAGACGTCGAGCCCGCCTCCGCCGACCCCGCGTTACATCCGGCTTGATGTGCCAAAGCAGGTCACCGATGCGCCGCCGCCCGCGACGGCAACGTCTGATGCACCGGCGGGCTCGTATCTGCGCCTCGGGACTGCGCCCACGGATGCGTCGAACAATCCGTCCGATAGCAGCGCTGGATCTGGGCTGACATATACGACGTCCACCGTCGCGCAGACCGATCAGGGCAATAAGAATGAAGATGACCCCTACGGTGAAAAAGCGTCATCCTCCAAGACGGCAAAGACGCAATCGAAGGTAACGGCGACGACCGTGACGCCAAGTCACGACGGCATATTGCTGTTCTCGGAATCCAATCTGGATATCTACGTCAAGCAGGCCGGCCTCATGCGATTTGGCGCCGGCCATACGACGAAAACCGAAACCGGAGATTCCACGCATACCGTCGATAATGGTCAATATAAATTAACCGCGCTGAACGGTCTGACGATAACTGGAGGCAACTCCTCCAGTCCGGCAGACATCATGATCCATGCCTACAATACCGTGACCACAAAGTCGGAAGGCGATACCTACGACTGGATCTACGGGCAAACGACGAAATACACGCAAGGCACATCCAAAACGTACTTCTACGGTTTTGAGTTTACCTGGAAGATGTCGCTTTCGCAGACCGTCCAGTTGTCGGGCGTAAACACCCTGACGCTGGGCCTCGCCTCCACGATCACCATAGGATCGAAGGCGGACTTCATCATGGGTATCAAGGTGGACTTCGTGTTCGGCCCGACGCTGAAGGTGGCCGGCGGTCCCGACCTGAAGATGAAGACGGTGGAAACGAAGCTGAAGGCGGCCTGCACCTATATCTCTGCCGGAGCCGAGGCCAACGTCGCCACGATCAGCAATCTGGTGTCCGCCATCCGGGCGGGCGGCTTCGCGATGGCCTCTGAGAATATCGCGGCTTCGGTGCAAAATCATGCAGTGCAGGCAAATGCGGGGAGCATGTCGACCACGATGCGCATCCTCAGCCTCTTTGCCTGAGCAGCGTGGCGATGAGGGTCTGGTCGCCGTCCCGATGGACACGGCCGGCCCTCTTCGCGGCATCGAACCGTGACCCGTTCACGGCCTGAATAAACAGAAGGCATTCATGGCAAACAGGGCATTGGAGCGACCGGATGTCGGTCTTGCCGCTTCCGAAAATCGGGACGGCATGCGGATGGCCACCACGGGGGGCGCCGGCGAGGGGCTCGTGCAGGGCAAGATCGTCGAGATCGACGGGGGCAGGTTCGCCGTGGCCGTTGGCGATGACACGGTTTGGGCGGTGCGCAGTCTCAGCTGCCTTCTGGAGCCTGCTGTCGGCGACAAGGTCCTGTTGGCGCGTGTCGATGGCGAGGCCTTCGTGTTGGCCATTCTCGACCGTCTGCTTCCCGATGTGATGACGCTCTCCGTGCCTCAGGCAAAGCGCCTCGTGGTCTCCGCCCCGGACCTTGCGCTGAACGCCACCGACCGCATCGGCCTACAGGGCCGGGAGACGACCCTCCAGGGCGAGCGCGTGCATATCCTCACCAAATCCTTCAGCCTCGTGGGCCAGATGGTGGCCTTCGTCGCGGACATCCTGCAGTCCACGGCGCATCGCAGCGAGACGGCTGCCGATCACGTGTCGGTCCAGGCCGGGAACCGGACCACGCACGTCAAGGGGGCCGATGTCAGTGATGTCGGCATGCTGGTGCAGACCATCGAGCAGGTCTCGACCCAAACGGCGCACACGTCCGTCATGACCGCCAAGGAGGACCTGCGGTTCGACGGCAAGCGCGTGACGGTCGGTTGAGGATGGGCCAGGCGAACGGATTGCCCGGGAGCGACGGCCTCATCGAGGCAGCGCAGCAATTCATGGCCAGCGGGCGGATCGAGGAAGCCGACATGCTTCTCGACGACGTCCTCTCCGCGATGCCGGGCCATGTGAACGCGTTGTGCCTGCGGGCTTCCTCGCTCCTTGCGCGCGGCCAGAAGGATCGTGCCTTTTCTCTCCTGTCAGAGCTCGCGACCCAATGTCCGGACAGGGCGGACATCGTGGGCAATCTCGGTATGGTCCACCACATGGAGGGCCGGGGCGAGGAGGCGCGGTACTGCTACGAGCGCGCTGTGGCCCTGCGGCCGGAAGAGGGCGCTTACCGGGTCTCGCTGGCCACGGTTCTCATCTCCATCGGCGAAGTGGCGGAGGCGAGGGAGCAGATCGTCCACCTCCTTGATATCGGCCGGGAAACGGACAATCGCGAACTCGTCGCCGAGGCGCGTTCGCTGACGGCGCGCATCGCCCTCATGGGAAACGCGCTCTTCGAGGCAGAGCAGGCGCTGCGGGACGCACTGGAGCTGCGGCCCGGCCATCCGATGGATCTCAGCCTGCGATCGGACGTGCTGGCCCGGCTTCAGCACAAGGAGGAAGCGCTCGCGCTCGCGGAGCAGGTCTACCGCAAGGCGCCTGCGGACCATGACAGCGTCGTACTGCTGGCCCGGCGCCTCCTGGACCTCAACCGCTTCGCGGAGGCGGAGCGCCATCTGCGCCGGACGGTGGCCACGGCCCCGAACCATGTGGAAGCGAACTATCTTCTCGCAACGCTGCTTGTGCTGAAGGGAGAGGGGGCGCGCGCGCTTGCGGGCTTCGCCGGCCATGTCCGGCAGGCGCCCAATGATGCCGGCCTCCTCATGCGCATGGCGACGCTTGTGCGCCTCAGCGGCGATCTGGAAAAGGCCCTGTCCTTCGCCGAGCTCGCCCTGAAGCAGGAGGCCGACAATGGGGCTGCCCGGCTCCTGCGCGACGACATCCTGCTTGCGCTCGGGCGCATCGGCGAAGTGTGGCCCGAAAAGCCCGAGGAGGAGCGGTCCGGCGCCGTTCCCGCCATCACCGTGCCGCTCGCGCTGCCGTCAGGGGACGTGCTCTTGCTGTGCCGTTTCGCGAGCCGCCTTGCGCCTCCCGGGCAGCGCATCGTCTGCCATGCGGAGCCGGACCTCCTGCCCTTGCTGGTCGGCATCTCCAGCCTCTTGCCGACGGACGAGCCCGCCCAGGCGGGTGCCGTGCCCATTACCGATCTGCCGGACCTGCTGGGGGTGGGTGAGGATCCCGCTGCCGCGCCCTATCTGGCGGTGGAAGAGGGGCGTTTCGTCCGATGGGCCGATGCCGTCGCCCACCTTCCGCGCCCGCTCATCGGCATCGTGTGGGACGAGGTCCCGCCCGGCCTGACCCTCGATGGGCTGGTGAAGATGCTCAGCGAAAGCCTCGCGGGCGCGGGGACCGTGGTGTCCCTGGTCTTCGATCAGGGCCGCAGCCAGCTTTCGGCCTATCCCGCCATCGTGGATGCGGGCATGAATTTCACCGATTCCCGCGACCTCGCGGCCGCCGTCGCCCAGCTTGACCTCGTGGTCGGAAGCGATGGCCTCGCCATGCATGTGGCGGGAGCGCTCGGGCGCGAAGCCGTCATCGCCGCGCCCTCGCTCCAGCCATGGGTGTGGGCGCAGCGGGACGGCCGGTCCGTCTGGTATCCCACCATTCAGGTGGTGCGGCAGCCGGCGCCGGGGAGCTGGGATACGGTGCTCGCAACGCTGGCATCAGTGGTGCGCGAGAAAGCTCTAGGGACGCAGGAACCATGATCTGGCAGCCGCTCACTCAGGATGTGAATCCCTTCGACGTCATGGTGTCCATGGCGGTGCGGGATTGCATCACCCAGAATCCCAATGGCCTTCGCGAGAACGCGCCCTGGCGGAGTTTCACCTATGACGGGGCGGAGCTGCGCCTGTGCCTGCGCACAGCCCCGCAGCAATCCATCACCCATAATGGCCGTGCCGCGCTGGTGTATGTGGTGGCGGGGGAGGGGGTGAGCGGGCAGATGGGGTATCGCTGCGAGGGCCGCGCCATTCTGGACCTGAAGACCCGCGCCTTCCTGGATGTGGACTGCCAGCTCATTCAGATGGGACACGTTCAGCCCGCCTGATGCCGGCTCCCGCGCGTGTCGCCACAGCGACGCTGAAGCGTCGGTATCATGACACTGTGCATCATGGTGCTCACTGGGGTGGATTGAGCAGAAATCCGCGCAGTTGAGTTCCAGCTTTAAAAGTCATTCAAGATAGACATTGGCACTCGAATCCCTGCCGCAAAGCAAGCGGCTGCATGGGAAAACGTATTATGACGGGTTCGTGAAATAAAACTGGCATCCCCTTTGCTGAAGAGATGGGGCCGGCGCCTGGCCGGTTCTGAGACCGATAGAGGCCAAAATGCCCCAAATGGGTTATGTCACCATCGAAGGTGAGAAGCAGGGCGCGATGACCAAGGGCGCCACCACCGCCGACAGCATCGGCAACGGCTGGCAGTCTGGCCACGAAGACGAGAGCCTGGTGCTCGCGTTCTCCGGTCACGTGATCATCCCCCGCGACCCGCAGTCCGGCCAGCCTTCCGGCACCCGCGTGCACCAGCCCGCGGTCATCACCAAGTACTTCGACAAGGCCTCGCCGATGCTGTGGCAGGCGCTCGCCACCGGCGAAGTGCTGAAGACGGTCGAACTCTCCTTCTGGCGCACCTCCACCACCGGCGCGCAGGAAAAGTACTACACCATCAAGTGGGAAGACGCTGTGCTGGTGGACGGCAAGGCGCACATCCCCCACGTGCTCAAGGACGAGAACAAGGCCCTCCAGCACATGGAAGACTGGTCCTTCACCTACCGCAAGGTGACCTGGACGCACGACAAGGCCAGCAGCACCGGCTCTGACGACTGGCGCGCTCCCGCCAAGTGATCTGCGGTTTTACCGCCCGGCCGGCCCTTCGGGGCCGGCCTTTTTGTTTTCAAGTACGCCATTCCTGCGAATGTCATTTCGAGGTCACGTACTACCGCTTTCCTGCGCGCGGTAGGGATGGGGAGAGGGGACTCCGGCTTTCGAGCCAGCCATGGCCCGGAGCGACCGCTCCGCCTTCCTGCCAACCATGGAATCAAGCCTCGTCCATCGCGCGCCGCAACGGCGCCGGGGACGCACCGCGGGGATCGCGAAAATGCTGTCGCTCGACCTGAAGTCTCTGCTGGACCGCCTTGGCCCGTATCCGAAGCGGTCGCTGGAGACTGCGGCGGGCCTCGCCGTCGGGCGCGGAAATTACGAAGTCACCGTCGAGCATTTCCTGCTCACCATGGTGGACGACGCCGACCGCGACCTGCCCCTGGCACTCCGCCATTTCGAAGCGGATGTCCCGGCCCTGAAGCGCCGCCTGCAGCGCGCGGTCGAGGATATGAAATCCGGCAATTCCGGACGTCCCGTCTTCTCGCCTACCCTGATCGAGGTCATCACCGACGCCTGGCTTCTGGGCTCGGTGGAACTCGGCCAAAGCGCGGTCCGCTCGGGCACCGTGCTGCTGGCGATCCTCACCAATTCCAACCGCTTCGGCCTCGCCGACTGGTGGGACGTGCTGCGGCAGGTTCCGGCGGCGGAGCTCAAAGCCCGCTTCCATGACCTTGTTGCCAAGTCCGCCGAGACGCAGGTCGCCGCAGCGGCGCCCGGCACCGCGTCCGGGCGGAAGGACGGCGTGCCGTCCTCCCGCTCGCCGGACAGCGTGCTCGGCCGCTTCGCCACCGATTTCACCGCCATCGCCCGCGCCGGCAAGATCGACCCGGTCTTCTGCCGCGACCGCGAAATCCAGCAGATGATCGACATCCTGGGCCGCCGGCGGAAGAACAACCCGATCTGCGTGGGCGAGCCCGGCGTCGGCAAGACGGCGGTGGTCGAAGGACTCGCGCTCAAGATCGCCCAGGGCGACGTGCCGGACTTCCTGAAGCAGGTGGAGCTGATCGGCATCGATCTCGGCATGCTCCAGGCCGGCGCCGGCGTGAAGGGCGAGTTCGAGAACCGCCTCAAGGGCATCGTGGAGGAGGTCAAAGCCTCGCCCACGCCCATCATCCTGTTCATCGACGAGGCCCACATGCTGGTGGGCGCCGGCGGGCCGGCGGGCGGCGGCGATGCCGCCAACCTCCTGAAGCCGGCCTTGGCGCGCGGCGAGCTGCGCACCATCGCCGCCACCACCTGGAGCGAATACAAGAAGTATTTCGAGAAGGACGCCGCTTTGGAGCGTCGCTTCCAGGTGGTGAAGCTGGACGAGCCGAGCCCGGTGGAGGCCGCCACCATCCTGCGCGGGCTGCGGCCCATCTATGAGAAGAGCCACAACGTCTATGTGCGCGACGATGCGGTGATGGCCGCCGCCCAGCTCTCGGCCCGCTACATTTCCGGCCGCCAGCTCCCCGACAAGGCGGTGGACGTGCTCGACACCGCCTGCGCCCGCGTGAAGCTCTCCCTCTCCAGCCGCCCGCAGGCGCTGGAAGCGAACGAGCGGCGCATCGCCATGCTGGAGCGTGAACTCGCCGCCCTGCAACGCGACCGCTCGACGCTCGGCACCCAGGAAGACCCGCGCTGCGCCGAGATCGATGCGGAGATCGCGACGCTGCGCACCGACATCGCCGCCATGGACGCGCGCTGGCAGGCTGAGAGGGCGTTGGTGGACCGCATCCTCACCCTGCGCCAGGAACTGAACGCGCTGACCGAAGGCACCGCCGAGCCGGCCGAGGAACCGGCTGAAGCGGATGCTCCGGCCGATGCAGGGCAGGTGGACGCGGCATCGGGTGAACCCGAGCTGCGGACCCAGCTGGCACAGGTCATCGGCGAGTTGCGCACCTGCCAGGGCCGCGCCGGCCTGTTGCATTACGAGGTGACGCCCGAGACCATTGGTCAGGTGATCGCCGACTGGACCGGCATCCCCATGGGCAACATGGTGCGTGACGAGGCGGCCTCCGTGCTCGCGCTGTCGGACAACCTCTCCAAGCGCATCAAGGGCCAGGGCCAGGCCATCGGCGCCATCGACGAGGGCATGCGGGCGGCCAAGGCCGGCCTCAACAGCCCGACCCAGCCCATGGGCGTGTTCCTCTTCGTCGGCCCCTCCGGCGTCGGCAAGACCGAGCTGGCCACCGCCGTGGCAGACCTGCTGTTCGGCGGCGAGCGCTTCCTCGTCTCCATCAACATGTCCGAGTTCCAGGAGCGCCACACGGTCTCCAAGCTCGTCGGCTCGCCTCCGGGCTATGTGGGCTACGGGGAGGGGGGCATCCTGACCGAGGCCGTGCGCCAGCGGCCTTATTCCGTGGTGCTGCTGGACGAGGTGGAGAAGGCCGATCCGGAAGTCCTTAACCTGTTCTATCAGGTGTTCGACAAGGGCGTGCTCTCCGACGGCGAAAGCCGGGTGATCGACTTCAAGAACACCATCGTCATCCTCACCAGCAACCTTGCCACTGATATTCTCACGGAGATGGGCGTGCAGGCCGAGCGGCCGTCCATGGAAGACCTGGTCACGGCCATCCGCCCGACCCTGTCGCGCCACTTCAAGCCGGCGCTCCTCGCCCGCATGCAGATCGTGCCCTTCTACCCTCTGCTGGGCGACACGCTGGGCGAGATCGTGCGGCTGAAGCTGGGGCGCGTGGGCAAGCGGTTGCGCGAGAGCCAGAAGATGTCCTTCTCCTACACCGACGCGGTGGTGCGGCAGATCGCCGAGCGCTGCACGGAAGTGGAGACCGGCGCGCGCAACATCGACCACATCGTCTCGAAGACGCTGCTTCCGGAGATCGCCACCGAGATCCTTGCGCGCATGAGCGAGGAGAAGCAGGCGGACGGCATTCTCGTGGACGTGACCTCGGACGGCCGCTTCACCTATCAGTTCAGCCACGGGGGCATTGCGGAAGAGGAGCCGGCTTTGGAGGCCTTGGCCCTTGAGGTCCTGGCCGATGACGGGGACCTTGCAGAGGACGCCGAAGCTCCGGAATCGGCGGTGGCATAAGGCCTCTTCACTGTGGATGTGGCATCGAACGAGTCCCTCGCGGCGCTTGAGGAATTGATGGAAGTCACGACGGCGCTCGCAACCGAGCGTCGTCTTGAAAGCCTTCTCAACGCCATCGTCAGCGCCGCGCGCCGCCTCACGGCGGCGCAGGGGGGGCGTGTGCTGGTGCTGGACCGCACGGGGCGGGAACTGCATTGCCTTGTCGGGCAGAACGAAGCGGCGCCAGAGTTGGCGGGGCTGGCGCAGAGCGTCCAGCTCTACCGCGCCGCCAATTCCTTCAATCTCGATGATCCGAGCGCCTATGCGGCCGTCACCGGCCGGGTGGTGAACATTGCCGACGTGCAGGCCTATACCGGGTTCGATTTCTCGCCACTCTATACGCAGGAAGCCCCGACCCGCTTCCGCACGCGCTCCTTCCTGGCGCTGCCGCTACGCTCCGTGGAGGGCCTCACCCTCGGCGTGCTGCAGCTCACCAATGTGCGGATGGACGCGGTGGAAGGGTCTTCCGCGCTGAGCCCGGAATCCGAGCGCATCGTCCGCTGCTTTGCCGCCCATGCGGCGGTGGCTATTTCCAATGCCCGCCTGTTCGACGAGAACCGCCGGCTGATCCGCCAGCTCGACCGGGCAAAGACCGACCTGGAAGAGGAGAATACGCGCCTGCGCAACGCGCAGGCCGGGACAGTGGACGGGGTCATCGGCGCGAGCGCGCCCTTCCAGGTGGCGCAGGCGCTGCTGCGCCGTGCCGCCCCGGCCAGCGTGCCGGTCCTGCTGCTGGGGGAGACCGGCACCGGCAAGGAAGTCTTCGCCAAGATGCTGCACGCGGCCAGCGCGCGCAGCCAGAAGGCCTTCGTGGTGCAGAACTGCGCGGCATTGCCCGAGCATCTTCTTGAGAGCGAGCTGTTCGGCTATCGCCGCGGCGCCTTCACTGGCGCGAATGCGGATCGCGCAGGTCTCGTCCACAGCGCCAATGGGGGAACCCTGTTCCTGGACGAGGTGGGCGACATGCCGCTCGGCCTCCAGGCGAAAATCCTGCGGCTGCTCGGCCAGGGCGAGGTGCGGCGCGTCGGCGACACGCGCACCGAGACCGTGGACGTGCGCATCGTCGCCGCCACCAATGTGGACCTGCCGGCCAAGATCGCCGCCGGCCAGTTCCGCGAGGATCTCTATTATCGCCTTTCGGTCTTCCCCATCACGCTGCCGCCATTGCGCGAGCGGGCGTCCGATATCCCGGCGCTGATCGAATATTTCCTCGCCGGCGCCTGCCAGCCGCTCGGCCGTCGCCCGCCGGCCCTCACGCCCGAGGCGCTCTCGTGCCTTCTGGACTGGCGGTTTCCCGGCAATATCCGCGAATTGAAGAACATCCTGGAGCGCGCCGTCCTCCTCTGCGACGACGGGCGGCTCGATCTGCATCATTTGCCGCCCGAGCTTTCCTTCCGCAATGAGGTGCCCGCGCCAGTGCTGAATCCCGACGAGGAGGATGCAGGCTTGCGACTTATGGTGCAGAATTACGAAGCGGCCATCATCGAGGTGAAGCTGCGCGAGACCGGATGGAACCAGAGCCGCGCGGCTGATCTTTTGAAGATCTCCCGCCGCAGTCTGGTGGAGAAGCTGTCGCGTTACGACATCCGCCAGCCGGGCCGCATGTAAAGCGAACGGGGGATTTCGTCATCGACGCGCGTTTGGAAGAGCTTTTCGCGGCGTTCTTCGCGGGCCGGCGGTCGTTCGATCAGCTTGCTGTGGATCTGCGGGCCTATTCCCAGAATGGGGACCAGGGGCTGTCCGTTCTCTCCGCCGCTCTTCAGGAGCAGATCAATCTCGGCCGCATGCCCTACGATCTGGCCATGATCCTGTTCCAGGAGGTGGGGCGGCCGCCTGAGCCCGTGCCGGCTCCCAGCCTTCCGGAGGCGCCCCCTCTGCCAGCGACCAAAGCAAGTGATGAAGAGACATTGCGCGAGCGGGTGGACGCGGTGGTGCTCTCGGCGCTGATCGGCCAGTTCAAGGATCTGCGCAAAGGCGGGGAGGCGCGGGCCCGCCAGAACCAGCGCCAGCTCGACGATGCCCTGACCGCGTTCCGCTCGGCGCGCCTGCGCCAGGACGCCCGCAACAGCGCCGCCGGCAACGGCCGGCCGCTGGTGCTCGGCCGCGACGGGCGGGAGGAAAACCGGGTCGGCCAGATCCTGCGCGACCGCTTCATCCTGGACGCGGAACTGGGGCGCGGCGGCATGGGTGTGGTCTATCGCGCCGCCGACCGCCGGCGGGTGGAGGCGGCTGACAGCCGGCCCTACGTCGCCATCAAGCTGCTCAACGGCGATTTCGGCGCCCACCCGGATGCGTTGCGCGCCATGGAGGCGGAGGCGCGGCGCACGCAGGACCTGTCCCACCCCAACATCGTCGCCGTCCACGACTTCGACCGGGACGGCACCCATCCCTTCATCGTCATGGAACTTCTGGAGGGCCGTTCGCTGGATGCGTGCCTGCGGGAGGATTCTGCTTTCGCGGGCAGCGCCGCGGCCTGGCATGCGATCCGCGATATTTTCGCTGGCCTCAGCCACGCCCATGCCCAGGGCGTCACCCATGCGGACCTGAAGCTGGCCAACCTGTTCCTGAACTCGGAAGGGCGGCTGAAGATCCTCGATTTCGGCATTGCCAGCGCCGCCCGCAGCGGGGATTTCGACACGCTCGCGCTCGATGCGGTGACGCCGGCCTATGCCAGTCCCGAGCAACTGCGCGGCGCCCCGCGTGATCCCCGCGACGACGTCTACGCCTTCGGCTGCCTCATCCATCTGCTGCTGACGCGCAAGCATCCGTTCGACCGGATTCCGGCGACCGATGCCATGGAGCGCGGCATGGTCCCACCGCCCATCGATGGCCTCACAGATGCCATGCAGGCCGCGCTCGCCTCCGCGCTTGCCTTCGACCAGACGGTCCGGCCGGCCGATGCCGGCGCCTTCCTCGCGGCCTTCCAGGGGCGTTGATCCCGAAAACCCGGTTTCCCCTCTCCCGCTTGCGGGGGAGGGCGCCCCTCAGGCCTGCACCAGGTCCACCACCGGGCGCAGGGCCTGGGAATAGACGCTCTGCGGCGACAAAGCGGAAAGGATGCCGGAGCTGCCGAGACGCACGAGGTCCTCAGTGAGCGGGAGCACCGCCGCCACCGGCGTGCGGAACGCGGTCGAGACGCGGTCAGACAATTGCTTGGCGTCGAACGAAGGCAGCGCCTTGTTCACCACCAGCAGCAATTGCGGCACGTCGAGCCGCCGCGCCAGTTCCAGCGTCACCGCCGTGCCCTGATAATCCTGATGGTCCGGCCGCAGCACCAGAAGCAGCGTGTCGGAGATGGCGATGGAGAGCAGAGTCTCCTCGTTCACGCCAGGGTGGGTGTCGATCAAAAGGTAATCCAGCGCCAGCTTCTCGCTCAGGGTCTGGAAGCCGTCATTGAGGAGGTCCACCTCGAACCCCTCCTTCAGCACGCGCGCGATCTCGCCCGCCTGCATGCTGGAAGGGAGCAGGTTGATGCTCCCCTTGCCATTTCCCCCGTCTGGAAAGGCCTGGGCCGTCACGTCGATGGCGGCCTCGGTGATGCTGCAGCGGCCCCAGAGATAATCGTTGAGGGTGAAACGCGCGGCATCCGCATCGAGGCCGAACAGCACATGGATGCCCGGCGAGAGGATGTCGGTATCCACCACGCCCACCCGATGGCCCTGCTTCGCCAGCAGGTAGGCCACATTGGCGGTGATGGTCGATTTGCCGGTGCCGCCGCGATAGGAGTGAGTGGAGATGATGCGCGTCATTCCCGGCCCCCCGGCCCTGTGGGCTTGTGCTTCTCGCGCAGCGACCGAGCACGGCGCTGAATATCCTGGAAATAGTCGGATTCGGTGATGGCGCCCACCTCGCGCTTGAAGCGCTGGCGATCGATCTCGACGGTCAATTGCGCAACGGTGCTGGAGAGGTTCTCATTCTCGCGGGCGAGGCGGCCGTTCGCCTCTTCGAGCTGCGCCTGGACCCCCTTGAGTTCTTCGACGAGCTGCGTCAGGCGCATCTCGCGCGCCTCCACGCTCACCAGCATGAAGCCGAAGGATTCCGCGAGGTCCCGCACCATTTCCGGCGCGTCCTCGGCGCCGGTGAGGGCGAACAGTTCGTCGGATTGGTGATAGTTGCCGCGGGCGATCTGGCGGCACAGCTCATCGAGCTTCCGCAGCGCTGTCGATGTCGTTCCTGGGGTGTCGGGCATGCAGGGCTACCGGCGCGCAACGAGAAGCGCTGCGCCGGCACGCCAGCGCGAGCCGAGGTCGGGCAAGGTCCAGGGGGCGGCGAGGAAGCGCTGGGTGAAGTCCTCCACCCGGGCCGGCCGCTGCTCCGGGTCGAAGGAGAGCAGGGCCTGCAAAGCGCGCCAGCGATGGCTTGCGAGGCCTTCGGGCCGCAAAGGGGTGGTGCCGGCTTCGCGGGCGTCCAGGGCCGTGCGCCGCTGGAAAGGATGGGTGCCGGTGAGCACCAGATGCACCAGCAGGCCGAAGGCGAAGAGATCGCAAGCGGGGGTCGGTGCCGCGCCCTCCAGCCGCTCGGGCGAGGCGAAAGCGGGGGTGAGTGCGCCCACCTTGTCCAGGAGGCGGACGGTGGAATCCTCGTCGTCCACCCGGGCATCATGGGGGCGCTGCGAGAGGCCGAAATCCAGCACCTTCACCGTGCCGTCGAGGCAGATGAACACGTTGCCGGGCTTCAGGTCGCTATGGATCATGCCCTTGGCATGAGCAAAGCCCAGCGCCGCGCTCACGCCCTGCACGAAACCGCGCGCCTGCCGCCATTCCAGGCCGTTGCCGTTCTTCTCCCTGAGCACCGCGCCCAGGGTGCGGCCCTGAAGCAGCTCCATCACCAGGAAATGGGTATCTCCATCCTGGTCGCTGTCATAGACGCGCACGATGTTGGGATGCACCAGGTCCAGCGTGCGCTGCGCCTCGCGGTGGATCAGCTCCCGCGCCGGCGCGTCATAGGGCGGAGCGAGGGTGGCGATCTTGATGGCGACATGGGGCTGGGGCGCGCGGGCGCGCAGGCGCACATGGTCCACCGCATGATAGACCGTGCTCATGCCGCCGCGACCGATCATCTGGATCAGCTCGTAGCGGCCCTTCAGCCGCGTGCCGAGGTGGGGCGGCAGGACGGTCGGCCGCGTGGCCGCACCTTTCTTCACATGCCTCGGGTCAACCGCGCGCGACATGCATCTCCTCCTCGGGGCAGATGCGGACCACTACCGCCGTAGCATCATCACGCGTACCACATGCGACAGCCTCCGCCACCACTTGTTCCGCCGAAGCTGGAGACGTGGTTGCTATAAGCTCTCCAAGCCGGGTCTCCGTGACGGCGTTGAACACGCCGTCTGAGCACAGGAGCAAGGTGTCCCCCGGCAGCAGGTCGACGATGGCGCAGTCCACGTCCACCGTTTCCTCGGGGCCGATGGCGCGGGTGACCATGCTGCGCGCCGGGGTTCCCTGCGAAACGCGGGCGAAGATGGCGTGGTCCCGCGTCACCTGGTGCAGGGTGTTCTCGCGCGCGAGATAGGCACGTGAATCCCCGGCCCACAGGCACACCGCGCAACCTTCCCCGAGAACGGCGAGCACCACTGTCGCGCCCATGGGACGCGCGGTCTCCGTGCCGGCCTGAAACAGCGCGGCATTGGCGCGGAACAAGGCATCGCGCGCCTGCTCGACCCGGGCATCGAGCACGGCGCCGGGCTTGACGGTGCGGACCAGCAGCTCCACCACGGCCCGGCTGGCCACTGCGCCCTCGGCGAGGCCGCCAATGCCGTCTGAGAGAACGAAGAGGCCGGCGGATTCGAGAATGGCGTGAGCGTCTTCGTTCTGCGGGTGCAGGGGGCCGATATGGGTGGCCGCAGAGGCGGAGACCCGAAAGTCAGCATGGAAATCCGTCACGGTAGCCCTCGCTGGGAGGAGCCGGGCCCGGCCCATTTCCCGTCCATCATCCGCTCGAACACGTCCGCCCCCGGCAGTCCGCGCGCCATGAGCCAGACCGGCGGCAGATCGCCCCAGCCCTCGTGCCACCAGCAGGACAGGCCCACCGGCTGCGTCGCGTCCGCCCGCAGGGTCCAGGTAAGCAGGTCGCTGGCGGCGCTCGCCACCGAATTGTGCTTCCGCCCGGTGAGCACCCATACGCGGTCGGAGCGGTTCGCGCCTTCCTGGACCATGCGCATGACCGGCTCGGGCGCGGGTGGCGGAAGAAAGCGGTCGACAAAAGAACCGATGGTGTCGGTCGCGGCGTCCACGTCCAGGCTGCCCTCGATGACTTGGAGCGTCAGGGCTTCCAGCCGGCTGGTGAAGGGGCGGGTCTCCTCATTGAGATCCAGGAGGCCGAAGTCGCGCACGAAGGGCACCGCGACGGTGAACGGGAAGGCGCGGCCGAACCGGTCCACGGAGGAGGCCAGCACCCCGATCCAGCCCTCAGGTCCGACGATGCCGGGATCCAGCGCGAAGCGCCAGGGCGGGCTGGTGAGGTAGATCGCGTTCCACGCACCCATGGTGCGTTCCGCGCCCGCCATCATCATGCGCGACAGCCACGCATCCCACGGTGTCACGAAGGACATGGGAAGGTTGCGCCGCACGAAATCGTCCTTCGAGGGGATCTTGCCGTATAGCCCCCCGCGGGAGCCGGCGGGGGCTGTCATAGCTCGTCCGGGCACCTGAAGCTGCTGAGGGCGCCGAGCCCGAACGGGCTGTTGACGCTTGCGGCACGCAGCTCGTAGGTCATGCTCTGGCCGTCCGGCCCGTTCACGGTGAAGGTCTGCCGGTCGGTGCGCCCGCGGGGTGCGGAGGCGGTGACGAAGCGGAACAGCGCCCAGGGGCCGGACCGCTGGACCCGGGTCTCGGCGCCCTCCACCGGTGTGAGGGTCACCGACATCGTGCTCGCCTCGGCCTTCGTGGGCCATTCCATGTCGTAGGTCCGCGGCGCCTCGTGGCGATAGACGATGTCCGTGCCGTCGATGGAGAGGGTCGCGCGCAGCACGTTCGGCGTCAGGAAGGTGGGCCTGAGGCCGAACTTCACCAGGAGCGTCGGTCCTTTATTGGGGAAGAAGGCCTCGCGGATCTGCCGGGCGCGGCTGAACTGCGCCAGGGTCGCCTGGCTGACCGGCACAGGCCCGCCATCCTGGGCGATGGGCACGTAGGTGCCGCGCCGGTCGGTGACGAGGGTGCCCAGATACTGCTGGAAGAAGGTGTCCAGGGTGCCCCCGGGCCGGAAGAAATCGGTGAAGTCGCCGAGCGTGATCTCGTCCTTGGCATCCGCATAGACCGGATACTTCCGGGCGATCGCATTTTCGCAGACCGGCAGCACATCCTGCTTCCAGGCCTGGTTGATGTTCGCGTAGCCCATCCCCACGAGCGTTGCCCACGAGCTTTCCACGACGCTCCGCAGCACCGTGCGCACCGGCTCCGGACGCAGGGCGGAATCGATGCGCAGGGCGGTGAAGGCGTCACCCCCCTGACCCGCTTGACCACCCTGGTTCTTGCCCTGGGCCGAGATCACCTGGAACGCAGCGACGGGCGGCTGCGGCGCGTTCGCGACGCCGGACAGGACGCCGTACACGTTGCTGACGAGGTCGCGGATCTTCGCGGTGTCCGGCGGCTGGCCGGAGGCACCGGCGACGCCCAGCTGGATCAGGGGGATGAAGGGCTGTGTGATGGTCTTGCCCGGCCACGGCCCGTCCCCAAGCGCGGCGCTGGTGGCGGCGTCCCCGGCCGAGGCGATCGCTTTCTGGGCGAGTGCGGAGCCGGGCGCGGCGGGCTGGATGCCTGGCCCGGTCGGCATCGGCACGTTGCTCTGCTGGCCGGGCGCGGGCAGGTCCGTATTCTCGCGAACCGCCGTGATGAGGGCGTCCAGCGGGGATTGCGGGCCGGCGAGATTCTGGAGCACCCCTAGCGCCTGCGGCATCGTGTTGAAGCGCAAAGCGGTGACGCGGGACAGCGCGGTCTGCCAGGCGGCGATGTAGTCCCTCACATAGAGGTCGGCGATCTGCCGGGCGAGGGCCTGGGATTGCGGCTGGCTGCCCGTGCCCACGACCCAGTCGCCGCCGAGGGCTTCGGAGACCAGAACGGGAAGCTGGGGCAGGAAGAAATTGTAGAAGCCGGTGCGGGTAAACAGGCCCGGGATCGTAAGGGCGCCGCTCGCCTGCGCCTGCGCCCCGCCTGCAAGGCTTCGCATGCCCATGACCTGGGCAAGGTCGACATTCTGGAGCTGCTGGTTCTGGTACCCCTCGCGCAGCAGCCGGGCATAGACTTGGTCCACCTGCGGCACCCGGGAGAGGCGGTTGCGGGCCTCCGCGATCAACTGATCGTTGAGCGCGTAGCGGCGGGGCATCAGGCCGACCAGTCCTTCGAGATGGCCGTCAAGAGCCTTCTGCCGCACCGGGTCCAGCGGGTAGGTGAGGACGGCCTCGCTCTTCGCCATCTGTAGCATGGTGGCCCGATCGAAGCGGGCCGGATCCCCGAGCATCAGATAGCCGCGCAGCGCGACGCGCATATCTTCCAGCGACGCCGGGGTGTTGGTCTGGAGGTCCTGGGTGATGCGGGCTTCCAGCCGCGCCGCGAAGGCGGGCATGAGGCGGCTGATGAGGAGCTGGTCATAGGCGGTCTGCGCCGCCTTGCCGAGGCGGGGGGCCGCGGAAAGGCCGAGAAGCTCGCCGTTGATCCAGGAGCGGGATCCGCCGGCCACGTCTTCCAGCGTGCGCGCCGCGTCAAGGATGGGAAGGGCTTCCGAATAGGAGGGCTGCGGCCGCAGGCGCTTCAGCGCGCCGTCCAGCTCATCCAGCGCCACGCGGGTCTCGCCGATGCGGATCTCGGCGCGCGAGCTGGCGAAGATCCAGCCCGAGGCGAGGCCCAGCGTGCCCGCGGCCACCAGCACGAAGCAGGCGGCCCGCACGGCCGAGAGGCGCCGCTCGAGCTTGCGGTTCACCCCCACGAGGCCCTGCTCGTCGAAGATCACGTCGCTGAGCAGGCGCTTGATGAAGAAGGCCTTGCCGGCACCGGTCTGGCTGCGCCGCGCGCCGCCGGACAGGCCGAAATTGCGGCTCATGGCGCCCAGCAGCCGTTCCACCGGGGCACCCGCCTGGGTGCCAGAGGTGAAATAGAGGCCGCGCAGGATGGGGCGCATCTCGAAGCGGGTGGTCTTGAAGACCTCGGACGTGAAATGGCCAAGCGGCCCGCGCAGGCTCGCGAACTCCTTGGGGAAGGTGAACATGCGGCAGCGCCGGGCGAGCGCGCGCTCCTGATGCATCAGCCGCATCAGGCGGCCTTCGAGGCGTTCCACGAGGTCGAGGAAGTTGCGATCGAACTCCGCTTCCGCCTGGCCGGAGGGGGTCTCCAGCGGGAAGGTCATGCCCCAGACCTGGGAGCGGCCCATATCGTCCAGCTCGTCGAAATATTCGCCGAAGCCGCTGAGGAGGTCGCATTTCGTGATCAGCACATAAACCGGCACCGCCATGCCGAAAAAGCGCATCAGCTCCTGGAGGCGCTTCTTGATGTTCTCGGCATGAGTGCGGCGCTGCGCATCGCTGGTGGCGATGATGTCAGCGAGGCTGATGGCGATGATGATGCCGTTGATGGGGCGGCGCGGCCGGTGGGTGCGCAGAAGCTCCAGGAAGCCGCGCCAGGTGGCCTTGTCCACCTCGCTGTTCACGTCCTGGGTGGTGTAGCGCCCCGCAGTGTCGATCAGCACTGCCTCGTCGGTGAACCACCAGTCGCAGTAGCGGGTGCCGCCCACGCCGGCCACCGGATCGTCGCCCACGCGGTCGGCAAGCGGGAAGTTCAGGCCGGAATTCTTCAGGATGGTGGTCTTGCCGGCGCCTGGCGGCCCTAGGATCACGTACCAGGGCAACTGGATCATGTAGTTCCGGCCGGCCTCCTGGCCGATGGCGTTCTCCTTGAGCACCCGCATGGTGCTCTCGAAGCGCTCCCGGATGATCTCGATCTCGTCGGAGGACTGCTCGCTCGCCAGAAGCGCGAGGCCGTCGGAATCCAGCAGCGTCTTGATGGCGCGGGCATTGGCCCGGCGCGAAAGGTAAATGCGCAGAACGAGGGTCAGGATGGCGGCGAGGAACAGCCCCGCAATCACCGCGATCCGCGTGCTGACGCTGACCAAAGGCGCGAAGCCGGCAACCTCTATATAGGGGCCGATGAACCAGATCAGGATGGAAATACAGCACAACCCCACCAGCATCAGCAGGGTGCGGATGCGCAGGAAGTCAGCGACGAGGGCGGCGAGCATGAATGGCCCTCAGGATTGCGTGACGCCGAGGCGGTTGAGGCGTTCCTCCACCGGCGCGACGCCCTGTTCCAGGCGAAATGCGAACATGGTGTAGATGGAAAGCAGCAGCACACCGGCCACCGCGAACACCACCCAGAGCGGCAGCACGTTCGTAAGCTTGCGGCGGACCGAGACGCCTTCCCACCGCGGGGAGAGTTCGTCCGGCATCGCCTTCACGTGGGTACGCCAGAGCCGGCCGAGCTCGTCCCTGAGCTCCTCAAGCTGATACTGCCCGCCTTCCATGACCCGGTACTTGCCCTCGAAGCCGAAGGCGAGACAGAGGTCGATCACCTTCAGAAGGGCGAGATGCTGCGCGGGGTTGGCGCGCACGCGATCGAGGATGGCGAACACCTTCTCGCCGCCCCAGGTCTCGCCGTGGAACTGGTTGAGCAGGCTGTGGCCGGACCAGTTGCTGGCCGCGCCCCAGGTCGTGGTCATCACCGTCTCGTCGATCACCGAGCACAGCACGTAGCGGGCGGCGCTGACATCCACCACACGGGCGCCGAGCTTGATGGCGCGCTCATCGAACCTCTTGATCTGCGTCACCGTCTCGGCCCGGAGCGCGGTGACGTCCGCATGCTCCACCGCCTGGCGCAACTGCGCCACAAGGGCGAGGAGCGGGGTCGCCGCGGCGGCGATCACCTCCTCCGGACGGCCGGGATCGGGCGCGATCGCCAGATCGGGCAACGTGGTCGCCGACGGCTCCGCACCGGTTTCAGAGGAGGGCGCGGGCTGGAGCGGGGAGGGGCCGTCGATGCGGGGCTGGCGTGCCGCCGAACTATCCCTGTTGGCCGGCTGCCGGGGGACGGAGACTGGCCGGTGGCCGATCACCGTCGGCTCGTCATCCCCCATATTCGGTTCGTAGCTCACGACTGCCCCACCCGGATGGCCCAGAATTCCAGATGCAGGTCTGGGTATTCGCCGCTGACATGGAAGGCAAAGGCGGCGGAACGGGCCAGACTGCGCCAGAGATCATGGCTCTGATCCAGCTCGAAATAGACCGCGCCCTGGAGGTAGGGCAGTTCCCGCGGCGCCACCGGCAGGGAGCGCAGGGGGATGCCCGGCAGCTGCAGGTTCACGAGGTCGCGGATCTGCTCCACCGAGCCGATCTTCGTCGTAGCCGGGAACTGGGTGCGCAGGATCTCGTGGGGAATGCCTGCGCTCACCACCAGCACGAAGCGGCTGCCGGCGAACAGGGTGCGGTCGTTGATGGTGGCGGTGCGGATGCCGTAGCCGCGTTCCTGAAGCGGCAGGGATACCACATTGCGCTCGATGACGAGGTTGAGCGCCTGACGCAACATAGCGAGCACCGGCTCCAGGCTCGATTCCAGATCGTCATGGACATAAGGCGGCAGGGTCGCCGGCCGGCGGCGATGGTTGTCGAACGTGGCGAGGTCGCCGGCGAGGCGGACGAACTCCCGGAACAGCACTTCCGGATGCGTGCCCGGCAGGCGGGCGAGATGGTGCAGCAGTGCCTCCGAGGAATTCATCACCCGGAGCAGCAGGATGTCTATGAGGCCCGCGCTGTCCGCCGACATGCGGCTGGGGTCGGCCCGTTCCGCCAGCGCTTCGCCGCGGGCATGGACCAAGCCGTGCACCTCGCCAAGCACTTCGAGAAGGCGCTCGGACGCCTGAAAGTCGAGACAAGGCGGGATATAGGTGTCCGACAGCTCCACAGCACCGGAAGCCTTCACCTCCTCGATGCGTGCGAGGGGCAGCAGGACGAGCCCGTCGGTCGGCTCGCCTTCGAATACGAGGGTCGCATTGAGCTGGCCGAGGCGGACTTCCACCGGCTCGCGCTCCGGCGCGCTGGTGTCGCGCACCCCTTGCGGCATGGACCTGAAGCGGCGCTGGTTGGCGCCGGGCTCGGCGATCTCCGCCGAATCCCGCGCACGGGCGGGAACGGCAAGGAACACGCGGGCCTTCTGCAAGGTGGGCGGGGGGCGGCGTGGTGCCGGCGCCGGCATCTGGCCGGGAATCTCGATCACGCCGCCGTCCGGCATAATGGCATCGCAGCGGGCAAGCCCGATCTGGCCGAGCCTCAGCAACTGCTCGTCGAGTGAAAGCGCCCGCAAGCCCCAAGCATAGGGGCGCACCCCAGCCACGCGCGCTTCCACCAGATGCTCTATCCAGCGGTCATGCTGCTGGAAGTGCTGCGGCTTGACGAACATGCCTTCGGTCCAAAGGGGTTTGCTCGTCAATGACATGCGTTCATGTGCTCCGGTGCTTATTGACGGGCGGGACCGGGCGGCTCACAGGCCGAACCAGCCACCGCCCCGCGTTGCGTTGAGTGAGACGGTCACCGCGAGGCTCGTCACCGTGACCAGCAGGTAATTGGTCTTGCCGGGTGTCAGCTCGACAATGGACCTCCACTGGGCGGCGGAGATGTCGCGGAAGCCGGCAATGACCCCGAGATACTTCACGTCGCCGGTGATCTCGTGATCCACCTCCTTGGTCGTCCCCGGCAGGATCTCGATCTCCTGCTTGGACAGCATTTCCGGGCCGAGCCGCGCAATATCGTTGTCCAGCAGCTCGAAGAAGCTGGCGGCCATGAAATTTGTTTGCGCCTTCAAGTCGTACAGCTTGATGACGGTGGGCGATGGAACGCCGGACTGGTTGGGATTGATGTTCTCGTCCGCCCGGATGGTGAGCTTGGCCGGCGTCACCACCGGCGGCGGCGGCCCGGGCGACGCGCATGCGCCGGCGGACAGCACAAAGCCACCCGCAAAAAGTCCCTTTACGGCGCCGCGGCGCGTTAGAAGCGTCGCCATCAAACGTCCCCCCGACGTAGGTTCTGCGCATGCTGGGCGTAGGCGCGCGCAAATTCCTGACCTACCAGCTCAGGGCTAATTACATCGAGAGCATCAACAAGCCGTTCATGCATCACGAGATACCGGTCCCATAACTTCATTTTGTCGGCCTTGCGGGCGAACACCCCGCCGCTGGATCCCTCACCTTCCACTTCGAAGGCGATGGCTGCCGGGCTGATGCGCTGCATCAGGCGGGCAATGGTTGCCTGCATGGCCTCCATGGCAGCCATTTCATGAACGCGCATGTCTTCAAACACCGCGCGTGCCGCCGCGCTGGCGTCCATGCGCCCGAAACTGCCGCCGCCGACGGCGTGGGCAAGCGCCTCCTCCGCGGTTCGGGCGGTCTTGAACGGGTTGGCTTCCCCGACGAGCTGAGTCGCTTCCAGATGGAGCTCGCCTTTCAGGCTGCGCCGCGTCGCCTGGAGCGCGATCATTCCATCCACGAGCGAGCGGATCAGGCCGGCGGCGTCGCCCAGAAGCCGGGCGCGTTCCGCCGGTGCGATCTGGGCGCCGTCGACTCCGAACAGTTTCCAGAACTCCGCTTCCGGATTCTGGCTGGGCGGCGGTGCAGCCGGGGCGGGAATGACCGCGACCGGAGGCATGAGCTGCGAGGGCGGCAGAAAAGGCGCGCTCTCGGGAATCGCGGCCCGCACCGGCGGCGGGACTTGTGGCGCGAGGGCTTGCGGCGCGAAGGCTTGCGGCGGCAGCGCCTGTGGGGGCGGGGCTAGTGGGGGCGCGGGCTGTGGCGGCGCGGCCTCCGGTGCTGGGGCCTTCGCCTTGCCGCGCATGCGCAGCAGCGTCACCATCTGCTCCGGATCATCCAGGGCTGCTGCCGGCACGGCGGACTGCGCCGGCGTGGGCGGGATGGGGGCGGGCGTGGTCCCCTCTGCCAGCTTCGGAATGAGCAGGGACAATTCGTCAAGGAAGTTCGGCGGAATGGCCGAAGGCGCCGGCTCCGCCTCCATGCGCGGCGGGGGCGGCGGCGCGAAGTCCGCGCGAACCACCGGAGCGGGGGCAGGGGGAGGAGGGGGCGTCGTGAGCCCGAAATCGGCGGGGATCACGGGGATGGGCGTGCTGCTGGCCGCCGGCTGCCTTGGCGGCATTTCGGGAGGAGGAGGCGGCGGCACAGGACGCGAGGGCGGGGCAAGGGGGGCCGGATCGAAGGCCGGTATGCCACCCGAGGACGTGCGCGACGAGCCCTGGCGTCCCGAAAGGGACCGCAGGCCGGAATCGGTCGTCTCCCGATCCCGGTGTCCGATGCCGAGGTCGCCGAAGGGGTTGTTGGTTTCCTGCAGCATGTCCGCCCCGTCGAGCGCGGCCAGGGGGTCGAGGGTTCCCTGGAAGGCGCCGGGCGATGGGGCCGGCGGCGGGCTGCGAAGCACCGGCCGTGCCGTGAAGGCCGAAGGCGCCCCGAGCGGCGCCTGTGGCAACGGATTGACGATGGGCTGGGCCGGTGCGGCATCTTGAGCCGCCCGCACGATCTCCACCGTGATGATGTAGTTGCCGATATAAATCTGGTCGCCGCTCACCAGGACGGCCGTGTTGCCCCGGCCGATGGGTGCGTCGATGGAATTCACATAGACGCCGTTGGTCGACAGATCGACCACCAGGAATCCCTGGCCGTTGAAGCGGATCTCGGCGTGGCGGGCGGACAGGGTGTGGGTCGGATCTGGCAGGCGCCAGTCGCAGGTTCCCGACCGCCCGATGATTCCGCCCGACGGGCCGAATTCGTGGAAGCCACTAGGGCCAAGGCTCTGCCCCTGCTCGCTGGTGACAGTCAGCCTCGCATGCAACGCCACTTTCCCCGCCCCCTTCCGGCCGCTTTGGTCCGGACCGTCCCCGCCAGTGGATGTCCGCCGCAAGGCAGGTGCGCCATTCCGGAAAATGGGCGCGCCTCATCACCCCTCTGCGGCGGGGCTCCGGCTGTTACCTTCAATGCGAACAATGACAGATGGATAACGGCCCCGACCGACACATGAGGTCATCACGTCACATGGCCTCTGCAAAACGGTCGCCGGCGAAGTCGGCGTGGCCCGAGGCGTCGTCCGGCGGGGCGAGCCACATGTTCCAGCCGAGCCGGCCCTCGCCCATGACGAAGGCGAACGGGGCGCCTTTTTCCAGCTCCAGACGGATATCGAAGGCGAGCGGATCCCGCAGGGCCAGCTCCACCAGCCGGATCACGTCCGCGAACAGGGGCTGGTCGGGCAGCACGCGGGCGAAGGTCGCCCGGTCGAGCGGGCCGATCACCACCCGGAACTTGCCCACATGATCCTGCACGTCCGATCCGACGATGAAATCCAAGCCGAGCTGAGGCGGCGCGTCTCCGAGGTTCGAACGGCTGTGCGCCGGGATGGTGACGGTGCGCTCGACAAACTCATCGATGCGCACCGGCAGGTTGGTGCAGTGGCCGATGATGGTGGCGATGATGGAGGCGGAGAGGCTGTAGCAGCTCAGAAGCCCCACATAGGGCATGAGCGCGACGCGCTGGCCTTCCGCCGCCGCCGGGAGCAGGCCCATAAGCGAGGCGACCGCCAGGGAGATGGGATCGCCCGCGCCGCCATCATAACGAAGATAGTGCCTCTGGTGCTTCTGGATCCGGACCAGCAGCGAGACGAGCCGGTGGTTGAACAGATCGAAGAAGGTGCCGAGTACCCCACCATCGCCGGCATCATCGATCACCTCTTCCGTGAAGAAGGGCGGAAGCGGGGAGGACGGACCCTGGAGGCCGAGGAAATTGACGATCACATCCAGGCGCTGATCGTCTTCGTTCCAGACGAAGCGATCCACTTCGCGCGCCGGGTATCCGAGGCTGGGATTGGCGCGGAACCGAACCCGCTCGCGGCTCGGGTCCTGGGTGCCGCCAAAGGGCGGCATATCCGGAAACAACTGCTCCAGCCGCTGGATGATCGCGAAGAAAGCCCCGTTCTCCAATCCCTTCGCAGGACCCGCATTCTCGCGGACATACGGAAACGACGCCCGCGACGATTGCGCGGGCGGCTGTGGCTGCGAGGGATCAGGCAAGGCCTGCTCCGTCACAGGAGCTGGTTGATGCCGCGCCTCGGTTCCCATTCGTATTTCACGTTGTTTTCGCTGCCATGGATGGCGAACTGGTGCATGCTGTTCACGGTGGCGAACGCGCTCAGCATCTTGTCGAGCACGCTCCCGAAAAGGAACATCTCGGGATCGCCGCCGAGCTTGCTCTCCTGGCACACCAGGGTGAAATGCCGGATGCGCACCGGCATGCCGCGCAGCACGATGTCTCCGACCGTGTTGTCGAACCGCTCCAGCCCCGAAAGCAGGAGATCGAGCCGCCGGCGCATCTGATCGTCCTGCACGGCCCGGAAATCGAAGGTCGACAGGAGCTGGCGCAGCGCGACCACGTCGGCGATGGAACTGAAGCTGCAGGCAAGCGCCGCCACGAGCCGCCACAAGAGGCCATCCTGAAGCGGCGGCGGCACCTCCGAGGTGACGCGCGCCACATTCTCGAACAGAACCCCGTTGGGCGTGTTGTTGCCGAGCTGGTTGATCGCCCCCACTGCGAGGCGGTCCGCAATCCGCCCGTTGGAACAGGTCAGGCCGATGGAGATGGTCTCCGCCTGCGGCACCGTGCGGGAATCCAGCCCGTCCACGAAGGACACGTAATGGTCGATGCGGCGGCCGGCGACAGAAGGCCTGGCGCGCATGCGATAATAGGAGGCCGCCGCGCGCTCGCCGGGCAGATCGTGCCGGAAGGATTCGAACGGCGCATAGGTGATGCGCTCGGAGGAGCCCTGGATATAGCCCGTCACGCTCTCCACCGTGTAGAGCGAGAACCCGTCATTCTGGATGGGCGTGACGCGATATTCCGTCTTGCCGCCGTCCACGCGCAGAGGGCGCGCATCGGCGGCGAAGAGGTTGACGGCGGGCGTGCAGTTGAGCCGGATCGCGTTGGGGGGCACCCGGACCTGCTGGGGGAAGGGCCGCTCGAACTGGAACACCAGCTTGAGGCTGCGAACCGTCGCCTCGGCCACGGGAGCAAGGCCCGTGAGGTCCACATAAAGGAACTTCTCCGGCACCAGCAGATATTCCTGGAGCAGGCGGAAACCCTCGACCGCATTCTGCGGCTGCGCCAGCACCGCTTCCTCGCGGGCAAAGCCGGCGGGCTTGATCGCGGAGGCCGGCAGGGTCAGCAGCGTCCGGTCACCGCTGCGCACCTGGATGCGCCTGAGGTGCTTCAGCATCCAGAGATAGAGGCTGCGCGCCTGGGCCGGATCGCCCTGGCCGGCGAAATGGAAGCGCAGAGGATAGGTGGCCAGCGTCGCGAAGGAGGTCTGGGGGAGGCAATCGAGATCGAGGGCGACCTCGGCGGAGGTGGTGGTGTTCTCCAGCGCGATGTTCCGCACCTCGAACGGAAGGACGGCAAGTTCGAAGGAGGTGGTGAAGGGGCAGCTGGTGCCGTCGACGGGAAGGGAGCGCACCTGCGTCCCCCGCGGCACATTGAGCGCACTGCCGTCGCCCCCCGGCGCCTGGCGGAAGCAGAGGGTGGTGGTCGGCGGGATCGGCTGGAGATAGGCCGGCCAGATGAGCCGGAGAAGATCGTGGACCAGCTCGGGCAGGTCGTCGTCGAGCCGCTGGCGCAGGGTCGCGGTGAGGAAGGCGAAGCCTTCCAGCAGCCGTTCCACGTCGGGGTCGGCGGCCTTGCGGGAGAGGAAGCCGGCGAGCTTCGGGTTCTCGCGGGCGAAAATGTCACCGAGGTCGCGGAGATAAGCCAGTTCGTCCTGGTAATAGCGGTTGAGTGCCATGGGCTTAGTCGCTCACGTTCACGTAGCCGTTATTGTTGAGGACCGTGTCGAACGACAGGCGCTGCGTTCCGTGATCCAGCATCAAGGTCGCATGGATGCGGAAGGCGAGGCGCAACGGATTGCTGCGGTCCGGCACGTGGCTGACGGTGACCTGGGTGAGGCGGGGCTCGAACATCTCGATCTGCGTGCGCACCGACGAGGCGATGATGCCAAGTGCATCGGGAAATTTTCCGGCAAGGTCGTTGAAGTCCGGCATGCCGAAGTCCGGGCGGGACTGGCAGCAGTTCGCGCGCGAATTGAGCACGTTGCGAAGATTCTTCAGGATGCTGGTCATCAGCTCATTCATTTCCGACGTGCCGCTGGAAGGCGCGTCGGACGAAGCGATGGGCGGCGTATCATCGGCTTCGATGAGACGTTCCATGAGTGTGCGATGGGTCATGGCGGTGCCGTCCCCGGGAAACCGGAAAAGGCGGGCCGAAGCCCGCCTTCCAGAAAGTCACTCTTAAAGGATCAAGACTTGTCGAGCTTGCCCTTGAGGGTGAGGGTGAAGTCAGCGCCCATATATTTGAAGTGGGGCTGAACCGCCATCGAAACGCGATACCAGCCGGGCTCGCCCTCGACGTCTTCCACGTTGATCTGCGCCGCGCGCAGAGGCCGGCGGGAGCGCACGTCGGCGGAGGGGTTCTCCTGGTCCGCCACGTACTGCCGGATCCACTTGTTGAGCTCGGTCTCGAGCTCCACGCGGGTCTTCCAGCTGCCGATGTTCTCGCGCTGGAGCACTTTGATGTAGTGCGCCAGGCGGTTGATGATGAACATGTAAGGCAGCTGCGTGCCGAGCTTGTAGTTGAGCTCGGCCGCCTTGCCTTCCTCGCTGTTGCCGAAGAATTTCGGCTTCTGCACCGAGTTGGCGGAGAAGAAGGACGCGTTGTCCGTGCCCTTGCGCATGGTCAGGGCGATGAAGCCCTGCTCGGCCAGCTCGTATTCGCGCCGGTCGGAGATGAGGGTTTCCGTGGGGATCTTGCTCTGCAGCTGACCCATGGATTCGTACGTGTGCAGGGGCAGGTTTTCCACCGCGCCACCCGACTGGGGACCGATGATGTTCGGGCACCAGCGGAAATTGGCGAAGCTCTCGGTGAGGCGGGTGGCGAAGGCGAACGCTGCATTGCCCCACAGATAGTTCTGGGTGCTGCCGGCGGACGCTTCCGAATAGTTGAACGACTTCACCGGGTTGCTGTCCTGGCCATAGGGCAGGCGCAGGAGGAAGCGGGGAGCGGTGAGGCCCACATAGCGGGCGTCTTCGCTCTGCCGGAAGCTGTTCCACTTGGCGTATTTCGGGCCTTCGAAGATGGACTGAAGGTCCTTGAGGTTCGGCATTTCCTCAAAAGAATCGACGCCGAACATTTCGGTCGAGGCAGCGCCGATGACCGGAGCGTGCGACATGGCGCCGACGCTGGCCATGTAGTTCAGCAGCTTCATGTCCTGGGCGCCCGGGCCGTAATCATAATTGGTGATCACTGCGCCGAGGGGCTGGCCGCCGAACTGGCCATATTCCGCCGTGTAGACATGCTTGTAGAGACCGGAACGGACGATTTCCGGCGCGTCATCGAAGTCGGCCAGCAGGTCGTCCTTCGCAACCGAAAGCATTTCCACCTTGATGTTCTGGCGGAAATCCGTGCGGTCGACCAGGAACTTCAATCCACGCCAGGAGGATTCCATCTGCTGGAACGCCTCGGTGTGGAAGATGGCATCGAGCTGGGAGGACAGCTTCTGGTCGATGGTGGCGATCATCTGGTCGACGATCGCGCTGTTGACCTTCTCGTCGCCGCGGGTGGGCTTCAGCAATTCCGAAACGAAGGCTGCGACGCCGCGGCGGGCGACGTCATAGCCTTCATCGGTTGGGCGCAGCTTGGTCTCCAGCAGGATCTGATCCAGCATGGAGGATTCCGCGAGGGTCGCCGACCCGGCCGAGGCTTCGGCTGCGGTTTCAGGTGTGCTCATTGATCGTATCTCCGAACGTCTCGACCGCGGGGTTCGCCCGATCGATCAGCCCTTGTTTTCGGTGGTGTCGGTGACTTCGGACAGGAAGCGCTGACGCGCGGCATCGTCCTCGATCACGCTCTGGATCATCTTGCGGAAGGCGGGGATGTTGCCGAGGGGGCCCTTCAGAGCCACCAGCGCCTCGCGCAGTTCCAGGAGCTTCTGCAGCTCGGGGACCTGCTTGACCACCGCCTCGGGCTCGAAATCCTTCAGCCGGTCGAACTTCAGGCTCACGGACATCTTCTCGTCCTGGCCCTCGTCGCTCAGCTTGTTGTCGACCGAGAGGTCCATGTTGAGTTTCTGGCCCTTCAGGACCTCGTCAAAATTGTCCTTGTTGATGTTGACGAGGTCACGCTCCTCAACGGGGCGTTCATCGGGCTTCTGCGTGAAGTCGCCGACCACGAGGAGCTTGAGGGGAAGCTCCACTTCCTCCTTCGCATTGCCCGTGGCGGGGCGGTAACGGATGTTGACGCGTTCCTTCGGTGCTACGGAATCAGCCATGTCCTTCTCCCCCTTGAATGCCGTCAGGCATGAATCAGCCGGACGGCGGTGCGAAGATCGAGCCGGGTGAGGCGCTGCTGCGTCGCTGCCATGGCAGTGCGCAACGTCGTATCTCCCAGCAGTTTTTCAGCCGCCGGATGGCGGTAGGCCCGCAGCGCCAGCCCGGCAGTGCGCACGGCGAGCGCCGGCTCCCAGGTATCGAGCGCGCGGCGTTCCACTTCCGCTTCCAGATGCTGAAGCAACGGCAGCGCCACCGAGGGAAGGTCGAGATCGAGGCAGATCTGAACTTGAAGCACCTGCAGGTCGAACAGGGCCCGCTCGCCCTGCGCGGCGCTCCGCGCCGCCGCGAGCTTATCGAGCGCCTCCGCCTTCTTTCCCGCGCCGATCAGGTCCCGAACCTCCGCGGCGAGATCGCCGAGGCCGTCCGCCACGGCGCTCGTCTGCGCATTGCCGGGCTGGCTCGTGTGCTGTTCAAGCCAGACGCGCGTGGCCGGATCGGCAAAGGGTGTTCCGTCGGCAAACGTCAGCTCCACAATCGTGGGCAGCCGTTGCACGAAAGCCCCGGTCATCTCGATCACCGCTTCCATCGCCAGGACGTAGCGCGAGCCAAGCGCAAGCAGGGATTCGGCGACGATGCGATGCGCATCCAGCCAGAAGGGGGCGGAACTCACCGCGCCTTCGAGGTCGCGCACCAGGGCTTCGTGCTCGCCGAGGCGGCGCATGGTCTCGATGCCCTGGAGCTGATTGCCCTGCGGGGGGAACAGCTGGGTGGCTTTGTCCTTGGCTTCCGGAAGGGCGTTGATTTCAAGCCAGGTGGCCGCGCGCGTCAGGCGGTAGCTGCGCGGGTCCGCAAGATTGGCATCGCGCAGCCGCTGCGCATGCTGGCGCATGCTCAATGAGAGCGCGCCGATGGCGCGGTCAAGTTCGGGACCGCTGATGCCTTCCGCAATCTGCGGCGGCGGCGCTGTCGGGGCGCTGGCGGCAGAGGAGGGGGGAGCTGAAGGCGCAGCAGGTGCGGGCTCGGGCCTGCTCTCTGCCGGGCTCGCGGCAGCGGCGGCTGCCTTTGCGGCTTCCTCGGCCTCGGCCTTCTCGGCACGGGCCAGGATGTCCTTGCCTTCCTGCGCCTTCACCCGCACCGCGCGGACCAGATCGCCAAAGGCGATGCGTTCCTTGGTGAGCTTCTCCGGGAGCAGGAGGTTCAGTTCTTCGAGAAGCGCCGATGCGTGGCTGAGAGCGGGAACGTCATCGTTCTCCACCGGCATCTCTGCGATGATCGGCGTGAGCCGCACCACCAGCCATTCGAGCGCGCCCACGCGAGCCCGCTCGCGCTTTGGCAGGAAATCATCCCACCACTGCTTCACCATTGCGGAGATGCAGTCCACCCCCACTGCAAGGCCGCGCCATCCTTCGGTCCGGCAGAGGGCATAGGTGGTCCAGCAGGCCACAAGCAGATCGCGCCCCTGGCTGGACAAAATCTCCAGGCCGGTCTGGCCGACCCGATCCCAGCGAACGGCCGCGGGGCCCTCGGTGTCGATACGGCGGACCTCGGTTTCCAACTCTTCAAAGGTGGGCGTGCTGCGGACATCCGCGCCCACGGGATCGGGGGACAGAGGCGCAACGAGCGCGGCACTTCGCGCATCCTCGAAAACCGGGATGGTATTTTCGCTCATGTCCCCTCAAACCCGCCCGGCGCACCCCGTCGGGCAGGACGGAGCGTTCCCTGGTTTTCCCCGCCTTTTTTGACGGTGTCATGAAACCTGAGTTGCTTTCTTGCGACGGCGCCCCTGAAACGACCGAAAAATATCAATTAAATGGTCCGAACGTGGGCTGCGCCGCGGCGTGGCTTTGTACGCTCGGAGCAGGTGCGGCGTGGCGCTATGATTGATCGCCGGTGCCGGAAATTCCTGTGCGTGACCTCGACAAGCGCGCGGTTATCGGCTGTGCATGAAGTCCGCAGGCGGCTTGCCACGCCAAGGCGATCTGTCGCACAGCAGTGGGCGACACAAAGATCGGACCGGAGCCCCGGGTATGGAGGGTGGCGTGGGACGTAGGCATCCGGAGCACCAGTATCTCGATCTGCTCAACGAGATTCTGGAACACGGCGACGAGCGGGTTGACCGGACCGGCGTCGGCACGCGTTCGATTTTTGGCGCGCTTATTCGCTTCGATCTCTCCGATGGTACGGTCCCGATCCTCACGACCAAGCGCGTTTACTGGAAGACTGCCGTTAAGGAGATGCTGTGGTTCCTGACCGGGAACACCAATATCCGATCGCTCCTGCAGGAGAACGTGCGCATCTGGACGGATTGGCCTCTCGCGCATTTCCGCCGTGAAACGGGAGAGCAGATCTCACAGGACGACTTCGAGGCCCGCATTCTCCAGGACGAGGGCTTTGCGGCTCGATGGGGTGAGCTTGGGCCCGTATACGGGAGACAATGGCGCCGGTGGCTCGGAGCCGATGGGAGGGAGTACGACCAGATCGCCGGGCTGGTGTCGATGCTCCGGACAAATCCGGCAAGCCGTCGAATGCTGTTCCATGGCTGGAACGTGGCGGAACTGGGCGACATGGCTCTTCCGCCTTGTCACATGGTCTATCAATATCACGTCACTTCGGATGGCAGGCTTAATGGCCTGTTGTTCCAAAGATCCGCGGACATGCTATTAGGGGCGCCGTTCAATTATGCGGGCGCGGCGGCGCTACAGCTTATGCTGGCACAGCAGGCAGGCCTGCGTCCCGGCGAATTTGTATGGGTCGGGGGTGACGTTCATCTCTACCTGAATCACTTCGAGCAGGCGCGTATACAGGCTTCGCGCGACCCGCGTCCGTTCCCGACGATGAGGCTGATCCGGCATCCGGAAAGTATCGACGGCTATCGTATCGATGATTTTGAGGTGCAGGACTATTCCCCGCACCCGCCCATACAGGCAGATGTCGCCGTTTAGGGGCGCCATGGGGCCTCACCACGGGAGAGCGCCTTCGAGGTTCCTCCCGTTAGGGAACCGTTACTGAGGACATCGACGGGGCCGGAGGCCCGCCAAGGGGCGGGCCTCCGGGTCATCACATCGTGCGATTGCGCGCATCCTGGATGCGCTCACGCGGCGGCACGGGTACGCTCTCATCGAAAGCGGTCCAGCCTTCGCCTTCATACTCACCGCGCCGGCCGGCAAGATCGACGGACTTATGCTGTTCCAGGATGGCCTGGAGGCGAGCCGCGTCAGCATCATCGACGCGCGCTGTCACGAGCGTGCCGCCGCGGCGGACGCCTTCGGCATAAACATTCGCATCGTCTTCAGGGACACCCGCCTCCGTCAGCGCACCGACGATGCCGCCCGCGGCTCCGCCCGCCACGGCGCCCGCAACGGCCCCGGCCGCGGTGGCCACAAGCCAGCCGGCAGCGACCACAGGCCCGACGCCGGGAATGGCCATGATGCCAAGGCCCGTGAGAAGGCCGCCGGCGCCTCCGAGCGCGGCGCCGATGCCCGCGCCGATGCCCGCATCGGCGGCGACATCCTTCTTGTCCACGTGCTCGTCGCGATGAAAGTCATCGGCATTGTTGGCCACCATACTGATCTCGGAGTTCGGCACCCGCGCCGCCTCCAGCGCGCGAACGGCGGCCGTGGCGTCTTCATAACGGTCGAATAGAGCTGATACTGTTGTGGTCATGGTGTCCTCCTCGAAGGATGGGGTCACTTGCTGACGACGTTGCCTTGGAAATCGAGCATGACGTTCGTCGGCGCCCCGCTCTTGGTGGCCGTGCCCTGCCAGACGCCGTTGGCATCCTTCTTGAGGCCCGACACGGAGCTGAAGCCCGCTTTTTCGATGCGCTCCTTGGCCTGAGCCTCGGTGAAACTGTTGGCCCCCTGGACCGGAGCTGCGGGATTGGTTTCCTTCGGCGCTATGGCGGGCGTCGTCCCTGTCTGGGCGAATGCGCCCGTGCCTGTTGCGACAAGAAGGAGAGCGGGGAGCGTGAGATATTTCATTGGATGCTTCCTTGTTCCGGGAGAGTGAGGTTGGCCGTCGCGCGGGCAGGGCATCGTTGCCCCGGCTCGTGGCCTTCCGCTTGCGATTGAGTGTCTAGGAGGCCTTCGCCTTGCCGGTCTGGGCGTTGCTGTTCACACTCGCCTCAGCGATCCGGGTCAGCAGGGCGTCCGCCTTCTTCTCTTCCTGGAGGGTCAGGTCGAGCAGCTTCGCCGCATCCGTCAAACCGAGCTGCATCGCCCAGGTCTTGAGCATGCCGTAGCGCGCGATCTCATAATGCTCGATGGCTTGCGCACACCCGATCAGGACCGCATCTCCGGCCGGCGTATCGCCGAAATCCTCGAGGTCCTCTTCCATCTCTGCGGTGATGCCCTGCATAGCCTCGCAGGTCTTCGCGCGGGCCGGCTTGCCGAACAGTTCGAACACTTGCGCAAGGCGCTCGACCTGCGCGGCGCTCTCTTCACCATGGGTCTCGAAGGCTGCTTTCAGCTCCGGCGACTTGGCCGCCTTCGCGGATTTCTTGCATGCCTTCACCGACTGCTTTTCGGCGTAGTACACATCCTTCAACGTCTCATGGAAGGCGTCGGACAAATTCTTTTCGGCAGTGGCCATCGCCGGTCTCCATTATTCTGGTTCTTCTCGTTCATCACGACGATCAACGCGATGTTGAGACAACCGAATTTTCTGGAATCTGGTTCCGGGTAAAAAGTATTTAATTATAATTATTTACGCTTAAGCTTGTTCTATATTTATCTCTAAGCTGAGCAGTCATTCAAAGTGGAAAAGGCCTTCTCGATGCCCCTTGCAAAAGGCATTCTCCAACCCATTTACCATCCATGTGGATGGCATATGGATGGTATGCGGAGTGAAGCCGATGGTGCAGGTCAAGCCGTCACCCAGCCGTGCAAAGGCGGTCGAAAGTGAGAAGATCACCATCAATCTGGGTCATGTGGACCTGGGGCAGATCGACCTTCTGGTGGACGAACGCTTTTATTCCAACCGGACGGACTTCATCCGAACAGCCATCCGCAACCAGATCGAACGCCACAACGATGTGGTAAGGAGAGCGGTGGAAGTCCGCCATCTCGAGCTCGGGCTGCGCCACTACGCCCGGGACGATCTCGAAGCGGCAAAAGCAGCGGGGCAGCAACTGCACATCCAGGTGCTCGGCCTCGCCGTGATCGACCCCGACGTGCCGCCGGATCTCGCCCGGGACACCATCGCATCCATTCGCGTCCTCGGCGCCCTCCAGGCCAGCTCGGCCGTGAAGGCCGCACTGGCTGGGCGCATCCTTTGACTCTCCCCGACGCCCTTCCTCGCGTCCAGATCGGACTCAGTTCATGAAGCCCTTGCCCACCATCGACATGTTCGAAGTCACCCGCCTCACACGCGAGGGGCGGCTTCATGAAGCCATGGCCATGCTGCGTGGGGAGGCGCAGCCCTCTGCCTCTTCAGGGGCGGAAACTGTGAAGACCACGCCCGAAGATACATACCAGGCCATCGATCTCATGCCGCCGGGCATGAGCGAGGCGTCATGGACACTCGCGCAACCCGCAGCTTCGCCTCCTCGATCGGTCGGGACAGGGGACGTCAGTCTTCCGGAGGGCGTGCGGAAATTGATGGGCCGGTTTTCGCACCCCGATTTCGTCTCTTCGGATCATGGCGGGACGGGGATCGCGGTCCCGGGCGGGGCGAGGTTCGAGGATCGAACCTTCGCCAACGCTGCAGGAAGCCGCGCGTACAAGCTGTACGTTCCGGGCATCTTCCGCGGCGAGGCCTTGCCGCTGATCGTGATGCTGCATGGATGCACCCAGTCGCCCGACGACTTTGCGGCCGGCACGCGCATGAACGAGGTGGCCGAGGAGCTGGGCTTCTTCGTTGCCTATCCGGGTCAGTCCAAATCCGCGAATGCCTCGAAGTGCTGGAACTGGTTCAATGGCGGTGATCAGAAGCGGGGGCAGGGAGAGCCCTCGCTGATCGCCGGCATCACCCATGAAATCATGCGTGATTTTCCCGTACCGGAAGGGCAGGTCTACGTGGCTGGGCTTTCGGCGGGCGGAGCTGCCGCGGCCGTCATGGGGGAGACCTACCCGGACCTTTTCGCTGCAGTCGGCGTGCATTCCGGGCTGGCCTGCGGCGTGGCCAGCGACATGGCCTCGGCATTCGGGGCAATGCGCGATGGTGGCTCCAGGGCGGGATCATCGCGCCGTGGCGCGGGCACTATCCTGCCGACCATCGTCTTTCACGGAGACCGGGATGCGACGGTGAATCCCTTAAATGCCGATCAGGTCATCGCCCAGGCGAAGGCGGATGCGACGCTCCGCAGCACGATCAGCCACGGCACGACGCCGGGTGGGATGCGCTTTACGAAAACGGTCGCCATGGATGAGGCGGGCCACCCGGTGCTGGAGCAGTGGACCCTTCATGGTGCGGGCCATGCTTGGTCGGGCGGAAGCTCTGCGGGCTCCTACACCGATCCGAATGGGCCCGACGCCAGCCACGAGATGGCAAGGTTCTTCCTGCAGAACGCGCGAAGGACGTGAGAGGACGGCTCCCACGCATGGTCCTAAGACAGGATGTCAGGAGAGGACGTCAGTCCGTGTGGACCTTCCACTCACCCGCCGGTTTAATTTGGATCTCTGTTCTTTTGGGTCTTGGGCTTTGGAGGGAAGAGGAAACCAGGCGTCTTCGGCCTTTCCCGCGGCGCGCACCAATTCCATGGTCTTCGTGAAGTGGTCTTTCAGCAGCCGTGCCGCCTCATCGGCGTCGCCGGAGAAGGCCGCATTGGCGATCAGTTCGTGCTCGTGATAGGGGTCGCGCGTGAACAGTCCTGCAGGCCGCGCCAAGCGGCGATAACGCTCGCTCTGTTCATGAAGCGCATCACGAAAACGAAGCAGCCAGACCATATCGCACGCCTGGGTCAAGCTGCGGTGGAACCTGTCGTGCAGGGCATTCCACCCTTCATTGTGCTGCGTCGGGTCCGTGGGGCTCATATACGGGGCGTTGCTGAGATCTTCCCAGGCTTTGCGGACATCGGCGATCCAGGCCTTGCCACCCAGCTCCATGGATTTGCGCATGGCGAGGCTTTCGATCTCGATGCGGGTCCGCGTCAGATCCTCAAGGTCGAATTCGGAGATCGGGCTGACGCGAAATCCGCGCTGATCCTCCGCCACCACGAGGCCATCCGCCACAAGTCTCGAAAGCGCCTCGCGAACCGCGGCAAGGCTGACGTCAAAGGCCTGCGCCAGGGCGACGACCGGCAATTTCTCGTCCGGCTTGAGGGTGCAGTTGAGAATGTCCGCCCTCAGCCGGTCGAAGATCGCAGACGTCAGCGAGCGCGGCCGCCGTCCTTCGAAGGGATCGTGCGCCACGTAGGAAGGCGAGTCGGTGGGAGCATTGGACGTCATGCCGGACCCTACCGTGTGCTTGAGTTGTCAGTCATGAATAGTGCAGCCGCTGTCCGGTCACATCGTCGAAGAGATGTACAAGTTCGGTGGTAGGTTGCACGTAAATGGTCTGGCCCGGCTTGGGAAGGACCCGCTCGCGAAACACGCAGGTCATTTCTTCACCGGCGGATCGCACGATGATCAGGGTCTCTGATCCCGTGGGCTCGACGACTGCCACTTCCATAGGCAGTCCGCCCTCGCGGACGTGGAAATGCTCGGGACGAACGCCATAGACAGCAGAGCGCCCGATCTCCTGATCCGGGACACCGTTGAGGGGGAGCACCATGCCGCCGGCGGTGACAAAGCCGTTCTTTTCAATCCGGCCCTTCACGAAGTTCATGGCCGGCGAGCCGATGAAGCCCGCCACGAACTGGTTGGCAGGCTCGTCATAAAGCTCCAGGGGCGCGCCGATCTGCTCCACCACGCCGTCATGCATCACGACGATCTTGTCGGCCATGGTCATGGCCTCGATCTGGTCGTGGGTGACGTAGACGGTGGTGGTCTTCAGGCGCTGGTGCAGCTCCTTGATCTCGGTGCGCATCTGCACGCGCAGCTTGGCGTCGAGGTTGGAGAGCGGCTCGTCGAACAGGAACACCTGCGGATCGCGCACGATGGCGCGGCCCATGGCGACGCGCTGGCGCTGGCCGCCGGAAAGCTGGCGCGGATAGCGCTCCAGCAGATGGGAGAGGCCGAGAATCTCCGCCGCCCGCTGCACCCGGCCGTCGATCTCGCTTTTCTGCGTACCGCGCAGCTTCAGGGAGAAGCCCATGTTCGCGCCCACCGTCATGTGCGGGTAGAGGGCATAGTTCTGGAACACCATGGCGATGTCCCGCTCCTTGGGCGGGACATCGTTGATCACGCGGTTGCCGATCATCATCCGGCCGCCGCTGATATTCTCCAGCCCGGCGATCATGCGCAGCAAAGTGGACTTGCCGCAGCCCGAGGGGCCCACGAGGACCACGAACTCGCCGTCCTCAATGTCGACCGAAACCCCATGGAGCACGGCCGTGGCGCCATAGGACTTCTTCACCTGATCAATGAGCACGGATGCCATGGAGCGACCTATCGATTAGGGGTTTGAATGCTTGTGAGGCGTCCCGGGCTCACAGCCCCGCCTCGTCGAAGAAAGTGAGCATCATCTCGCTCACGCGCGCCGGGTCTTCGAGGTGCGGGAAATGCCCGAGCCCCGGCAGCGGCACCATCCGGACGAGGGATGCGTTGACGAGGCGCTCCTTGGTGGCTTCCACCATTTCCCGGGATGCCAGCCAGTCTTCCGACCCGTGGGCCAGGAGCACAGGCACGGTCACCTTCTCCATGAGGCTCCGGATATCGCACCGCCCATAGGCGCGCAGGTCGCCCTGCTGGGCCACAGGAATGATGGACAGGACACCCCACTCGGAGAATGCCCGTCCTTCCGGCGTGGACTTGGAGCCCACCAGGCTCATGGAGAAATCCATGTTCGCGTGCATCAGGCTCACCTGAGGGTGGGTCATCAGGTCCAGGGCCGTGTCCGTGAAGGTCGGCGTGAAATCGCACCCTTGGAGCGACACGACCCCACGCACCTCGCCGAACGTGGCCCCCATGAGCAGGGACAGGTTCCCACCCAGCGAGCAGCCCGTGACGATGAAACTGTCGCCAATGACGCTGGCCGCGAAATCCCGCAGCCACTGCGCGATGTCGTGGGCATCCTGAAGGCATTCGTTGCCCGCCAGCGGCCAGCTTTTGCCGTGGCCGGGAAGGTCCGGGACGACCACGCGATAGCGGCTCGCCAGGAGCTCCATGACGCCTTGCCACTGGCGCCCCTCACGGCCGGCGGTGTGGATGGCGAGGATGGCGGGGCCATCGCCGCAAGTTTCAAAATAGGTCCGGCGGCCTCGGATGTTCACATAGCGCCCTAAGATCTCAGGCATGGGTCATGCTCCCCGAGAGACTCGCGGACACCCTCCAGAGCTGCCAGAGCGCGGGGGTCGTCCACATGGCGGCGAGCGCATCGCCCTCGACCTTCAGCCGGCCGTGGAAAACATTGATCGCTCTGGCATAAGGCACGGCCCCGGTGATCACCTTCTGCCACTCGGCCTTGGGCCCGCTGATGGAGAAACGCGCACCCGTCAGATCCCTGGTCTCAAGGCGCCTCAGGGTGCCGCGGTGGAATTCGAGCATGTGCTGCACGTCATCGATCTTCACGGCGAAGGTGCAGGCGCGCGCATGGGCGCATTTGCGGCGCAGGTCCGGATCACCGTTCGCGGCCTCAACGAGTTCATCCCAGAACGTGCCATCCGAGATATCCATGCTGCGTCCTTGATTTCGAAATCAGTTGGAATGGCGGAGCCCGATCGCGAAGCTGGCCTCACGCATCGCGCCCGTATTTTCCGATGATGTCGCGGGAGAAGGTGAGGCCCAGCCCGGGCCGGTCGGGGAGGTGGAACATCCCGCGTTCGATCTTCTGCTCTTCATTGAAGAGCTTCTCCCACCATCCGGGCAGATACTCGCAGAAGGTGGCGTTCGGCATCGCCGCGACGAGATGCGCAGAGATCTCGGTGAAGGTGTGGGACGACACCGGAATGTGCCGGCCGGCCGCGAGAGCTCCGATCTGCATGAACTCGGTCGGGCCGCCGCATCGCATGAGGTTCGGCATGAGCACGTCGCACGCCCCGGCGTCGAGAAGCTCCAGGTGCCCCCATCGGGTGAACACCGACTCCCCGGCTGCAACCGGCATATCCAGCGCATCGGCCACCCGCGCGGTGCCCGGCACGTCGTACACCGAGACCGGCTCCTCGAACCAGCACACGCCCAGGTCCTGGAAGCGGCGGCCGGCGCTGATCGCGTCGACGACGCTCCAGGCCTGGTTGGCATCGATCATGATGCCGAAATCATCGCCCACGGCGGCGCGCAACTGCTCCACTCGCTTGACGTCGCTCTGCCAGTCGGGGCGGCCGACCTTGATCTTGCAGCGCCGGAATCCTGCCGCGCGGTGCCGCAGGACTTCCTCGATCACGGCCTCGATGGGATCGGCGAGAAAGCCGCCCGTCGGATAGAGCTCGATCTCGGACCGCACTGCGCCCAGAAGGCGGTAGAGCGGCATGTTCTGCTCGCGGGCGAAGAGGTCCCACAGCGCGGTGTCGACCACGCTCAACGCCATGGCGGACGGTCCCGTCTGGCCGATGAAGTTGAGCTGCCGCCACATGGCGCCCCAATGGCCGCGCACATCCTCGACCTTCTTGCCGATCAGGGACTGTGCGAGATCCTCCACGAGAAGCCGGATGGCCGCCGCTTGCCGGAAGGCGAAATTGAATGCGTAGCCGATGCCGACGAGCCCATCGGCGTGGATTTCGATCAGCACGTTCTCAAGGTCGCGATAGACGTGATTGCCCGTCTGCAAAGGGCGCTCAAAGGGGATGGAGACGTGGTGGGTGTGAACCTGATCGATCGTGGCCATCTTGGGGTCCTACCTGCTTGAGCTTCGTCTGCGTCAGATGCAGCCACACCTGCGGAGCAGGGCGTCGGCGTTTGTGTGCAGCACCCGCTCCAGGGCTTCGGGCGTGAACGGCAAGGATGAAACGCGCTCGATCGCGGTGCGGACCGGCACGATGGGGAAGCAGCTGGCGAACAGGATGCGGTCGGGGATGATCGTGTTCGCGGCCTCCGCAAACAGCGCCGAGCCCGGCAGGTGCGAGTAGAGCGACGTGTCGATGAAGACGTTCTCGTGTCGGAACGCGATGGCGATGGTTTCCGCCACCCACGGCCAGCCCGAATGGTCGATCACGATGGTCAGCTCGGGGAAGTCGCACGCGACATCGTCGATGCAGCGAACATCGCCATGGGCGAGGCGCGGGCCCGGGAAGGGCAGGGGGCCGCAGGTGATCACCACCGGAACATTCAATTCCGCGCATTTGGTGTAGACGGGATAGAGCCTGCGATCATTGGGCTGGACCGGCCCGCCATAGGGGTCGATGGAAATGCCCTTCAGGCCCAGGTCCTTGATGGCATGCTCGACGGCGCGGACCGAGCGCATCCCCTGGAGCGGATTGATGCCGGCAAAGCCGACCACCTTGTCGGGAAAGCGCCGCGCGACCTGCGCCACATACTCGTTCGTCACGTCGTGCCCGGTCGTTCCCTCGGACTGGCGGCCGGTGAACACCACGCGCTCGACATTGTCCTTCTCGAAATTCTCCACCCACTGCTCCAGCGTCACCGGCTGGGGCTGGGGCGAGCCGAGCTTTCGTATGACGTCCTGCGCCACCGGCGAGCCAAGCGCGACCAGGTATTCCTTGGTATTCGGCCGCGAGCGGAAATCGATCACACGCATCTCAGGTCCTCTTTGCCGCGCATCACCGGTCCCCCCGCGAGCGTGGTCGCGGATCCGGTTCGTCGGTGCCGAAACATCGGGATAGAGCTCCGGCGCCGCCCATTATTTTGAGGGGGCGGCGCCGGATCATTGGAGCGGAGACGCCAGGGGGCGCCGCTTCACTTCAGGGTCGGCAAAGCGGCGCTCACCGCCTTTTCAGGCGCCACCTTGCGGACGATGATCTGCTCCAGCGTCTTCGCGAGCGTGTGGCGCTGGAGGACGGGTCCCAGTTGGAGCAGGGGCACGCCGGACTCGCTGAGCGGGAACTGGCCGATTTCGATCGCCTGCTTGAGCACGGCGAGCGACCTCTCTCCCGCCGGCGTCTTGAACAAAGGCTGATCCAGGAACGCCGGGCTCTCGGAGACGCTCTTCAGCGGGGGCCAGTAGTGGACCGGCACCGTCTTCATCATCCTGACCTTGCGATCGCCGGTCTCGAGATACGCGATGAAGTCGTCGGCCTGCTTCTGGTTCTTCGCACCCTTGGAGAAGGCCCAGCTCTTCACGTACAGCAAGGCGGACGGGTGAGCGCCCGGCCCATTGCCGGCGGGATGGAGCATGGGCACCGCGACGTCCAGCAGCTTGGGATTGAACTGCTCGAGATAGCTGAGCAGGCGGAACGGATAGTCCGTGTGCCCGACCGCGCCGGTCGCGAACGAATTCATCATCTCATTGTTGGAGTAGTTGTTGATGCCGGGAGGGGCGAACGCCGCCTGCTTTGCAAGGAAGGCGAAGGTGTCCACCGCGTTGGGCTTGTTCAGCGTCACGGCGCCGTCCTTGTCGAAGACGGTGGCGCCGTTCGACCACATCCAGTTCTGGACGATGTCATTTGTCAGCCAGGTGTCCCCCACCGACATGGCCGTTCCGTAGAGCTTGCCGCCGGGCCCTTCGGTCTTGCTCAGGACCTCCAGGTTGCGGAGATATTCGTCCCACGTCTTGGCTTCCGTCAGGCCGTTCTTTTCATAGAGGTCCTTGCGGTACCAAAGGACGTTCACGCCGATGCTGAAGGGCACGGCCCAGACCTTGCCATCGAGGGTGATGGCGTTCAGGACCCGCTCGAAATAATCCCCGCGGCCCACGCGGTCGATGATGGAATCCACGGGCCGCACGATCCCCTTCCGCGCCAGTTCGAAGATCTCGTACTGGTTCTGGACATTGAACACTTCCGGCGGATCGCCGGCGGCGACGGCCGCCATGAGCTTCTGCGTCAGATCCTGGAAGCCGACATACTGGACCTCGATCTTGACGTTGGCATTTGCCTTCTCGTAGTCGGCGACGATCGACTCGAGCACCTGCTTGGTGTTCGGGTTGGTCTCCGTGGTCATGATCCTGACCGTTGCGGTCTGCGCCCATGCAGACGGCGCCATGGAGAGGGCCGACAGCGATATGGCGGCTGCGCTCAGGATTTTTGATAGCGGTTTCATTCTTCTTTCCTCCCTCTGCTTTTGACGTATCAACCCTTCACCGCGCCGGCGGCGAGACCTTGGATGAGCCACTTCTGGACGAAGGCGAACCCGAGCAGGACCGGCAGCGTGATGAGGACGCCGCCCGCCATCAGAAGCCCCCACTCGACGCTCGTTGCCTCGATGAAGCCCGCCACCCCCACCGGCAGCGTCTTCTTGGACTCGTCGACGATGAGCACCAGGGCGAACAGGTAGTCGTTCCAGGAGATGATGAAGGCGAAGACGCCCATCGCGACGAGGCCCGGCAGCGCCACCGGGAGCACCACCAGCCAGAGCGTGCGCAATCGGCCCGCGCCATCGATCATGGCGGCTTCGTCGAGATCCAGGGGAATGGCCTCGAAGAAGATGATCGCGAGCCACATCACCAGCGGAAGCGTGAACGCGATGTGGGCGAGCGACAGTCCGATGAGGCTGTTGATGAGCCCGATGTTCTTCAGCATGACGAACAAGGGGATCGACAGCAGGATCGGCGGGAACATGTAGGTGAAGAGCACGCTGCTCGCGATCAGCCGGCGGCCGACAAATCTGAACCGCGTGATCCCGTAGGCGGCGAGGATCGCCACGACCATGCAGCCGCCCGTGGCGAGCGTCGAGACGATCAGGCTGTTGAGGAAATACTGCGGGAACATGGTTTCGCGCAGCAGCCGCCCATAGTTCGCCAGGGTGAAGTGCTCGCTCGGCAGCAGAGAGAGGGTGCGGCTGAAGAGGTCGGAGAACGGCTTCACCGACGAGATCACCATCCAGTAGAGCGGAAATCCGACGACGCAGACGGTGAGGACGATGACGGCCCAGAGAAGGATGCGTGAGACGGAGTTCACCGGCCTGTCTCCTGCTGAAGTTTGCGCAGATACCAGAAGCCGAAGATCGCCAGCAGCATGAAGATGCATGCGGACGTCGTCGCTCCCGCGCCGAGCTGGTATTCCTGGAATGCCTGGACATAGGCGAGGATGGGCAGCGTCTCGGTCGTGCCCACCGGGCCGCCCTGTGTCAGCAGCCAGATGGTGTCGAACTTGTTGAACATCCACAGGCCGCGGATGAAGACGACGAGCAGGATGGTCGAGCGCAGTTCCGGCAGCGTGACGTACCAGAAGCGCTGGAGCGGCCCCGCGCCGTCCACGCGCGCGGCTTCATAGAGTTCCGAGGGAATGACCTGGAGGCGTGCCAGCACCTGGATGGTGATGAAGGGGAAGAACATCCAGACATTGATGGCGATCACGCTTGGCATGGCGAAGTCGGGCGAGCCGAGCCAGGCAATGCCCTCGCTGATGACACCCAGGTCGATGAGCGCGAGGTTGGCGACGCCGTAGAGGTCGTTGAGTATCCATTTGAACACGAGGACCGCCACGATCGTCGGCGCGACGAACGGGAACAGGATGAGGCCGCGCACCAGCGCCCGTCCTCGGAACGCGTTGTTCAGAAGCAGCGCGGTCGCGATCCCGGCCAGGAGCTGGAGCACCACCGTGAAGACGCTGAACACCAGGCCATTGACGAGGCCATCCCAGAACTCCGCCGTCGAGAACAGTGCCCGATAATTCTCCAGTCCGACGAACTCGGGCGCGGCGCTGAACACCTCGACATTGTTGAGGCTCAGCCAGAGGGACGAGGCCAGCGGATAAGCTGCGAATACGATGAGCAGCAGCACCGCGGGCGCGACGAAGAGATACCCTTTGTAGTTTTCGTCGCGAAAGAGGCGCCTGGGCCTGTGATGACCACCGCTTTGAAGCGTCAGTTTCTGCCCAAGAGATGAGGTCGAAGACTTCATGGCGTCTCGAATATCCATGGCTAGTGAATTGCTAAAGGCGGCGCAGGTCCCCTACCATTCCTCAAATCCGATGATCTTTGCCGGATTGCGATGGAACATCGTGCGGATTTCTTCCGGCGTAATGCCGACCTTGAGAAGGATTGCGATGTAGGATCTCATTCCCTCGACAGGCACCGGCGAATAAAGCTGCCCGAGATCTGAGCTCATGAAGCAGTGTTCGATGCCGATATCCTTCATGGCCGCGGCGACATCGCGCGGGTTCTTGGTGGGCTCGCCGTGCACGAAATGCATGAAAGGCATCATCAGCCCGAAATCGAATTCGATCTGGCATCCGAGCTCGGCGAATGTCTTCAGGTCGCTCATCTTCAAGCCGGTCATCGCCCATTGCGAATGACTGACGATGATCCGCTTCAGGCCCTGATCCTTCGCCTCGCGGACGACATGATGGCTTTCTTCCGCGGAGAGGTGGCAGGTCGCCAGGCAGGCATCGAATTCTTTGACGAGGCTTATGACCTCCCGGACCTCCGGAATAAGCTTGCCATCCTTCACGACGGTGATCGCTTCCTCTTCGGAGAGCGGTAAGTTCACGCCAGCGTAAAAGCGCTTCCGATACTCGTAATGATTGCGACTGTCCCCGGTGGGAAAGTGGATCACCTTCGCCCCATCGCCGTGGGTCAGCGCGACCCAGACGGCCCGCGGATTTACGCCGCCGCTGGCGAGATTCATGACGTGCGCGCCGAAGATCGGGATGCCCGCTCCCAGGCGGCTGGCCACATAGGCCGTGCCGGTGGTGGAGGTGCCGATGTCCTTGATGACCAGCGCCCTCATGCCGGCGGCGTGGGCATCCTGGGCCAGGGCGATGACATCCTGGGAATGGCTGAGGGGGAACACGTGGGGGTTCGTGTGGATATGCACATCGATCCCGCCAACCATCAGATCACTCACGCCTCCGGCATCAAGGCCGCGGCTCATCTGCTCCCGTGAGGGGAAGCGGAGGGGGATGCTCATGCTCTGCGTGTTCATCTTGGCGTTCCCTCGCCCTTCCTGATGCTTAGGTTGGCATCATTAAATCGTCAATCGAAAATCGATACTTTTGTCGTTCTGTCATTATTGCCCCAGTCCAATTAGCTCTCACCCCTCATCTTGTCCAACAAAATAATTGACCACTCTAAGTTTGGCGCCTAACAAGACCGAAATGGCCTTCAAATGTCCAACAATGAGGTTGCGGTGATGATTCAGGCTTGGCGCTGGTTTGGTCCGAGCGACCCCGTCACGCTTCGGCATATTCGCCAGGCGGGGGCCAAAGGCGTCGTGACGGCGCTGCATCACAAATACGGCGGGGAGCCCTGGACGCTGGACGACGTGCGCGCACACAAGGCGCTGATCGAGCAGGAAGGTCTCGAGTGGTCGGTCTGCGAAAGCATTCCCGTGATGACGGACGTCAAGGTCGGCGGCCCGGGCGCAAAGCAGGCGATCGAGAACTGGAAGACCAGCCTGCGAAGCCTCGCCGGCGCGGGCATCCCGGTCGTCTGCTTCAACTTCATGCCCGTGGTGGATTGGACCCGGACGGACCTCGAATATGAAATGCCGAGCACCGGGCTTGCCCTGCGCTTCGACATGATCGACTTCGTCGCCTATGACGTATGCGTGCTGCGGGGCGAGACGGCCGCCGGCTCCTATGACCCGAAGATCGTCGAAAAGGCGCGCCAGCGTCACGCCGGCTGGACGGCCGAAGACATCCGCGTTGTCGAAGACAACATCATCTGCGGGCTGCCGGGCGGGGAAGGGCGGTATGACCGCCAGAGCATCCTGCGCGAACTCGAACTCTACCGAGGCGTGACGCCGGAGAAGCTGCGGGCGAACCTTGTCGCCTTTCTGCGGGAAGTGGTCCCGGTGGCGGAGGAGGTCGGCGTCAAGCTCGTCATCCATCCGGACGATCCGCCATTCTCCCTGTTCGGCCTTCCGCGCGTTGTCTCCACCGCCGAGGACATTCGCCATCTCTTGGGTGCAGTGGACAGTCCGGCCAATGGCATCGTGATCTGCACCGGCTCATACGGCGCGCGCGCGGACAACGACCTCGTGGCGATGGTTCGCGAATTCGGGCCACGCATCAATTTCGTCCATCTCCGCAATGTGCGTCGCGAGGACGACGGCTCCTTCCATGAATCCGACCACCTCGATGGCAGCGTCGACATGGTCGCCGTCATCCAGGCTCTGATGGACGAGGAGGCGAAGCGCAAGGCGGCCGGGCGGCAGGACTGGCAGATCCCCATGCGCCCGGATCACGGCCACGTCCTGGTGGACGATATCGGGAAGAAGGTGAACCCCGGCTACAGCTGCATCGGCCGGCTGAAGGGCCTCGCCGAGCTGCGCGGCGTCATGGTGGCGCTGGCCCACAAGGATACGGCGCGCGCCTCCGTCTGACGCAAAGCAAGAATGCCGGTTTTGCAGCCTCGCGGCGTGTCCGCGCGGCTGTCCCGGCCGATATGAGGAAGCGAAGATGACGTCACGGATCGATCTGTCCGGCTACCGGGTCCTGTTCCTCGGTTCGAGCTCCGGTATCGGAGCTGCCGGCGCGCAGGTGCTTGCCGCCTGCGGCGCCCATGTCTGCCTCCATTACAATTCAAACCGGCAAGGGGCGGAGGCGCTTGCCGCCGAAATCGCCGGTGCCGGGGGCGCGGTGGAGATTCAGGGCGGGGATCTGCTCGTGCCCGGTGCCATTCCCGACATCGTCGCGGGGGCGACCGAGAAGCTGGGTGGGCTCGATGTGCTCGTCAATAATGCGGGCTCCCTCGTGGGGCGGACGCCGCTGGAAAACTTCGACGACACCATCTGGGACAAGGTGATGACGCTCAACACGCGGGCCGTCGCGGAGGCGGCGCGTGCGGCTCACCCTGCGCTGCGCAGCAGCGAGCGGGCTGCCATCATCAATCTCGGATCCATTGCGGGTCGCAACGGCGGCGCGCCGGGCTCTGGCCTCTATGCCGCCGCCAAGGCCGCCGTTCACAGCCTCACGCGGTCGCTGGCGAAGGAATTCGCGAAGGACGGCATCCGCGTGAACGCCGTGGCCCCGGGCTTCATCACGACGCCCTTCCACGCCACCACGCCGGCCGACATGCAGGAGGCGGTGCGCAAGACCATTCCGCTCGGCCGTCTCGGCACCGCCGAGGATTGCGCCTGGATCTTCGCCTTTCTCTCATCGAAGGAAATGTCGGGCTACATTACCGGCCAGATCATCGACGTGAACGGCGGGCAGTTCATGCCGTAGCCGGGCGGCGGCCCTGGCGCGGAGCGGTCATGCTCCGCGCCGATCGTCCTCCGGCTCCGCGCCGCCTTTGGCAATGAACTTCAGGCCCGACTTCAGATGGAAGCCGACCCAATAGGTATAGGCCGCCCGATCCCTCTGCCTGATCGCCTCGATGATGGACCTGTGCTCGGCGGCGATATCCCGCCGCTGCGTGCGCTCGCGCTTGCCGCTTTCCATGAGCCGCTGAATGACCGGGCGCATGATCTGGTAGACGTCTTCGGTGGTCTTATTGTTGGACAAGCGCACGATGTGGCTGTGAAAGGCGAAGTCGAACTCGGCCGCTTCGGAGATGGAGGAAGCCTCCTCCATCTTCCATGTGAGGGCCTCGAGCGCGTCGAGGTCCTCCGGCGTCGCATTCTCGAATACGCGCGCCTGGATGCCTTCCTCCACAAGCCGGCGGAAGTCCTGGATGTCGGTGAAGATGTCCGCCGACAAACGAAAGCCGAAGGAAAACAGCCGCATGGCGGCGGCATGCCGGTTGTCGATGAGGACGGCGCCACTCTTCTGGCGCGCTTCGACAATGCCGTAGGCACGCAGCGTGCGCATAGCCTCGCGCACCGTGTTGCGGCTGGTTCCAAAGAGCCTCGCGAGTTCGATCTCGCCGGGCAGCGCATCGCCGACCTTCAGGGCCCGTTCGTCGATGAGCCGCTGAATGGAATCGATGATCTGATCGACCGCAGAGCCGGGAATCTTCTCGGCCTCGACCAGGCTTGCTGCGTCGCTGATGTTGTCCTCGGTCACCGGTTTTGCGCGCTCCATTTGCCCTATTTGTCCAACATTTTTATTGACAGGGCTCCGAATTCACCTAATTCCGTATATAAGATCTCGGGTAATGTCCAACAAGAGTTGTGCTGGGTAGCCTTGCATCCAGCGGCACCTGCCGAACGCCCGGATGGCATCCGTTGGCGCCGTTCGTCAGAGGGGAGGCAATCTTGAAAGCCGTTTTATCTCTTCCGTCCGAGGGGACATTTGTCGGTCGCGTCTGGCTTCCTGAAGCCGGAGGGCCGGGAATCGTCCTCGTCGAGAACGGGACGATCTACGACATCACCTGTCCCGCGGCGCCCACCATGGCCGACCTTCTCGAAATGGACGATTGCGTGGGGTTTGTCCGCGCCGCCGAAAAACGGAAGCTCGGATCGGTCGACGCGGTCGCAGCGGACACCATCGCCGGGAACCATGGCGCGCTGCATTTTCTGGCGCCCTGCGATCTCCAGGCCGTCAAGGCGAGCGGCGTGACCTTTGCGCAGTCCATTCTGGAACGGGTGATCGAAGAGAAGGCGGCCGGGGATCCCGCTCTGGCGGTCGCGTTCCGTGCGCGCATCGAGGCAAGCATCGGCGGCGGCCTGCGGGACCTCGTCCCCGGTTCGCCGGAGGCCATGGCCCTGAAGCAGACCCTGATCGAGGAGGGGCTCTGGTCCCAATATCTCGAAGTGGGAATCGGGCCGGATGCGGAGGTTTTCACCAAGAGCCAGCCCATGTCCTGTGTCGGCTGGGGGGCGGCTGTGGGCATTCATCCCGCGTCCCATTGGAACAATCCGGAGCCCGAGCTTGTGCTCTTCGTCAACAGCCGCGGCGACATCAAGGGCGCGAGCCTTGGAAACGATGTCAATCTCCGCGACATCGAGGGCCGCTCTGCGCTCCTGCTCGGCAAGGCGAAGGACAACAACGCATCCTGCGCGGTGGGGCCGCTCGTCCGCTTGCTGGATGAGAGCTACGGGTTGGATGATATCCGCAGGTCCGAGGTGGAGCTGAGGGTGGAGGGCAGCGATGGATTTGTCCTCGAAGGCCAAAGCTCCATGTCGGAGATCAGCCGCGATCCCACCGACCTCGTATCGCAGGCGATAAACCGCAATCACCAATATCCCGACGGGTTCATCCTGTTCCTCGGCACGCTCTTCACTCCGGTGCAGGACAGGGGCGAAGCCGGGCAGGGCTTTACGCACCACCGTGGGGATGTGGTCGCGATCTCAAATCATCATCTGGGTCGGCTGGTGAACATTGTTCTTCCTTCCGACGAATGCCCGAAATGGAGCTTTGGCGTTCGTGCATTGATGAAGAATCTGTCGGGCCGGAAGCTTTTATAGAAAAAGTAATGCGGAATATTTCGATAAATACTTCCGCATGATCTCAGTAACGTCGCGAATATCCATCCTGCCCCGCGAGCGAAAGGTTTAGAAAATGAGCTTTAAGGAAGTGCGCCCCGAAGGCGTTTTCAAATCGCCGACCGCCCCATTCTCGCTCGCGACCCGTTCGGACGGCGGCGTCATGCTGCACATCTCGGGACAGGTGCCGCAGGACGCCACGGGCGCGAATGTCGCTCTTGGCGATGTCAGGGGCCAGGCGGAGCAGGTCATCCAGAACATCAAGAGGATCGTGGAGGCCGAAGGGGGCAAACTCTCCAACGTCTGCCGCATGACGATCTATCTGACCGCGCGGGAGTACCTGCCCATTGTCATGGAAGTTCGTCGGAAATACTTCACAGACCCCTTTCCCGCCGCCACGGCCGTGGTCGTCTCCGGGCTTGCCAACGTGGACTGGCTGGTTGAAATCGAGGCGACGGCGGTGATCGGTTAGCCTTCTCGCCAACACGAGTGCCGGGATCAGGTCTTCGCCTCCTTCCCGGAGCATTCCCGGAACGGCGAGACCGGCGGCGTCGGTCTTAGCCTTGCCATCGACTGGACCATCGCGCAGCACCATGGCGACGATGTCACGTCGATCAGTATGGAGCGGGCCTTCGCGACCTTGAGCCTGCCCCCGGCGGACGGGGAGGCATCCTCCAGGTGCGCAGGCGGTTGCATGTGCCGGCATCACTCACGCTGGTGGCCGTGACGTTTTCGGCAGGTCCGGAACACGCGCCGTAGGCCGCAACAGGCCATCAAGCCGGCTATCGGCGGCGAATTTCGTCGCGATTTATGTCAGGGACCTTCCCTAACGACACTTTGCGACAAATCCGCGTGTTGGCGGCACGCTTCTGCGACAAGCCGTTCATAGGCTTCTCCTCCTCCGCCGTACCCCACCCGCCGATCACGAAAGACGCCGGCACCTTCAGAAGCGCGTCGTCCGCGTCCGGCACAGCCCGGGCCTTGCGGCGTCCATCCGGTGCTCCGTTCTGTCGGTGTGGGACTTCAGGGCGGCATTGTGGAAGCGAGGCTTCTGGATGACGCAAGAAAGTCGCTCTGAACCCCAGGCATCGCTGAGCGTCTTCGACGCGGTGACGATCATGGTGGGGCTCGTCATCGGCATCGGCATTTTCCGGACACCGTCCCTCGTCGCTGCCAATGTGGAGAGCGAGCTTGCCTTTGTCGGCGTGTGGGTGCTGGGCGGTCTCGTCACGCTCATCGGCGCGCTCTGCTATGCCGAATTGTCCGCCGCCCATCCCCATGCCGGCGGCGAATACCACTTCCTGTCGCGCGCTTATGGAAAGCCTGTCGCCGTGCTGTTCGGCTGGGCGCGCGGCTCGGTGATCCAGACGGGCGCCATTGCCGGCGTCGCCTTCGTGCTCGGGGATTATGCGGCGCAAATCGTGCCGCTCGGTCCCTATGGCCCGGCCCTCTACGCCGCGCTGTCCATCATCATCTTCAGCGGCATCAACATCGCCGGCACCCTGCAGGGCAAGACGCTCCAGATCGTCATGACCTTCATCGAAGTGGGCGCGGTGGTGGCCATTATCGTCTTCGGCCTCTTCGGCTCGTCCGAACAGCCCGCCGCTCCCTCCACGCCGCCGGAGACGGCGGCACTCGGCATGGCGATGATCTTCGTCCTGCTCACCTATGGCGGCTGGAACGAGGCGGCCTACCTGACAGGCGAATTGAAGGACGCCAGGCGCAATGTCGCCAGGGTGCTGGTGCTGGGCACCGCGATCCTGGTGACGCTTTACGTCCTTGCCAATGTGGCGCTGCTCTCGATCCTCGGGCTTGAGGGCCTGCGCAATTCGGACGCCATCGCGGCGGACATGATGAGGCAGGTGGCCGGACCGTCCGGCGCCTTCATCGTCAGCCTCGCCATCGTGGTTGCGGCGATCTCCACCCTGAACGCGACCATCTTCACCGGCGCGCGGGTCTATTACGCCATGGCCCGCGACCTCACCCTGTTCCCGCGGGTCGGCGAGTGGAACGCGCGCGGCAAGACGCCGGCCAACGGCCTCGTCATGCAGGCGGCCGTGGCGCTGGCGCTGGTCGCCATCGGCGCCGTCACGCGCGACGGCTTCAAGGCCATGGTGGACTATACCGCGCCGGTCTTCTGGGGCTTCCTGCTGCTCGCCGGCCTCTCGCTCTTCGTGCTGCGCTGGCGCGAGCCCGGCCGGGTGCGGCCCTATTCGGTGCCGCTCTATCCGCTGACGCCGATCCTCTTCTGCCTGACCTGCGCCTACATGCTGCACGCGAGCATCGCCTATACCGGCGTCGCCGCGTTGGTCGGCCTCGCCGTGCTCGCCGCGGGCGCGCCCCTTCTCCTCTTCCGCCGCCGCGACGAGGAGGCCGGCAGCCGCATCGCAGCCGCCACGTCAGCCGCCGAGTGATTCACCCCCGCAACCAGGAGACCTGCCATGACGACATTTCATAAGCTCGCCGCCTGTGCCCTGTCGGCCCTCATCCTCGGCGGCGCCCCCGCGCAGACGGCGCTCGCCGCCGACGTCAAGGCCCAGGCGAGCAAGCCTTACACCCCCTATTCCGGGCAGGCGGGCAAGGATGTGGTCTGGGTGCCGACCCAACAGGCCCTGGTGGACCGCATGCTGGACATGGCGGGGGTCACTGCCGACGACCACGTCATCGACCTCGGCTCCGGCGACGGCCGCACGGTGATCACCGCCGCCAAGCGCGGCGCCCGCGCCCATGGCATCGAGTATAATCCCGACATGGTCACCCTCTCCAGGCAGAACGCCGAGGCCGAGGGCGTGAAGGACAAGGCCACCTTCGAGCGGGCGGACATCTTCCAGTCCGACTTCTCCAAGGCGTCCGTCGTCACCTTGTTCCTCCTGACGGACCTCAACATCAAGCTCCGCCCGACCCTGCTGAAGATGAAGCCGGGAACCCGCGTCGTCTCCAACACCTTCGACATGGGCGACTGGCAGCCGGACGAGCGCATCCAGTCCGGGGCTGACTGCACCAGCTTCTGTCGGGCCTATAAATGGGTCGTCCCGGCCCAGGTGGGCGGCGATTGGCGTCTCGGCGAGGGCTCGCTGAAGCTGACGCAGACCTACCAGGTGCTGACAGGCACCCTGACGCGCGATGGAAAGTCCATGCCTATCAGCGATGCCAAGATGGACGGCACCAAGATCACCTTCACCGCGGACGGGCAGCGCTATGCGGGCGAAGTGGACGGGGCCCGGATGACGGGCTCCCTCGAAGGCGGCCAGAACTGGAGCGCGACGCGCGCCGCGAGCTGACCCGTCCCCGCACGGTCCGGCATCGCAGCGGTGCCCGACCGTGCGCCTCGGGGCGAGGCGGATCGATAGGTGCATGTCGCAGCGCAATGTCCGCACACCCACGTCTCAGCTATGATGGCGCGCGCTCAACAATCTTGAGGAGACGTGCGTGCGCGATCTGGCTCTTGGCTTCGCGTTCCTTTTTGCCGCTGGTGCCGCTCAGGCGGCATCCTGTGACTATCAGCTGAATGCCGCCGCCGGCGGCCAGAAGATGCAAATCCACGAATGCTGGGATCTGTCGAAATGGCCGGCCGACAAGGCGCAGTCTTTCTGCAAGTCCCTGTCGTCCCCGCAAGAGGGCGCGCAGGCCCGCATGCTGGCATCCTGCCCGGCGAAGCGTTCCGCCCAATGCGCGAGCGCCAAGCTCTCGGCGCCGTCCGCGGATTCCATCCCGCCGGAATATTTCGCCGACATGCCCAAGGAGGTCGCAGATCAGATCCGGGCCAGCATGAAGGAGGCAGGCGCCGCGTTCGCCGCCTATGACGGCCTGGAGACAACCGTGAATTATTATCCGAGCCCGGCCGGTGGGCCGAGCCTCGACGACCAGCGCCAGGATTGCGAGGTTGGAAAGAAAGGCCGTTTCTTGCCCGGGGGCAGCTAGGGGCTTTTGGGATCTATGTAATCCCGTTTAGGTTTGCGGGGTGATTGGATCTCGAAAACCTGGTCCGTCCGAACATCGGGCAAGCAAGAGGCGTTGGTCGCTGAGACATGCGGCCAACGCCTCTTGCGCACTGTAGGTCTCTCCACATCCCCTGTTACAGCCGCATCGCACGCTATGGCGGTGATGCGGGCCGAAGCTTGACGGGGATGGATTTGTAGCTCGGAACACCGCAGGCGTGGTCATAGTCGGAAGAACTGACCAGGACGTTGGCTTCGGGATAATAGGCGGCGGTGGATCCCCGGGCGATCGGGTACGACACCGCGGTCACCCCGGCCAAGACGCGATTGCCCTGAGCCACGATGTCGATCCTGTCTCCGTGCGCGAGCCCCGCATCCGCAAGATCCTCGGGATTGACGAAGACCACGTCCCTGCGGCCGGTTATGCCGCGGTAGCGATCGTTGAGGCTGTAGATCGTCGTGTTGTACTGGTCGTGGCTGCGCAAGGTCGTGCAGACCAGCGTTCCCTCGTCGAGACCGTCGTCTTCGTCGGTGCCGGGAGAGACGAAGAAATGGGCCTTGCCGTCCGGCGTGTCCCATTTGCGATCGGACGCGTCCACCCGCAGCCGGAAGCCGCCGGGCTTGCGGATGCGTTCGTTGAAGTCGAAGAAGTCCGGGAACACCTCCTCGATCTTTTCACGGATCTTGTCGTAGTCCGCCGCCATGCCTTCCCAGTCGATGCGGCTGTCCGGGAGGGTGGCGCGCGCCATCCGGGCGAGGATCGCCACCTCGGAGAGCAGGTTCTCCGAAGCCGGCTGCAGGCGCCCGCGGGAGGCGTGCACCATGGACATGGAATCCTCCACCGTCACCGCCTGCGGAACATCCCCGCGCAGGTCGCGCTCCGTGCGGCCGAGGCACGGCAGAATGTAGGTGTGCTTGGCGCACAGCAGCGCCGAACGGTTCAGCTTGGTCAGAATCTGGACGTTGAGGTCGAGGCTCCGGAAGGCCTTGAAGCAGACCTCCGGATCGGGCATCGCCACCGCGAAGTTCCCGCCGAGGCCGATGAAGGCGCGGGACGAGCCGTCCGCCATCGCCGCCAGGGCCTTGACGGCATTGTGGCCGTGCTCGCGCGGGGCGGTGATGCCGAAGGCCGTGTCGAGGCGCGCGAGGAAGGCTTCCGTGGGAATTTCCGTAATGCCCACCGTCCTGTCGCCCTGCACGTTGCTGTGGCCGCGCAGCGGACAGATGCCGGCGCCGGGCTTGCCGATATTGCCGCGCAGCAGCAGCAGGTTGGCGATCTGGCGGACATTCTCCGTGCCGTGGCGATGCTGGGTGATGCCCATGCCGTAGCAGGCGATGACCCGCTCGGCGGACCAATAGGTCTTAGCCATGCTCTCGATGGCGGTGCGCGCGAGGCCTGACTGGCGCTCGACCGCCTCCCACGATGTTGCCTCAAGGTCGGCCACCAGCTCGGCAAAGCCCACCGTGTGCTCGGCGATGAAGGCACGGTCGAGAAGCCCCGCGCCGCCGTTCCCGCGGTCGGCCTCGTCGGCGGCGAGGAGGGCCTTCATCATGCCCTTCAGCACGGCGACGTCGCCGCCGACCTTCACCTGATGATAGGCGGAGGCGAGCGGCGTCGAGGACAGGGTCAGCATCTCTTGCGGGCTCTGCGGCGGGGCAAAGCGCTCAAGGCCGCGTTCCTTGAGCGGGTTGAGCACCACGATGGGCGCGCCGCGCAGGGAGACTTCGCGCAGCGTGGTCAGCATGCGCGGATGGTTGGTGCCGGGATTGTGCCCGATGCAGAAGACCGCGTCGGCCAGGTCGAAATCGTCCAGCGTCACCGTGCCCTTGCCGACGCCGATGGATTGCGGAAGGCCGACGCTGGTCGGCTCGTGGCACATGTTCGAGCAATCGGGAAAGTTGTTGGTGCCGAGCGTGCGGGCGAACAGCTGATAGATGAAGGCGGCTTCGTTGGATGCGCGGCCCGAGGTGTAGAACTCGGCCTGGTCGGGGTGGTCGAGCGCCTGCAGGCGGGAGGCGATGCCGGCGAAGGCCTCCTCCCAGCTGACGGGCGTAAGACAGTCCGTCACCGCGTCATAGCGCAGGGGCTGCGTGAGGCGGCCGGCATCTTCGAGGGCGTGATCGGACCATGTCCAAAGCTCGGAGACGGTGTGCTGCGCGAAGAAGTCCGGGGTGGTGCGCTTCCACGTCGCCTCCCACGTGACCGCCTTGGCCCCGTTCTCGCAGAATTCGAACGACGAGGTGTGCTTCGGGTCGGGCCACGCGCAGCCGGGGCAATCGAAGCCGTCCGGCTGGTTCATCTGCAGGAGAGCGCGCGTGTCGGTGCTCGCGCCCATCTCCGCGCGGACGGCCCTGGCGACGGCGGCCAGCGCGCCCCAGCCACCGGCCGGACCTGAATAGGGTTCAACTCCTTCGACGGGGCGTGTGCTCATGGTGGACCTCCATTGGCGGCGTTTGGGACAGGCGCGAGACGCATGATTACTTGCGCAAGGAGACAATCAGGTTGGCGCTGACCTCTCGAATGTGCAAGGCAAGCGCGGCCGAATGCCACCCGGAGGAATGTCTGATCAGGGTAGCCATGGCGCCCGCGGTGGCCGGGGTCGTCGGTGGCGGTTTGAGGCTCACGTCATTGTGCAGGCCGCTGCCACGACGCGGCCGCGACCATGGCGATAGAAGGGGAAAGAGCCAGCGAGCACATCCCCATGCCCCTGTTCCACGAAAAGTCCGGCAAGTTCTCTCCTGAGAAGACCGTCTCGCTTATCGGCGTGATCGTGCCTGCGCTCTGGCTTGCCGGCCGGGCCATCGCGGGGGATCTCGGCGCGCGGCCGGTGACGGAGGCGATCCACTTCACCGGCCTCTGGGCCGTGCGCTTCCTGCTCATGAGCCTTGCAGTGACACCGTTCCGGCGGATCTTCCATTGGCCGAAGCTGGTTCTGGCCCGGCGCACGCTCGGGCTCGCAGTGCTCGGCTATGCCACGCTCCATCTCGGCCTTTACGTGATGGACCAGGGCTGGAACGTGGGCGCGGCGGTGATGGAGATCGTGCTGCGCTTCTATCTCACCATCGGCGCCGTGGGCGTGGCGCTCCTGCTGGCGCTTGGCGGCACGTCGTTCGACAAGGTGATCCGCCGCATGGGCGCGAAGCGCTGGAATGCGCTCCATGCCAGCGTTTACGGCATCGCCATCCTCGCCATCGCCCATTTCATGATCCAGTCCAAGCTGGACGTGACGGAGGCGGTGCTCATGGGCGGGCTGCTGATCTTCCTGTTCGCCTATCGCATCACGCACCATCTCACCAACAACGTGACCATCCCCCTGCTGGCCTTGCTGTCGCTGGTCTCGGCGGCGCTGACGGCGGCGGGGGAAGTGGGCTGGTATGCCGCCGCCACCGGCATCGATCCCTGGCTGGTGCTTCAGGCCAATGTCCAGCCGGCGTTCGGCATCAGCCCGGCCTTGTGGGTGCTGATGGCGGGATTCGCCCTGACCGCCGCCGCCTTCCTGCGGGCGAAGCTGGCGCCGCCGAAGAAGCAGGCGCCACTGAAAAAAGCGACGCCGCGCACATCGGCGGTGTGAAGCGTTCCGAAGCACTGGGATCGGCGCTATCGTCCGCCACGGGTGACCGGGGAGGGGGCGATGAACCAGATCATCAAGAACGTGCTGTGGTGGGTTTGCCTGTGCTTTGCACCTTTGGTGCTGGCGGGCATGGAGCTGTTCCACCCTGAAGGCTTCAGCAACGATCCGGGCATGTATGCCTACCTGTGCACGGCCCAGCCCTTCAGCCCCCGCCATATGGCGCTGGCCTATTTCGGCCCGGAATGGTGGTTCACGCTGCACATGATCCAGCTTCCCATGCTGGGGCTGGTTACCGTGGGGCTCTGGCTCGCCATGGACGGCATCGAGACCGGCGCTGCGGTGCTGTTCGCCTGGCTTTCACGGGCTGCGACCTTCGCCTTTCTCCTCGGCTATACGGCGCTTGATTCCATCGGCGGCGTCGGGCTCGGCCGCACCATCCTCAACATGCAGGCGCTGGAGGCGGCGGGGAAGCTGAATGCCCAACAGATGGAGGGCGCGGCCCTGCTGCTGAACACCAACTGGGTCGATCCCTGGATCGGCGGCATGGGCTCGTTCATCAGTCTCATCGGCTCCTGGGCCGTCTTCCTCAGCGCCCTGTTCGCGGCGGCGGCGCTGTTCCTGGCCAAGAAAGCCCCGTGGCCGGCGCTGCTTCTGCTCATCGGCTTTGGCTGGGAGATCCAGGTGAGCCATGCAAGCCCGCACGGCCCCATCGGCTTCGCGCTGCTTGCCGCCGCCGCGCTGTGGATCCGCCTCGCCGGCGCCTCCCGCGCACCTTCGGCGTCGGTGCAAACCGTGCCGGCGGCGGGCTGATCAGGGCAACTGGGCGAGGAGGGCGGGCAGGGCGTCCTCCGGTGCATGCCGCTGCCAGTCGGCCATCTGGTGGCGGAACCAGGTCTGCTGGCGCTTGGCGTAGCGGCGGGTGTCGGCCTGCCCTTCGGCGGCGGCCTCCGCCAAGCTGATTTCGCCTGCAAGATGGCGCGTCAGGGCCGGCGCGCCGTGCGCCTTCAGGATGGGGCGGGCCGTCGGCAGGTGCCGGTCCGCGAGCTGGCGCACTTCTTCCAGCGCGCCGTGCGCGAGCATGGCGTCGAACCGCCCGTCGATGCGCGCGCGCAACGCCTCGCGGTCCACCTCGAGCACGATGCGCAGGCTGCGGTCGGGGGAAACCAAGGGTGTGCCGTCCGTGCCCTGCCATTCGGCCAAAGGCCGGCCTGTCGCCTCCACCACCTCCAGCGCGCGCAGGATGCGCTGGCGGTCATTGGGGCGCAGGCGGAAGGCGGTGAGGGGGTCCTGGGTCGCGAGCCGGGAATGGAGCACGCCACTACTCTCGCCCTCTGCCTCCGCACGGATACGCACGCGCACCTCTTCCGGGATGGGGGGCACTGGCGCGAGGCCGACGGTGAGCGCACGGAAATAAAGCCCGGTGCCGCCCACGACGATGGGCAAGCGCCCCGCCGCGCGCACGGCGGCGAGCGCGGAGGCCGCATCCTCCATCCAGCGGCCAACGGAATAATCCGTGTCGCCGTCTACGTGGCCGTAGAGAAGGTGGCGGGCGCGGGCCTCGTCCTCCGGGCTCGGGCGGGCGGTGAGGATGCGCAGGTCGCGATAGACCTGCATGGAATCCGCATTCACCACCACGCCGCCCGTGGCTTCCGCCAGGGCGACGGCGAGGGCGGACTTGCCGCTCGCCGTCGGACCTGCGATGAGCACCGCATCCGGCATTGCAGCGCACACATCACCTGCGTGCATCAGGCCGTCCTCATTCGGATGTTCTCCATGGTCTATGTGGCGACCCTTATCTCAAATCCCGCCCATGCGCTGCTGACGCGCGACCTGGTGGCCGCGGCGCGCGCCGTTCTCCCGGAGGCGGGGGAGGGCAATGTGCTCCATGCCGAGGTGGCCGTGGACATCCCCTTCGACCCGCCCTTGGGTGCCGAGCCGCGCGAACTCACCGCCGCCGTGCGCGCAGCGCTCCATGGCGCGCCGGTGGATGTGGTGGTGCAGCTGGCCGCCGACCGGCGCAAGCGCCTGTTCCTGGCGGACATGGATTCCACCATGATCGGCGAGGAATGCATCGACGAGCTGGCCGACCTCGTGGGCATCAAGGAGCATGTGGCCGCCATCACCGAGCGGGCCATGCGCGGCGAGATCGACTTCGAGCCGGCCTTGCGGGAGCGCGTGGCGCTGCTGAAGGGCCTTTCCGCCGGCGTGGTGGACGAATTGCTGCGCGAGCGCATCCACCTGACCCCCGGTGGGCCGGAGCTGGTGGCGACCATGAAGGCGCATGGCGCTTATACGATGCTGGTTTCCGGTGGCTTCACCTTGTTCACCGGCCCGGTCGCGGCGCGCATCGGCTTCGACGAGAACCGCGCCAATGTGCTGGTGGTGGAGGATGGCCGCTTTGCCGGCCGCGTGGAGGAGCCCATCCTCGGGCGTGACGCCAAGACGGCGGCGCTGGTCGAATATCGCGACCGCCTGCGCCTCTCGCCCTCCGAGACCCTGGCGGTGGGGGACGGAGCGAACGATCTCGGCATGCTGTCGGAGGCCGGGCTCGGCGTCGCCTATCACGCCAAGCCCAAGGTGGCCGAGGCGGCCCATGTGCGGATCGACCACGGGGACCTGACCGCGCTCATCTACATGCAGGGCTATACGCACGAAGAGATCGTGCGGCCGTGAGATCCCGTCATGGCCGAGCACTTCGTTTCCAAAGGAATTAGCGTCGTGCCCCCTCTCCCCGCGGGGGAGAGGGTTGGGGTGAGGGGGAACCACCCTCTCCAATCTTAATAAGCCGGAGCCCCTCACCCGTCGCCTGCGGCCTCGACCTCTCCCGCTCGGGGAGAGGTGAAAATCCGGCTCTTTCGGGACTGAGAGGCCTGTCGCATCAGCGCCGCTGGTCGGCGCGGCCGGACGCGATCCGGCCATTTGGCTGAAGGGGCTTGGAGCCCCCTCAGTTCAGCGGGATGGCCACGTAGCGGTTCTGGCCGTCGGCGTCGGAGACCAGCAGGAGCGCCTGGCTCCGCCCGTCCTTCTTCAGCGCCTCGATGCGCTTCTGCACATCGGACGGGCTGGAGACGGGCTCCTGGCCCACTTCCACAACCACCTGGCCCGCCTTCAGGCCCTTGTCGGCGGCGGCGGAGTTGCGCTCGACGTTGAGGATCACAACGCCGGTCACGCCGTCCTTGATCTTGAAGCGCTTGCGCAGATCATCGGTCAGGCCGGAGAACTCGACGCCCAGCAGGCGCTGCGCGGCCGCCTTGGGGGCGGGGGAGGGGGTGTCCGCGGCAGCGGCCTGCTTCTCGTCCTCGGGCATACGGGCGATGGTGATCTTCAGGGTCTCTTCCTTCCCCTTGCGGATGACCACCACCTCCACTTCCTTGCCCACGGGCGTGTCGGCGACGACGCGCGGCAGGTCGCGCATCTCCTTCACGTCCTTGCCGTCGAACTTGACCACCACGTCGCCGGCCTTGATCTCCGCCTTCGCCGCAGGCCCGCCGTCGCTGACACCGCCCACCAGAGCGCCCCGCGCCTTGCCGAGGCCGAGGCTCTCGGCGATCTCGTCGGTGACCGTCTGGATGCGCACGCCGATCCAGCCGCGCCGCACTTCCTTGAATTCCTGAAGCTGGGCGAGAATGGGCTTTGCGGTGTCGGAGGGCACGGCGAAGCCGATGCCGATGGAGCCGCCCGAGGGCGAGATGATCGCGGTGTTGATACCGATCACCTCACCGTCCATGTTGAACAGCGGGCCGCCGGAATTGCCGCGATTGATGGCGGCGTCCGTCTGGATGAAATTGTCATAGGGGCCGGAATTGATGTTCCGGTTCCGGGCGGAGACCACGCCCACGGTGAGCGTGCCGCCGAGGCCGAAGGGGTTGCCGATCGCCATCACCCAGTCGCCCACCCGCAGCTTGCTGGAATCGCCGAACTTCACGGCGGTGAGCGGCTTCTCAGGCTTCACCCGCAGCAAAGCGAGGTCGGTCTTGGTGTCACGGCCGACCAGCTCGGCCTTCAGCTTCGAGCCGTCGTTGAAATTGGCGTAGATCTCGTCCGCGTCGGCGATCACGTGATTGTTTGTCACGATCAGGCCGGTGGGGTCGATCACGAAGCCGGAGCCGAGCGAGGAGACGCGGCGCGAGCGCTGGCTGTTGCCATTGTCCCCGTCGCCGTCCGGCTGCTGCTGCCGGCGCTTGAAGAAATCGTCGAAGAAGTCCTCGAAGGGCGAGCCCGGCGGAAGCTGCGGCGTGGGCACGCTGCGCGAGGCGGCGACATTCTGCGAGGTGGAGATGTTCACCACCGCGTCCATCACCACCGCGGCGGTGTCGGCCACCGTGTCGGGACCCTTGGTGGCGGCCGCGAAGGCCGGGCCGAACCCGGTGGCGGCGGAAAGGGCCAAGGCGAGCGCGAGGGCCGGGGCGGACAAAAAGCGGCTTCCAGCAGACATGACCTCTCCTCGCGAGGCGGGGCGCAAGACGGCACCCCTGACGTTGGTGGACCTGAAACCCTATGCGTCGCCCGCCATTGAGGCGGAAAAGGGACGCCACCTCAAGTCTGCCCCATCATCCCCGCACGAGCCAAACCACAATCACGCCAACGGCGCCCACCAGCAGCCCGGAGATGCGCAGAGGCGTCTCCGGGGCCTTCAGCACGGCCTTTATGGCGTTCCGCCAGATGCCGGGAAAGGCGGCGAGCACCAGCCCTTCAAGCACGAGGACGAGTCCGATCGCCGCCAGGAGATCCCGCATGGCGACCGGCCGGCCTCAGCGCGCCGGCGCTGGTGGGGGAACGGTGGGCGTCTGCCCGCCGGGCGCCGTCGCACCGCCCATCGGGTCCGCGAAGTAGCGGAAGAACGATGTGGAATCGGGGCTGATGACGAGACGGGTGTCGTTCGACTTCAGGCTCGCCTCGAACGCCTGCATGGAGCGGTAGAAGGCGAAGAAGTCGGGGTCGCGCCCGTAGGCTTCGGCGAAGATCTTGTTGCGCTCCGCATCGCCTTCGCCGCGCATCTGCTCGCCCTTCGAGTTGGCTTCCGCCACCACGATGGCCGCCTCGCGGTCGGCGCGGGCACGGGTGCGCTGCGCCGCCTCGCCGCCCTGGGCGCGGATTTCGGCCGCTTCCCGCTGGCGCTCGGTCTGCATGCGCTGGAACACCGCCTGGCTGTTGGCTTCCGGCAGATCGGCGCGGCGGATGCGAACGTCCACCACGGTGATGCCGAAATTTGACGCCTCGCGGTTCACCTGCTCGTTGATGCGGGCCATCAGCGCCTCGCGCTCGTCGCGCACCACGCGGATGAAGGTGCTCTCACCCAGGACCCGGCGCAGGGCCGAGTTGAGGATGGTGGCGAGGCGCGAATTGGCCGCCTCGATCGTCCCGACCGACTGGTAGAATTTCAGCGCGTTGGTGATGCGGTAGCGCGCGAACGCGTCCACCACCAGCCGCTTCTGGTCGGAGGCGATGACCTCCTGCTGGGGGTTTTCTAGGTCCAGGATGCGGTTGTCGATATAGACCACGCTGTCGATGAACGGGATCTTCCAGTGCAGTCCGGGCGTGGTGATGGGCGGCAGCGGGCTGCCGAGCCGCAGCACCAGCGCCTGCTGGGTCTGGCTGACGGTGAAGGCCGCGGAATAGAGCCCGACCAGCACCACGGCGATGACGACGGCGATGAGGCCGCCGAGGAAAGAGTTTCTCATCGAGCGGCTCCCTGGCTGGGCGTGCCCTGAACGGGGGCCGGAGTGGTCGTGGGACGGCGACCGATTTCGCCGAGCGGCAGGAAGGGCACAACACCTCCGCCTGCGCTTGCGCGGGCGGCGCCCTGGTCCAGAAGGATCTTGTCCATGGGCCCGAGCACGCGCTCCATGGTCTCGAAGTACATGCGCTGGCGCGTGATGTCCTTCGCGTTCACATATTGCTCAAAGACCTTCACGAAGCGGTCGGCCTGGCCGCGCGCTTCCACCACGGTGCGTTCGCGATAGGCCTGGGCGGCGTTGTCGATGCGCGACGCCTCGCCGCGCGCCTCGGGCAGAACCCGGTTGGCATAGGTCTGGGCTTCGTTCTGGGCGCGCTCCGCGTCGGCACGGGCGGCCTGGACGTCGCGGAAGGCATCGATGACCTGCGAGGGCGGGTCCACCTTCTGCATCTGCAACTGAGTGATGCGGACGCCGGCGCCGTAGCTGTCCAGGGTGCGCTGCATGAGATCCTGCACGCCGGTCTCGACGGTTTGCCGGGCGCCGGTGAGGATCGGCTGGATGTTGGTGCGGCCGATCACCTCGCGCATGGAGCTCTCGGCGACCGCCTTGATGGTGCCTTCCGGGTTCTGGACGTTGAACAGGAAGTGCTCGGCGTTGTTGATCACCCAGAACACCGCGAAGTCCACGTCGACGATGTTCTCGTCGCCGGTAAGCATCAGGCTCTCTTCCGGCACGTCGCGCAGCACCGTGTTGCCGCGCCGGGGGTCTTCGGTGACCCGCATGCCGATATCGATGCGGTTCACGCGCGTGACCTTGGGGGTCAGCACCGTCTCGATGGGGTAGGGGAGGTGATAGTTGAGGCCGGGCTGGGTGAGCTGCACGAAGCGCCCGAAGCGTAGCACGACGCCCTGCTCGTCTGGCTCGACCCGGTAGAAGCCGGAGAGCAGCCAGCCGGCCACCAGCAGCGCCACCAGCAGGATGACGCCCTTGAGGCCCATGGAGCCGGGGAGCATGTTCCGCAGCCGGTCCTGGCTGCGGCGGATCAAATCTTCAATATCGGGTGGTGTCGGTCCGGAGGATGAGGGCCCCGTTCCCCATGGGCCGCGAGGCCCACTTCCCCATGGGCCCCCACTCTGATTCTTCCACGACATCCGCCGTCTCCCGTTGGAGCGCCGCGACAGCAGCGGTCCACGTCGTCTCGTTCTCCGCCACCACCGCCATCGCTGTGTCAACCGTCTCAGGGACGGCGCACGCGCTACGGAGGCAGCGGGTTATAGAAAGGCACGCGTCACGTTTCAATGTGGCGCGTGCCTCACTCAATGACATCAGATAGGTGAGCTGCAAGGCTTACGCAACGGGAGCTCCGGCTCCGGTGCGCTCGCTGGGCCCGTGTCCCCTGCCTGAAGAGGCATAACCACGATAATAATCGAGGACGAACAGCCGGATGGCGGAGGAGAGGTTTCCCTGGGTCCGGGACGAGTCGATCGTCGCCACGAGGTCGGACAGGGTCAGGCGGCGACCAGCAGCGATTTCCTTCAGCGCGTCCCAGAACGCATCCTCAAGGCTCACGCTGGTCTTGTGACCGGCGATCACGATGGACCTCTTCACCACGGGGCTTTTCATGTTTGTTCCCTCTTCGTGAGCGTGTGCCCGTCAAGCCTCCGGTCCTGAAGCTGCCGTTCGGCGGCTTCAGCCTCTCGCTCCTTTTTGGAGCGGCCGAACTTGGCGCGGTTCTGCGCCGCCTCGGCCTCGGCCTTGCTCCGTGCGACGGATTTCCGCGCACGGCGAAGATTGACGATGTCGCCCACCTCAAACCTCGATAGGCGGCGTGGCTTCCCCCGAAAAACCAGCCGTGTTTCTCCCGCGCCCAGAAGCCCCAGTGGGGCCCGCTCTCCGAACAAGGCGCCGGACTGATGCAGTAAGCCTGCGATCCAGGGCGAAGCTATGGCAAATAAGCGTCCGGCGAGCCATCTCTGGCTACCTCCGCATAACTATTTTACCTTCACCCAGGGGAGGAATAGGGTTCCGCTTCCCTCTGGCTGCATGTCGATTTAGAAGCCCAGACGCTCACGGGAAAACGCGGAGAGGCGAGCCAGATGACTGCGACACGCACGGAAACGGATACGTTCGGCCCCATCGAGGTCCCCGCGGACCGCTACTGGGGGGCGCAGGCGCAGCGATCCTTCGGCAATTTCAAGATCGGCTGGGAGCGCCAGCCGGCGCCCGTGATCCGCGCCCTCGGCATCATCAAGCGCGCGGCGGCCGAGACCAATATGGGCCTCGGCAAGCTCGACCCGAAGATCACCGCCGCCATCGTCGAGGCCGCCGGCGAGGTGATGGACGGCAAGCTGGACGATCATTTCCCGCTGGTGGTCTGGCAGACCGGCTCGGGCACCCAGTCCAACATGAACGCGAACGAGGTGATCTCGAACCGCGCCATCGAGATCCTCGGCGGGGAGATGGGCTCCAAGAAGCCGGTCCATCCCAACGACCACGTCAATATGAGCCAGTCGTCCAACGACACCTACCCGACGGCGATGCATGTCGCCTGCGCGGAGGAGATCGTCCACCGGCTGCTGCCGGCGCTGCGCACCCTTCACGCCGCGCTCAATGACAAGGCCGAGCAGTGGAAGGACATCATCAAGATCGGCCGCACCCACACCCAGGATGCGACGCCGCTTACCCTCGGCCAGGAATTCTCCGGCTACACCGCCCAGGTGGAGCACGGCATCCAGCGAATCGAGATGACCCTTCCCGGCCTGATGCAGCTCGCCCAGGGCGGCACGGCGGTGGGCACCGGCCTCAACGCCCCTATCGGCTTCGCCGAGAAGGTGGCGGAGCATATCGCCGCCATCACCAAGCTGCCCTTCACCTCGGCGCCGAACAAGTTCGAGGCGCTGGCCGCCCATGACGCCATGGTGTTCTCGCACGGCGCCATCAACACGGTGGCGGCCTCGCTGTTCAAGATCGCCAACGACATCCGCTTCCTCGGCTCGGGCCCACGCTCCGGCCTCGGCGAGTTGGCGCTGCCGGAGAACGAGCCCGGCTCGTCCATCATGCCGGGCAAGGTGAACCCCACCCAGTGCGAAGCCCTGACCCAGGTCTGCGTGCAGATCTTCGGCAACAATGCCGCGCTCACTTTCGCCGGCAGCCAGGGCCATTTCGAGCTGAACGTCTACAATCCCGTCATGGCCTACAACTTCCTCCAGTCGGTGCGGCTGATGGCGGATGCGGCCAACAGCTTCACCGAGCATTGTGTGCTGGGCATCGAGCCGCGCGAGGACAACATCAAGGCGGCGCTGGAGCGTTCCTTGATGCTGGTGACGGCGCTGGCCCCCAAGATCGGCTATGACGCCGCCGCCAAGATCGCCAAGACCGCCCACCACAACGGCACCACGCTCCGCGAGGAGGCCGTGGGCGGCGGCTATGTGACGAACGAGGAGTTCGACGCCGTCGTGCGCCCGGAGAAGATGATCTCGCCGGGCTGAGGCAGCTTAACGGGGCAGCGCCCGGCGCTGCCCCTTCGATTTGCGAGAGGCGGGCATGAGCAAGCGCGAAGTCGAGATCGCCGATCTGCACCCCACCCAGCTCACGCTGGGCCTGGTGGAGGTGGCGAAGCGTGCCAAGCGAATGTCCGCTCTCGGGAAGCGCGAGCTGGACGCGCTTGTGGAAGACAAGCCCGTGCCTTGCGTCATCGGCCCCAAGGGCCGGCTCTACATGATCGACCACCACCATCTGTGCCGCGCGCTCCTACTGTGCGGCCGCAACACGGTGTTCCAGGACGTTTCCGCGACCAAGGACTGGTCGCACATGGAGCTCCACGAATTCTGGCCGGCCATGGACAAGGCCGGCATGTGCTGGCCCATCGATGCCGATGGCAACCGCCGCCCTTATGCGCGCATCCCGGACCATGTGCGCGCGCTCACCGACAATCCCTGGCGCACCCTTGCGCGCGGCGTGCGGGGCAAGGCGTTCCGGGATGATGACGACACGCCGTTCAAGGAATTCATGTGGGGCGAATATTTCCGCACCTTCATGAGCAAGCGGCTCATCGAGACCGATCTTGACCTTGCGGAGGATCTGGCCCTCGATCTGGCCATGCTGGACGAGGCCCAGGATTTGCCGGGGTTCATCGGAAAGGAAAAATAAACCGCTAAAGGGGAGCTGGGCAGCGCCAGGGATGTGGAGCTGCCCGACAAAAGCCGACGGATCTCACCGCCACGTGGCACGCCGCCCAGGAAGGTTCTGACATGGTCGCCCTCAGCCCCGCCCTTCACCGCCTGAAGATTCCTTCGCTCATGATGCTGGTCGCGTTCTTTCTGGCGGGATGCGGCATCAACAACATTCCGACCGAGGAAGAGCGGGCCAAGGCGGCCTGGAGCGAGGTGCTGAACCAGTATCAGCGCCGCTCCGACCTCATTCCCAACTTGGTGGAGACCGTGAAGGGCTATGCCACGCAGGAGAAGGACGTGCTGACCTCCGTGGTGGAGGCGAGGGCCAAGGCAACCTCCGTGCGGGTGGACGCTTCCACCATCACCGACCCTGCCCAGTTCAAGCAGTTCCAGGACAGCCAGTCCCAGCTTTCCGGCGCGCTCGGCCGGCTGCTTGCGGTGGCGGAGGCCTATCCGGACCTGAAGTCCAACCAGAACTTCCTCGCCCTCCAGTCCCAGATCGAGGGGACGGAGAACCGCATCGCGGTGGCGCGGCGCGATTATATCGAGGCGGTGCGGCTCTATAATACGGAGCTGCGCACCTTCCCCGGCTCGATCTGGGCCGCGACCCTCTACCGCACGGCCAAGCCCATGGAGACCTTCACCATCTCCGAGCAGCAGATGCAGGTGCCGAAGGTGAAGTTCAACTGAGCGGGTGGGCGCCTTTATGCGGGCTTCACCCTTGCCGATCGAGCGATGCGCTCCCTCTCCCGCTTGCGGGGGAGGGTGGGGGACGCGGCTGACGTGCCGTCTCCCGCTTTCCAGCGCTGTCCGGCCTGCGGCCGGCCCCCTCCCTAGCCCTCCCCCGCAAGCGGGAGAGGGGATGACGGCACGTGTCGCGGGAGGGATGCTCCTCACCCTCTGCCTCCTCTTTCTCACCGTGCTCCCGGCCCTCGCCGAACTCACCTTCCCCGCGCTGAGCGGCCGCGTGGTGGACGCGGCCCGGGTGCTCACGCCGCAGGTTCGCTCCGACCTCGACCAGAAGCTCGCGGCCCAGGAGGCCAAAGCCTCCGACCAGTTCGTGGTGGCCACCGTGCCCTCGCTCCAGGACACGTCCGTGGAGGACTATGCCAACCGTCTGTTCCGCTTCTGGAAGCTGGGCCAGGCCAAGCAGAACAATGGCGTGCTCCTGCTGGTGGCCCCCACCGAGCGCAAGGTGCGCATCGAGGTGGGCTACGGCCTTGAAGGCATCATCACGGACGCGGTGGCGAGCACCATCATCAACACCGCCATCCTGCCGTCCTTCAAGGCCGGTGACATGGCCGCCGGCATCGTGAAGGGCGCGGACGCGATCCTAGAAATCCTCAACCTCGATCCCGAGGAGGCGCGTCAGCGGGCCAAGGGTCTGGAGGCGGAGGCGGACGAGGACGAGTGGATCTACATCGTCGTCTTCGTGGTGATGCTGCTCATCTTCATCTACCTGATCTATCGCGGCGGGGGTGGGGGAAGCGGCGTGCGGCGCAAGGGCGGCGCGGTCTATTTCCCCGGCTCCGGCGGGGGCTGGAGCGGTGGTTCGTCTGGTGGCGGCGGTTTCTCAGGGGGAGGGGGATCGTCGGGAGGCGGTGGCGCCTCCGGGGGATGGTGAGATGGCGAACGCACCTATCCTGAGCCAGGAAGAGCACGCCCGCATCGCCGAGGCGGTGGCGCGGGCGGAGGAGAAGACCTCCGCGGAGATTCGCGTCGCGGTCTCTACGACGCCCTTGGTCGGGCATACCCATCATGTGACGCTCTGGGCGGCGCTGATCGCCCTGGTCCTGCCTTGGCTGGTGATTCTGCTGGTGCCAATGCCGACGCTGCGGCTGCTGGCGGTGCAGGCGGCGGCCTTTGTCCTGCTTTGCGGCATCCTTGCGATTCCCTCGGTGGCGCGGGGGCTCGTGCCGAGGCGGGAGAAGCGGATGGCGGCGCAGGTGCTCGCCCGTCAGGTTTTCCTCGCCCACGGCCTTCACCAGACCGCGGCGCGCACCGGCATCCTGATCCTCGTGGCGCCCGAGGAGCGGCTCGTCGAGGTGGTGGCGGACACGGGGGTGCACGAGGCACTGGGCGCGGACGCGTGGCAGCGCATCTGCGATGCGGTGTCGGCGAAGGCCTCCGGTGGGGCGCTGGGGGAGGGAATCGTCCAGGGCGTGACCCTAGCCGGCGAACTTCTGGGAGGCCCGATGCCTGTCCGTCCGGGCGATCGAAACGAGGTTCCCGACCGGGTCGTCATGCTGTAAAAAGGCGCTGCAGCCGCCTTTTTCCGCCTTTTGCGCGTTCGAAGGCCGGTATTTTTGTCGGGCAGGCTTGGCGGGCCTTGACGCAAAGCGACTCTCCCAGTAGAAGCCCCCCTACTTTCGCGGCAGGCGGTCGGCGCCTCCAGTGATCGGTGCGGCATCCCCAGACATGGGCGCCCCGATCGGAATGCCGAAACGCTGCCAGGAACAGCACTGCGAGATAAGGGTGCACGATCGCGGCGCCGGCTCCGCAAGGAGCAGAGCGGCGTGATCCTCTGTCGCGAACGAGGCGTCCCCATTGCCACGGCAATGGTGTGCGTCTGGCCGTTCCTGGACCGTCGAGGGGCTTTTGCCTTTCGGCGCGATGACTGTTTCGTGGCGGCCCTCGGGTCGCCAACTAAGCGGCGGTCCTTTCGGGCCGCATAAATTCAAGGATGCGGCGCAAGCCGCAGGTCAGGACGAGGCGAAGGCGTACATGCCGACGATCAACCAGCTGATCCGGAAGCCGCGGGAAGCGCAGAAGGCGCGGGACAAGGCTCCCGCTCTTCAGGAGAGCCCGCAGAAGCGCGGTGTGTGCACCCGCGTCTACACCACGACCCCGAAGAAGCCGAACTCGGCGCTTCGTAAGGTCGCCAAGGTGCGGCTGACCAACAGCTACGAAGTCATCGGTTATATCCCCGGTGAGGGCCATAACCTTCAGGAGCATTCCGTGGTGATGATCCGCGGTGGCCGCGTGAAGGATCTTCCCGGTGTGCGTTACCACATCCTCCGCGGCGTTCTGGATACCCAGGGCGTGAAGAACCGCAAGCAGCGCCGTTCGAAGTACGGCGCCAAGCGGCCGAAGTGATCTGAGGAGATCCGAATATGTCTCGTCGTCATAAGGCCGAGCGCCGCGAAGTTATTCCGGATGCCAAGTATGGCAACCTGATCCTGAGCCGCTTCATGAACTCCGTCATGCGTGACGGTAAGAAGTCGGTCGCCGAAAACATCGTTTATGGCGCGCTCGATACTGTCGAGTCGAAGGCCAAGCACGACCCGGTGGAAGTGTTCATCCAGGCTCTGGAGAACGTCGCCCCGGCCGTGGAAGTCCGTTCTCGCCGCGTCGGTGGTGCCACCTACCAGGTGCCCGTCGAAGTGCGCACTGAGCGCCGTCAGACGCTGGCCATCCGCTGGCTGATCGCCTCCGCTCGTGCTCGCAACGAGAAGACCATGGTGGAGCGTCTCTCCGCCGAGCTGCTCGACGCGGCCAACAATCGCGGCAACGCGGTGAAGAAGCGCGAAGACACGCACCGGATGGCGGAAGCCAACCGCGCCTTCTCTCATTATCGCTGGTGATCGGAGAGGATCTGAGTCATGCCCCGCACACACGCGATTGAGGACTACCGTAACTTCGGCATCATGGCCCACATCGATGCGGGCAAGACGACGACGACGGAACGTATCCTCTACTATACCGGCAAGAGCCATAAGATCGGCGAAGTCCATGATGGCGCTGCCACCATGGATTGGATGACGCAGGAGCAGGAGCGTGGCATCACGATCACCTCTGCTGCGACCACGGCCTTCTGGGAAGGCAAGCGGCTGAACATCATCGACACCCCAGGGCACGTCGACTTCACCATCGAAGTCGAACGGTCTCTGCGCGTGCTGGACGGTGCTGTCTGCGTGCTCGACGGCAACCAGGGCGTCGAGCCCCAGACTGAGACCGTGTGGCGCCAGGCCGACAAGTACAACGTGCCCCGCATCGTGTTCGTCAATAAGATGGACAAGACCGGCGCCGACTTTTACCGCTGCGTCGAGATGATCATCGACCGCGTGGCCGGCAACCCCGTGTGCTGCCAGCTGCCGATCGGCTCTGAGAACAACTTCAAGGGCATCATCGACCTCGTCCGCATGAAGGCGGTCGTGTGGGAAGATGAGGCGCTCGGCGCGAAGTATCACGACGAAGAGATCCCGGCCGACCTTCTCGACAAGGCTGTCGAGTATCGCGGCAAGCTGATCGAAGCGGCGGTGGAACTCGACGACGACGCGCTGGCCAACTATCTCGACGGTGTCGAGCCGGACGTGGACACGCTGAAGAAGCTGATCCGCAAGGCCGTCGTCACCCGCAAGTTCAATCCCGTGTTTTGCGGTTCCGCCTTCAAGAACAAGGGCGTACAGCCGCTTCTTGATGCGGTGGTTGACTTCCTGCCGAGCCCCGTCGATCGCGGCGCGATCAAGGGTATCGACTTCAAGACCGAAGAAGACACCGTCCGTCTTCCCCTGGACACCGAGCCGCTCTCGCTGCTCGCGTTCAAGATCATGGACGATCCCTTCGTCGGCACGATCACCTTCTGCCGCCTGTATTCGGGCGTCATCGAGACCGGCATGGGCCTGCTCAACTCCACCCGTGACAAGCGCGAGCGCGTCGGGCGGATGCTGCTGATGCATGCCAACAACCGCGAAGACATCAAGGAAGCCTATGCCGGCGACATCGTCGCTCTGGCCGGCCTGAAGGATGTGCGCACCGGCGACACGCTGTGCGACACCAACAAGCCTGTCATCCTTGAGAAGATGGAGTTCCCCGAGCCGGTCATCGAGATCGCCATCGAGCCCAAGTCCAAGGCGGACCAGGAAAAGCTCGGCATCGCGCTCTCGAAGCTCGCCGCCGAGGACCCGTCCTTCCGTGTGTCGACGGATTTCGAGAGCGGCCAGACCATCCTGAAGGGGATGGGCGAGCTTCACCTCGACATCAAGGTCGACATTCTGAAGCGCACCTACAAGGTGGACGCGAACATCGGCGCCCCGCAGGTCGCCTATCGCGAGACCATCACCAAGAAGACCGAGATCGACTACACCCATAAGAAGCAGACCGGTGGTACCGGTCAGTTCGCCCGGGTGAAGTTCATCGTCGAGCCGAATGAAGTCGGTAAGGGCTTTGCCTTTGAAAGCGCCATCGTCGGTGGCGCGGTGCCGAAGGAATACATCCCCGGTGTCAACAAGGGCCTCGAAAGCGTGCTGGGCGCGGGCGTTCTCGCCGGCTTCCCGGTGGTGGACGTGAAGGTCCAGCTCATCGACGGTGCGTATCACGAGGTGGACTCGTCCGCCCTCGCGTTCGAAATCGCATCTCGTGCCGCCTTCCGCGAAGCCCTGCAGAAGGGTGGGGCGGTTCTGCTCGAGCCGATCATGAAGGTCGAGGTGGTGACGCCGGAGGATTACACCGGCTCCGTCATCGGCGACCTGAATTCCCGGCGCGGCCAGATCCAGGGCCAGGACATGCGCGGCAATGCGAACGTCATCAATGCGATGGTGCCGCTGGCCAACATGTTCGGCTACGTGAACACCCTGCGCTCCTTCAGCCAGGGCCGCGCCACCTTCACCATGCAGTTCGACCACTACGAGCAGGTGCCGTCGAACGTCGCTCAGGAGGTTCAGGCGAAATACGCCTGAGCCGCCGCACCGAACCCTTCAATTTCGCCAGAGAGACCCAACGGAGAGTCCCATGGCCAAAGCAAAATTTGAACGCAACAAGCCGCACTGCAACATTGGCACGATTGGTCACGTTGACCATGGCAAGACGTCGTTGACGGCTGCGATCACGAAGGTGCTTGCGGAGACGTCTGGCGGCGCGACGTTCACGGCCTACGACCAGATCGACAAGGCGCCGGAAGAGAAGGCGCGCGGCATCACGATCTCCACGGCGCACGTGGAATACGAGACCGCGAACCGCCACTACGCCCACGTGGACTGCCCCGGCCACGCCGACTATGTGAAGAACATGATCACCGGCGCGGCGCAGATGGACGGCGCGATCCTGGTGGTGTCCGCCGCCGACGGCCCGATGCCGCAGACCCGCGAGCACATCCTGCTCGCCCGCCAGGTGGGCGTGCCGGCGCTGGTGGTGTTCCTGAACAAGTGCGACATGGTCGACGATCCCGAGCTCCTCGAGCTGGTCGAGATGGAGGTGCGCGAGCTGCTCTCCAAGTACGACTTCCCGGGCGACGACATCCCGATCGTGCGCGGCTCGGCGCTGATGGCGCTGGAGAACAAGTCTCCGGAGCTGGGCACCGAGGCGATCCTGAAGCTGATGGCCGAGGTGGACAAGTACATCCCGCAGCCGGAGCGTCCGATCGACCTGCCGTTCCTGATGCCGATCGAGGACGTGTTCTCGATCTCGGGCCGCGGCACTGTGGTGACCGGCCGCGTCGAGCGCGGCATCGTGAAGGTTGGCGAGGAAGTCGAGATCATCGGCATCCGCCCGACGCTGAAGACCACGGTGACCGGCGTCGAGATGTTCCGCAAGCTACTGGACCAGGGGCAGGCGGGCGACAATGTCGGCATCCTGCTGCGCGGCACGAAGCGCGAGGACGTGGAGCGCGGCCAGGTTGTGTGCAAGCCGGGTTCGGTGAAGCCGCACACCAAGTTCAAGGCCGAGGCCTACATCCTGACGAAGGAGGAGGGTGGCCGTCACACGCCGTTCTTCACCAACTATCGTCCGCAGTTCTACTTCCGCACGACCGACGTGACGGGCGTGTGCACGCTTCCCGAAGGCACCGAAATGGTGATGCCGGGGGACAACGTGTCGATGGACGTGCACCTGATCGTGCCGATCGCCATGGAGGAGAAGCTGCGCTTCGCCATCCGTGAAGGCGGCCGCACCGTCGGCGCCGGCGTCGTCGCGTCAATCATCGAGTGAATGAAGAAATGAAACGGGGCGCGTGGGCCGCCCGCGCGCCTCTTTTTGTTGGAGCCTTAGAGCCATGAACGGCCAGAACATCCGGATCCGCCTCAAGGCGTTCGATCACCGAATTCTCGACGCTTCGACGCGCGAGATTGTTGCCACGGCGAAGCGCACGGGTGCGCAGGTCCGCGGCCCGATCCCGCTCCCGACGCGGATTGAGAAGTTCACCGTGAATCGCTCTCCGCACATCGACAAGAAGTCGCGCGAGCAGTTTGAGATGCGTACTCACAAGCGGTTGCTCGATATCGTCGATCCGACGCCCCAGACGGTGGACGCGCTCATGAAGCTCGACCTCGCCGCCGGCGTTGACGTCGAAATCAAGCTCTGACGTGAGGCGAGGAGACACGACCATGCGGTCAGGCGTCATCGCCCAGAAGGTTGGCATGAGCCGCATCTTTACGGATGCAGGTGAACACGTGCCGGTCACTGTGCTGAAGGTTGAGAGCTGCCAGGTGGTTGCCCACCGCACGCTCGACAAGAACGGGTATGTCGCGCTCCAGCTCGGTGCTGGCCGGCGCAAGCCCAAGAACGTGACCCGCGCCGAGCGCGGCCACTTCGCCGTCGCCGAGGTGGAGCCCAAGCGCAAGCTTGCGGAGTTCCGCGTCGAAGAGGCGGATCTCATCCCCGTCGGGGCCGAGATCACTGCCGACCATTTCGTGGTCGGTCAGTATGTGGACGTGACCGGCACCACCATCGGCAAGGGCTTTGCCGGCGGTATGAAGCGGCACAATTTCGGTGGTCTTCGCGCCTCTCACGGCGTGTCGATCTCCCACCGCTCCATCGGCTCGACCGGTGGTCGCCAGGATCCCGGCAAGACCTTCAAGAACAAGAAGATGCCGGGCCACATGGGCGACGTCACCGTCACCACCCAGAATCTCAAGGTGGTGATGACCGACGTGGAGCGCGGACTGATCGCGGTCGAGGGCGCTGTCCCCGGCCACGCCGGTGGCTGGATCACCGTGCGCGACGCCGTCAAGAAGCGCCTGCCGACCGAGGCTCCCAAGCCCGGCGCGTTCAAGCTGCGCGATGGCAATGGCGGCACGGCCGAGGTTCAGGCTGAAGCCACGAACGAGGAGGGCGCGTGATGGAAATCGCCGTCAAGACGCTCGAAGGCGCCGACGCTGGTTCGGTGACCCTCTCGGACGAGATTTTCGGTCTTGAGCCGCGTGCGGACATCCTGCACCGCTGCGTGACCTGGCAGCTTTCGCGCCGCCAGGCCGGCACGCACCGGACCAAGGGCCGTTCGGAAATCAACCGCACGTCCAAGAAGCTGTACAAGCAGAAGGGCACCGGTAATGCCCGTCATGGCGCGGCGTCCGCTCCGCAGTTCCGTGGCGGCGGTCGCGCCTTCGGCCCGGTGGTGCGTTCGCACGCCATCGACCTGCCGAAGAAGGTGCGCGCCCTCGCTCTGAAGCATGCGCTGTCTTCCAAGGCGAAGGCCGAGCAGATCATCGTTCTCGACAAGGTGTCGCTGAGCGATCCGAAGACCAAGGCCCTGAAGGAACAGTTCGCGAAGCTCGGATGGGCGTCGGTGCTGATCGTGGACGGCGCCGAGGTGGAGGCCAACGTCGCTCTGGCGGCGCGCAACCTCCCCTATGTCGACGTCCTGCCGATCCAGGGCATCAACGTTTACGACATCCTGCGGCGCGACACCCTGGTTCTGACCAAGGCCGCCGTGGACGCGCTGGAGGCGCGCTTCAAATGAGCCCGCAGCCGAACATCGAGGCACGTCATTACGACGTGATCCTCGCTCCCGTCATCACCGAGAAGGCGACGGCGCAGAGCGAATTCAACAAGGTCGTCTTCAAGGTCGCCCGCACCGCCACCAAGCCTGAGATCAAGGAAGCGGTGGAGCGGTTGTTCGACGTGAAGGTGAAGAGCGTCAACACCCTGGTCCGCAAGGGCAAGGTGAAGATCTTCAAAGGCCGGAAGGGCGTTCAGTCCGACGTGAAGAAGGCGGTCGTGACCCTGGAAGCAGGGCAGACCATCGACATCACGACCGGTCTGTGAGCAGAGGACGGGAGCCAAGACCATGGCGCTGAAGCATTTCAAGCCGGTCACGCCGAGCCTCCGCCAGCTCGTGATCGTGGACCGCTCCGGGCTCTACAAGGGCAAGCCGGTGAAGACGCTGACCGAGGGCAAGAGCTCTTCGGGCGGCCGCAATAATAATGGCCGGATCACCGTCCGCTTCCGCGGCGGCGGTCACAAGCAGACCTATCGCCTCGTCGACTTCAAGCGCTCCAAGCGCGGCGTGTCGGCGGTGGTGGAGCGGATCGAGTACGATCCGAACCGCTCGGCCTTCATCGCCCTGATCAAGTATCAGGACGGCGAGCTCGCCTACATCCTGGCGCCGCAGCGCCTGGCGGTTGGCGACAGCGTGGTCGCCGGCGACCAGGTGGACGTGAAGCCCGGCAATGCCGGTCCGCTCTCCAGCCTCCCGGTCGGCACGATCGTGCACAACGTGGAGTTGAAGATCGGGAAGGGTGGCCAGATCGCCCGTTCCGCCGGCGCCTACGCGCAGATCGTCGGCCGCGACCAGGGTGGCTATGTGATCGTTCGCCTGAACTCGGGCGAGCAGCGGCTAGTGCACGGCGCCTGCTATGCGACGGTGGGCGCGGTGTCGAACCCCGACCACATGAACATCTCGCTGGGCAAGGCCGGCCGCAATCGCTGGCTCGGCCGCAAGCCGCACAATCGCGGCGTGACCATGAACCCGGTCGACCACCCGCACGGCGGCGGCGAAGGCCGCACCTCCGGTGGCCGCCACCCCGTTACTCCGTGGGGCTTCCCCACGAAGGGCAAGAAGACCCGCAACAACAAGGCGACCGACAAGTTCATTGTCACCAGCCGCCACAAGCGGAAGAAGTGAGGGCCTGACTGATGTCAAGAGCGATTTGGAAAGGCCCGTTCGTCGACGGCTATCTGCTGAAGAAGGCGGATACCTCGCGTGCTTCGGGCCGCAACGAGACGATCAAGATCTGGAGTCGTCGCTCCACGATCCTGCCCCAGTTCGTGGGCCTCAATTTCGGCGTCTATAACGGGCAGAAGCACGTGCCTGTTCACGTCTCCGAGGACATGGTCGGCCATAAGTTCGGCGAGTTCGCGCCGACGCGCACCTATTACGGGCACGCGGCCGACAAGAAGTCGAAGCGTCGGTGATCGGCCATGGGTAAGCAGGCAAAGCCCCGCGCTCTCGCGGACAATGAAGCGAAGGCAGTCGCGCGCAATCTGCGCATCTCGCCCCAGAAGCTCAACCTCGTCGCGGGCCTGATCCGCGGCAAGAAGGTGGCGACGGCGCTCGCCGATCTCGAATTCTCCCGTAAGCGGATTGCCCGCGACGTGAAGAAGTGCCTCGAGAGCGCGATCGCCAATGCCGAGAACAACCACGAGCTGGACGTCGACGACCTGGTGGTCGCCGAGGCGCACGTGGGCAAGGGACTGGTCATGAAGCGGTTCTCGCCGCGGGCGCGCGGTCGCGCCTCGCGCATCGAGAAGCCCTTCGCCCACATCACCATCGTGGTGCGGGAAGTCGAGGAGCGGGCCTGATGGGTCAGAAGGTCAATCCGGTCGGGCTGCGGCTCGGCATCAACCGTACGTGGGACAGCCGCTGGTTCGCCAATAAAGGCGAATACGGCAAGCTGCTCCACGAGGACATCAAGATCCGCGAGATGCTGATGAAGCAGCTCAAGCAGGCGGCTGTGTCCAAGGTGGTGATCGAGCGTCCGCATAAGAAGTGCCGCGTGACGATCTACTCCGCCCGTCCGGGTGTGGTGATCGGCAAGAAGGGCGCGGACATCGACAAGCTGCGCAAGAAGGTTGCCGACATGACCAAGTCGGAAGTCTTCATCAACATCGTCGAGATCCGCAAGCCGGAAGTCGACGCGCGCCTTGTCGCCGAGTCCATTGCCCAGCAGCTGGAGCGTCGCGTCGCCTTCCGTCGCGCCATGAAGCGCGCCGTGCAGTCGGCCATGCGCCTCGGCGCCGAGGGCATCCGCATCAACTGCTCCGGCCGTCTCGGCGGGGCTGAGATCGCGCGCCTGGAATGGTACCGTGAAGGCCGCGTTCCGCTGCATACCCTGCGCGCGGACGTGGACTACGGCACCGCCACCGCTTTCACCACGTACGGAACGTGCGGCGTGAAGGTGTGGATCTTCAAGGGCGAGATCCTTGAGCACGATCCCATGGCGCAGGACAAGCGAATGGAGCAGGGCAACGATGGCCCGAGCGGCCGTCCGCCCCGCCGCGAACGCGGTGACCGCGACCACCGTGACCGTGATCGTGATCACGGCCGCGATGTGGCGTGACGGGCGAGCGAGAGAAAGCAGATAAGCCATGCTGCAACCCAAGCGCACTAAGTTCCGCAAGCAGTTCAAGGGACGCATTTCCGGCGTCGCCAAGGGCGGTACGGAACTCAATTTCGGTGAATTCGGCCTGAAGGCGTTGGAGCCCGAGCGGGTTACTGCGCGCCAGATCGAAGCCGCCCGCCGCGCGCTCACCCGCCACATGAAGCGTGCGGGCCGTGTGTGGATCCGCGTGTTCCCGGACGTTCCCGTGACCTCCAAGCCCACCGAAGTTCGTATGGGTAAGGGCAAGGGCGCGCCGGAATACTGGGCGGCCAAGGTCAAGCCCGGCCGCATCATGTTCGAGATCGACGGGGTGAGCGTCGAGACTGCCCGCGAGGCGCTGACCCTCGCGGCGGCCAAGCTCCCCATCAAGACGCGCTTCATCCAGCGCATCGCCGAGTGAGGAGAGGCAAATGAAAGCCGAGGACGTTCGGGCCCTCAGCGCCGATCAGCTCACTGACGAGCTGCTGAAGCTGAAGAAGGAACAGTTCAACCTGCGCTTCCAGAAGGCGACGGGTCAGCTGGAGAATACGTCGCGGTCGAAGGAGATCCGCCGCGACATCGCACGGATCAAGACCGTGCAGACCACCAAGCGCGGCGTGGCCGCGTCGAAGGCGAAGTGAGGGAACGATGCCGAAGCGCGTGCTCCAAGGCGTCGTGGTAAGCGACAAGCAGGACAAGACCGTGGTGGTCCGGGTGGAGCGTCGCTTCACCCATCCGCTGCTGAAGAAGACCGTTCGTCGGTCCAAGAAGTATCACGCTCATGACGAGGCGAATGCCTGGCACGAGGGCGATACGGTGTGGATCGAGGAGCATCGGCCGCTTTCGAAGCTGAAGAACTGGATCGTGGTCCAGGGCGAGAAGCGCGTCGAGGTCTGACGAAGATCGCTCCGGCGCAGGGTCCGTCTTCCCTTCCATAGGGAGAGTGGAGACCGCGTCGCGGCGGGGAACCGTGTACCGATGAGCGGGCACGGGTGTTTTGAACGGGCAATGCCGGCTCGCCGGCGGCGCTGGATGACGAGAGCAGGTGCGTCATGATCCAGATGCAGACCAATCTCGACGTGGCGGACAATTCCGGTGCGCGTCGCGTCATGTGCATCAAGGTGCTGGGCGGGTCGAAGCGGAAATACGCTCATGTGGGCGACATCATCGTGGTGTCGGTCAAGGAAGCGATCCCGCGCGGCCGCGTGAAAAAGGGCGACGTGATGAAGGCGGTCGTGGTTCGCACGGCCAAGGACATCCGCCGCGTGGACGGTTCGGTGATCCGCTTCGACCGCAATGCGGCCGTTCTGATCAACAACCAGAAAGAGCCGGTGGGAACCCGTATCTTCGGACCGGTTCCGCGCGAGCTGCGCGCGAAGAACCACATGAAGATCATCTCGCTGGCGCCGGAGGTGCTGTGATGGCCGCGAAGATCAAGAAGGGCGACAAGGTCGTCGTGCTCGTCGGCCGCGACAAGGGTCGCACGGGCGAGGTCATCCAGGTTATGCCGAAGGAAGAGCGTGCGCTCGTCCGCGGCGTCAATGTCGTGAAGCGCCACCAGCGCCAGACTGCGAACCAGGAGGGCGGGATCATCTCCAAGGAGGCCCCGATCCAACTGTCGAATCTCGCGGTTGCCGACCCGAAGGACGGCAAGCCGACCCGCGTCGGCTTCCAGGTGCTGGAGGACGGGACCAAGGTCCGCGTGGCCAAGCGTTCCGGGGAGAGGATCGATGGCTGAGGCGAATTACACCCCGCGTCTGCGCGCTCATTATGATGAGGTCGTGCGGGCGAAGATGATCGAGCAGTTCGGCTACGCGAACCCCATGCAGGTTCCCGTGATCGAGAAGATCATCATCAATATGGGCGTCGGTGAAGCGACCGCCGACACCAAGAAGGCGACGACCGCTGCCGCGGATCTCGCGCGGATCGCCGGCCAGAAGCCGGTCCTGACCCGCGCCCGCAAGGCGATCTCGAACTTCAAGCTGCGCGAGAACCAGCCGGTCGGCGCGAAGGTCACCCTTCGCAAGGCGCGCATGTTCGAGTTCCTGGACCGTCTGGTCACGATCGCGCTGCCGCGCGTGCGGGACTTCCGCGGCCTGAACCCGAAGAGCTTCGATGGCCGCGGCAACTTCGCCATGGGCATCAAGGAGCACATCGTGTTCCCCGAGATCAACTATGACCAGGTCGAGCAGGTCTGGGGCATGGACATCATCGTGTGCACCACCGCGAAGACGGACGACGAGGCAAGAGCGCTGCTCAAGGCCTTTAACTTCCCCTTCCGGCAGTGACGGTGTAGAAGAAGCGCTTCGCTGACATGGCGTATCCGCTTGCGGGCCGTTCCGGCCGGGTTTACCCGGCCGTTTGCGGTCCCTGGGAGGACTCGGTTTTTGGCGAAGCAAGCGTGTCCGGGCAAGCTTCGGGCATGTGATGTGAAAAGAAGTCAGACGTTTTGAATGCTTTCCGGCTGTGAGGGGCGATCCCCTCAGACGCGGAGAACAGGAGCAGGACATGGCGAAGAAAAGCGCGATCGAGACCAACGAGCGTCGCCGCAAGCTGTCTCAGCAGCTGTCGGCCAAGCGCGCGGGCCTCAAGAAGATCGTGAACGACAAGACGCTGCCGATCGAGGAGCGCTTCGCGGCGACCCTCAAGCTTGCGGAAATGCCGCGCAATTCCGCGCGCATCCGCGTGCGCAACCGTTGCGAAGTGACGGGACGCCCGCGCGCGTTCTATCGCAAGCTGCAGATGAGCCGTATCGCGTTGCGCGAGCTGGGCTCGCAGGGGCTCGTTCCGGGCCTCGTGAAGTCGAGCTGGTGAGGAGAGCCCGATGTCTATCAATGATCCCATCGGCGATCTGATCACCCGCATCCGCAACGCCCAGATGCGTCGCAAGGACAAGACCTCGACCCCCGGCTCGCGCCTGCGCGCCAGCCTGCTCGATGTGCTCCGCGACGAGGGCTACATCCGTGGCTACACCTCGACCGACCACGGCAATGGCCGGACCGAGTTCGAGGTTGAGCTGAAGTATTTCGACGGGCAGCCGGTGATCCGCGAGATCGCCCGCGTCTCCAAGCCCGGCCGCCGGGTCTATGCCTCGGTGAAGACCCTTCCCCGCGTTGCCAACGGTCTCGGCATCGCGATCGTCTCCACGCCCCAGGGCGTGATGGCCGATCACGACGCCCGCGACAAGAACGTCGGCGGCGAAGTGCTCTGCACTGTGTTCTGACGAGCGACGGAGAAAGACATGTCGAAGATCGGCAAGCATCCCGTCGCCATTCCCTCCGGCGTTACTGCCAATGTGGAAGGTCAGACGGTCAAGGTTAAGGGCCCCAAGGGTGCCCTCGAGGTGACCCTCGTTGAAGAAATCGGCGTGGAGCTCGAGGGCTCCGAGCTGAAGGTGGGCATGCGCGGCGAGACCCAGCGTCACCGCGCCATGTGGGGCATGTCCCGCACGCTGGTTGCCAACCTGGTCGAAGGCGTGACCAAGGGCTTCGAGAAGAAGCTCGAGATCACGGGCGTCGGTTACAAGGCGGCGGTTGCGGGCAAGAACCTCAACCTCTCCCTCGGCTACAGCCATGACGTGATCTATGCGATCCCGGAAGGGATTCAGATCGTGACCCCGAAGCCCACGGAAGTGGTGGTGACGGGCACGGACAAGCAGAAGGTCGGCCAGGTCGCCGCCGAGATCCGTGAGTTCCGCGGCCCCGAACCCTACAAGGGCAAGGGCGTCAAGTACGCAGGCGAATTCATCTTCCGCAAGGAAGGCAAGAAGAAGTGACGGAGGCGAACCATGGCTAAGGATTTGGAGGCGCTTGAGCGCCGCAAGGCCAAGGTGCGTCGCGCGATCCGCGTCGCGGCCAACGGGCGTCCGCGCCTGTCGGTCCACCGCACCTCGATGCATATCTATGCGCAGATCATTGACGATGCGAAGGGCGAGACCTTAGCGGCCGCTTCGAGCCTCGAGAAGGACCTGCGCGAGTCGCTCAAGACCGGTGCCGATGTCGAGGCCGCCAAGGCCATCGGCAAGCTGGTGGCGGAGCGGGCTGCTGCGAAGGGCGTGACTGCGGTCGTCTTCGACCGTGGCGCTTACATCTATCATGGGCGCGTCAAGGCGCTCGCTGAGGGCGCCCGCGAAGGCGGCCTTCAGTTCTGACGCGAAGGACGAGCGACATGGCCCGTGAACGGGAACACCGCGGAGATCGCGAGGATCGCGACAACACGTTTGTGGACAAGCTGGTCCACATCAATCGTGTCGCGAAGGTTGTGAAGGGCGGCCGGCGCTTCGGCTTCGCCGCCCTCGTCATCGTCGGCGACCAGAAGGGTCGCGTCGGGTTCGGCCATGGCAAGGCGCGTGAAGTGCCGGAAGCCATCCGCAAGGCCACGGAAAGCGCCAAGCGCGCGCTGATCCGCGTGCCGCTGCGCGAAGGCCGCACCCTGCACCACGACGTCCATGGGCACCACGGAGCGGGCAAGGTGATCCTGCGCGCCGCTCCGGCCGGTACCGGCATCATCGCCGGCGGGCCCATGCGCGCCGTGTTCGAAACCCTGGGCATCCACGATGTGGTGGCCAAGTCGTTCGGGTCTTCCAACCCGTACAACATGGTGCGCGCCACGTTCGACGCCCTCAAGAACCAGGACAGCCCGCGTTCCGTCGCTTCGCGCCGGGGCATCAAGGTGTCGCAGCTCCAGTCCCGCCGCCGCGTCGAAGACGCGGAAGCGACGGACTGAGCCGGGCTCGCAGAATAGGAGCGCGCCATGGCTAAGGCGTCTGAAGGAAAAACCGTCACCGTCGAGCAGATCGGTTCGCCGATCCGCCGTCCGGCTGACCAGGAAGCAACCCTCGTGGGCCTCGGGCTGAACAAGCGTCATCGCCGTTCGACCCTCCAGGACACGCCGGCGGTGCGGGGGATGATCGCGAAGGTCGCCCATCTCGTCCGCGTCGTCGACTGAGGAGAAGCGCGATGAAGCTCGACGAGATCAGGGACAATCCCGGCGCGCGCAAGAAGCGCATGCGGGTCGGCCGGGGCATCGGCTCCGGCAAGGGCAAGACCGCCGGGCGCGGCGTGAAGGGCCAGAAGGCCCGCACGGGTGTCGCGGTCAAGGGGTTCGAAGGCGGGCAGATGCCGCTGCATCGGCGTCTGCCGAAGCGTGGCTTCCACAACATCTTCCGCCTCGACTACAACGAGGTTTCCCTCGGCCGCATCGAGACCGCCATTGCGGCGGGCAGGCTCGATGCGAGCGCGCCGGTGACGGAGGCGGCCCTCGTGGCAGCCGGCGTCCTGCGCCGGGCCAAGGATGGCGTGCGCGTGCTGGGCTCTGGCGAGCTCTCCTCCAAGATCACCCTCGAAGTGGCCTATGCCACCAAGTCGGCGGTCGCGGCGGTTGAGAAGGCTGGCGGCTCGGTGGCGATGCTCGCCCCCAAGGCCGAAGAAGCCGCAGCCGGCTGATCCAAGACGGGGAGGGCGCTTTTCGCGCCCTCGGTCCGGCGTTTGGCCGCCGCTTCCGGTTTCCGGAGCGGCGGTATCTCCGTCGGGCGCGGCATCCGGCCCGTGGCCTCGTGTGCTGCTTGCGTTTATGACCGTCAGGAAAGATGTGGTGCGTGCCCCTGACGCCGCGCCCTCGCGCCTCACATATATAGGCCGCTCGTTTCAAGAACGGCTCAAGCGGAGCAAGGCATGGTCTCGGCGGCGGAACAACTCGCGGCGAACCTGAATTTCGGCGCCCTCGGCAAGGCCGAAGAACTCAAAAAGCGCATCTGGTTCACCCTCGGCGCGCTCCTGGTCTATCGGCTCGGGACCTATATCCCGCTGCCCGGCATCAATCCCGACGCGCTGCAGGACGTGTTCAAGCACGCGCAGCAGGGGATCATTGGCCTCTTCAACATGTTCTCGGGCGGCGCCGTGCAGCGCATGGCCATCTTCGCCCTGAACATCATGCCGTACATCTCGGCCTCCATCATCATCCAGCTCCTCACCACCGTCTCGCCGACGCTGGAGGCGCTGAAGAAGGAAGGCGAGAGCGGGCGCAAGCAGCTTAACCAGTACACCCGCTACCTCACCGTGATCCTGGCGCTGTTCCAGGCCTACGGCATCTCGGTGGGCCTGGAGAGCTCGGGCACGGTGGTCTCGGATCCCGGCTGGTTCTTCCGCATCTCCACCGTGATCACGCTGACCGGCGGCACCATGTTCCTGATGTGGCTGGGTGAGCAGATCACCTCGCGCGGCATCGGCAACGGCACCTCGCTGATCATCTTCGCCGGCATCGTCGCCGAGCTGCCGGGCGCCTTCGCCCGCACCCTCGAGCTCGGCCGACAGGGCGCCATCTCCACGCCGCTGATTCTCGCGGTGCTGGTCATGGCGGTGCTGATCATCGCCTTCATCGTGTTCATGGAGCGTGCCCAGCGCCGGCTTCTGATCCAGTATCCTAAGCGCCAGGTGGGCAATAAGCTCTATGAGGGCCAGTCCTCGCACCTGCCGCTGAAGCTGAACACGTCGGGCGTCATCCCGCCGATCTTCGCTTCCTCGCTGCTGCTGATCCCGGCGACCATCGGCAGCTTCACGCAGGGCGCGGGCCCCGAATGGTTCAACACCACGACCCGCCTGCTGGGCCACGGCCAGCCGCTCTACATGCTCATGTATGTCGCGCTGATCGTGTTCTTCTGCTTTTTCTACACCGCGATCGTCTTCAATCCGGTGGAGACGGCGGACAATCTGAAGAAGCACGGCGGCTTCATTCCCGGCATCCGGCCCGGCGAGCGGACAGCGGAATATATCGACTACGTGCTCACCCGAATCACGGTCGTGGGTGCGGCATATATCGCAGCGGTATGTCTCTTTCCCGAACTGCTGATATCGTACGCCGCGGTGCCGTTCTATTTCGGCGGAACGTCGCTGCTGATCGTGGTCAGTGTGACCATGGATACGGTGGCGCAGATTCAGGGACACCTCTTGGCTCACCAGTACGAAGGACTGGTCAAGAAAGCCAAGCTGCGTGGGGGGAGACGGAAATGAGGTTGATACTGCTGGGACCTCCCGGGGCGGGGAAGGGAACACAAGCCCATCGGCTGGTGGCCCGGCACGGCATCGTGCAACTTTCGACCGGCGACATGCTCCGCGCCGCAGTGGCCGCGGGCACGCCCATCGGCCAGAAGGCCAAGGCGGTGATGGAGGCGGGCGAGCTCGTTTCTGACGACATCGTCATCGGCATCATCGCCGAGCGCCTTGAGCATGCGGACGCCCGCAAGGGCTTCATCCTCGACGGCTTCCCGCGCACCGTGGCCCAGGCCGAGGCGCTCGACGGCATGCTGGGCGATAAGGGCCTCAAGCTCGATGCGGTGATCGAGCTGGTGGTAGACCAGGCGGCCCTGGTGGATCGCATCATGCGCCGCGCCGAGGAAACCCGCGCGCGGGGCGAGCCGGTGCGCAAGGACGATGATCCGGATGTCTTCAAGCACCGCCTTGATGCCTATAACCGGGACACGGCGGTGGTCGCGCCTTATTACAAGGCGCGCGGCCAGCTTCAGCAGATCGACGGCATGCAGCCCATCGACGAGGTGACGAAGGCCATCTCGGAGGTGCTGGAGACGGTGTGAGCTTCTGCCGCTTGACGTTTCGATGAAAAGCGGCTAGTAGCGCTCCCTCACTTCGCAATCCGTGCGACTTGCTCCTCCTTGGGGAAGGGCAGGGCGTGCGGTTTTGTACATCCTGCAAGGGATGATTCGCTTTCCTCCGCACGGGCCGGCCTCCACCGGACGCGAAGGATCATAACAGCCGCAGGCTTCGGCCGGCGGTCCACATGGAGAGACACGTGGCTCGTATCGCAGGCGTCAACATTCCGACCAACAAGCGCGTGATCATCGCGCTTCAGTACATCCATGGCATCGGCCCCAAGAAGGCCGAGGAGATCGTGACCAAGGTCAACATTCCGGCGGAGCGCCGGGTGAACCAGCTCACCGACCAGGAAGTGCTGCAGATCCGCGAGACCATCGATCGCGATTATATCGTGGAAGGCGACCTGCGCCGCGAAGTGTCCATGAACATCAAGCGTCTCATGGACCTCGGCTGCTATCGCGGCCTGCGCCATCGCCGTGGCCTGCCGGTGCGCGGCCAGCGCACCCACACCAATGCCCGCACCCGCAAGGGTCCGGCCAAGGCGATCGCCGGCAAGAAGAAGTGATCGGCGGCGCGTCCGCCCTTACCGGAAAGGCCGGCTGAGCCCGGCCTTTCTCCTTAAGTCCGCTCAGACCAAGAGCATTGTCCCGAGCGCCTGGAGTTACGGGCGCGCCTGAAGGATCGAAGACAAGATGGCCAAGGAAGCTACCCGCGTTAAGCGCCGCGAACGCAAGAACATCGCCTCCGGCGTTGCGCACGTGAATGCGTCGTTCAACAACACCATGATCACCATCACCGACGCGCAGGGGAACACCATCTCCTGGTCGTCCGCCGGCGCCATGGGCTTCAAGGGTTCGCGCAAGTCGACCCCGTATGCCGCGCAGGTGGCGGCCGAGGACGCGGCCCGCAAGGCCTCCGAGCACGGCATGCGCACCCTGGAAGTCGAAGTCTCCGGCCCCGGCTCGGGGCGTGAATCGGCGCTGCGCGCGCTCCAGGCGGCGGGCTTCCTCGTGACCTCCATCCGGGACGTCACGCCCATCCCGCACAACGGCTGCCGCCCGCGCAAGCGCCGGCGCGTCTGAGCGTACCAGCGGTCCGCCGGCCGAACCCGGCGGGCCTTATGCCCCGTTCCTCCCCCGATTGCGGGACGGGTCGGCGCCTCGAGGTTGAAAAGTCCGTTCGAGTGCCGCGGCCCGGCGAGAAGGCAAGGTGACGCAAGTGATTCAGAAGAACTGGCAAGAGCTGATCAAGCCCGAGAAGTTGCAGGTGAGCGCCGGTCACGACCCAAAGCGCCTCGCCACCGTGGTGGCCGAGCCGCTGGAGCGCGGTTTCGGCATGACGCTGGGCAATTCCCTGCGCCGCATCCTGCTGTCCTCGCTCCAGGGCGCGGCGGTGACGTCGCTGCACATCGACGGCGTGCTGCACGAGTTCTCGTCCATCCCCGGCGTGCGTGAGGATGTGACCGACATCATCCTCAACGTGAAGGACATCGCCATCAAGATGCAGGGCGACGGTGCCAAGCGTCTCGTGGCGAAGAAGACCGGCCCCGGCGTGCTGACCGCCGGCGACATCCAGACCGTTGGCGACATCCAGATCCTGAACCCCCATCTGCCCATCTGCACGCTGGACGACGGCGCGGAGCTGCGCATGGAGTTCACCGTGGACACCGGCAAGGGCTATGTGGCCGCCGACCGGAACCGTCCCGAGGATGCCCCCATCGGCCTGATCCCGATCGATAGCCTCTACTCCCCGGTCCGCAAGGTCTCCTACAAGGTCGAGAACACCCGCGAGGGCCAGATTCTCGACTATGACAAGCTGACCATGCAGATCGAGACCGACGGTTCGATCACGGCCGAGGATGCGCTCGCTTATGCCGCGCGCATCCTGCAGGATCAGCTTGAGATCTTCGTGAACTTCGAAGAGCCCAAGCGCGAGAGCGAGAGCGCCGCCATCCAGGAGCTGCCCTTCAACCCGGCGCTGCTGAAGAAGGTGGACGAGCTGGAGCTGTCCGTTCGTTCGGCCAACTGCCTGAAGAACGACAACATCGTCTATATCGGCGACCTGATCCAGAAGAGCGAGACGGAGATGCTCCGTACGCCGAATTTCGGCCGCAAGTCGCTCAACGAGATCAAGGAAGTGCTGGCCTCCATGGGCCTGCATCTTGGCATGGAAGTGCCGGGCTGGCCGCCGGAGAACATCGAAGAGCTGGCGAAGCGCTTCGAAGATCACTACTGAGCTTTTCCCTTTGCGGCTCGAGCCGCACAACCACACTCGGCTCGACACGCCGTAGGATTTTAGGAGTTCGCCGTCATGCGTCACGGCAAGGTACATCGCAAGTTCAACCGCACCTGGGAACATCGCAAGGCGATGTTCTCTAACCTCGCGGGCGCGCTCATCACCCATGAGCAGATCGTCACCACCCTGCCCAAGGCGAAGGATCTTCGCCCGGTGGTGGAGAAGCTAGTTACCCTCGCCCGCAAGGGCGACCTGCATGCCCGCCGCCAGGCTATTGCCGAGCTGCGCGACCAGGCCGTGGTGAAGAAGCTCTTCGACGTGCTCGCTCCCCGCTACAAGGAGCGTCCGGGCGGATACACGCGGATCGTGAAGGCGGGCTTCCGCTATGGCGATTCGACCCCCGTGGCCGTGATCGAGTTCGTCGATCGCGACGTGGAGGCCAAGGGCGCCGCCGACCGCGCCCGCGCCGAGGCCGCTGCCGCGGCCTGACGGACCCGAAACGACGCTGCGTCGTTGTGAAGGGGCGGCCTTGGCCGCCCTTTTTTCGTTTCAATCCGACGGCAAGCACGGCATACGGCAGCTTTTGTGATGCCCGTCGGCGTCGGGAGGTCGAAATGGGTTCGCGGTTCCTCCGTCTTTGCCTCCTGTCGGTCGTCGCCCTGGCGGCCCAGCCGCTCGGCCCGGCTTTTGCCCAGGATGCTGCGCGTGTCCCCGCATCGCGCTCCGACATCCAGCTTTCGTTCGCGCCGGTGGTGAAGCGCACGGCGCCCGCCGTCGTGAATGTCTATGCCCAGAAGAGCCTTCGGCAGAACAACCCGTTCATGGACGATCCTTTCTTCCGCCGCTTCTTCGGCGGGGGGCCGGGTCTTGGCGGACCGGAGCGGATGCAGCGCTCCCTCGGCTCAGGCGTGATCGTGGATGCGAGCGGGTTCGTGGTCACCAACCATCACGTGGTGGCGGGCGCGGACCAGATCCGCATCGCGCTGAACGATCGGCGGGAGTTCGACGCCGACGTGGTGCTGAGCGACCAGCGCACGGACCTTGCCGTGCTGCGGCTGAAGGGCGACGGCAAGGAGCGCTTCCCCGTCATCGAGCTCGGCAATTCCGATGAGCTGGCGGTGGGCGACCTGGTGCTCGCCATCGGCGATCCCTTCGGCGTCGGCCAGACGGTGACGCAGGGCATCGTCTCGGCGCTGGCCCGCACCCAGATCGGCATCTCCGACTACCAGTTCTTCATCCAGACCGACGCGGCCATCAATCCCGGCAATTCCGGCGGCGCGCTCGTGGACATGGCCGGGCGGCTCATCGGCATCAACACCGCCATCTTCTCCCGCTCCGGCGGCTCTCACGGCATCGGCTTCGCCATTCCCGCCAACATGGTTCGCGTGGTGGTGGAATCGGCGAAGAGCGGGGGCAAGTCCGTGCGGCGGCCCTGGCTCGGCGCCAAGCTCCAGCGGGTGACGCCGGAGATCGCCGAGAGCCTCGGCCTCGCGCGCCCCACCGGGGTTCTGGTGCAGACGGTGGTGGCATCGAGCCCCGCTGCCGATGCGGGGCTGAAGGTGGGGGACCTCGTCGTCGCTGTGGAAGGGCAGGAGGTGGACGACCCCGAATCCCTCGCCTACCGCCTCGCGACGCGGCCCCTCGGCGGCACGGCGCAGATGACGGTGAACCGGCGCGGCAAGGAGAGCCAGCTCTCCATCTCGCTTGCCCCCGCGCCGGAAACGGTGCCGCGCGAGGAGGTGCTGCTGCGCGGCCGCTCGCCCTTCGCCGGGATCAAGGCGGTGAACATCTCGCCGGCCGTGGCCGAGGAATTGCGGCTCGATACGGACGGCACGGGGGTCGTGGTCTCGGATGTCACCGATAATTCGCCCGCCGAGTCGGCGGGCTTCCGGCCAGGCGATATGATTCTCGACGTCAACGGCACCAAGATCGCCAGCACCAAGGATCTGGACAATGCCACCCGCGGCTCGTCCCGCGCGTGGCGCGTGACGGTGATGCGCGGCGGGCGCACCATCACCGCCGTTCTCGGAGGCTGAGCCCGCGCGTTGCGCGGAAAAGGAAGGTCATGAGCACTTTGTTCGAGGCGGCCGGGCTTGAGGTGGGTGCGCCGCGCCCGCTCGCCGACCGCCTGCGCCCCCAGCGCCTCGACGAGGTGGTGGGGCAGGACCATCTGGTGGGGCGGGACGGCATCCTGACCCGCATGGTGGAATCCCGCTCGCTCGGCTCCCTCATCCTGTGGGGCCCGCCGGGCACCGGCAAGACCACCGTGGCGCGGCTGCTCTCCCATGTTACGCAGCTTCATTTCGAGCAGATCTCGGCCATTTTCTCGGGCGTCGCTGACCTGAAGAAGCTGTTCGAACAGGCCCGGTTCCGCCGCTCCACGGGGCAGGGGACGCTGTTGTTTGTGGACGAGATCCACCGCTTCAACCGCGCCCAGCAGGACAGCTTCCTCCCCGTGATGGAGGACGGCACGGTGATCCTGGTGGGGGCGACCACCGAGAACCCGTCCTTCGAGCTGAATGCCGCGCTTCTCTCCCGCGCCAGGGTGCTGGTGTTCCAGCCGCTGGACGATGTGGCCATCTCGCGCCTCATCGCGCGTGCCGAGGAGCTGGAAAAGCGTCCTTTGCCGCTGGACGAGGACGCCCGTGCCTCCTTGCTGCGCATGGCGGACGGAGACGGGCGGGCGGCGCTGACGCTTCTGGAAGAGGTGTGGCGCGCGGCACGGCCGGGCGAGGTGTTCGACGCGGCTGGCTTGCAGGAGGTGGTGCAGCGGCGCGCGCCCATCTACGACAAGAGCGAGGACGGCCACTACAACCTCATCTCCGCGCTCCATAAGGCGGTGCGCGGCTCGGACCCCGACGCTTCCCTCTATTATCTCGCGCGCATGCTGGACGCCGGGGAGAACCCGCTTTTCCTTGCCCGCCGCCTGGTGCGCATGGCGGTGGAGGATATCGGCCTCGCCGATCCCAATGCGCTCACCGTGGCCAATGCGGCGAAGGACGCCTACGACTTCCTGGGCTCGCCGGAGGGTGAACTGGCGCTGGCGGAAGCGGCCGTCTACCTCGCCACGGCGCCGAAATCCAACGCTGTCTACACCGCCTGGAAGGCTGCAGTGCGCGCGGCCAAGGAGGGGGGCTCGCTAATGCCGCCCAAGCACATTCTCAACGCGCCCACCAAGCTGATGAAGAACGAGGGCTACGGCTCCGGCTATCGCTATGACCATGACGAGCCGGACGCCTTCTCCGGCCAGAACTATTTCCCCGAGCAGCTGGGACGGCAGAGCTTCTACCACCCCGTGGAACGCGGCTTCGAGCGCGAGGTGAGAAAGCGCATGGAATACTGGGCGAAGCTGAGGGCGGAGCGGGGAGAGGGGTGATCCCTTCGCGTTCCCATAGGCATTTTTGAAGCGCGGGTCTGAACCTGTGCTCTAAACCTGTTTCAGTTCCGTGCCTAACCCCTGGAGCATGCCGTGTCCGCTGCCCCTCCCTCCGACACCTTCACCGTCCGCGACATGGGCAGCTTCCATATCGGCGGCGAGATCGTCAGCCTCGCGGGCATGCCCCAGCGCCATCGCATCAGCACGCCCGGCGGCCCGGTGCGGCCCATCGAGCAGAATGGCGAGATGGCGGTTGGGCAGATGTATGTCCAGTATGTGCGGCTCGCCGCGCCGCGCTCGCCGGTGCCCGTCCTCATGTGGCACGGCGGGGGAATGACCGGGGCCAATTGGGAAGGGACGCCGGACGGGCGGCCCGGATGGCAGACGATCTTCCTGCGCGCGGGCCTCGACGTGTTCGTCTCCGATGCCGTGGAGCGGGGCAGGGCGGGGTTTGCGCCATCGCCGGAGATCTACCCGGAAGCCCCCTTCTTCCGCACGGCGGAGGAGGCATGGACCGAGGTGTTCCGGTTCGGCCCGCACGGCTCCTACCACAAGGACCCGGCCTTGCGCCGCGCCTATCCCGGCTGCCGCTTCCCGCTGAAGGATTTCGACGCCTTCATGAAAAGCTGCGTGCCACGCTGGAGCTGCAACGACGAGCGCACGCAGACGGCCTACGACGCGCTGGTCGCGCGCATGGATCATTGCGTCCTGCTCATGCACAGCCAGGGCGGCAGTTTCGGCTTCCACGCCGCGCTCCACGCGCCGGAGAAGGTGAAGGCGGTGATGGCGCTGGAGCCCTCGGGCGCGCCCGATCCCACGGTGGAGGATGCGGGCAGGCTGGCCGGCGTGCCGCATCTCTTCATCTGGGGCGACCATCTCGGCGGCAGCGAGTTCTGGGTCCAGTACCGGCCCAATGTGGAGCGCTGGGCGGATGCGCTCGCCAAGGCCGGCGTGCCGGTGGAATGGATCGACCTGCCGGCGCGCGGCATCACGGGCAACAGCCACGCTTTGATGATGGACGACAACAGCGACGAAATCGCGCGTATGGCTTTGGACTGGCTCTCTGGGCACGGGCTCTAGGACTGGGCAGGATAAGGCGGACTGTGAGCGGGGGCGGGGCATGACGTCGGCATTGGTGGTGTTCCTGGGCGCCGGGGTCGGCGGCCTCATGCGTCATCTGGCGAACCTCGCCGGCGTGCGGCTGCTGGGCATGGTGGAGTTTCCTTACGTGACCATGGCGGTGAACGTGACGGGCTGCTTCGTCATGGGCGCCTTCACCGCCTGGTTCATGGTGAAGATGGGCGCCATCCCCCAGCCCGTGCGGCTGTTCCTGACCACGGGAATGCTGGGCGGCTACACCACCTTCTCCACCTTCTCGCTCGAATTTGCGGTGCTGGTGGAGCGCGGCGCGCTCGGCTATGCGGCGGCTTACGCGCTCGGGTCGCTGGTGCTGTGCCTCATCGCCGTCTTCGCCGGTCTTTTCCTGGTTCGGGCCTTTTCGTGACAGAGCGAACCGCCCGCATTAGAAGGGGCGGTTCAATCCGACCGTAGCGAGGGGCCGGCCAATGGCGGTCGAGGTGAAACAGGTAAGCGCGGACGAGACGGGCATGCGCCTCGACCGCTGGTTCAAGGCCCATTATCCGGATCTGTCCTTCGGCCACCTCCAGAAGCTGGTGCGCACCGGGCAGGTTCGCGTGGACGGCGGGCGGGTTAAGACGTCCACCCGCCTGGAAAGCGGGCAGAGCGTGCGCGTGCCGCCACTGGGCGGCGAGGCCGGTGCAGAGCCGGAAGCTGGCGCAGAGGCGCAACCGGGATCAAAACCGGCCGGCGCACCCAAGGCCGGCAGCACGCCCAATTCCGGCGCCGTGCCGAAGGCGGGCGGCGCGGCTAAGGTTTCGGATCTCGATTTCCTGCGCTCCATCACCTTGTTCGAGGACAAGGACGTGATGGTGCTGAACAAGCCCTTCGGCCTTGCGGTGCAGGGCGGCTCGGGCACCTACAAGCACATTGACGGCATGCTGGAGGTGCTGCGGGACAAGGACGGCCAGAAGCCCCGCCTCGTCCACCGCATCGACAAGGACACATCCGGGTGCCTGCTGGTGGCGAAGTCGCGCCTCGCCGCCTCGGTGCTCGCGAAAAGCTTCCGCTCCCGGGAAGCGCGCAAGATCTATTGGGCGCTGGTGCCCGGCGTGCCCAAACCGCGCCAGGGGCGCATCTCCACCTATCTCGCCCGCGAGGAAGCGGAGGAGCGCATGCGCGTCGCCCGCCATGGCGAGGATGAGGCGAGCCACGCCATCACCTATTACGCCGTGGTGGACCAGGCGGCGCAGAAGATGAGCTGGATCTCGCTGAAGCCGGTGACCGGCCGCACCCACCAGCTGCGCGCACACATGGCCCATATCGGCCATCCCATCGTCGGCGACCCGAAATATTTCGACATCGAGAACTGGGAATTTCCGGGCGGGCTCCAAAAACGACTGCACCTGTTGGCGCGGCGGATCGTCATCCCGCATCCGCGCGGGACGGGCACCATCGACGTCTCCGCGCCCCTGCCGCCGCACATGGCGCAGTCCTGGGCGGTGCTTGGCTTCGACGCCTCGCAATACGACCCGATCCTGGAAGCGCCGGAAGAGTGAAGCCAACCCCATGGTGGCGCTTGGCTTTCCGCAAGGGCGTTCCCCCGGGCGGCAAAGCAGGCTAAAGGCTGGGTTGGAGTGTAAGGGAGGTGATGCATGAGCCGACTGCCAGACCGGTGCCCCGGCTGCGGAGCGGATGTGCATCCCAAGGCACATGAATGCCCGGACTGCGGAGCCGCCTTGCACCGCAGATCCTCCCTTCTCCCCATCCTGGTGGGCGCGGGCGGCGTTGTGGTGGCGCTGCTTGCCGGCGCGGGCGTGTGGCTGGTGCTGAGCCCCGGTGGGCCTCCGGCGCAGCAGCAGGCGGCGGCGCCCGTGCCGCAGGACATCGTCCCGTCGCTGCAGATATCTCCCACCGTTCCCACGCTTCCGGGCGGCCCCGCCGCATTGCAGGGTCCGCCGTCGGACGAGGCGCCCCTGCCGCTTCCCCATGTGGGCCCCAACGTGGCGATGCCGTCGGCGGATGAGCCGGCGCGCAAGGACTATGCCCGCACCACGCAGGAGAATTTCGTCCGGAACGGCCTCGACCTGAAGGTGGCCGCAACTGGGCCGCAGGCCACGGTGATGAGCATCGCCTTCACGTTCCCCGCCAAGACGGCGGTGGAATTGATCGCCTCGGGCCCATTCCCGCGGCAGTGCAAGACGCGCGGCTTCACCGCCATCGCCTTCACGGACCCCACGGGTGCGTCCTGGACCTACGACCTTTCGACCGACAAGCTGACCCAGAAATGAGCGCCGCCGATCTCAAGCTGGTTTTGTTCGATTGCGACGGCACTCTGGTGGACGGGCAGCACCTGATCGTCTCCGCCATGTCGGCGGCGTATCGCGCACATGGCATCGCGGTGCCGCCGCGCGAAGTGATCCTGTCCGTGGTGGGCCTCTCGCTGCCGGAAACCTTCGCCGTGCTCTCGAGCGGCGATCCCGCCTTTCCCGTCGAAATCATGGTGGAGGCCTACAAAAACGCCTTCCACCAATTGCGCGCGTCTGAGCCCACAGAGCCCATGTTCGCGGGCATGCGCGATGCGGTGGATCTGGTGCGCGGGGAACCGGGCACGCTGCTGGGCATCGTCACCGGCAAGTCGCAGCGCGGCGTCAAGCGTGTCCTGCAGGAGCACGCCATGGAAGGCTGGTTCTCCACCATCCAGACCGCTGACGACGCGCCCTCCAAGCCCCACCCTGCCATGGTGCACCAGGCCATGGCGGAACTGGGCGGCATGGCGGGGGCAACAGTGGTGGTGGGCGATACCACTTATGACATGCAGATGGCGAAGGCGGCGGGCGCCTGGGCGGTGGGGGTCACCTGGGGCTATCATCACCACAGCCAGCTTGTGGCCGCCGGCGCCGACATGCTGGTGGAGGATGCGGCGGCGCTCCCTGCTGCGGTGAGCACGCTGCTCGCCCGCGCGGCCGCCTGAGCCGCGACAGATCGAAGGAGCCTGCCATGCGCGATCTCGTAGATGGAACCGGCGACGCTCCGGACCCGGCCGGCGCTGTGCGGGCCGCCCAGCGCCAGGCACTCCCCAAGCGTTTTTATACCGAGGTCTCGGTGGGGGAGGGCGAGGACGGGTTATTCCGCGTGCTGCTCGACGGGCGGCCCGTGCGCACGCCGGCGCGGGCGCTGCTGGCCGTTCCTTCCCGTGCTCTGGCCGAGGCGCTGGCCGAGGAATGGGCGGCGCAGAAGGATGAGATTGATCCCTTCAGCATGCCCCTGACGCGCCTTGTGAATGTGGCGCTCGACGGCGTGGCGGCAGATCCCGAGGCGTCGGCGGAGGAAATCGTGCGCTATGCCGGCACCGATCTTCTCTGTTATCGCGCCGAGGGCCCGGACCGCCTGGTGACGCGCCAGGGGGAGCATTGGGACCCGGTTCTGGACTGGTTCCGCACCGCCCACGGCGCGCGCTTCATGCTGAGCGCGGGCATTCGCCATGTGGAGCAGCCGGCGGAAACGCTGGCCCGCATCGCCGCACTCGTGCCGCGCGATCCCCTGCGGCTCGCGGCGGCGGCATCCCTCACCACGCTGATGGGCTCCGCGCTGCTTGCGCTGGCGCTGGTGCACGGGCGGCTTTCGGCAGACGAAGCCTGGGCGGCGGCCCATGTGGACGAGGACTGGAACCGCGAGCAATGGGGCGAAGACGAACTCGCCACCGCCCGGCGCGTGGCGCGGGAGGCGGAGATGCAGGCGGCCGTGCGGCTGCTGCGCCTCGTGGGCTGACCAAAAACCATGCTGAACGAGGACGAACTCGCTGATCTGTTCGCCGCCTTCGGCCCGGTGCGCTCGCGGCGCATGTTCGGCGGGGCCGGGCTCTATGCCGAGGGGGTCATGTTCGCCATCGATACGGGGGAAGGGGTTTTCCTCAAGGCCGACGCCGCGTTTGCGGCGGATCTGGAGGCACGCGGCTGCGCGCGCTTCACCTATCTCGCGAAGGGGCGGCCCATGAGCCTGCCCTATTGGTCGCTGCCGGAAGAGGCCCTGGATTCGCCGGAAGAAATGGCCGAGCTGGCGCGGCGGGCCTTGGCGGTGGCGCGGGCGAGCGCGGTGAAGAAGAAGACACGAAAGGCCTGAGGCCGATCCACCTTCAGAAATGAGCGGGCTGGCGCCTTTTCATATCGTCATCCCCGGACTTGATCCGGGGATCCCCTGGGAGGCTTGGTCCGCCCGCTCCCGAGGGAGATGGCCGGATCAAGTCCGGCCATGACGACCCTAAAGTCATTCCCCGGACAAGAAACTCAGCCCGCCTTCACCCGCACGGGGCGCAGAAGGAAGGCCGGCAGGTGGGACATGTCCGCAGGCTCGTTCGCCGAGCGGTCGTGCTCGCGGCGCGGCGGGCGGCTTTGCCGGGCCGCGACGGGTGCGTCGTGGTGGTCCGCCGGCTCGGCCGCGCGCGGCGGCCGTGAACGTTCGCGGACTTCCCCGCCTTCCGCATGTTCGGCACGGCGCTCACGATTGGGAGCGCGTTCGCGCGCAGGCCCACGTTCGCGTGCGGGCGAATTTTCCCGCTCGGGAGCCCGCTCCCGGTCGGGCGAGGGTCCGCGCTCGCGATCCCTGCCGCCGCGCCCGGAGGCCCGGTTCTTCTCGCTGCGGCCACCACCGCGCTTGTCATCGCGGCGTGCGCGGGCCGGCGCTTCGCCCAAGGGCTCGCCGCTCCACGGGATCGGGTTGCCGATGAGCTTCTCGATGGCCGCCAGGGACTTGTTGTCCTCATGGGTCATGATGGAGATGGCGCTGCCGGAGCGCCCGGCGCGGCCGGTCCGGCCGATGCGGTGGACATAGTCCTCCGCATGATGGGGCACGTCATAATTGAAGACGTGGCTCACGGCGGGAATGTCGAGGCCGCGTGCCGCGACGTCGGATGCCACCAATATGGTCGCCTCGCCGCTGCGGAACTGGTCCAGCGCCTGGGTACGGGAATGCTGGTCCATGTCGCCGTGCAGGCACACGGCGTTGAAGCCGTGCTTCTGGAGCGAGCGGTGGAGCACGGCCACCTCGCGCTTGCGGTTGCAGAAGACGATGGCGTTCTGCAGGCCGTCCACGCTGCGGATGAGTTCGCGCAGCACGTCGCGCTTCTCGTAATCCTCGCTGCCGGAGGCCACGAGCACCTGCGTGACCGTGGTGGCGGTGGAGGCGGGCTTGGAGACCTCGACCCGCACCGGATTGGAGAGGAATTGCGACACCAGCCGCTGGATTTCCGGCGGCATGGTCGCGGAGAAGAACAGAGTCTGCCGGGTGAAGGGCACCAGCTTGCAGACGCGCTCGATGTCCGGGATGAAGCCCATGTCCAGCATGCGGTCGGCCTCGTCGATGACGAGCACCTCGATGCCGGAGAGCAGGAGCCGGCCGCGCTCCACATGGTCGAGCAGGCGGCCGGGGGTGGCAATCAGCACGTCCACGCCGCGCAGCAGCTTGGAATCCTGGTCGCCGAAGGAGACGCCGCCAATGAGGAGGGCGACGTTGAGTTTATGGTTCTTCCCGTAGCGGACGAAGCTCTCTTCCACCTGGGCGGCGAGTTCGCGGGTCGGCTCAAGGATGAGTGTGCGCGGCATGCGCGCCCGCGCCCGGCCCTGCTCCAGGAGCGTGAGCATAGGCAGCGTGAAGGCGGCGGTCTTGCCGGTGCCGGTCTGGGCCAGTCCGAGCACGTCGCGCCGGGCGAGAACGTGCGGAATGGCCTGGGCCTGGATAGGTGTGGGCGTGGTGTAGCCCGTCGCCTCTACGGCCGAGAGGACTTTTTCACTCAGGCCGAGTTCGGAAAATGACATTGCGTCGCTTATTGCGGCAGCGCCCCGCCTATCGCGCGCCCCATGCCGAACGGGGCTGTGCGAGTGGTCGTCGTTCGGCGCGCTTGGATTCGATAAAGCTCGGACGACGCCTTGCAAAATAAGGATTTTGTGCACCGTGTCAATGCACGCCAGCGAGAGCGTGCCATGCGCCCAGCGTGGGCATGCCCCAGCGGCCATGATCCACATTGCCTTGACAGGAGGCAGACGAAAGAGAATGTAAGGTCGCCTTCCTTTTTCCAGCGAAAATGCCCTTCACCCTCATCCTTGGCTTTGCCGGCTTCGCAAGCGCCTTTTCCATGCGCGCAGTGGAGCCGACGCTGAACCTCATCGCTGCTGACCTCGAAGTGACGCTGCAACAAGCGGCGTTGCTATCGTCAGCCTTTGCCGCGCCTTATGCCATGACGCAGCTGCTGTTCGGGCCCATCGGCGATGCCGTGGGCAAGGTGCGGCTGATCCGTGTCACGCTGGCGATGCTCACCATTTGCCTCGTCGCCTGCGCCCTCGCGCCCTCGCACAGCTTCCTCATGGTGGCGCGCGTCCTGACCGGCGCGTGGGCGGGCGGCATCATCCCGGTGTCCTTCGCGCTGGTGGGCGATCGCTTCTCTTTCGCCGAGCGGCCCGCTGCGCTGGGGCGCATCCTGATGCTCATCGTGCTGGGGCAGCTCAGCGGCGCCGCCATATCGGGCGTCATCGCCACGGCTTTCGGCTGGCGCGCGGTGTTCTGGGTGTCGGTCGCGCTCACTCTGGTCGCCACCGTCGCCATGATGACGTTCGTCAGCGAGACGGCCGTGCGGCAGAAGCTGTCCTTCGGCGATTCCCTCGCGAAGTACCGCGTGGTGCTTCAGAATCCGGTGTCCATCCGCCTGTTCATCATCGTCGCCATAGAGGGCGCGCTGATCTTCGGCTGCTTCCCGTTCGTGGCCGCCCACATGATCGACCACGGCTTCGGTGGCGCGCTGGAGGCGGGGATCTCGCTGGGCGCCTTCGGGGTGGGCGGCATCCTCTACACCATCTTCGTCACCCCGGTCCTGCGCACTCTCGGCTTGCCGGGCATGGCTGCGGCGGGCGCGCTGATGGCGGGGGGCAGCTTCATCCTGATCGCCGAGGTGCCGTTCCTGCCCGCGGTGGTGGTGCTGTTCGCCATGGGCGGGTTCGGCTTCTACATGATCCACAACATGATCCAGATCATGGCCACCGAGCTGGTGCCCACCGCGCGCGGGTCCAGCGTCGCGCTCTATGCGACGAGCTTCTGGACCGGCCAGGCGTCGGGGGCCGCCATTGCCGCGCAGGTGGTGCCGTTCATCGGCCCGAGCGGCATGTTCATCGGCGCCGGCATCGGCCTCTTGGCGCTGGCGTGGCCCGCCGCGCAGCTGGCGCGGCGGTCGCAAAAGGCGGGGTGAGGGGCCTACTGCCCCCGGTTCGCCCGGGCGGCGAAGCGCACGGCTTCTTCGCCCGCGCGGAATAGGGCCTTGGCCTTGTTCACGCATTCCTGGTGCTCGCTGACGGGCACGGAATCGTAGACCAGCCCGGCGCCCGCCTGGACATACATGCGCCCGTCCTTCACCACCGCGGTGCGCAGGACAATGCAGGTGTCCATCTCGCCATTGGCGCCGAAATAGCCGATGGCGCCGGCATAGATGCCGCGCTTGTCCTTCTCCAGCTCGTCGATGATCTCCATGGCCCGCACCTTGGGCGCGCCGGAGACCGTGCCGGCCGGGAAGCCTGCCGCCAGCGCATCGAGGGCATCGAATCGATTGTCGATGCGCCCTTCCACGTTGGAGACGATGTGCATCACCTGGCTGTAGCGCTCGATGAAAAAGCTGTCGGTGACCTCGACGGTGCCGATCTGCGAGACGCGCCCGGCATCGTTGCGGCCGAGATCCAGCAGCATGAGATGCTCGGCCCGCTCCTTGGGATCGGCCAGCAGCTCGGCCGCCAGGGCATCGTCCTCGCCCGGGGTCGCGCCGCGCCGGCGCGTGCCGGCGATGGGGCGGATGGTGACCTTGCCGCCCCGCAGCCGCACCAGGATCTCGGGGCTGGAGCAGACCACCGAGAACCCCTCGAAGTTCAGATAGACCAGGAAGGGCGCGGGATTGATGCGCCGCAGGGCGCGATACAAGGCGAAGGGCGGAAGCGTGAAGGGGCTCTCGAAGCGTTGGGAGAGCACCACCTGGAAGACATCGCCGGCGCGGATATATTCCTTCGCCTTGTCCACCATGGCGCAGAATTCGGCCTCGCCGGTGTTGGAGGTCGCCTCCACATGGCCATGGAACGGCTCGGGCGCGGGATGGGCCATGGGCCGGTCGAGGGCGGCGACGATGCCGTCCAGCCGCTCCAGCGCCGCCTCGAACGCCGCCTTGGCGGGCACGCCCGGCTGCGGGCGCACCGGTGTCACCGCCGTGAGCTCGTCCTTCACCGCGTCGAACACCACCATGATGGTGGGGCGGATGAGGAGAGCCTCGGGCACGCCGATGGGATCGGCCTTGGCCGGGCCGAGCCGCTCCATCTGACGGACCATGTCGTAGCCGAGATAGCCGAACACCCCGGCCGCCATGGGCGGTGCGCCTTCGGGAAGGGGAATGGCCGATTCGGCCAGCAGCGCGCGCAGCGCGGCCAGTGGCGGCTCGGGGCAGGGGACGAAGGTGAGCTTGTCCGTCAGGGCCTGCCGGTTGATCTCGGCCCTGTTGCCATTGGCGCGCCAGATCACGTCCGGGTCGAGCCCGATCATGGAATAGCGACCGCGCGTCTCCCCGCCTTCCACCGATTCCAGCAGGAAGGCGTTGGGCTTTTCGCCGGCGATCTTCAGGAAGGCGGAAACCGGGGTCTCCAGGTCCGCGATCAGCGTGGTGGAGACCACCTGCGCTTCGCCCTGCGCGTAGCGCCGGGCGAAGCCATCGAAATCGGTGGGCGCGTTCATGGGGCGCTCACTGCCCGCTGCCGACGGCGCTCTGGAACGAGCGCTCGTTGACATAGACGCCGACTTCCTTGCGCAGGCCGTCCACATACTGGGCGAGAAGATCGTTCTCCATCTGCTGGGCGATCTGCCCGGCCACCTGCTCGTCGGCGGGGCCTGCGGGAGGCACCGTCACCTTGGTCACCTGGAAGATCAGGCGCTCGGTGGGGACGGTTCCGGGCGCGGTGCCGGAGGCGCCGGCCTTCACATCGAAGATGCGGTTCAGGGCGTCGGTGGAGAAGTCGGCGCCGGCACGACCGCGCTGGAGGCCGTCAGCAGTCTTCACCTCGAGATTCGCCCCCGCAGCAACCTCCGCCAGGGGCTTTCCGCCCTGGACGGCGTCGAGCAGTTCCTTGGCCTTGGCCTCCACGGCTTTCACCGTCTCCTCCTCGGTCCAGCGGGCGCGCACCTGATCCTTCACCTCGTCGAACGGCCGCTCGCGAGAGGGAGTGACCTCCAGCACGTCGTACCAGACATAGCCACCGTTCTGGGGCAGCTGCACGGCATCGGTCTCAACGCCGGGCTGGGTGGCGAATGCGCCGCCCACCACTTCGGCGCGGGCGGGAATGTCGGTGACCTCTGCGCCCGTGGGATCGCGGCCGGAGCGGTCCACGGCGTCCACCGTCTCAAGGGGGAGGCCGAGCTTCTGGGTCAGCTCGGTTAGGGTCGAGCCGGAAGCGCGCTCGTCCTCGATGGCGTCGTGCTTGTCCAGCAGGTCGCGGCGGGCGCGATCGACGGCAAGTTCCTGGCGAAGCTGGTTCTGCACCTGCTCGAACGGCTGCTGCTGGCCGGGCTCGATCTTGACCACATGGACGAGGGCCGAGCCAAAGGCGCCGGGAATGGGCCCGCTCGTACCGTCGGCCGGCAACGAGAAGGCGGCCTCGGCGATCTTCGGATCGATCAAATCGGCCTTGGTGACGAGGCCGAGGTCCACGTCCTTGGCGGTAAGCCCGCGTGCGGCGGCAATGTCGAGGAAGCTCGCGCCGGCTTTGATCTTGTCGTCCGCCGCCTGGGCGTCCGCCGCATTGGAGAAGACGATCTGCTGAACCTGGCGCCGCTCGGCGGTGCCGAAGCGGGCGGGGTTGCTGTCATAAGCCGCCTTCGCGTCCGCGTCCGAAACCTGGACCCACTGCGCGAGCGAGGCGGGCGTGAGCGCGAGCAGCGCCATCTTGCGGTATTCCGGCGCGCGGAAGGTGATCTTGTGCGCGTCGTAGAATGCCCGGAGTTGCTCCTCGGTCGGCTCGGGCAAGGTGCCCGCCGCCGCCGGCGTGATGGCTACATAGGCGATGTCGCGCTGCTCGCTCTCATAGCGGTGCAGCGCGTCGCGCAGGACCGCAGGGACCGAAATCTCGCCGCCGAGCGATTCGACGATCTCCTGGCGCAGCACCCGCTGCTTCTCCATGGCGATGAAGCGGGTCTCATTGAGGCCGTTGGCGCGCAGGAGCTGCTCGAAATAAGCCGGCTCGAATTCCGCTGCACCGGGGCGCCGGAAGGCGGGATTGGCGCGAATCTCGCGGGCGATCTCGTCATCGGACAAAGCAAGGCCGCGCCGCTTGATGTCGTCGTCCAGCGCCGCCTCGGCGATCATCTGGTTGAGGATCTGCCGGTCGAGCCCGAAGGCGCGGGCCTGGTCCGGGGTAATAGCGCGGCCAGTCGAGCGGCTGATGCGCTGGATCTGGTCGAGATATTGCTGTCGGAAGGCGGCCACGGGAATTTCCGTATCGCCGACCTTGGCCACGGCGCTGGTGCCATAGCCGCGGAAGACGTCCGCAATGCCCCAGATGACAAAGCTGACGGTGAGGACGATGAGGAAGGCTTTGGCGATGAGCCCGGAGGCGCCCTTGCGGAGAGTCTGGAGTACCATCTTGCTTCTGATCGGAGGAGCGCGGGCAACCCGGCGCGGAAGGCGCGCATCATAGGGAGGGGGGAGGCTTGCCGCAACGGACCGGAAACGTTGAGTTTGCAGCCGACCCAAGGCTCTGCTAACGCACGGAAACTCATTAATTCAGGAGGTCCGAATGCCTGTCGCCCGCCGTCCGCTCGTCGCCGGAAACTGGAAGATGAACGGGTTGAGGCATTCAGGCGCGGAACTTCTCGCCATGATCGAGGGGTGCGGCGCGCCCCTCGCGGAGAAGGTGGACCTGCTGATCTGCCCGCCCGCGACCCTTTTGGCGCAGTTCGCGGCCGAGGCGGCGGGCTCGCCCATCGCCGTCGGTGGACAGGACTGCCACAAGAAGGCCTCCGGCGCCCATACCGGCGATGTCTCCGCCGAGATGCTGGCCGATGCCGGGGCGCGCTTCGTGATCGTCGGCCACAGCGAGCGCCGCTCGGACCATCAGGAGAGCGACGAGACGGTGCGCGCAAAGGCGCAGGCTGCCTGGCGCACTGGCCTCACGGCTATCGTCTGTGTCGGCGAGACCCAGGCCCAGCGCGAGGCGGGGGAGGCGCTGGCCGTGGTGGCGGCGCAGGTGCGCGGCTCGGTGCCGGACGGCGCGAGTGCCGATACGCTCGTGGTCGCCTATGAGCCGGTCTGGGCCATCGGCAGCGGGCTCGTGCCTACGGTTGAGGATGTGGAGGAGATGCACGGGGAGATTCGCCGCGTGCTGTCCGAACGGGCCGGCGCCGAGGCGGCGCGCGTGCGAATCCTCTATGGCGGCTCGGTAAAGCCTGAGAATTGCACCGCGCTCCTCAATGCCGCCGACGTGGACGGCGCCCTGGTGGGCGGGGCGAGCCTGAAGGCGGGCGATTTCCTCGCCATCGCCCGCGCCTATCTCTAGAGCCAAATCCACCTGCCTGGGATCGCCTTGCGATTCCAGGCAGGCGGTAAATTTGCCGCTCATCAATAAGTTAGACGGCGATCCACGTCCTTAGAGGCCGCCGGGGCTGGCGGTGAAGTTGGTGGCGTTGATGAGTTGCTTCAGCACGCTCAGCTCTTCGCCGGAGGTGGGCGTGGTCTGCGAGACGAAGTCGAAGATCTTGCCGTCCTTCAGCCCGTAATTGGCGATGCGGCTGACACGCCGGTCCTTGCCGAAATAGATGGCGAGCACCTTTTGGTCGGTGATTTCCGGCTTCAGGAACGCCACCTTCTTTTCGGTCTGCGAGATATAATAGAAGACGTCGCCCTGAACGGTGGCGACGGTGGAGGGGGTGCCGAGCACCAGGAGGACCTGCTCCTGGCTGGAGCCCACGGGCACCTGTTCCAAGGCGCCTTCGCTCAACACATAGCCGCGCTGATAGGTGCGCACGACGCCGCTGAGGCTCGTGCCGGCGCCGCCCACCAAATTGATGCCGCCCGTATTGCCGCAGCCCGAAAGCAGCCCCGCCATCAGCAGGGCGCAGACCGCCAGTCGGCCCGATCCGGCCATGGGTTCAAGTTCCGATGACGCCACGCCACATCCCTCGTCTTCGCTACACCCAGCCCGCGCTGCACCTGCAACGCTTGCAACGGCGACCTCGGCACGCTACGCCGCTTGTCGTTCCAGGCTCGCGCCTCGGCGTCCGCGTCCGGCAGCCAACCCGCAAACCGTCAAGATATGATGTTCAGCCTGTTCCGCCGACACCAGCCACAACCCACCATCGAGCGCCTGTATGGCGCGATCGTGGCGCAAGCACGACGGCCGGCCTTCTACACCGACTTCACCGTCCCCGATACTATCGAGGGGCGGTTCGAGTTGCTATTGCTCCACACTTTCCTGGTCTGCCATCGCCTGAAGGGCGAGAGCGAGGAGGCGCGCGCGGTGTCCCAGGAGGTGTTCGATGCCTTTCTGGACGACATGGACCGCACGCTGCGCGAGATGGGCGTCGGCGACCTCACGGTTCCCAAGCGCATGAAGAAGATCGGTCAGGCCTTCTACGGCCGCACCGCCGCTTATGACGCTGCGCTGGCGGAGGGAGCGGACGCGCTGACCCTCGCTCTTGCCCGAAACGTCCTGGAGCGCGAGCCGGCGGATGCCGAGGCGGCCATGCTGGCCGCCTATGTGCGCGAATCCGTTACAAAGCTTTCCGCAACGCCGTTCGCGGACCTGATGCGCGGCGAGGCGCTGTTCCCCATCCCCGATTCCAACCAGGACCGGGTCCATGCCTGACATACCCTATTCCCATATCGTCCGCGTGGCGGAGCTGCCATCCGAGGGGGTGGCCGTGCATCTCGAGCCGGACGCGCGCACGCTGGCGGAGCTTGCCCGCCATGTGGACCTCATCGCCCTTCACGCGCTCGCCGCCGACCTGAAGGTGGTGCCGACGGCGGGGGACGGCGCCCAGGTGACCGGCCGGCTCACCGCCGAGGTGCGGCAAATGTCCGTCGTCTCGCTCGAACCTTTCGACAGCCGGATCGAGGAAGAGGTGGACGTGCTCTTCATGCCCGAGAGCGAAGCCACCGCCGCGCCCGAAACGGAAGAGGGCGATCCCGACTATGATCCGCCCGACCCGCTGGTGGACGGCAATATCGATCTTGGCGCCATCGTCACCGAATTCCTGGCCCTCGGCATAGACCCTTATCCCCGCCGGCCGGGCGAGGTTTTCGAGGCGCCGGAAGAGGATGAGGCCGCGGCCTCGCCGTTCGCCGCGCTCGCCCGATTGAAGGACAAGCCTTGAGACCTCACGCGCGCAGTTGCGGCTGGCATCCGAGCCGCTATTGTCCCGGCGCGCGCGCCCTCGGGCGCCCGACGCAGATGCAACCGGAACCCCTGCCCGAATGAGCGTGCCCGTCCGTATATCGATCGACGCCATGGGCGGGGACCATGGACCCGAGGTCGTGCTCGCCGGCGTCGCCATCGCGCAGGCCCGGCATCCCGATGCCAATTTCATCCTGTTCGGCGATGAGCCGCGCCTTCAGCGCATCCTCGCCGGGCACCCGGCGCTCGCCGCCGCCTCCCGCATCGTCCACACCGAGATCGTGGTGGGCATGGACGACAAGCCGAGCCAGGCGCTGCGCAATGGCCGCTACAAGTCCACCATGTGGCGCTGCATTGATGCGGTGAAGACGCACGAGGCGGACGCCGCGGTCTCCGCCGGCAATACCGGCGCGCTGATGGCCATGGCCAAGTTCAACCTGCGCACCATGCCGGGCATCGGCCGCCCCGCCATCGCCGCCATCTGGCCGACCCTGCGCGGCGAGAGCATCGTCCTCGACATGGGCGCCTCCATCGGCGCCACCGCCCAGAGCCTCGTCGAGATGGCGATCATGGGCGCGGCCATGGCGCGCACCATCTTCGACATCCCCCAGCCCAGCGTCGGCCTGCTCAATGTGGGCGTCGAGGAGATCAAGGGCGTCGAGGAGGTGAAGGAAGCCGGGCGCATCCTGCGCGAGGACACCCATCCCGACATGCGCTACCACGGCTTCGTGGAGGGCAATGACATCGGTGCCGGCACGGTGGACGTGGTGGTGGTGGAAGGCTTCTCCGGCAATATCGCACTGAAGACTGCCGAAGGCACCGCCAAGCAGATTGCCACCTATCTGCGCGCCGCCATGGGGCGCACCTGGCGCGCGCGCATCGGCTATCTCTTGGCGCGCGACGCCTTCAAGATGCTGCGCGAGAAGATGGACCCCCGCCGTTCCAACGGTGGCGTCTTCCTCGGCCTCAATGGCGTCGTCATCAAGAGCCATGGAGGCGCCGACGCCGAGGGGTTCGCGTCAGCGGTGGACCTCGGCTACGACATGGTGCGTCACCAATTGCTGACGCGGATCGAAACCAGCCTCCTCAGCCGCCTGCCCGCCGAGGCGGGATCCGGCGCGACGGTGGCTGCGGAAGCGGAAGGCCAATCGTGAGCGTCATCAGGTCCGTGGTTCGTGGCACTGGTTCCTATCTTCCACAAAAAGTCGTCACGAATGCCGAGCTCGCTCAGCAGGTGGATACATCTGACGAGTGGATCGTGCAGCGAACGGGTATCCGCGAGCGCCATATCGCCGCGGATGGAGAGCTGACGTCCGATCTCGGCCGCGCCGCCGCGGCGCGGGCGCTGGAAGATGCGGGTCTCGAGGCCGGCGACATCGACCTCGTCATTCTCGCCACCTCGACGCCCGACCAGACCTTTCCCGCCACGGCCGCGACCATCCAGGCCGAGCTTGGCATCGAGCGCGGGGCGGCCTTTGACCTCCAGGCGGTCTGCTCCGGTTTCGTCTTCGGTCTCGCCACCGTCGATGCCCATTTGCGCGCGGGCGCGTTCAAGCGGGCGCTGGTGATCGGCGCCGAGACCTTCTCGCGCATCCTCGACTGGGAAGACCGTGGCACCTGCGTGCTGTTCGGCGACGGGGCCGGCGCGGTTGTGCTGGAAGCCGTGCCCGAGGCGAAGAGCGAGGGCAGGGGAGTTCTCACCACCCATTTGCGGACCGATGGCCGCCATCGGACCAAACTGTTCGTGGATGGGGGCCCGTCCTCCACCGGAACGGTGGGCCATCTGCGCATGGAAGGCCGCGAAGTCTTCCGCCACGCGGTCGGCATGATCACCGACGTGATCGAGGACGCATTCGCGGCCACGGGAGAGAGCGCTGCGACCATCGACTGGTTCGTCCCTCACCAGGCGAATCGCCGAATTATCGATGCCAGCGCGCAAAAGTTGCATATTGCGCCCGAGAAGGTGGTGACAACGGTCGACCGCCACGGTAATACCTCTGCCGCTTCCATACCGCTGGCGTTGGATGTTGCCCGCAAAGACGGGCGCATCGGGAAGGGCGACCTCGTTCTTTTGGAGGCTATGGGTGGCGGGTTCACCTGGGGTTCAGCCCTGGTGCGATGGTAATAAGTCATTAATGACATTGACCTGTCTTGTTCTGAGTGGATACGTTCGACAGTTGCTGCCTTTCTCTCATGGGGCCGGGGAGACATATGGCTGGGAAGACCGTCACGCGTGCCGATTTGTGCGAAGCCGTGTATCAGCAGGTTGGGCTGTCGCGCACTGAATCGGCGGCCCTCGTGGAGTCCGTTTTGGGTGAGATCGCAGACTGTCTTGCCCGCGGCGAGACGGTGAAGCTCTCGTCGTTCGGCTCCTTCGTCATCCGTGAAAAAGGGCAGCGGATCGGCCGCAACCCGAAGACCGGTGAAGAAGTCCCCATCGAACCGCGCCGGGTCATGGTCTTCAAGCCATCCAGCATCTTGAAGAATCGCATAAACGGGCGCACAGCAGACGACATGGAGCGTGATTGACGCTCGCCAGTGACGGTGCCTGTCCATAGGCACTGCTGACGGGGACGCGAAGCACGTGGCAGAGAGGCCCTCGGACAAGTCGCCCGACGCCTTCCGCACCATCAGCGAGGTGGCGGACCATCTCGACCTTCCCCAGCACGTGCTGCGGTTCTGGGAAACCAAGTTCTCGGAAATCAGGCCCGTCAAGCGTGCCGGCGGGCGTCGCTTCTATCGCCCCGACGATATCGACCTGCTTCGGGCCATCCGGCATCTGCTCTACAGCGAGGGCTATACGATCAAAGGTGTGCAGCGCATCCTGAAGGATCATGGCCCGCGTTACATCCAGGCCATGGGCGGCGATTTGCTGGAAGGCCGCGCGGTGGCGCCGCCCGCGAAAGCTGCCCCCGAGGCGCCGGCCGGTGCCGGGCGTGGCGGCATCCTCGGCCTTCTGCCGCGTCGCAAGGAGCGCCCGGCCGCGCCGGAGCTATTCGAAGAGCCGGACGTGGCCGAGCCCGGCTTCATGGACGAGCCGCCCCTTCCCCTTCCGGCGCGCGAGCCGCAGTTCGACGCCTTCCTGCCCGGCTTCGACACGCAGGCGCCCCGCACCCAGGCGCGCGCCGTCCGCGAGCCCACCATTGCGCGTAATGTCGAGCCAGCCGCCGAATTCGACGATGAGGAGCCGGAGCCCTCATATCAGGAGTGGCAGCCCCCGCGCGAAGCTTCGGATGTCCGGCGCGATCCGCCTTTCACGGCGGAGAAGGCAGCCCCGCCCGCCCCGCCGGTGGCGCGGCGCCCTTCGCGTGGACCGGCGTCCCGGGTTCCGGAGGCACCGCCTTTGCCCGAACTGGAGGACCCCCTGCTTCCGTTCTTCGACGACGACACGCTCGCTCCGCCCGTCGACAACATCTCCGAGCCGCTCGATGCGCGCATCCGCCGCCTGAAGGATCATGTGCCGCCGCCCGGCCCGCCGGAGGAATACATCCCCGCCCGTGCGCGCCACCGTGCGACGGACCGGGACGAGCCGACGCAGGCACCGCGCGTGGGTCCGCTGACCGGCGTGTTCGACGATCTGGAAGAGAGCCGGGAAGCCTGGATCCACGCCGCCGACGATGAGGAGCAGGACGGGCATCGCATGCCGCCCGAGCCCCGGCGCCATGGGCCGCCGGAGCAGTATCTGCCGCCGCATCTGCGCTCCGAGCCGCGCCTTGCGGCAGCGCCGCCCCATCCGCCCCAGCCGGTCTTGTCCCGGGAGGACGTCAGCCGCCTCCAGGCAGCGCTCTACGAGCTCGGCGAATGCCGGCGCCTGATGACGGCGGCGCTGGAGCGGGAAGCGAACTAGCGAAGCGCGCGGAGCGCTCCGCCCGAAGGCAGAACGCGTCTTTTCCTCAATCCACCGTCACTCGGCCGGCTGCGCCTGCGCGGGCGGCTGTACGCCGGGGGAGGGCAGAAGGGTCCAGCCGCCATTCTCGGTGGGTGCGGCGGGTTTCGCCGCGACGGGGGCGCTGGCGGGAGCGTCCGGCTCCGGCTTCTCCACAATGGAGGCCACTTGCGTCTTCGGTGCGGTCTTCGGCTTGGAGGCGGCGGCCGTCTTGGGCGATGCGTCCTCTGCCTTGGGCGCCGTCTGTGCCTTGCCGGAATCAGGCGTTTCCGTGGCGGCGAGTTCGGTATCGCGGCCCATGACCGCGACGTTTACGCGGGTGATTCCATGGCCGGTGAAGCCGAGTTCCGAGGCTGCGGCGCGGGAAACGTCGATGATGCGACCCCGCACGAACGGGCCGCGATCATTGATGCGTACGACCACCGAGCGGCCGTTGCGAAGGTTGGTGACCTTCACCTTGGTGTTGAAGGGCAGCGAGCGATGAGCAGCGGTTAAGGCACTGGCATTGAACCGTTCTCCACTCGCCGTGCCTTTGCCCTGCCAGTAGTAGGACGCCATGCCGGTTTGACCGACATCAGCAAGCGCGGGTTGAGTTAGGGCGCCCATTGTAAGGGCGAACGATGCAAACAGAATCCCCTTCCCGTTCACCATTCCCACGACCTCCTTGTTGTTGATGGAAGTCCGCCTAATGACGAGGCAATAGGGCAGGAATGTCACCCGCTACAGGCGAAAAGAAGGCAGGTTCCACTGGGCCGGGAAGAAGTGAGCGGTTTCGTGTGATATACAAGCGCCTGCGACAAATTCAACACAGGGTATAAGCTACATTCGTACCGCCGCTAAAATTTATTAGAAGAAATACTGAGTCTATACTTGCGTTGGCTCTGGGGGTACTCGACTGGACAGCAACTCACCACCCCGCTCAAGAACGGGGTACGCCGTGCCAGAGACGAGGTGAGCGTTGATTCGCTTCAGGTCGCGCACCACTTCCAGGTGCAGGCCGCTTGCCTCGGCGGTGTCGTTCTGGCCGGCGCGCAGGCGTTCCATATGGTCCTGGGTGGCCTTGGTCTCGATGTCCCGGAAGATCGCCTTTTCCGCCGCCAGCAGGCGTGCGGCGCGGGGATCGTCGGTGACGAACAGCGCCGCCGCGGTGCGCAGGTTCGTCACCACGCGGTCGAACACGGCCGCCAGTTCCTGCTCGCCTTCGGGCGAGAAGGGGAGGCCGCGCTTCAGGCGCTTCTCGGCCACGGACAGCATGCTGTTGTCGATCACGTCGCCCGCCTGCTCCATGTTGGTGGCGAAGGCGAGGATCTCCGCGATGCGCTGCTCGTCCCGCTCGGTCAGGCCGTTGCGGTCGATGGAGAGCAGGTAGGCCTTGATGGCGCTGTTCACCTTGTCCATCACGTCGTCCAGGGTCCGGGCCGCGGCGATGGCGTCCGGCGTTCCTTTTTCCAACGCCACCCGCACGTCCTGAAGCATGGTCTCCAGCATGTCCGCGAGCCGCAGCGCCTCGCGCGCCGCATTGCCGATGGCGACCACAGGGGTCTGCATGGCGGCCGGGTTGAGGTACAGCGCCCGGGCTGGATCAGCGGGGTCCGCCTTGTCGGGGAACAGCCGGCGCAGCAGGCGCGCATAATAAGTGAGGAAGGGCAGGAAGAGCAGGGCCAGGACAAGGTTGAACAAGGTGTGGAAGTCCGCGATGGCGCGGCCTGAATCCGGCTGAAGCTGCACCATCGCCACGGAGAGCGGTTCGATCGCCACAAGGGCCACGGCGGCACCCAGAGCGCGGTTGATGAGATTGCCGAAGGGCATGCGGCGTGAGGCCGGATCGAGCGCGTTGCTCGCCTCCAGCACGGGGTTGAGCGCGCTGCCGAGATTGGCGCCGATCACCAGCGCGAAGCCCGCCTCCGGCGGCACCACGCCCTTCGCCGCCAGCGACATGGCGAGCAGCACCACCGCGACGCTGGAATGGGCGACCCAGGTGAGGAGCGCGGCGATCATCACGGCGACGATGGGTGTCGTGGAGACGGCGCCCATCAACAGGCGCAGCTGGGGTGCGTCCTCGAACGGGGTGAAGATGTCGACCAGCCGGTGGAGCGACACCAGCATCAGGCCGAGGCCGATGAGGGCCGGCGCGATCTCCTTGGAGGTGGTCGCGCCCTTTCGGCGATACATGATGACGCCCATGAGGATGAGGGCGGGGGCCAGGGCCGAAACATCGAACGAGAGCAGCTGCACCACCAGCGTGGTGCCCACGTTGGCGCCCAGCATCACCGCGAGCGCGGGCACCAGTTCCACCATTCCTGCCGCGGTGAAGCCGGCGACCATCAGGCCGGTCGCGGTGCTGCTCTGAAGCACTGCGGTGACGCCGATGCCGGCCAGGAAGGCGCGAATCTTCGTCTTGAGCGCGCCGGCCAGCAAGCTCCGCAGGTGCGGCCCGAAGGCCTCCTGCACGCCGCTTTGCACCATATGGGTGCCCCAGAGCAGCAGAGCGACGCTGCCTGCGAGGTCGAGAAGAGTGAAGGAAAAGCCCAAAACGCGTCCCCGTCCCAGCGATGGCCGCCGACAATCGCATGGCCGATGATTCCAGCCAATCCACGCCGAGGCATGGTCTTGCGGTTGGTCGGAGAGAAAATTTGCCGCTGCTAAAGAGTTGCGGCCATTGGGCTCGCGTCAGCGGCGGGCGCCTGCCCTGTGGGTGGTGGGAGGAGAGGGGCTTGTCCCCCGTGGCGTCATGGTCTAAGCCTCCGCTCCACGTCGGAGCGTAGCGCAGCCCGGTTAGCGCACTAGTCTGGGGGACTAGGGGTCGTGGGTTCAAATCCCGCCGCTCCGACCATTCCTTTTTCATCCCCGTTGTCCTTTTCGGCCCCCGTCATGCGGTGGCTGAACGGCGACGGCTGGCGGGTCGCCGTTTCGGCGCTGTGTCCGTCGGCGCCGCTGGCGCAAGCTTCGGGGCCTCCGCGGCGAAGCCGATGATTCCCGAGAGCATTTCCTCAAGATTCGTCGCAAGGATGTCGGCGGCGGTCGCCTCCTCCACCGATGCGCGCAACGCCCGATCCTCATGGGCGCCCCAGGCGCACAGCACGATGCGCGCGCTCGGCAGGTGCCGGCGCAGGCGGCGCACTGAATAGCGCATCAGGGCCACCGAGCGGGTCTCGAGCGAGGAGAGCACGACCACCGCGAAGTTTGCTCCATCCAGCCGGGAGATGCCGCTGCTCGCGAGCTGCTCCGGACCTTCCACGCGTACGGGGAGACCGTGGCGGCCCAGGAGGTCCGCCGCGAGCGCGCCCGCCGCTGCATCAAGGCCCGAGCGAACGGCGACACACATGATGGGCGCCTCGGTCTGCCAGGACGACGGCAATTGCGCCGGATCAAACACGGTGTAGGTGCGGGATGCGGCGTCTCCCGCCGTTTCCAGCGCGGCTTCCGCTTCCTGGTCGTCCGTGTCTCCGCCCGAGATGTCCTCGTGGTCCGAGAGGTTGTCCAGCAGTTCCACGACACTCGCCCGGAAGCGATCCACCCGTTCGGGGTCGAGGCTCCCGCGCTCGGCGTCACGCTCGGCGAGGCGCAGTCCGGGAAGCGCCACCTCGTTCATGTAAGACAGGAGCGTTCCCTCCTTCAGGAATTCCTCGGCTTTGCTCGTCGCCTCGGTGGGGTCGCTGGCCAGCATGCGCTGGTAGAACAGTTCGGGGGCGGTGAGGGGCGGGCGGTCCCCCAGCATCACGTCGAGATAGTCGAGCGTGTCCACGTGCCGTCCCAGCACGACGAGGCACAAGGTGAGGGGCGTCGCCAGCACAAGGCCGATCGGCCCCCACAGCCAGGTCCAGAACGTTGCTGCCGCCACCACGGCCACCGGCGAGAGGCCCGTGCTGCGGCCATAGACCAAGGGCTCGATGATGTGCCCCACCAGCGGCTCCACCACGGCGAACAGGACCGCGGTCCAAAGCGCGATGCTCCAGCCGGGGTCCACGGCGAGCGCCAGCGTCAGCGGCAGGATGGCGGCGATGGCGGCACCTATATAGGGCACGAACCGCAATACCGCGGCCAGCAGGCCCCATAGAGCGGGGCTGGGCACGCCGATGGCCCAGAGGCCAAGTCCGATCACCGTGCCGAAGGCCGCATTGAGCGCGACCTGAATGAGGAAGAAGCGGGACAGGCGTCCGGCGGCATCGTCGAGCGCGGCGGTGGTGCGCTGGAGGTCGTGCGCTCCGGCAAGGCGGATGAAGCGATTCCGCAGGTCCTCCCGCTGAAGCAGGATGAAGACGGCGAAGATGAAGATGATGCCGAGGGTGGCGAGCGGGTGCACTAGGGGCTCGACCACCGCCTGGAGCACGCCGAGGGTGCCGGGGGAGGGCTGGTGGATCTCCACCGGCATCGGCCGGCCGTCTTGGGACGGCGTTTGGGACGATTCCGGAGATGGTGCCTGTGGCCGCTCGATCTCGTTTCCCAGCTCCTGGAGCATGCGCGACAGCCGGTCGAATGTGCCCGAGCCCTCAGTCGCCTCCTTCAGCGAGCGGATCTTTTCCCGCATGGTCTGCTGGTAGCGGGGCAGATCGCCTGCCAGTTCCGCCACCTGGCTTGCCACCACCCCCGCCAGCATGATGATGGCGAGGAACGCCACGACCATGACCACTGCCACGGACAGCGTGCGCGGCACCTTGATCCGCCGCAGCACCAGGATGACCGGAGACAGGACGAAGCTGAGCAGCACCGCGAGCGCGACCGGCACGAAGACGTCGCGTCCGAAATAGAGCATGGCGACAATGGCGATGAAGCCCACCAGTGTTCCCACGGCGCCATTTCCAAGGGGGGGGCCGGAAAACCTCTCCTGTTCCGGGCGGAAGATGGGCGTGCGGGCCGCCCGGCCGTTCTGGGTGCGGTCCATTCAGGTGGCCGGGCCTGGCCGGAAGGTGGGAAAGGACACGAGCATCTCCGGAATGAGCCGGCTCGCCCGGGCAAAGGCGGAGCTTGCCAACAACGCCGCAGCGCCGGGATGGTTGCGGACATCTTGCATCCGGGGCTTGGTCGATGGCGCCAGCGGGGGTAAGGACGGAGCACACAAGCACGGGCCCCGCCATGTCCTTGACCTTCACCATTCTCGGCTGCGGTTCGTCCGGCGGCGTGCCGCGCGTCGGCCAGGGCTGGGGCGCCTGCGACCCCGACGATCCGCGAAACCGTCGCCGCCGCTGCTCGATCCTGGTGCGCCGCACCGGCCCGGGCGGTGTGACGACGGTTCTCGTGGACACCTCGCCGGACCTGCGCGAGCAGCTTCTGGATGCCGGCGTCACCCATATCGACGCCGTTTTGTTCACCCATTCCCATGCCGACCACACCCACGGCATCGATGATCTGCGCCCGCTGGTGATCCATAACCGCCACCGGCTTGATGTCTTCCTCGATGAGGAGACCTCCTCGGCGCTCCATGCGCGGTTCGGCTATTGCTTCCAGACCCCGCCGGGCGGGGTCTATCCGCCCATTCTCACCGAGCACCGGTTCCGGGAGGGGCGGATGATCGAGGTGAGCGGGGCAGGGGGCACCATCTCGGCCCTGCCTTTCCGCCAGCATCACGGCGAGATCGACTCCTTCGGCTTCCGCTTCGGGGACGTGGCCTATTCCAGCGACGTCAGCGCCTTCCCGCAGAACAGCCTGGAGCATCTGGACGATCTCGACGTGTGGATCCTCGACGCGCTGCGCGACCTGCCCCATCCCACTCATTTCTCGGTGCAGGAAGCGCTGGACCATATCGCCGCCAAGACGCCGCGCCGGGCGATCCTGACCAATCTGCATACCGATCTGGACTACCGGGCCCTGGCTGCCCGGCTGCCGCAGAATGTGACGCCGGCGTTCGATGGGATGACGTTCGAGGTCGCAGATGCGGTTTCAGTTCAAGGTGAGAAGGCCGCCACATAGGCTTGTGATTTCGTGGTTTTTCGATCTCACTTAAACCTCGAAGACAGCGGCGTTGCCTCTGCCGCACGTCCAATAAGAGTTGGGGAGGGGACATGAAACGCTTCGCTGTCGCGCTGATCGCGCCCTTGGTTGCCATCCTCCTGGCCTGGCCGGCGGCGGCCCAGGAATGGCCGGCTAAGCAGCCGGTGAAGATCATCGCGCCCTTCGGTCCGGGCTCGACGCCGGACATGGTGGCGCGGCTGATCGCCGACTATCTCCAGCATAAATTCGGACAGGCCTTCATCGTCGAGAACCGGGCCGGCGCCAGCGGCAATCGCGGCACCGATGCGGTCGCCAAGGCGGAGCCGGACGGTTACACCATCGGCGTCTCCATCGGCGGCCCGCTCGGCGTCAATGCCGTGCTGTTCGGCAATTTGCCCTACGATCCCGCCAAGGACTTCGCGCTCGTGACCCTTTTGGTGACGCAGCCGAGCGCGCTTGCCGTGAATACCGCGCTCGGCGTCAATTCGGTCTCCGAGCTGATCGACCTGCTGAAGAAAAATCCCGGCAAGTACAATTACGGGTCCATCGGCAACGGCTCGCTGTCGCAGCTTGCCATGGAGGCCATCGGGCTCGCGAGCGGTACGCAGATGGTGCATGTGCCCTATAATTCCTCGCCCGCCGCCGTGACCGCCCTGATCCAGAACGATGTCCAGGTCGCCTGCCTGCCGGCGATTTCGCTGACGCCGCTGGTGGGCACCAAGCCGATCAAGATCCTCGCCATTTCCACGGCCCAGCGCTCGGCGCTGCTGCCGGGCATTCCCACGCTGAAGGAGAGCGGCATCGACGTGGAGGCGGAGGCCTGGAGCGGCCTGATCGCGCCGGCCAAGACCCCGGAGCCGATCCTCGACAAGCTGCGCGCGGCTGTCACCGAAGCGCTGGAAAGCCCGGCCATCAAGGAGAAGCTGGCAACCCAGCTCATGGAGCCGATCCCGAGCACGCCGGCCCAGTTCCGCGCCCGCATCGATGCCGACCTTGCCCGGTGGACCCGGGTGATCCGGGACGCCCATATCCAGGTGAATTGAACGGCGCGGGATTGCGCCGGCCGGGCGAAGCGTCAAAGCATCGCCCGGCGCTGCCTGGGGCAGGTTGGGCACTGTTAAAAAGCAGGTTCGCGCCAAATCCGCGGGCACACGCAGCGACAGGTCGAGACGTGATCTCGAACCGACGCCGTGCATCTCGCTGCCGTCGTCATACGCCGTACGCTCGCTCGATCTTGCTCGCAGGAAAACAACGAATGGCGAATGATCGCACCAAGGTAATTCCCCGGAGAACGCCGGAATCAGCGGCCATGTCGGAAAACGTCAAACGCGCGATGGCGATCACCGCCACGCTCAACCGTTTGACGTTCAACGATGCGGCCGAAGTCCGCGCCGTGTTCAGCGATCTCATCGGCAAGAAAGTGGACGACAGCTTTTTGTTGATACCGCCATTCTACACGGCCAGTGGGGTCGACATCACCGTCGGGCGCAATGTCTTCGTGAATCAGAATTGCACTTTCTATGACCTTGGCGGACTCGACATTGCCGATGACGTGATGATCGGGCCGAACGTGAGCATCATCACGACTGGCCACCCCATTGAACCTTCCCAGCGGCGCGCCTGCGTGATCGCAAAGCCCATCGCGATCGAGAGAAACGTCTGGATTGCGGCCGGCGCAATCATCATCGGCGGAGTGACGGTGGGCGAAAACTCTGTTGTCGCGGCAGGTTCCGTGGTCACCAAGGACGTTCCCCCGAATACCCTTGTCGGAGGAAACCCGGCGAGGGTCATTCGTTCGATCGCCGACTGAGAAAACGTCTGTCACGACGCGCAGTTTGATGCCGAGAAGACCCCGGCGATGCTCATGAAAGCGACGCTCCTGCTCCTGCGGTCATCCGCTGGTCATCGGAGCGTTGGACCTTGCGCGACCGGACATTCAAGCTGGCCATGAAGGCCGGAACACACCGGATTTCCTGCGCGACCATTTCCCCTTGCGGGCTTCCTCCCGCTTCCGGGCCAATCATGGGCTGTCGAATGAACCGGACATCTCGCATTTTCACTTGTTTCGCATTGCTGGTGCTGGCCTGCGCATCGATGGCTGAAGCGCGCGCGCAGGAGAGCCGGCCGCAAGCCCAGCTCGGGCCGCGCCCTTTCTATCTGGTGGACGATCTCGACGACGGCCCGCTGAAGGACAGGCTGAAGCAGTGCGAGGCCGGCCCGTTTTATCCGTCGAGCTTCTCCATCGCGCATCGCGGCGCGCCCCTGCAGTTTCCGGAGCACACGCGGGAGGCCTATGTCGCCGGCGCCAAAATGGGCGCAGGCATCATGGAATGCGACGTGACCTTCACCAAGGATCGCCAGCTCGTCTGCCGCCACGACCAGTGCGACCTTCACACGTCCACCGACATCCTCGCCCGGCCCGCGCTCGCCGCGAAATGCTCCACGCCGTTCTCGCCGGCGGACCCCGCAACCGGCAGGAAGGCCGAAGCCCGATGCTGCACCAGCGACCTGACGCTGGCGGAGTTCCGCACCCTGCGCGGCAAGATGGACGGCGCCAACGTGAATGCGACAAGCGTCGGCGAATACATGAACGGCACGCCGGGCTGGCGCACGGATCTCTACGCTGCGACCGGCACGCTCATGACGCACAAGGAGAGCATCGCCCTGTTCAAGTCGTTCGGCGTGAAGTTCACGCCGGAGCTGAAAGCGCCTCGCGTGCCGATGCCGTTCGACGGCGACTACACCCAGGATGCCTTCGCTCAGCAGATGATCGACGAATACAAGGAAGTCGGGGTCAACCCGCAGGATGTGTTCCCCCAGACCTTCCAGCTGCGTGATATCATCTACTGGCTGAAGGCCGAGCCCAAGTTCGGCGCGCAAGCGAGCCTGCTCGACGAGCGCGACACGCAACCGGGCTTCGACAATATGAAGCCAGAAACCTGGAAGCCGTCGATGAAGGAACTGGCGGATGCGGGCTTGAGGACCCTTGCCCCGTCCATGCCGATGCTGGTGACCCTTGATGCGAACAAGGCCATCGTCCCGTCCGCATTCGCGCTGGCGGCCAAGGCGGCAGGGCTCCGGCTCATCACATGGTCGCTGGAACGCTCGGGCACCCTCGCCGACGGTGGCGGCTATTATTACAGCACCATCAAGCCGGTCATCCACAAGCCGGGTGACACCTACCGGCTTCTCGATGTTCTGGCGCGGGATGTCGGGGTCGCCGGCGTGTTCTCCGACTGGCCAGCGACCGTCACTTACTACGCCAATTGCACGGGCCTCAAATAGGGAGCCCCACCGCGGATTCGGCAAACACAGCCATCAATCAAAAGGCGTAGTGCGCATAAGCGCCCTCGCGGAACCCTTCACGAGCGTGGCCGTTGATGGCCGTCAACCTTGGAGGGCGTTATGGGCATCATCTGGACCATCATCATTGGATTTGTCGCCGGCGTCGTCGCAAAGCTGATCCATTCGGGGCCAAACGAGCCTCAGGGCTTCATCCTGACCACCATTCTCGGCGTGATCGGCGCTTTCGTCGCGACCTACCTTGGTCAGGCAGTCGGCTGGTATCAGCCGGGCCAGGGCGCGGGCTTGATTGGAGCTGTGGTCGGCGCCCTGATCGTCCTCTTCGCGTGGGGAATGATTGCGCGTCGGGCTTAGTTCGGGGCTGCATTATCCTCGAACTTGTCGTTGTAAGCGAGTGGCTCGTTCTCAAGCGGCGGCTCGTGGCCTTGCTTTGCGCGTCTCGGTTTGGTCACAGGGTTGAACGACTCTGTATTTTCGTTCACACGCACGCACCCTGTGGAAGCCCGTAGAAACATGTCCGTCGCCTTCACGCGTGAAAATGACCTGGAAGCCACCGCTGCTGATCTACCGGACAGGCCGATCTCGCCGCATCCCAATCTGGTGACGGCAACCGGGCTGGCCGCGCTCGACGCGGCTTTGGCAGAGGCGCGTGCAGCGTATGCGGCGGCGCAGACTGGCGACGTGCAGGCCGACCGCACGGCGATGGCGCGTGCCACCCGGGACCTGCGCTATTACAGCGCCCGTCGGGCCAATGCTCAATTGATCGAGGGCGTTCCCGGTCCCCAGACGGTGCAGTTCGGAACCACTGTCACACTCGATCGCGCGGACGGCCGCCGCCAGACATTCCGCATCGTCGGCGAGGACGAGGCGGATCCGGCCAGCGGCTCGGTGTCATATGTCTCTCCGCTGGCCAGTGCCGTGATGGGCAAGGCGGTGGGTGACGTCGCCATGGTTGCTGGTCGCGAAGTGGAAGTGGTGGAGATCATCTAAGGTCCTCCGCCGATGCGGCCGGCTTCCTGGATGATGATCGAAGCGCCGGAAGCCAGCGCCATCAAACCCGTTGCACAACATTAGAAGACCGAGGCTTCGCTCCTGAGCGGCGGGGCCAGGCGTCTCCGGCGGCGTCATAAGGCTGTAACGGCGTTCCGGTAGCAGCGCTGTGAAAACGGTTACACAGCCGGTTCACGCATTGCAGGATCCCTCGTGCCGCGCCCCGTCACCATCCGCACCGTCGCCCTCAAGGCGGGCTGCTCCATCGCCACGGTCAGCCGCGTCATGAACGGGACCGCCAGGGCGAGCGCCCAGGTGGAAGCGCGGGTGAGGACGGCGATGGCGGAACTCTCCTTCCGGCCAAGCGAGATCGGACGCGCGCTGAAGACGCTGCGCACCCGCACCCTCGGCGTCGTCATCCCGAGCCTCACCAACCCGGTGTTCGCAAGCTCCGTGGCCGGCATCGAGGCAGAGGCGCGCAACCGCGGGCATGTGCTGCTCGTCACCGCCACGGATTATGATCCCGCCCGCGAGCGGGAGCTGGTGGACACGCTGGTGGCCCAGAGCGTCGCCGGCCTCGTCATCACGGTGGCCGACCCCGACGACAATCCCACCCTCGACCATCTGGACGCCGAGGGCATTCCCTATGTGCTCGTCTATAACGAGCCGCTGCGGGCGGAGCGGGCGGCCGTCACCGTGGACAATGCCGCCGCCGGGCAGACCCTGACAGAGGCCCTGATTGCGCTGGGGCACCGGCGCATCCTGTTCGTGGCCGGGCGCTTCTCCACATCGGACCGCTCGCGCCTGCGCCACCAGGGCTACATCGCGGCCATGGGAAAGGCGGGCCTTGAGCCCGCGCCGGTGCTGGAACTCGACTATATGGGCGATGCCGACGCGCATCGCAGCGCACTTATCGGGCTCCTCGGGACGCCCAAGCGCCCCACCGCGCTCGTCTGCTCCAACGATTTGCTCGCCCTTTCCATCGCTGCGGCGGTGCGGGACATGGGGCTCGACGTGCCCGGCGATGTCTCGGTGGCGGGCTTCGACGGCATCTCCATCGGTCGGCTCGTCTCACCCGCGCTCTGCACCATCGACCAGCCCACGCGCCGGATGGGCGAGCGGGCCGTGGAGCGCCTTTTCGATCTCTTCGACGGCAGCGGCTCCCGCACCGTTGAGCACCTGCCGTTCCACCTGCGCCCCGGCGGAACCATCGCCGTGGCGCCCAGCCCTGCGTGATGCGTCAAGCCCGAGTATCGCGTCCCCCCGCGACCAACTGGAAAGACCAAGGCATGAAATTCACAGCGCTGAAGAGCCTCATCGCCGCCCCGCTGCTGGCGGCGGCCGTCCTGCCCGCTTCCGCTCCCGCCGCGAGCGCCGCGGACGCCATCTGCTACAACTGCCCCACCGAATGGGCGGACTGGGGCAGCATGCTGAAGGCCATCAAGGCCGATACCGGCGTCGACGTACCCCCGGACAACAAGAATAGCGGCCAGTCGCTCGCCCAGATCATCGCCGAGAAGGCGAGCCCGGTGGCGGATGTGGCCTATCTCGGCGTCACCTTCGGCATCAAGGCGAAGGATGTCGGCGTCACCCAGGCCTATGAGCCCAAGCATTTCTCCGAGATCCCCGCTGGCCTCAAGGACCCGCAGGGCCATTGGTTCACCATCCATTCCGGCACGCTCGGCCTGTTCATCAACAAGGACGCCCTCGGCGGCGCGCCGGTCCCGGCCTGCTGGTCGGACCTCTTGAAGCCCGAGTACAAGGGCATGGTGGGCTATCTCGACCCCTCCAGCGCCTTCGTCGGCTATGTGGGCGCGGTGGCGGTCAACACCGCGCTCGGCGGCTCGCTGGACAATTTCAATCCCGGCATCGACTTCTTCAAGAAGCTCTCCGCCAACGCGCCCATCGTGCCGAAGCAGACCTCCTACGCCCGCGTGGTCTCCGGCGAGATCCCGATCCTGTTCGACTACGACTTCAACGCCTATCGCGCGAAATACAGTGAGAAGGGCAATTTCGCCTTCGTCATTCCCTGCGAGGGCACCCTGGTGGTCCCGTATGTGATGACCATGGTGAAGAACGATCCACACCCCGAGGCGGCCAAGAAGGTGCTGGACTATGTCCTCTCCGACAAGGGCCAGGCCATGTGGGCGGCCGCCTATCTGCGTCCCGTGCGCGACATGCCGCTGCCGAAGGAGGTAGCCGAGCGCTTCCTGCCCGCCACCGACTATGCCCGCGCCAAGCCTGTGGACTACGGCAAGATGGAGACCGTCCAGAAGGGCTTCTCCGACCGTTACCTCGCCGAGGTGAAATGAGCGTCTTGCACTCCGCCGCAGCCGGTCGCCCGGCTGCGGCATTTCAAGAGGGGCTTGCATGAACAGCGCTGACCGGCTTGCGCGGGTGATGCTGCTGCCGCTCGGCGTGTTCGTGCTCGCCTTCTTCCTGTTGCCCCTGGTGCGCGTCGTGCTGGTGGCGGGGGAGGGGCCGAACGGGCCGGCGGAATATCTCGTGGTGCTGACCAATCCGCGGCATCTTTCGACGCTCATCTCCACCCTCGTCCTCTCCGCCGGCGTGACACTCGTGACGCTCGCCATCGGTGTGGTGGTGGCGCTGTTCCTGGCGCGGAACCGCTTTTATGGGCGGTCCCTTCTCGTTTCCATGCTCACCTTGCCGCTGGCCTTCCCGGGCGTGGTGGTGGGTTTCATGATCATCCTCTTCGCCGGCCGGCAAGGGCTCGTCGGCGGCTTCACGCAAAGCCTCGGCCTCGGCAAGGTGGTGTTCGCTTATTCCATGGCCGGACTGTTTGCGGGCTATGTCTATTTCTCGCTGCCGCGCGTGCTGGTGACGCTGATGGCAGCGGTGGAGAAGCTCGACCCGGCCTTGAGCGAGGCGGCGCGCTCGCTGGGCGCTGGGCGCTTCGCGGTGCTGCGGGACGTGACTTTGCCTGGGCTCGCGCCGGCCCTGATGGCGTCCGGCGCAGTCGCTTTCGCCACCGCCATGGGCGCGTTCGGCACCGCCTTCACGCTGGCGACCCGCATCGACGTGTTGGCCATGACCATCTACACGGAGTTCACGCTGGCCGCGAACTTCTCCACCGCCTGCGCGCTCTCGCTGGCCCTGGGGCTCATCACCTGGGGCGTGCTGGCGGCCACGCGCAGCTTCGCCGGCTCCGGCGTCGCGGCGGCAGGGTAGGGCGATGCGCACGAGCCCCCTTATCTTCGCCTTCCAGCTCCTCGTGACGCTCGCCACCGCAGCCTTCCTTGTGGTGCCGGCGGTCACCTCCATCCTCGCGGGTGTGACGGTCAACTATTTCCAGGGCGTGCGCTCGGGCCTCACGCTCGACTGGGTGGCGCAGGTGTGGGGCCTCTATGCGCCGACCATCTTCCGCTCTATCGCCATTGCGCTTGGCACGCTCGCCGTGACGCTCCTCATCGGTGTGCCCGCCGCCTGGGCGCTGGTGAGGAAGCCGAGCCGCCTGACCCGTCTCGTGGAGGAAATCGTCACCTTGCCGGTGGCGATCCCCGGCCTTGCTCTCGCCCTCGCCTTGATCCTCGCCTATGGCGGCATCCGCGCGTTCCGGGCCAGTGATGCCTTCATCCTCGTCGGCCACGTGCTCTACACGCTGCCCTTCATGCTCCGCTCTGTCATGGCGGTGCTCGCTGCCGTGGATGTGCGCACGCTCGAGGAGGGGGCGGCGAGCCTCGGCGCCTCGCCCTGGCAGCGCTTTATCCAGGTGGTAGTGCCCAATGCGCGGCCCGGCATCATCGCCGGCGCGCTGATGGTGGTGACGCTCTCCATCGGCGAGTTCAATCTCACCTGGATGCTGCACACGCCGCTGACCCAGACCCTGCCCGTGGGCCTCGCCGACAGCTACGCCTCCATGCGGCTGGAGATCGCCAGCGCCTATACGCTCCTCTTTTTCCTCATGATCGTGCCCCTGCTGCTCGCCATCCAGTTTGCCGGCCGCGAGCATCGGGCCGACCGGAAGGCCCGGCCATGATGATCATTCCCCACGGCGCCGCCATTAGCCTGTCGGGCTGCGCTAAGACCTTTGCCGACGGCACCCGCGCGCTGGAGCCGCTCGATCTCTCCATCGCTGCCGGGGAGACCCTGGTGCTGCTCGGCCCCTCCGGCTGCGGCAAGACCACGACGCTGCGCATCATCGCCGGACTGGAAGCCCCTGATACGGGAGGGACGGTGGCTTTCGACGGCACGGACGTGACCCGCTTGCCCATCGAGAAGCGGCATGTGGGCATGGTGTTCCAGTCCTATGCCCTTTTCCCCAATATGAGCGTGATCGAGAATGTCGCCTACGGCCTGCGGGTGCGCGGCGTCCCCAGGGCGGAGCGGCTGCGGCGTGCCGCAGAGGTGCTGGAGATGATGCGCATCGGCACCCTTTCGGCGCGGCGCATCGACCAGCTCTCCGGCGGACAGCGCCAGCGCGTGGCGCTTGCTCGCGCGCTGGCGGTGCGGCCCCGTGCTATCCTTCTCGACGAGCCGCTGACAGCGCTCGACGCCGCCTTGCGCGAGCACCTGCGCGCCGAGATCGACGCCCTGCTGCGTTCGCTTGCCATCACCGCCATCTATGTCACCCACGACCAGGCGGAGGCGCTGGCGCTGGGCGACCGCATCGTGGTGATGCGCCAGGGCGCCATCGCCCAGATCGGCACGCCGCGCGAGGTCTATTTCCGGCCGGCCGACGCCTTCGTCGCCGGCTTCGTGGGCGTCACCAACCGCCTTGAGGGCCAGGTGCGCGATGGCCGTTTCGAGACCGCCGCCGGCACGCTGCCCCATCCCGGCGCCGCCAGCGCGGAGGCTGTGATCGCCTTTCGGCCGGAGAGCGCGCGCCTGTGCCGCCGAGATGAGGCGCCGCTGCGCTTCACCGTCGCCCAGGTGCACTTCCTCGGCGCCCGCCAGCGCGTCGTGCTGACCGCCGGCGTGAGCCGCATCGTCGTCGAGGCAGAGCCGCAGGAGCCGATCGCCGTCGGCGATGAGGTCGGCCTCATCCTCGATCCCTCCCGCCTCGTCCCGGTCTGACCGCCATGCTCCTCGCCCAGCTCACCGACACCCATATCCGCGCACCCGGAAGCCTCGCCTATGGTGTGGTGGACACCGCTGCCTTCCTGGAGCGCGCAGTGGCCCATCTTGCCGCGCGCGCGCCCCGCCCGGATGCTTTGATCGTGACTGGCGACCTCACCGACTTCGACCGGCCGGAGGAATATGCCCGCTTCAAGGCTCTGACGGCGGGCCTGCCCATGCCGATCTTCCCCATTCCCGGCAACCATGACAGCACGCAGGGTCTTGCGGTCGCCTTTCCCCACATCGCGGCGAGGGGGCAGGGGGGCAAGCTGAACTACGTGGTGGACGACTTCGCGCTCCGCCTTGTGATGCTGGATTCCAGCGTGCCGGATGCGCCCTACGGCCTCTTGGGCGGCGAGACGCTGGCCTGGCTCGACGCCGCGCTTGCTGTGGCGCCCGACCGGCCGAGCCTCGTGGCGCTGCACCACCCGCCTTTCCTCACCGGCATACGCCACATGGACGTGCAGAACCTTCAGGACGCGTCCGCGCTGGAGGCGGTGCTGGGGCGCCACCACCACGTGCTGGCGCTGGTCTGCGGCCATGTCCACCGCACGGTCCTGACCAGCTTCGCGGGCCGGCCGGCCTCCATTTGCCCCTCGCCGGCGCATGCGGTGAGCCTCGATCTCGACCCCGAAGCACACCCGACCTTCCACCTGGAACCGCCGGGTGTGCACCTGCATCGCTTTGCCGGGGGCGGGCTTGTGACCCATCTCGACTTCATCGGCGCCTATGACGGGCCGCACCGCTTCTTCGACGCCGACAACCAGATGCTGGACGGCACGGTCCGCGATTAGTCGCGCACACGGCCCCGCGTGTCTTCTACAGAACCCCGGGGAGCCAATAGGGTGCGGAGCCGCGAGACGGCGCTTGCAGGCGTGGTGAGGACGGGAACCCCCGTCCTGCGCGCCGCTGTCGGCGCGGCGCGTGCCATGGAGAAGTGCCCGAGCACCACGGCATCTCCTTGTGGAAGGGTGCTGACAGCCGCGGCGATCAGCGCGTCATGTCGTTCCGTGTCTCCGCGTTTCAGTGCGTCCAGAGCGCCCTCGACAACGTATCCCTCCAGGTGGAGATCGCTCCCGGTCTCTTCGGCCACCTGCTTCATGTCCGCCGACATGGCCGATAAGGCGGGCGGGAAGGTGACCACCAATGCGATGCGCGGACCAAGTGCGAGCGCCTCTGCGAAGGCGGCCTCGTTCGGCTTCAGGACTGGAATGGCGAGGTCAGCCTTCACCGCATCGATGGCAGCGCCGAAAGCGGAGCAGGTGAACAGGATGGCGTCAGTCCCGCCCCCCGAAGAGCCGGTGTCGGCGGCGTAACGGCCGATGGCGCGGAAACGCTCCACCATGCCGTGGGTGATGGCGCCGTCCGCCGCAAGATCATCGGACAGGGACGTGTCCAGGAGGTCGTAGGCCCGCGCCTGCGGCCATTCCGAGGCGAAGGCATCATGGATTGGCCCGACAGCCTCCTTCAGGGCGTGAACCAGCATGATGCGCGGCCGGGAGCCCGGTGAGGAAGCGCTCATGCTTCGGTCCGCGGGGATGGATCGGGCAACTCGATGGCCAGCATCACGTTGCACAGGCTCTTCCCATGAATGTCCTGCGCGAGCGACCGGGTGACGCCACCGCCAAGTGCGCGCTCGATGACAAAGTTGAATGCCTTGAGATTGGGAATCTCATAGCGCGTCACCGGCCCCTTCGCGATGTGGCGGAAGGCGTGGAGAACCCGTTCCGGGGTCAGCGCGTGGCGCAGGAAATCCCAGTCCTTTGCGTCGTAGCAGATGACCGAGACGTTGGAGGTGTCGCCTTTGTCGCCGGTGCGCGAGTGGGCGAGATCATAGACGCGGACGCTCATAGCTGGCCCTCCACCGCAATCTGCGGATTGACGAACTGCCGGGGCAAAAGGACGGACTTGACCGCGAGCACGTCGCGCACGCGCGGCTCGCACGCGCCGCCGGCACCACCGGGGCCGTGGATATGCATGGCGCGGGTCTCGAAGCCGATGGCGTGGGCGGCCTTGTAGTTGTCGGTGCGGCCGGCGAGCCGCAGACGCACCTCGTAGGGTTCGGGCCGGGACTCCGGGTCGCCGTGAAGGCTCGACATGCCAATGAGGTCCACGCGGAAATCATCATAGGTGAAGCCGCGCAGGCGCAGACGCTCCTTCACCACCTCCGCCGCCCACTTGGCGCGCGCAACGGCATCAATGCCGCCATAGGACACTTCACCCTCGCCGATATAGCCCTCGGCATGGCCAATGGTGACCTTCAGGGAGGCGGTGCGCGGCCGGGCCACGGCGCCGCGTACCCGCACCTGGTCCGCGCCCTCCTGGGTCAGGCTGAGGCCGGTGATGTCGAGGACGCAGTCGGGGGTGATGTAGGCCGTGGGATCGTGCATCTCATAGATGAGCTGCTCGGTGCAGGTCATCACATCCACGCGCCCCCCTGATCCGGGCGTCTTCGTCACCAGGACCGAGCCGTCATCTCCCACCACCGCGAGCGGATAGCCGACGCGGGCGAGGTCGGGGACCTCCTTCTTGCCCGGCCAGCCGAAGCAGCCGCCGGTGACCGAGGCGGTGCATTCCAGGAGGTGGCCCGCCGCGGTGCCCTGCGCCAGGAGGGAATAATCGTCATAGGACCAGCCGAACTCGTGCATCATGGGTGCGACGAACAGGGAGGGATCTGCGACGCGGCCTGTCAGCACGATGGGCGCGCCCGTAGCCAGCGCCTCGCAGATGACGTCGGCGCCGAGATAGGCGTTGGCGGAGGCCACCTTGGGCAGGATGGATTCCAGAGGCTCACCGGTCTCCAGGATGGTCAGCTCGGGATGGTGGCGGATGACGGAGGAGACGTCATCACCCAGCACCACCGCCACCGGCACGTCGCCGAGGCCGAGATCCTTCGCCTCGCGCCGCGCGGCCCGTGCCCCGCCGAGCGGGTTGGCCGCGCCCATATTGCTGACGATGCGGATGTTCTTTTCCATGCAGGTGGGCAGGACCATGCGCAGGCGCTCATGGAGGGAGGGCGTGTAGCCCTTGTCCGGATCCTTGGTGCGGGAGAGGTTCTCGCGGGCGACCGTGCGCTCGGCGAGGCATTCAAACACGAGATAATCGAGGTTGCCCCGCTCCGCCAATTCCAGGGCCGGGACCATCCGGTCGTCGGATGTGCCGGCGCCCGAGCCGATGCGTATAGACTTGCCGCTGCCCATGGAGGGCCTCCATTCCTTCTTATCCCGGGCACCCAATATTGAAAATAAAAGTGCTCGGGTAAGCTTTGATTTATTTCGCTACGCGAGGAGGCGGAATGTATTCGTCTCTTCGTTGGGCGCCAGATTTGATGAGCCGGCCTTCACCGTCCAATTATCTTTGCGGGCGCGGGCATAATGGCCGTTTATGGGGCGGTGGGTGGTGCGAGGTCGCCGCCCGGCCATGGCGGCCCATCAATTGCCGGGCAGGTCGTAGACGATGGGGAAGAACAGCTCCTTCCAGTCGGCCGGGACCGTCTGGATCTGGCCGATCTTCTTCAGGTGCTGCGCCGTGATCATCGTGCCGAGGGGGGTGATCTCCCACCCCACATTATGCCCGCCGATGATCGAGACGATCATGTCGAGGTCGGTCTTGTCGCCGGGATTGGCCGCCTTGTAGATCTGCGCCGCCCGCAGCCGGTCGGTGTTGATGAGCGCAATCGAGGCCTCCAGTGCCTTGCGGAAGGCGAGGAGAAGGTTCGGGTTGGCGGCGTAGAATTTCTCGGTGGTGTAGACGAGGCCGTTCGACACTGGCTGGCCCACCACGTCCTCGGTCTCCATCACCTTATGCATGCCCGGTACGGCGAGCTCGAAATCCGCATAGGGCGGTGCTGTGAAGTGGGCGGTGATCTCGGTATTGCTCAGCAATGCCGCCATCCCGTCCGGGTGCGAGCGGGAGACCGTCAGCGGATCCAGCTTGCGTATGCCTTGAGGCCCAAACGCCTTTTCCGCGGCCATCTGCAAATAGATGGCCTGGGTGGAGGAGCCGACGGCGGGAAGCGCGATGCGGTCCTTGTCGGTGAAGTCCGCCACCGTCTTCACGTCCGGCCGCCGCGTCACCAGGGTGAAGGGCATATGGCCGTAGCCGAACATGGCCCGCACCAGCTTGCCGCGGCTCTTGTCCCACAAGGTCAGGAAGCTGGTGGCGCCGGTGCAGGCGAGATCGATACTGCCCGACAGAAGCGCATCGTTGAGCTGAGGCCCGCCCGCTGTCCGGATCCAGGTGACCTCGACATCGCCAAGCCCCATCTTCTTGGCCTCCGCCTCGACGAGGTGCTCGTGCTCCATCACCATGAAGGCGAGATAGGTGAGGCCATACTGGAACCCCACACGCAGCTTGCCGGCATCGGCAAAGGCCTGCCCCGCCCAGCCGACCCACAGCGCGCAGAGGGCCATGGCCACGGACCTGCGGCTCCATCGCATCATTGGCATCGTTTCCTCCCCTGCCGATCCGGGACGACTGACGCGTCCTCTGGCGATCATCTTACGGGTTGCCGTCCGGGGCGCGCAGGCGCCCCGGTCAATTGCCGGGAAGGTCCGCCGCCGTGGCGTGGAACAGCTCGGTCCAGGCCTTCGGCTCGTGCTTGATGGCGCCGGTCTTGAACATGAAGGTCGCGAAGTCCATCGCACCGGCGGGCACGGTCGTGTATTCGACCTCGGGATCGGCCACCATCTTGGTCACCGCATCCACGGTGCTCTTGTCGTTGTTCATGGCGAGATAGATCTCGGCGGCGCCGCGCGGATTGGTCTTGATAAAGGCGTTAGCCTCCTCCTGGGCCGCGCGAACGATGGCGACCACCTTGGGATTGGCAGTGACGAAGCTGGTCATGGCCAGCATGGCGCCGTTGGTGTGGGGGCGTCCCAGCACCTCGTAGGAGGTGAGCACCTTGTGGATGCCCGGCGTGTCGAGCTCGTAATAATAATAGGGCGAGGAGGCGAAATGGGTGCTGATGTCGCCGCTATTGCTGATCAGCGCGGCGGTGGCGTCGGGATGCGCCCGGTTGATGGCCAGGGGATCGAGCCGGGCATAGTTGGCCTGGCCCCATTCCTTGGCGGCGGCCATCTGCAAGACGATGGCGTGGACAGAGACCTTCACCGCCGGCACCGCAATCTTGTCCTTCTCGGTGAAGTCCTTGACGGACTTGACCGCGTCATTGCGGGTGACGAGGTAGAGCGGCATGGATTGGAGCGACCATAGCCCCTTCACTTCCCGCGAGGTCCCAACCGTCCGGTCCCAGAGCGTGAAGAGCGAGGGCATGCCGTTGCCATACATATCGAGCCGGCCGCCCAGCATGGCATCGTTGAGCTGGCTCGGGCCTGCGAGGACGATATAGGTCGCCTTCAGCGCGGGCATGCCGGCGGCTGCCGCGTGTTTTTCCACCAGCTTGAAATGCTCCATGATCATCAGCGGAAGGAAGGGGAGGCCCGGCTGGCGCCCGATCCGCACTTCCTGGACCTCCGCCTGGGCGGCCCCGAGCGAAACGATGGCGCACAGGACCAGCGCGCACGCCGCCAATGCTCCGCGCATGGCCGATCGGGCATTTCTCATGGACGGTCTCCCCTTCGTTGTTCTTCTCTTTGGCTGCTCTCGCCCGCAACAGCACCTCAGCTTCCGGGCAGATCATGGGCGGAGGGATGGAACAGGTCCTGCCAGCGCTTCGCCGGGTTCTTGTAGCTGCCGGTCTGATACATGAAGGTGGCGATCTTCATGATGTTGAGCGGCGTCGTTGTGTAGTTGACCTCCGGATCGGCCACCATCTTCGCCACCTCGTCCACCGAGCGGCTCTTGTCGTTGGTGGCGTCGATATAGATCTGGGCCGCTTCGCGCGGGTTCGCCTTGATGAAGGCGTTGGCCTCCTCCTCCGCCGCGCGCACCACGGCGCAGACCTCCGGATTGGCGGTGTAGAAGGCGGTGGTGGAGGCGAGGATGCCGTTGGTATGTTCGCCGCCGGTCACCTCGTAGGAGGTGAGAACTTTATGGATCTTGGGGTCCGCCAGCTCGAAATAATAGAAGGGCGAAGAGGAGAAGTGTGCGGTGATCTCGTTGCTGCCGCTCATGAGGGCGGTGGTCGCGTCCGGATGGCCGCGCGAGATGGTGAGGGGATCGAGCTTGGCATAGCTCTCCTGCCCGAACGCCTGGGCCGCCGCCATCTGCAGGGCGATGGCCTGGCTCGACACCTTCACGGAGGGCACGGCGATCTTGTCCCTGTCCGTGAAGTCGCGCAGCGTCTTGATCTGGGGATTGTTGGTGACGAGGTAGAAGGGCATGGACTGGAGCGCCCAGAGCCCCTTCACCTCGCGGCTTGTCCCGGCGGTCTTGTCATAGAGCGTGACGAGGGCCGGGATGCCGATGCCGATCATGTCCAGCCGTCCGCCCAGCATGGCGTCGAGCAATTCCGCCGGGCCGGCGCGCGTGATCCACACCGCCTTCAGTTCGCCGAGCTTGGAAGTGGCAGCGTGCTTCTCGATCAGCTTGAAGCGCTCCATGATGGTGAAGGGCAGATAGGGCAGGCCCGGCTGCCCGCCGATCCTGACCTCCTTCACTTCCGCCCGGGCATGGTCCGCGGGCAGCATGAGCAGTCCAAGGAGCGCGGCGAAGGCCATCTTGTGCAGGGTCTTGATCATCTGCGTCCTCCCCGGATGCCCGTTGTGGGGCTTATGTGTGCGAATAGAGCGGCAACCCGCTGACCGGGACCTCCGCCTTCAGGATGTGGCCGGTCTCCGACTCCGTGATGTAGAGGGTGCGCCCCTCGGGCCCGCCGAAGGCGACATTGGTGGTCAGGAGCCCGGCGCAGGAGCGGATGCGGCCCGTGGGCTCGCCGAGCTTGCTGAACAGCCAGACGGTTCCCAGGCCCACATGGGCGACGGCAAGGCTGCCGTCCGCCGCCATGGCCATGCCGTCCGGCCCGGTGCCGCCGGACATCTGGATGAACACGCCCACCCGGGAAGGCATGCCGTTGCCCGTGAGGTGAAGGGGCACGCGCCAGACATTGTTGGCCCGTGTGACGGCGAGATAGAGCGTCTGCTCGGCGGCATCGAGGACGAGGCCGTTGGGGCTCGGAATGGTGTCCAGGAGCCGGTCGAGCTGGCCGTCCGTGCGCAGTCGATAGAGGCAACCCGCCGGGTTCTGGAGGCCGGTCTGTCCCTGGTCCGTGAAATAGATGTCGCCGTCGCGGCTGAAGATCAGGTCGTTGGTGCCGCGGAAGCGCTCGTGCAGGGCCCATTCGAGATGGGGGCGGATCGCGCCCGAACCCGGATCGAGCACCATGAGGCCCTGCTTGTTGTCGGTGATGAAGATCCGGCCGTCCTTGTGGATCTTCAGCCCGTTGGGAGTGCCGTCATATTCGCACACCACGTCGAACACCCCGTCCGGCGAGACGCGGAAGATGCGGCCATAGGGAATGTCCACGCAGTAGAGATTGCCGGCGCGGTCGAAGGAGGGGCCTTCGAGGAAGCAGTCGCGCGCGTGGCCCCCGCGGACCACGGGATTGCTCGTGCGGCGCAGATGGTCCGGCACGCGCGCGAATACCTGCGTCTCGATGACTGGAGGAGCGGCATACATGGGCTCGGCTCCTTGCGGCTCAGGCGGCCTTGGCGGCGAGCGCCGTGCGCAAGCTTCCGGTGACCCGGTTGGCTTCCGCCATGAGGAAGCCGATGTCGGTCTGGGTGGTCACGAAGCGCGCCCCACGGCGGATCAGCGAGACCTGGCGCTCCACATTGCGGTCGCCGCCGAAGCCGGAATAGCGGCCATGGGCCTTGGCCACATCGATGACCCGCTCGATGGCCGCCATGATCTCCGGATCGCCGAACTGCCCCGGCTTTCCCATGGAAGTCAGCAGGTCGTTGGCGCCCACATGGACCACGTCCACGCCGTCCACGGCCGCGATCTCCTCCACATTCTGAAGGCCCTTCATGGTCTCGATCATGCAGACCACCAGTGTGGCGGCATTCATGGCGGGAATGGTCTGGGTGAGCGGGGTCGGCGCATAGTTGAAATAGGGATAGCCGCCGCACACGGAGCGCGTACCGACGGGGGCGAACTTCGCCGCATTCACCGCACGCCGGGCATCCTCCGCCGTCTCCACGTCTGGGAAGATGATGCCGGTGACGCCGTTGTCCAGCAGCAGCGGTACGTTCGGGTCCTCCGGCGTGCGCACCCGCACCATGGGCGAGATGCCGCAACCCAGAGCGGCCTGGGCGATGTGCCCCACCGTTTCGGTGGCGAACAGGGAATGCTGCATGTCGATGAAGATGAAATCGTGCCCGGTCGCCTTGGCGATGCGGGCGATGTCGCCATTGTGGCCGAGCCGCACATTCATGCCGAGCGCGACGTCGCCGGCCGCCATGCGGTCCCTCGTGGGGTTAGGGATGGCGAGGGGGGCTGAAGACATGGGATGCTCCGTCAAGAAGAGATCGAAAGGTCAGGCGACGCGGCTCAGCGGCTCTTTGCCGGCCACCACGTCGAGGAGCTGTTCGGCGACGAGGCGGGAGCTCCGCGCTTGCGTATCCTCGGTGGAGCCCGCCGCATGGGGCGTCGCCACGAGGTTCGGCAGCGATACCAGCTTGTTGGCCGTGGTCGGCGGCTCCACCTCGAACACGTCGAGGCCCGCACCGAAGATGCGGCCAGCCTTGAGCGCATCGTAGAGCGCATCCTCGTCGACGATGCCGCCGCGCGACACATTCACGAGGATGGCGTCCGGCTTCATCAGCGTGAGTTCGTGCGCGCCGATGAGATGGCGGGTCTGGGACGTGAGGGGCAGGTGCAGCGTCACGACATCCGCGCGCTTCAGCAGGGCGGTGAGATCGTCCACGCGCTCATGGGGAATATCCGCCCATGCGTCGCGAGGCGCGAAGGGGTCATAGGCGATGAGGGGGGTCTCGAAGGCGCCCCGCCATTTCCGCGCCACCCGCGTGCCGATATTGCCCATGCCGACCACACCGACCGTGCGGTGCCAGAGCTCGACTCCGAGGGCATCGGCGCGCTCCACCACTTCGCCGGAGCGGATGCGGGCCGCAAAGTCGGCGACGCGACGAGCCACCGCGAGCGTGAGCGCCATGGCCATCTCCGCCACGGCCTCGCTATTGATGCCGGGCGTATTGCAGACCGTGACGCCATGGCGGCGCGCCGCATCGAGGTCGACGGTGTTGACGCCGACACCCTGCTTGGCGACCACCTTCAGTCGCGTGGCCTTGGCGAAGTCCTCGGCCGTCAGGGGCCACATGCGCACCATGATCGCATCGGCGTCCTGGTGCCAGTTGGCGGCCCTGGGATCGTCCCAGAGCACCACGTCGGCGTGCTGCTGCATCAGCTCCACGCCGGCCGGATGAAACTTGTCGAGGATATAGACCTTCATCGCCGCCTCCCATGGACACAACGGCCGCGCCGATACGTGGCTGCACGCGCCGTTGAGCAAGGCACGGCCGTCTCGGCGCTGCTGTGTCGAAGCTTTTTGCGTTCCGTCCCGGGTCGTTATTCGTCTTGGGCGCTACGGTGCGTTGGGAGGCCTATTTGCGCCAATATTATAATCGGCCCCATCCATAACCGGAATTTATTCGGCCACTCGGTCCGCGAAGCCATAGAGGCGCTCGGGATTGCCCACCAGGAGCTGGTGCAGGGCCTGCGCATCGCCAAATGACGGCAGAAGGTCGAGGAGGACGCCATCATCCACCTCGGTATGACGCGGAAGGGGATGGGGAAAGTCCAGGCCCCAGATCACCCGGTCGGGCGCGGCGGCCATCAAGGCGCGCGCGAACGGCACGGCATCGCGGAAAGGCGGGCCTGAAGCGGAGACCCGGTCGGCGCCTGACAGCTTGATCCAGCAATGGTCTCTCGCCGCGAGCGCCAGCAAGGCCGCGAAGGCAGGCTGGTCGAGGCCCGCCCCTGCATCCACGCGGCCCATATGATCGATGACGCAGGGGAGGGGGAGCCCGTCGACGATCTCGTGCAGGTCTGGCAGCTGGCCGGCGTCCACGTGCAGCAGGGCATGCCAGCCGAGCGGTTGAACCTTCTCGACGGTGCGCCAAAGCGCATGCAGATCGGGTCGGGCGGAGAGGTGCCGCACGAGGGCGAAGCGCACGCCCCGGACGCCGCCTTCGTGCAGCCGCAGCAGGTCTCGTTCGCTGATGTCCGGCGCGACGAGGGCGACACCGCGATAGCGCGCGGGATCACTGGCAATGGCATCGAGCATGGCCCGGTTATCGGTGCCGTGGACGATGGGCTGCACCAGCACCGCCCGTTCGATGCCGAGCCGCGCATGCAGGGTGAACAGCATCTCCTTTCCACGCTCTGGCGGCGTATAGGGCCGCGCCGCGGCGAATGGAAAGCGGTCCGTCGGTCCCCAGATATGGCAATGGGCATCGCAGGAGTGCGGGGGCGGCACGAAAGCCGGGGGCCGGAGCGACGGAGGCATGGGGCGAGCCTGTCATCCGCCGAGAGCGAAGGCCAGCCAAATCCACCATTATCGGGCCTTATGGGGGAACGGGCTTTTTTAATTTCTGCGCCAGTGGGTGCTGCCCTATCGTCCGGTTCCGGCCCCGGCATCCTTGGCGGTGCCGCGCACAAGAACAACCAAAAACAATGGGAGGATGGCGGCGGCTTATAGGCTCCGATCCGGCTGAAAGTTTTGGATCTTCAGTCTTCGTCGGGGCGTCGTCTATCCACACAAGGCCGAAAACTGTCTCAAAGAATGAAGTCGCGGTCCGTCAACGGCACACGTCGCGGCCATCCCTGCGGCATGCCGATGCGTGAAAGACGCGGCATAAAAGGAGGGAGGACGACGTGGGAAGATCGATCTGGTGCATCATCGCGGCCGCCATCGTTGCCGGCCTGACGGCCACTCCGGCGTCGGCGGAGACCAACAAGCTCCGGCTCGGTGTGCAGTATGGCCTCACCTATCTCGTGCCCACCGTCATGGAGCGGGAAAAGCTGATCGAGGCCCAGGCCCGGAAGGCGGGGCTGGGCGAGATCGAGACGGTGTGGGTGCGCACCGCGGGCGGCCCCCAGCTCAATGATGCCATCCTCTCCGGCAATCTCGATCTTGCCTTTACCGGCTCCACCTCCTTCCTCAATCTGTGGGATAAGAGCCGCGGCAAGCTCGTGCGGGCGCTGTTCGGCTATGGCCATATGTCGTTCGTGCTGGCCACCAACAATCCCAATGTGAAGACGGTAGCCGATTTCACTTCCAAGGACCGCATCGCGGTTCCTGCGGTGGGCTCCTCCACTCCGGCCATGTTCCTTCAGATGGCGGCTGAGAAGGCGTTCGGGCCGGAGGGCATGCGCCGCCTCGATCCCCTCACCGTGTCCCGCGCGCATCCCGACGCCATGACGGCGCTGTTCTCCAACACGGAGATCACCGCCCATTTCGCCTCTCCGCCCTTCGTGCAGATGGAGGCGGCGCATCCGGGCATCCGCAAGGTGCTTCAGACCGAGGACGTGGTGGGCCAGCCGGTGTCCAACGGCATCATCTACACCACCGAGAAATTCTACGCGGACAATCCGCGGCTGATCCGGGTCTTCCGGGATGCGCTCCAGCAGGCGGTGGACCTGATCAACACCGATGCGGAGCGCGCCGCGCAGATCTACCTCGCCGCCAATCCCGGCGGGAAGATCACCGCCAGGGAGATCGTGGACATCATCAAGGACCCAAGCACCGGCTGGGAGATCACCCCCCTCGGCACCATGGTCATCGCCAAGCACATGAAGAAGACCGGCCAGATCCAGTCCAACATTCCGGAGGACTGGAAGGAGTTCTTCTTCCCCATCGCTCACGACCTGCCGGGGAACTGAAGCCGCCTCCGCCGGCACCCGCTCATGGAGAAAGTTCATGTCGAACGCAGATACCGCGCTTCGGGTACGCAAGCAGCTTCTCGGCAAGGTGCCGCCGGAGGCGGTGCGGCGCATGGAGATCGAGCGGCTGCCCCGGGAGGTCGTCGAGGGCTTCGCCCGGCTCGTGGACCTCACTGGGACCGTGTCCGACAGCATGGACAATCTGGGATTGACCGGCACCATCCCCGCCTCCGTCCTACCGCCCGCAAGCCCCGGAAAGAGGGTGGCGGGACAGGCGATCACGGTGCGCAATGTGGAGCGCCAGACACGGGATTTCCCCGCCGCGCAGGAGGGGCGCAACCTGATGGGCGAGCAGGAGGCCTACAATCTCGCCGAGCCCGGCGATGTGGTGGTCATCGAAGGCATTTTCGGCGTGTCCAACATGGGCGGCCAATCGGCGACCCTCGCCCATCGCCAAGGCTGCGCGGGCGCGGTGATCGACGGCTCTTATCGTGATCCGGACGCTTCGCGGGAACTTGGCTTTCCCATCTGGGCGCGCGGCGTCACGCCGATCACCGGCAAGTGGCGGCTTGAGACCGTGGAGATCAACGGCCGGGTCCGGATCGCCGGCTTCTCGGTGGAGGCGGGGGACCTTGTGCTGGCGGACGATGCCGGCATCGTATTCGTGCCGTTCGCCCATGCGGCAGCAGTGCTCAAGGAAGCGCAGCGCATCGATGCGGCCGACACGCGCCGCAAGCAGGACATCGAGGGCGGTGCCGATCTGCACGCCTTGGCGGGCCGGAAGTACAAGTAGAAAGCCGCACGCGAGACTCGCATTGAACATGATGGGGAGAAACGGGAATGCTCCGCGTCTGGGGCCGGGCCAATTCGAGCAATGTGATGAAACTGGTCTGGCTCCTGGAGTTGCTCGAGGTTCCCTATCAGCGGATCGATGTGGGCGGACCGTTCGGTGGCACCGACACGCCGGCCTATCTCGCCATGAACCCCAACCAGAGGGTGCCGACCCTCGAAGAGGAGGACGGCTTCATCCTGTGGGAGAGCAACGCCACCTTGCGCTATCTCGCCTCCACCTTGCCGGGCGGCGAAGCCCTTTGGCCGGCGGACATGCGCGCGCGGGCGAATGTGGACCGCTGGATGGACTGGCAGCAGTGCACGGTGGACGCGCCCCAGAGGGTTCTGCTGCAAGGCCTGGTGCGCACGCCGCCGGAGCGGCGCGATCTGGCAGCGCTGGAGAAGGCGGCCGCCGAGTTGCGGCATTGGTGGACGCTGCTGGACCGCCAGCTTGCCCGCGGGTCCTTCGTGGCAGGCGGGGCCTTCTCCCTCGCCGACATCGCGCTCGGCGTCCATGTCCACCGCTGGTTCGCGTATGAGATCGAGAAGCCCGAGCTTCCCACGCTCAAGGCGTGGTACGAGCGGCTGCTCTCAACACCCGTCTATGAGCGGCACGTGGCCCTGCCGGTGAAATAGCCACCGGCAGGAGCGGTCCACCTGACCGCTTCAGGATTGCATGCCCCAGCGCTGCACGGTCCGCTGCTCCAGGATGCGGAACACCAGATTTTCCACGAACAGCCCGATGAGGATAATGGTCAGGAGGCCGGCGAAGACATCGGGGATATTGAGCTGGTTCTTGCTTTCGAAGATGTACCAGCCCAGCCCGCCGGAGCCCGAAGAGACACCGAACACCAGTTCGGCGGCGATCAGCGTGCGCCACGCAAAGGCCCAGCCGATCTTCAATCCCGCGAGGATGCTCGGGAAGGCGGCCGGGATCAGGATCTGCGCCACGAACTTGAGCCCGCCGAGCCCGTAATTGCGGCCCACCATGCGCATGGTGGTGGAGACGCTGCGGAACCCCGCATGGGTGTTGAGCGCCACCGCCCACAGCACCGAATGGACGAGGACGAACACGAGGCTGCCATTGCCGAGGCCGAACCAGATGAGGGCCAGCGGCAGCAATGCGATGGCCGGCAGCGGGTTGAACATGGCCGTCATGGTCTCGAGGAAGTCGGTGCCGAGCCGCGAGCGGATGGCCAGCATGGTGAGCAGCGTGGCGCAGACGATGCCAGTGGCATAGCCCATCAGCAGCACCTCGATGGAGGCGAGCGCGCGGCGCAGGATGGTGCCGTGCACGACGCCGGAAATCAGGGCTGCCATGGTGTCGCTGAAAGTGGGAAACAGCAGCGGATTGTCCAGCCAGCGCCCATAGATTTCCCAGATGCCGGCGAGGATCACGAGCAGCAGGAGCTTGCGCAGCCAGGCGCGGTTGTAGAGCTGCTCGAAGGCAGTGAGGGGCTTCTCGATGATACCGAACTTGTCCGCGCCCAGCGGGGTCCGGTGGATCTCGGGACGGTAGGAAACATCAGCCACGGTCCATCTCCTCGATCCGGTCGGCGAACAGCATTTCGTGGATGGAATTGGCGAGGGCCTCCGCCTCCGCGGGTGAATCGTGGCCGGGCCGCACGCTGTTGAGTTCCGCCTTCACCTGGCCGGGGTGGGGGGAGAGCAGCAGGATGCGGCTGCCGATCTTGATGGCCTCCGGAATGGAATGGGTCACGAAGAGCACCGTGAAGCGGGTCTCCTCCCACAGTGTCAGCAACTCGTCCTGCATGCGCCTGCGCGTGAGGGCATCGAGGGCCGCGAACGGCTCGTCCATGAGCAGGATGTCGGGCTCCATGGCCATGCCGCGGGCGATGGCGACGCGCTGCTTCATGCCGCCGGACAGCATGTGCGGGAAGCTGTCGGCGAAGTTCGCCAGATGCACCTTGTGCAGATAGTGCATCGCCTTTTCGTCCGCCTCCTTCCGGCCGAGCTTGCCGGAGGCGACGAGAGGGAAGACGACATTCTGGCGGACGGTCTTCCAGGGGAGGAGCTGGTCGAATTCCTGGAACACCATCATCCTGTCGGGACCCGGCTTGGACACCAGATCTCCCTTCAGGCGGATCTCGCCCTCGGTTGGCTGGAGATAGCCGCCCACCGCCTTGAGGATGGTGGATTTCCCGCAGCCCGACGGACCGAGCAGGATAAAGCGGTCCGAGCGGAGCACGTCGAAATCCACCCGATAGGTGGCGGTCACGAGATGCTCCGGGGTCTTATACTGCAGCGTGAGCGCGCGCACCTGAAGCAGCGGTGCCGCAGTGCGGGAATCGCGCTGTCCGGCAGCATCCGCCTGCATCGCGCTGGCACGGCGCGCAGCGGCGGGGGACGGACTGTCAGGCATCGCAGTCAAGTGTAAGGCGGCCAATGATTCCTCCCATCTTCTTATCTTTTTGTTGGCACGAGTGTCCGTGCCTTATTCATAACTGTCCAATAAGAAGACAGACCGCGCCTATAAGGCAGGTTGATGCTCTTCCGAGATGGTTCGCTTCAGGTGCGAGACGAACTGGGAGGCGACCTTGGAGATGGGAGAAGACTTCTGCCGCACCAACAGCATGGTGAGCGGTGTGGCGGGGCGCAGCGGCCGCGCAACCACGTTGGGAATGCGGATGGTGTTCAGAAGATAGGGCTCCACCAGCGCCACCGAGCGGCTCCAGCGGGCGAGCATGATCCCCACCAGTGAGAGATTGACCTGCACGGACAGGGAAGGGGCGATGCCCGCCTCCGCCAGCACCTGTTCCACCACGGGACGCAGCATGGCCTGGGGCAGATAGGAGATGATGGGGTAGGGGGCGAGATCGGCCGCGTCGATCACGTCACGCTTCGCCAGTTCGTGGTCCTCATTGAGCGCGCACGTGAGCTGCGAGCACAGCAGCACCTCGGTCTCCAGCGTGGAGTTGATCACGGGAGAGAAGGCGATGCCGATCTCTGCCTCGCCGTTCACCACCGCCTCCACCACGCGCGGCGAGGTCAGCGGAATGAGGTCCACCTGGACATGCGGGCGGTTGGAGATGAAGGTCGCTACCGCCTTGGCGACATGTCCGTTGGCGATAGCCATGGAGGAGCCGATGGTGAGCCGGCCGAGGCGTCCGCCCACCAGTTCCTGGGTGAGGCGCGATATGTCCTCCATGCGGGAGAAGATGGCCGAGACGTCGGGGAAAATGGCCTCGGCTTCCGCGGTCGGCTGAAGGCGGCCCCCGACCCGCTCGAACAGTTTCAGCTGAAGCTGCTTTTCGCAATTCTTCAGCATGGTGCTTACGGCCGGCTGGGTGACGTTCAGGATCCGCGCAGCGCCCGTTACGGAGCCTGTGCGCATGATGGCGTGGAACACCTCCATGTGGCGGAGCTTCATGGCATCCATCTGGTCTCCCTGGGCGGCTTCCCACCCTTATGGCGCGGGGTCGGCCACGATCGTCTTGAGGTGGGAAATGAAGTCCTCCATCACCTCCGATCGCGGCGCGGAGCGATGGCGGATGAGCACGGTCTTCAGCTCGATGGGGGGCACGAGCGGCCGCGCTACCATGTCGGGAATGTCCATGTCCTTCAGGAGGAAAGGCTCCACCAGCGCGATCCCGGCTCCGAAATGCGCCAGCATCATTCCGGTCAGCGACATGCCGAAGCGCACAACGACGTTCGGCACGATGCCGGCCTGGTTGAAGGCGCGATCGATGCCGAGCCAGAGCGTGGAGTCGAGCCTGTAGCTGAGAAGTGGATAGGGTTCGAGGTCGCGGACGCGGATGCTGTCCTGGGCGGCGAGCGGGTGATCGTTGCGCAGGATGCAGGCGATGCTCGCGGTAGCGAGCACTTCGGTCTGCACCTCGGGGCTGACGATCGGCTCATAGGCCGCGCCGAGCTCCACTTCGCGGTTGATCACCCGGTCCAGCACCTGGCGCGAGGTCAGCGACTGCAAGGCGATGCGCAGATGCGGCCGGTCGCTGAGGAAAGTCGCGGCGGCGCGGGCGAGCACACCGTTGGCGATGGGAAAGGCAGCCGCCACCGACAAGGTGCCGAGCCGTCCGCCCACCAGATCCTTTGTGAGGCGCTTCACAGCGTCGAGGCGGCCGAATACGGCGGCGATGTCGGGGAAGATGGCGTTCGCTTCGGGCGTGGGCTGAAGCCGTCCCGCCACGGGCACGAACAGCTTCATCTTCAACTGGCTTTCGCAGTGCTTGAGGATGGCGCTGACCGCCGGCTGCGTGACGTTCAGCATCCGCGCCGCGCCGCTCACCGAGCCGGAGCGCATGACGGCGTAGAACACCTCCATCTGGCGAAGATTCATCATGACGGAACTCGACAGCCGTCCAAGACCATAAAGTTCGTTTATGGGCAGCGTCAACGAATTGATTAGGCGTTTATTACTGCCCGTCCGAAAGTGCCTCTGCCACAGTCTTTGCGGGGCTTCTCGTGCTCATGTCCCTTGATCAGATCCTGCGCAACCGGGTGAAGGAAAAGCTGGCGAATGACGAGGTGGTCGCCTCCATGACGGTGCGGCTGGTGCGCCATGTGGAGATTGCCCGGATCGCGCGCACCGCCGGCTTCGACGCGCTCTATGTGGACGTGGAGCATTCCAGCTTCGGGCTCGATACCACTGGCCAGATCTGCATGATGGCGCTGGAGGTGGGGATCGTTCCCTTCGTGCGGGTGCCGAGCAATACGCCGGACTATATTTCCCGGGCGCTGGATGGCGGCGCCCTGGGCGTGATCGCGCCCCATGTCCGAAGTGCGGAAGAGGCCCGGGCGGTGGTCTCCGCCGCAAAATTCCCACCCTTCGGCGAACGCGGCATTTCCGCCGGGCTGCCGCATCTCCACTTCCGCTCATTTCCCACGGTGGAAGCCTTCGCGGCACTGAATGCCGCCACCATGGTGGTGGTGCAGTTCGAGAGCGCGGACGCGGTGGAACAGGCCGAGGAGATCGCAGCCGTCGATGGCGTGGATCTGGTGCTGATTGGCACCAACGATCTCATGGCCGACATGGGAATCCCCGGCCAGTTCGAGCATCCCCGCGTACGGGACGCCTTCGCCCGCACCATCGCTGCCTGCCGGAAGCACGGAAAGCACGTGGGCGTGGGCGGATTGTCCACCCGTCCACAGCTCATGGCCGAGATGGTCGGCCTCGGCGCGCGTTACGTCTCCACGGGGACCGACCTCGCCTTCCTGCTCGGCGCGGCCACCCAGAAAGCCAATCAGGTTCGGGAGATCAATATCCCATGACGCTCACGGCCCCTCGCGCCGTCGATGGCGCCCCGCTGCTCGGCGTGTCCCACACGCCCCCGTCCTTCTCCGTGCCTCAGCAGGCCTGCGACTGCCATGTGCACGTGTTCGGTCCGGTGGAGCGCTTTCCGTTCGCGTCCGGGCGCCTCTACACGCCGGGGGCCGCCTTGCTGGAGGATCTGAAGGTCCATCAGGGGCTGCTGCACATGGACCGTGTGGTCATCGTGCAGCCGAGCCCTTATGGGCAGGACAATTCCTGCACGGTCGCGGCGACGCAGGCGCTCGGCCGGCGCGCGCGGGCGGTGGCCGTGGTGGCGCCCGATGCCGACGATGGAGAGCTGGAGACGCTCAACGATGCCGGCGTGCGCGGCCTGCGCGTCAATCTGGAATCGCGCGGCGAGACCAGCCTCTCTGCGGCGCGGGCGGCGATGGAGGCCGCGGCACACACCGCAGCCCGCTTCGGCTGGCATGTGCAGACCTACACAAATCTCACCGTGCTCGCGGGCCTTTCCGATGTGATCCGCAGGCTGCCCACCACATTGGTGGTCGATCATTTCGGCCGGGCGGGCGCACAGGAGGTGGAGAGCAGAGATCCCCGCCTTCAAAAGCTCCTGGACCTTGTCTCCAGCGGCAAGGTCTATGTAAAGCTGTCGGCCCCCCACCGCAGTGCGCGGGCGGAGGATTGCTCCGACATGGCGATGGTGGCCCGCACCTTCATCGACGCCAATCCCGATCGCATGCTGTGGGGCTCGGACTGGCCGCACCCTGGCGGCAAGCCCGGCGTGGACCGCGGCGCGGGGATCGAGCCATTCCGTCCCGTGGATGACGGCCAGGCTCTCAACCGCCTCGCCCAATGGGCGACAGGCACCACGCTCCACAAGATCCTGGTGGACAACCCGGCGCGCCTCTACGGCTTCTAAGTTGTGACGCTTGCCGAAATCAGCCGCGCACGTCGCTGCGGGCGCGCCGCATATCCCCAGGCCAGAGTATACTAGCTCCTCGGGGGCATGAACGCGCATGCCCGTTGCTCAATAATCTTTGGCCACTCCAATATATGTTTTACCTGATCAGTATTTTAAAGATCCAAGCCGTAACGCTGCATCTTCGCGTAGAGATTGCTGCGGGAAACGCCGAGCCTGCGTGCTGCTTCGCGCTTGTTGCCTCCGGCTTGGACTAGGGCATCGGCGATCAGGGAGCGCTCCAGCCCCGCCACGGCGCTGGCAAGATCGCTTCCGGGAGCAGGTTCCGGCTGGAGCGGCCCAGGCGAGGCCGATGGCAGCGCCTCGTCAACATGCTCCGCCTCGATGCGTGTTCCATCCGTGCGCGCATAGACCTGCTCAATCACGTTGGCGAGCTCGCGCACGTTGCCGGGCCAATCGTGGTCTCCAAGCCGCGCAAGGGCTGCGGTGGTCAAAGGGCGCAAGGCCATCCCGAACGCAGCCGCCGTCTGCTCGGAAAAGCGTCTGGCCAGAAGCTCGATGTCGCCGGCGCGCTCGCGCAGCGGCGGCAGGCGGATGGGGAGGACATTGAGGCGGTAATAGAGGTCCTGCCGGAAGGTCCCAGCGCGCACCATGTCGGCGAGCGCCCGGCTGGTGGCCGCGATGATGCGCACGTCCACCCGGGCGAGCTGGTTCGAGCCGACGGGTTCCACCTCTCCGTCCTGCAGGGTGCGCAGCAGCTTTGCCTGGAGGGGGAGGGGCATGTCGCCGATCTCGTCCAGGAACAATGTCCCCTCATGGGCGATCTGAAATTTTCCCGGCCGCGGCTGGCGGCCCGCGCCGGTGAACGCGCCGGGCGCGACGCCGAAGAATTCCGCCTCCAGGAGATTTTCCGGCACCGCGGCCACGTTGATGGCCACGAAGGGACGGTTGACCCGGTTCGACGCCGCGTGGATGGCGTGGGCCACCATCTCCTTTCCGGTGCCGGTCTCTCCGAGAAGCAGCACGGGTGATTTCACCTCCGCCGCCCGGCGCAGCAGCCGGGACACCTGCCGCATGGCCGGGCTCGCGCCGAGGATGTGTTCCACGTTGTAGCGGGAGGTGCGCGTGGTGGAGAGCGCCTGCTCGATGCGGGCGAGGCGCGTCTGCAAGTGCTGGACCCGCTCGGCGATGGGCCGCAGATGGGGAATGCTGTTCTTCAGGGCGAATGCGATGCAGCCGATCACCTCGCCCTTCTCGTCCTTGAGCGGCAGGCGGGTCACGAGGAGCGAGCGGTCGCCATACTGGATGATGTCGAGGGGATGGGGGTGGCCTGTCTCGACCACTTCCCTCATGCGGCTGTGCGGGATGACGCGCTCGATCTCCTGCCCCACCACGTCGCTCAGCCGGGGGCCGCCGATCAGCGCCAGCTGGCCCTCGCTGATCCAGACGATGCGGGATTCGCGATCGACCAGGGTCGCCCCTTCGATCATCTCCTCCACCATCAGAAGCAGCGCCCGGGCGGCAGCGAAACGGTCATCTGTCGGAATGTGCATTGGACTATCCGCGCGCACCTGAGTGTCTGACTTTAGGACATATGTGTCAGATTACAGGACGGAGGGGGAGGGCGCGAAGTGCCCTGAATTACAAGCACTGGTTTCTCCGTGGTCCGCGTTCTTGCCGACCGGTGTCCGAAAATCAGGACGCTTCCTGGCGCATCCTCCACAGCGCTATTTGCTCAACCCATTGATTCTCTTTGTTTTTCTCGCGCGATAGAAGCTGGCACACCGCTTGCTCCCTCAGCGGCAACACGTGCCCGCCACACGCATCGATGCCCCGCAACGGCGCGGAAAATGAAGGCCGTGCGGAAGCTGGGGAAGAAATGCAGCCGTCGAGGACCGCCGCCATTGGTGCCGGCCTGAAAGGTCACGCCATCGCCGAGGCCTTTGCCTGGGCCTTGCTTTTGCCTGGGCCGGCCATTCCACGGCCATCCCCGAAGCGGATCCGGCGCGCCGTCCTGGTATCGCCGGCGGCCTCCCCATCGTCTCCTGATCCATCCAACGAGAGAACGCATCCATGAAAGGGCGCAACGCCGTCGTCACTGGCTCCACTTCGGGGATCGGCCTTGCCATCGCGCGGGCGCTGGCCGTCGAGGGCTGCAACGTGATGCTCAATGGCTTCGGGGATCCCGACGAGATCGAGGCCATCCGTGCCGAGACCGCCGCCATGGCCGGGACGAAGGTGGCCTATATGAACGCTGACATGAGCCGTCCGGAGGAGGTGCGCGCGCTTATGGGGCGCGCCGTAGGCGAGTTCGGTCCTGTCGACATCCTCGTCAACAATGCCGGCGTGCAGCATGTGGCGCCTCTCGCGGACTTTCCCGAGGAGAAGTGGGATCTGCTTCTCGCCGTGAACCTCTCTGCAGCCTTCCACGCCAGCAAGGCCGTGATCGCCTCCATGAGCGAGCGGCGGTTCGGGCGCATCGTCAACATCGCGTCCGCTCTTGGTCTCGTCGGTGCGCCGCATAAGCCGGCCTATGTGGCGACCAAGCACGGGCTTGTCGGCCTCACCAAATCCATCGCCATCGAGGTGGCGGAGATGGGGGTGACGTGCAACGCGGTGTGTCCCGGAATGGTGATGACGCCCATCATCGAGATGCAGGTGGCTGATCAGGCCAAGGTGACCGGCCTGCCGCCCGAAGAGGTCGTGCGGCAGGTGTTCCTGGAGAACCAGCCGATCCGCCGCCCTGTCACCGCAGAGGAGATTGCCGGCGCGGTGGTGTTTCTGTGCTCGCCGGCGGGCGCCGGCGTAACCGGAACCGCGCTCTCGGTCGATGGAGGGTATGTCGCCCGCTAGGTCTCGTGCGTCCGTCTAATGTCGTTCTCGAAATAAAAACTGGGAGGAACACATGAGGAGCATCACTTTCGTCGCAGCGTTGGCCGTTGCCGTTGCCGGGCACGCCATTCCCGCCTTGGCGCAGGCGTCCGACGGCAAGATCAAGATCGGTGTCCTGTCGGATCTTTCCGGCATCTATTCGGACATCAACGGTGAGGGCTCCGTATTGGCGGCGCGCCTTGCTGCTGAGGACTTCGGAAATGCCGTCAACGGCGTGCCGATCGAGATCATCTCCGGCGACCACCAGAACAAGGCGGATATCGCCGCAGGCCTCGCCCGTAAATGGATCGACACCGAGCAGGTCGACGTCATCGCCGACGTGCCGAACTCCGCCGCGGCGCTCGCGGTGCAGGATGTCACGAAAGACCGCAAGCGGATCTTCCTCATGTCCGGTCCCGGCTCGGTCGACCTTACGGGCAAGGCGTGCAGCCCCTATGGCTTCATGTGGACCTGGGACACCTATTCCGTCTCATCCGCCACGGCGCGCGCGTTGGTGAACAAGGGCGAGAAGACCTGGTTCTTCATCACCGCCGACTATGCGTTCGGTCATTCGCTGGAAGCGGAAGCGAGCAAAACCGTGAAGGCGCTGGGCGGCACCGTGAAGGGGAGCGTGCGCCATCCGCTCGCAACGTCGGATTTCTCCTCCTTCCTTCTTCAGGCGCAGGGTTCCGGCGCGAAGGTGGTGGCGCTGGCCAATGCTGGCGGCGATACGATCAACTCGATCAAGCAGGCGACCGAGTTCGGGCTGCCGCAGGGCGGCCAGACGCTGGTGGGATTGCTGCTCAACATCAACGACATCCACGCGCTGACGCTGAAGGTCGCTCAAGGGCTCATCCTTTCCAATTCCTTCTACTGGGACCTGAACGAGGAGACCCGCGCCTGGTCGAAGAGGTTCGAGGCGAAGACCGGGCGCAAGCCGTCCATGAACCAGGCGGGCGTCTATTCGGCGGTGCGCCACTATCTGCAAGCGGTGAAGGACACTGGCACGGACGCTTCGGACAACGTGGCGCAGAAGATGCGGGCGACGCCGGTCAACGACATGATGATGAAGAATGCCGTCATCGGTGAGAATGGCCGGGTGTTCGGCAACATGTACCTGTTCCAGGTGAAGAAGCCCGGGGACTCGAAAGGGCCGTGGGATTATCTGACCCTGCTCGAGACCGTCCCCGGGGCTGATGCCTACATTCCGGTCAAGGAAAGCGGCTGCCCGCTGGTGAAGTGAACGTCTGGGAAACGCAGAGCCTGACCTTCTCGACGATGGCGAGCGCGCGGTGATCCCACACGCACGCTCGCCGCCTTGGAGAGCTGAAAACCGCGAGGGCCTGCGCCGGCGGTGAGTGGCCTTCGGTTGGAGCACGGAGTGAACCTCCGACCGGTCCCGCTTGTTGTGTGACAGCACTGAGCGGAGAGTGAAATGGAGCGCACGCACTGGGGACGGATCGCCTGGAGCCTGTTGTTCTGGGGCGTGATTGCCGGGACCCTCGCGTTCGCTCCAAGGCATGGAAGCCGCCGGCACCTGGGCCAAGGGCGCCGGGAAAGGGTGCGCAATGGCCAAGTTACGCCATTGGATGCCCCGGAGCTCGGGGCCGATCGTGGCCGCGCCGCCTCCACTCCCGTGCAGATTCCTTCGCAAGGCTGGCGGGACATCGCCCTGCGTACGTTTAACGAGTTCTTCGCGGACCGGGTGCTCAGCCTCGCCGCCGGCGTGACCTTCTATGCGCTCCTGGCTGTCTTCCCCGCCATCAGCGCCTTGATCTCGCTTTACGGACTGGTGCTGGATCCCTCCGGCCTTCAGGACCAGCTGGAAGCGGCATCCTGGGTTCTTCCGTCCGGCGCCATCGAGGTGATGCGGGATCAGGCATTGCGCGTTATCGCGCAAGGATCCTCCACCTTGAGCTTCGGCTTCGTCTTCAGCCTCGCCATTGCGCTCTGGAGCGCGAACGCCGGCACCAAGGCCATGATCGAAGCGCTGAACATTGCGTATGAGGAAGAGGAGCGGAGGTCCTTCGTGACGCTCACGTTCCTGACCCTTGGCTTTACCTTCACCGCCATTGTCTTTGCGAGCATTGCGACGGCCGCCATCGTGGCGCTGCCGATGGTGCTGAATGTGCTCTATCTCGACACCGGAACCGAGTGGCTGATTTCGGTGCTCCGCTGGCCGGCCCTCACCGTCATCGTCGCGGGGGTCATCACGGTCATCTACAGATATGGCCCGTGCCGGGAACGGGCGCGATGGAAATGGGTGAGCCTGGGCAGCGTGATGGCCGCCATTCTATGGCTGATCGTGTCCGCGGGCTTCTCCTGGTACGTCAGCCGCTTCGGGACTTATAACCAGACATATGGCTCCCTGGGCGCGGTTGTCGGCTTCATGACCTGGATGTGGCTCTCCATCACCATCATCCTCCTCGGGGCCGAGCTTAACGCGGAGATCGAGCACCAGACCGCCGTGGACACGACCACGGGACCTCCGCTGCCCATGGGCGCTCGCGGCGCACGAATGGCCGACACGATCGGCGCTCCGCAATAAGCCAGCAAAGCCACCAAGGCTTTCTTTTACCTAAGGTAAATGAGGCGCTCATTATTTATGCAGAGGCCGGAACATGCTTGGGAGCGAGGGGGTTCACTTCTTGCGTAACAAGGAGGTTTCCCAATGCCCGCCATTCTCCTCTGGCTGCTCGGCGTTCCGCTCCCCATCATCCTCATCCTGATCCTGCTTGCTCACTGAGGAGGCTCCCATGGCTGTTGTCTCCGACGTCAGTGTCCGTGGAGGCCTTGGCGAGGCTTCGGTCTCCTGCATCTCCTGGGCCGCCATCTTCGCGGGGGCATCTGCTGCCATCGCCACGACGATCGTGCTCGCGGTTCTCGGCGTAGGGGTTGGGCTGACCACCGCCTCTCCGTGGAGCGGTCTGCCCTCCGGGACGACCCTCGCGGTATCCGGCGCGGTCTGGCTGATCGTCATGCAGTGGCTGTCTTCGGCGCTCGGCGGATATCTGTCGGGGCGCTTGAGGACCAAATGGTCGGGCGTGCGCACGGAGGAGGTGTTCTTCCGGGACACGGCCCACGGGTTCCTTGCATGGTGTGTCGCGACCATCGTCGTGGTGACCATGGTCGCGTCTTCCACGACCTCATTGGTTTCGGGTGCCGCCAGCGCCGTCGGCGGCGTCGCGGCAAGCGCTGCCCAGGGGGCAGGGCAGGGGGCTGCCCAGCAGGGGATCGCCCAGCTCGGACAGGGTGCTGACCCGACAGCCTATTTCACAGACATGCTCTTCCGCAACACGTCGCCTGGAGCCCAACAGCAGGATGCCCGGGCCGAGGCATCGCGGATCCTCGTGTCCGGCCTTACGGAAGGCGATGTATCCCAGCAGGACCGGGCCTATCTCGCCCAGCTTGTCGCGGGACGCACCGGCCTCAGCCAGGCCGACGCGGAAAAGCGCGTGAATGACGTCATCTCAAGCGCACAGGCCGCCAAGCAGAAGGCCAAGGAGGCTGCGGACGTCGCCCGGAAAGCGAGTGCCACGTTTGCTCTCTTCAGCGTCCTGTCGATGTTGGTCGGCGCCTTCATTGCTGCCGTCGCCGGAGCTGTCGGTGGCAGGGCGCGCGCGGACAATCTCGCCTGACCTCAGCCTTGCAGTCTTCGCTTTAAAGCCCCGCCGGCTCCGTGCCGTGCGGGGCTTTTACTTCCTTAGCCCTTGCCATCGAGCACACGCCGCAGGGATTTCTCAATCTCACCGCCACAATATGCCCGCCCATACTGCTCGAACGATCTCTCCTGCAGCGCGGTAAGAGAAGGGATCGCCTGCATGCGGCGGGTCAAGGCCGCCGTCCGCGGGGCAGTCGCGTCCAGCATTGCCCGGATAGGCGGAAACCGATCAGCCATCGTCGACCATAAGGTGCTCGTGACGATATCGGCCACGCCAGCCTCCGCCGTGCCGAGCAGGTAGCCACTATCTTCTTTCAAGCGATGACGGGTGGCCGTCGCCTCCCAGATGGCCATCCATTTCTTGAGCCTGGGGATGAATTCTTCCCACTTGGCTTCAGTCCACATCTCACGCCCGCCGTCCAGCGTCAGTTCGTCGATAACGTCGTTCGCATCGTTTGCGACCTTGGCCGTCATGGCTCTCTGCCCAGGCTCATGCGCGATGAGGCCGAGGCTGTCGCCGAGGTAGATCGCGATGGAGGGCATTTGCGAGAGGGCGAGACCGGATTGCGCATCGATCAGGACCGGCGGACCCATGAAGGCTATTGGCTGGTTGGCGGGTTCGAGGCTCATGAGCCCCGCGATCTCGTCGGCGTCGTGCTCGTCCCAGCTTTTGCCGCCATAAGCCAGTATGGCGCGGATGAATTGCCCACGGAACGGCACGGGCCAGTAATAGAAATCATAATCCGCCATGGATGCTGCTCCTTCTCCCGAAAGGGAAATGCGCCCATCGGCGCCGTCACAGGAAACACTCAGGGCGGCACGTAGTTTCGGGCCCGCCGCATCTGATTCCAAGCGCAGACCGTGCGCTATTCCGCAAGCTGGGTGCTGTAGAGCCGCGAATAAACGCCTCCGGCATGCACCAGCTCCCGGTGGGGCCCCTGTTCCACCACGCCGTCTCTGGTGACCACCACGATGCGATGGGCATTGCGCACGGTGGACAGGCGATGGGCGATGACGAGGGTGGTGCGCCCTTGCGACAATTCGGCGAGCGAGCGCTGGATCTCCCGCTCGGTCTCACTGTCGAGGGCGGATGTGGCCTCGTCCAGGATCAGGATGGGCGGGTCCTTCAGGAACATGCGCGCGATGGAAAGCCGCTGCTTCTGGCCACCGGACAGCTTCACCCCGCGCTCGCCGATGAGCGTGTCGAGCCCCAGGGGCAGCCCGGCGATCATCTCGTCGAGATGGGCGCGCCGGGCGGCGGCGCGCACCTCCTCTTCGGAGGCGCCGAGGCGCCCGTAGGCGATGTTCTCGCGGATCGTGCCGCTGAACAGGAACACGTCCTGCTGCACGATGCCGATGCTTCGGCGGAGCGAGGAGAGCCTCACGTCGCGGATGTCGTGGCCGTCCACGGTGATGCGGCCGGAGGTCGGCTCGTAGAAGCGCGGCAGCAGCGAGCAGATGGTGGTCTTGCCCGCGCCCGAAGGGCCGACGAACGCCACCGTCTCGCCGGCACGAATGGCGAGATCGATGTCGCGCAGCACGGGCGTGCCGCCGCCATAGCCGAAGCTGACCTTTTCATAACGGATCTCGCCCTTCGCCCCGGAAAGCTCCGCCGCGCCGGGCCGGTCGGCGATGTCGGGACGCACGCCGAGGAATTCGAGATAGGAGCGGAAGCCGGCGACCCCCTTGGGGTAGATCTCCATCACCGCTGTGATCTTCTCGATGGGCCGGAAGAACACGCCCACGAGGAGAAGGAAGCTGACGAAGCCGCCATTGCTCAATTCGCCGCGGATCACGAACCAGGTGCCGGCCAGCATCACAACCACCTGCGTCAGGCGCATGCCCAGATAGTTGAGGGACGTGTTGGCTGCCATGAGGCGGTAGGCGGCAAGCTTGGTGTCGCGGTAGCGGGCATTGTCCTGCGCGAACAGCGCGCGCTCATGGTCTTCGTTGGCGAAGGCCTGGACCACGCGGATGCCGCCCACATTCTCCTCGATGCGCGCGTTGAACGCGCCGACCCGGCCGAACAGGGCTCGGAAATTCTCCGTCATGTGCTGCCCGTAATGGCTGGTGACCCAGGCCACCAGGGGCACGATGGCTCCGGTGATGAGCGCCAGGGGCATGTTCACGGTCAGCATCAGAAGGAAGGCGCCGATGAAGGTCATCACCGCGATGAACACGTCTTCGGGCCCGTGATGGGCGACCTCGCCCACTTCCTCCAGATTCTTGGTCAGGCGGGCGACGAGGTGGCCGGTCTTCTGGTTGTCGAAGAAGCTGAAGGAGAGCTTCTGGATCTGGTCGAACGCCCGGCGGCGCATCTCGGTCTCGATATTGATGCCGAGCATGTGCCCCCAATAGGTGACCACCGCCATCAGCCCCGTATTGAGCAGATAAATGGCCAGCAGCCCCGCTGCTGCGAGGATGATGAGGTCCCAGTCCTGGGCAGGAAGGAGCTGGTCCACGAACAGCTTCACCGCCATGGGGAAGCCGAGTTCCAGCACGCCGGAGGCCACCGCGCAGGAAAAGTCCAGCAAGAACAAGCCCTTGTAGGGCGCGTAATAGGAAGCAAATTGTCTGAGGATCGACATGGAACTCTTCGCAGGCGTCAGGCGGCAATATCGACGCCTTGATGGCCCAACCGCCAATAGGCCGCAACAAGCTGGCGGTTCCGTGGAAGGCCCCGCTCCCTGGTGAGATGGGCGCTAAGCGACCCCGAGGTCCGCCGGCCAGTCCACGGCTCGACCGCACGGCGGAGCAGGTCCGAGGTGCCGGCGGGGCATTCCCGCGATGTAGCCAGCGCAAGTCGAGCGGGGCCGGGGAGGGCAGTCACGGTATGGACCCGCAGCGTCAGCGCATCCTCCGCTCCCGGCCAGAGGGTGCGTCCGTCCATGCCGGCATAGGACCAGACAGGCGCGCGCCCCTCAGGTGCAATGAGCACGCGCACATGCAGGCCGCTGTCGCGGAAAATGCGCGGCGTCCCGGCAAGGACCACGCGGCGCATGCGGAAGGTCGAGGACATGCTCGCGCAGCAGGAGCTGCCTCTGACTGAAATCGCGGCGGCGGCAGGCTTTGCCGATCAGGCCCATTTCACACGGACATTGCGCAAGCTGGCCGGCATCACGCCCGCCGCCTGGCGCAGGGCTCAGCGGAGTTGAGAGCGGGATCGCAATCCACCAAAGTCACGTGTTGGGACGTGAGACCCGGAGATGGCATTTATATTCCATAATATCTCTTCTGCGAATTATCTCATTCCGGTTCCAGGCTCCCGCCCCTTGTGAACGCAAACAAAAACGGGCGCCGATGGCCTCGGCGCCCGCTTTGGTGTGATGTCGGGATTGAGCCCTATTCCGCGGCGCGGATGTTGAGCTTGGCCTCGGCGATGCTGGTGAGCTTCTCGTCCGCGGCCTTCTCCTCTGCGAGGTTTCTTTCGAGCACCCGCGCACAGTCGCCGCGGCCGAGGCGCTTGGCCCAAGCGATGAGCGTGCCGTAGCGCGTCATCTCGTAATGCTCCACCGCCTGCGCTGCGGCGGCCAAGGCGGCATCCAGGACTTCCTTGTCCGCGATGTCGCCAGCGATGTCCTCCGCTTCCTCGATGATGCCGTCGATGGCCGGGCACGTGACGGTCTTGGCCTCGGCGCCATGCATGCGGAAGACCTCTTCCACACGCGTCACATGGCCTTCGGTCTCCGCCAGATGCGCCTGGAAGGCCTGCTTCAGCGTCGAATCCGTGGCTTTATCTATCATCTTGGGCAGCGCTTTAAGGATGCGCTTCTCCGCATAATAGATGTCCTGAAGCGTGTGGACGAACAAATCGTCCATGGTCTTGATGTCTTTAGAGAAGAATCCCATGGCGAAGCTCCCGTTCGACTGATGGTGAAGGCAAAGGTGCGCTGCAGCCTGCCTTCCAAACGAACGTAGGCCCCAAAAGCTTGTTCCTTATGCCAAGCTTGCCGAAACAGATACTTACCCCCTGCCCGCCCCTCTTATTCCGCAGCGTCGAGGGCGGCCGCGGCATGGCCGGAGGAGGGACGGCCGACGCTCTCATAGATGAAGCCGAGCTGCGCCATCTGCTCCGGCACATAGATGTTGCGCAGATCCACCAGCACCGGCTGGCGCATGATGGTCTTCAGCCGGTCGAAATCCAGCGCCCGGAAGGCGTCCCATTCGGTGATGATGACGAGGCAATCGGCCTCTTCCGCCACATCGTAAGGCCCCTGCCCGTATTCCACCGACGGCGGCAGCAGGTGCTTGGCTTCCTCCATCCCCTCGGGGTCGTAGGCGCGCACGCGCATGCCCTTGTCGATCAGCGCGTTGATGATGGAGATGGCGGGGCTTTCCCGCATGTCATCGGTGTTGGGCTTGAAGGTGAGGCCGAGGATGGCGGCGGTCTTGCCACGCACATTGCCGCCCAGGGCCTGCTCCACCTTCCGGCCGATGGCGAGCTTGCGCACGTCGTTCACCGCCACCACCGTCTCGATGATGCGCAGGGGCGCGCCCACCTGTTGGGCGGTGCGGGTGAGAGCCAGCGTGTCCTTGGGGAAGCACGAGCCGCCATAGCCGGGGCCGGCATGGAGGAATTTCGAGCCGATCCGGTTGTCGAGGCCGATGCCCCGCGCGATGTCCTGGACATTCGCGCCCACCTGCTCGCACAGATCGGCCATCTCGTTGATGAAGGTGATCTTCATGGCAAGGAAGGCGTTGCCGGCATATTTGATCAGCTCGGACGTGCGCCGGGCGGTGAACATGAGCGGCAGGTTGTTCAGCGACAGCGGGCGGTAGAGCGCGCTCATCACGGCCTTCGCGCGCGGATCTTCCGTGCCCACCACCACCCGGTCGGGCCGCTTGAAATCCTCGATGGCGGCGCCTTCCCGCAGGAATTCGGGATTGGAAACCACGGAGATGTCCGCCTCCGGCCGTGCCTCGCGGATCACTCGTTCCACCTCATCGCCGGTGCCCACGGGCACCGTCGATTTGGTGACCACCACCGTATAGCCCTCCGCCGCCGCCGCGATCTCGCGCGCCGCGGCGAAAACGTAAGAGAGATCCGCATGTCCGTCGCCGCGCCGCGAGGGCGTGCCCACCGCGATGAACACCGCCTCCGCTTCCTTCACGGCGCGCGTCAGGTCCGTGTCGAAATCGAGCCGCCCGGCGGCTGCGTTGCGGGTTACCAGTTCGTCCAGGCCCGGCTCGAAGATGGGGATGCGCCCCTCCTTCAGCATGGCGATCTTGGCCGAATCCTTGTCGACGCAGGTGACGTGGTGCCCGAAGTCCGCAAAGCAGGCCCCCGAGACCAAACCCACATAACCCGTACCGATCATCGCAACGCGCATTGTCCGATCCTTCGAGCGGCCTTCTTTGTCGCTTTCTAGCGACATTCCACAAACAGGATGCCGCGCCCTTATAACAGGAAGACGGCATCGTCCCCTTAAATGTTGCCGGCGAGAGAAGTCTATATTACATTATATTTTTGTTGTTTTTATATATTCCCATTGGAAAAGTTGCAATGACGGACGCCAGGGTCTAAGGATCGGCCATCCGTCACAGAGCATCCAATGCAGACGCAGAGCACTGCCGGCCTTCTCCTTCCGGACCTTGAAACTCTCGCCGTTTCGGCAGGTCGAGAGATTCTGGACGTCTATTCCACCGATTTTAAGGTGGCCGTGAAGGCGGATGCGTCCAGCGTGACGGAGGCCGATACCCGCGCCGAGGCGGTGATCCTGGAGGGCCTCGCCCGGCTCTCCCCGTGCATCCCCGTGGTGGCTGAAGAACAGGTGGCGGCGGGGCATGTGCCGGATGCCGCTCCCTGTTTCTATCTGGTCGATCCCCTTGATGGAACGCGGGAATTCATCTCCCGCAACGGCGAGTTCACCGTGAACATCGCCTTGGTGGAGGACGGCGTGCCCGTGGCGGGCGTGGTCTACGCCCCTGCGCTCGGCGTGCTTTATTCCGGCGCGGCCGGGCTCGGCGCATTCCGGCGGGATGTCACCGAAGGCGTTCTCGGCCCCGCAGCTCCCATCGCCGTGCGCCAGGCGCCGGCCGAGGGCATCGCCGCCGTGGCGAGCCGGTCGCATGCGGACCCGGCGACGGACCAATGGCTGAGCTGCCTTTCCGTGTCCTCCGTCCATACCGCCGGCTCCTCGCTGAAGTTCGGTCTGGTGGCCGAAGGGCGCGCCGATGTGTATCCCCGCCTCGGCCGCACCATGGAATGGGACACGGCGGCGGGCGATGCGGTGCTGCGGGCCGCCGGGGGCCTCGTCACGCGGCTCGACGGAACGCCCCTTGTCTACGGCAAGGATCGCCAGGGCGCGGATGCGCCTTATGCGAATCCCCATTTCGTCGCCTATGGCGACCGGCGGCTCGTGGAACTGGCCGCCGCGCGTGCAGGATAGGTCATGTCGGTAGCCCACGCTCCCGAGGCGCTCACGGGTCTCTCCCCGGACCGCCTCTCGCACCTCCAGCGCCTGGAGGCGGAAGCCATCTTCATCATGCGCGAGGTGGCGGCCGAATTCTCCAACCCGGTGATGCTCTATTCCATCGGGAAGGACTCCGCCGTGATGTTGCATCTGGCGGTGAAGGCCTTCTATCCCGCCAAGCCCCCCTTCCCGCTCCTGCACGTGGATACCGGCTGGAAGTTCAGGGAGATGATCGCCTTCCGCGACCGGATGGTGAAGGAACTGGGGTTCAACCTCATCGTCCACACCAATCAGGCCGGAGCGGCGCAGGGCGTCAACCCGTTCGACCACGGCTCCTCGCTCTATACCAGTGTGATGAAGACGGATGCGCTGAAGGAAGCGCTCACCGCCCACGGCTTCGACGCGGCCTTCGGCGGCGCCCGGCGCGACGAAGAGAAGAGCCGCGCCAAGGAGCGCGTCTTCTCCTTCCGCACCACCAATCACGGCTGGGACCCGAAGAACCAGCGGCCCGAACTGTGGAACCTGTTCAACGCGCGGGTGAAGCCGGGCGAATCCATCCGCGTCTTCCCGCTCTCCAACTGGACAGAGCTGGATATCTGGCAATACATCCTGGCCGAAGAGATCCCCATCGTTCCGCTCTATTTCGCCGCCGAGCGGCCCATCGTCTGGCGCGGCGGGCAGATGATCATGGTGGACGATGCGCGCATGCGCCTCGAGCCGGGCGAGACGCCGGAACTGCGCAAGGTGCGCTTCCGCACGCTGGGCTGCTATCCACTCACCGCCGCCGTCGACAGCGAGGCCGACACCCTGGAGGCCATCGTCCGCGAGATGCTGGCGGCGCGTACCTCGGAACGCTCCGGCCGGCTCATCGATCATGACGAGGCAGCGTCCATGGAGAAGAAGAAGCGGGAGGGCTACTTTTGATGAACGCCGCCCCCCGCTCGGAGCTGTTCGCCCCCGAGACCAAGAGCCTCCTGCGCTTCCTCACCTGCGGCAGCGTGGATGACGGCAAGTCCACCCTCATCGGCCGGCTGCTCTATGACACGAAGCTGCTGTTCGACGATCAGGTGGCGACGCTCGCCAGCGATTCCCGCAAGTACGGCACGGCCGGCGACGACCTCGATTTCGCGTTGCTGGTGGACGGCCTCGCCGCCGAGCGCGAGCAGGGCATCACCATCGACGTCGCCTACCGCTTCTTCGCCACCGAGCGGCGCAAGTTCATCGTGGCCGACACGCCCGGCCACGAGCAATACACCCGCAACATGGCCACGGGCGCGTCCAATTCGGACCTCGCCGTGATCCTGGTGGACGCCCGCCAGGGCATCCTCACCCAGACCCGGCGGCATTCCTTCATCGTCTCGCTGCTGGGCATCCGCCATGTGGTGCTGGCGGTGAACAAGATCGATCTCGTGGATTTCTCGCAAGAACGGTTCGACGCCATCGTCGCGGAATACCGCGTCATGACGGCCGGGCTCGGCTTCGAGACCTTCCAGGCTGTGCCCCTGTCGGCGCGCTTCGGTGACAATGTGCTCACCAAGAGCGAGCGCATGCCTTGGTACACGGGTCCGAGCCTCGTGCGGTATCTGGAAGGCATCGACGTCGCCCGCTCCGCCGAGCATCAGCCTTTCCGCATGCCGGTGCAGTGGGTGAACCGGCCGAACCTCGATTTTCGCGGCTTCTCCGGCACCATCGCCAGCGGCATCGTGCGGCCCGGGGAAGAAGTGGTGGTGGCCGGCTCGGGGCACGTGTCCCGCGTGAAGTCCATCGTCACCGCCGACGGGAATCTCGACGAGGCCAGCGCCGGCCAGTCCATCACATTGACGCTGGAAGACGAGATCGATGTCTCGCGCGGCGACATCCTTGCCGCCGCATCTGCACGTCCCGAGCTTGCCGAGCAGTTCGCCGCCCGCGTGATCTGGATGCACGAGGACGCCCTTCAACCGGGCCGGCCCTATCTCATCAAGATCGGCACACGGACGGTGGGCGCCAGCATCTCGGCCATCAGCCACAAGATCAACGTCAATACCTACGCGCCGGAGCCGGCGCGGGCGCTTGCGCTCAACGAGGTAGGCGAGGTGAATATCGTCCTGCGCGATGCCATCGCATTCGACCCGTTTACTGAGATTCCGGGCACCGGCGCCTTCATCTTCATCGACCGCATGACCAACCAGACGGTCGGCGCGGGAATGATCCGCTCCGGCCTGCGGCGCGCCACCAACGTGCACTGGCAGGAACTGAAGGTCTCCAAGGTGGCGCGCGCGGCGCTGAACCACCAGAAGCCGACCGTGCTCTGGTTCACCGGACTGTCCGGGGCAGGCAAGTCCACCATCGCGGCTTTAGTGGAGAAGAAGCTGCATGCCGCCTCGCGGCACACCTATGTGCTCGATGGTGACAATGTCCGCCACGGCCTCAACAAGGATCTCGGCTTCACCGATGCCGACCGCGTGGAGAATATCCGCCGCGTCGCGGAGGTGGCGAAGCTGTTCGCCGATGCCGGGCTCATCGTCATCGTCTCCTTCATCTCGCCCTTCCGCGCTGAGCGGCAGCTTGCCCGCGATCTGCTGGACGACGGTGAGTTCGTGGAAATCCACGTGGATACCTCGCTGGAGATCGCCGAGCAGCGCGATGCCAAGGGGCTCTATCGCAAGGCTCGCGAAGGACTGATCAAGAATTTCACCGGCATCGACAGCGCCTATGAGCCGCCGGAGCGCCCCGAACTGCGCCTTGCGGGAGGCACGAGCGCGCCGGAGGAACTGGCGGACCAGGTGATCGCCTATCTCGCGGAGAACGGTTATCTGGAACGGGATGAGGAGACGGACTGGAGCATCTGACTCGGGTTCGCTCCGGGGGGATGACCGCGCGTGCCTTTCTTTCCACTGACGGCGCTGGCGCTTCTCATGGAGGCCGCCTTTGGCTATCCGCGCCGGCTCCTGCCGGCGGTCGGGCATCCCGTCATCTGGATGGGCCGGCTGATTTCGGCGCTGGATCGGCGGATCAACCGGGAGAATGCATCCTTCGCCATGCGCCGCGGGCTGGGCGTCCTGGCCTTGCTGGTGATCCTGCTGTCCGCCGCCCTGCCCGCCTTCCTCGTGCAGCATGTGCTGTTCATGGTGCCGCTGGGCATGGTCGCGGTGGCCCTCCTCGCCTCTTCTCTCCTCGCCCAAAGGTCGCTCTATGAGCATGTGGCGTCGGTGGCGGCCGCGCTGGAGACTGAAGGGCTTGAGGCCGGCCGTGTGGCCGTCTCCCGCATCGTCGGCCGTGATCCGAACCAGCTTGATGTGGCCGGTGTCACACGGGGCGCCATCGAGAGCCTCGCAGAGAACTTCTCCGACGGGATCGTGGCGCCGGCTTTCTGGATGGTGGTCGGTGGCCTGCCCGGCGCAGCCGCCTATAAGGCGCTCAACACCGCCGACAGCATGATCGGCCACAAGACGCCGCGCCATCGGGCATTCGGCTGGGCGGCGGCGCGGCTCGACGATGTGGTGAACCTGCCCGCCTCGCGCCTTTCGGGACTTCTGGTGGTGCTCGGTGCGTCTCTCATGCCGGGCGCCTCGCCGGCCCAAGCTTGGCGCACCATGTGGCGGGATGCGCCCAGGCACCGCTCGCCCAATGCGGGCTGGCCGGAGGCGGCCATGGCCGGGGCGCTCGGCATCTCCATTGCTGGCCCGCGCTCCTATGGCGGCGTGCAGGCGGAGGCGGCCTATATGGGCGACGGCAGGCGGGAGATCGGCGCCGCCGATATCCGCGGAGCGCTGCGGCTCTATCTGATTGCCGATGGCCTGCTGGTGGGGCTCTCCTGCCTCGGCGCGGTCGCGATGCTCATCGCGCGAGGCTGAGGAGGCGGTCGAGGTCCACATGCCGGGCGAGATGGGCGGCCAGCGCATCCAGGGTCTCGTCCACCTGGGCCTCGTAGGAGACCTGCGTCGGTCCGGCACCGAGCAGAGCGAGCCATGCGGCGCGTTGGGCATCGTCCGCGAACAGGCCGTGCGCATAGGTGCCCATCACCAGCCCGGAAGCTGAGACGGCGCCGTCTGGGGCGCCACCTGTGAAGGTCGCGAACGGCCGGGCGCGATCGGGGCCGGTCGTCTCGCCCATATGCATCTCATAGCCGCTGAAGGGCGCGCCCAAACAAGAATGGCCTGAGACCGCCTCCAGGCGCTTGTCCGGCGAGAGCCGTGTGCGGACCTTCAGGAGGCCGAGCCCTTCCGTCCCACCCGGCGGGCCTTCCAGGCCAAGCGGGTCCTCGACCCTCTCCCCGAGAATCTGGTAGCCACCGCAGAGTCCCAGCACGCGCCCGCCCCGCCGTGCGTGGGCGATGATGTCGTGATCGAGGCCCCATTGCTTCAGCGCGGTGAGGTCTGCCCGCGTCGCCTTGGAGCCGATGAGCAGGACGAGATCCGTGTCCGGCGGCAGCACGTCGCCGGGGCGCAGGCGAAGCACTTCCAGAGCCGGCTCGGCGTCCAGCGGGTCTAGATCGTCGAAATTGGAGATATGGGGCAGGATCGGCACTGCGATCCGTACCCGCGCCGCCGGTTTGGAGACCGGCGGGCCTTCCAGGGCGAGCGCGTCCTCTGCGGGCAGGCGAATGGCCTCGGGAAAGTGGGGCACGAGCCCCAAAGCCGGCCAGCCCGTGTGGCGGGTGATGATCTCAAGTCCCTCGCGAAAGAGATTAGGATCGCCCCGGAACTTATTGATAATGAAGCCAGAAACAAGCGCTTCATCTTCAGGATGAAGAACTGTTTTGGTGCCGACGACGCTGGCGATCACGCCGCCCCTGTTGATGTCTCCAATCAGCACCACGGGCACATTTGCTGCGCGGGCAAAGCCCATATTGGCGATGTCGTTGACCCGCAAATTGACCTCGGAAGCGCTCCCGGCCCCCTCCACAAGCACCAGATCAGCCTCGGAAATAAGCCGGCTAAAGCTTCCTAAGACCGCGGGTATCAGGTTCTTCTTCATGCCCTGGTAGACGGCGGCTTTCGCGCTGCCCACCACCCTGCCCTGCACCACGATCTGGGCGCCGGTCTCGCTCTGGGGCTTCAGGAGCACGGGGTTCATGTGGACGGATGGCGCGACTCGCGCGGCGCGGGCCTGGAGCGCCTGGGCCCGGCCGATCTCGCCGCCATCCGCCGTGACCGCCGCATTGTTGGACATGTTCTGCGGCTTGAACGGCCGCACCTTCAGCCCCCGATTGGCGAAGGCGCGGCAGAAACCCGCCACCAACAGGGACTTGCCCACGTCCGAGCCCGTTCCCTGGAACATGAGTGAGGGCATGGCGGCCCTAGAATTCGATGCCGGCCTGCGCTTTCACGCCGGCCGCGAAATGGTGCTTCACAAGGCCCATCTCCGTCACGAGGTCGGCGGCGGCGATCAATTCCGGCTTGGCATTGCGGCCGGTGACCACCACGTGCAGGTCCGGGCGGCGCGCCGCCAGCGTCTCCACCACTTCGCCAAGGTCCAGATAGCTATAGCGCAGCGCGATGTTCAGCTCGTCCAGGATGAGCAGGGCGAGGGTCTCGTCCGCCATCAGCTCGCGCACCTTCTCGAAGGCCCGCTGCGCGGCGGCCACGTCGCGGGCGAGGTCCTGGGTCTCCCAGGTGAAGCCCTCCCCCATGGTGTACCACTGAACCCGGTCGCCGAAGGCCGCGAACGCCTCGCGCTCGCCTGTCTCCCACGCGCCCTTGATGAACTGGACTACACCCACCCGCTTGCCGCGCCCCAGCATGCGCAGAGCGAGGCCGAAGGCGGCGGTGCTCTTGCCCTTGCCAGGGCCGGTATGAACGATGAGGAGGCCCTTCTCCAAGGTGGTCTTGCCGGCCACCTCGGCATCCTGCACGGCCTTGCGCTTGGCCATCTTGTCGCGATGGCGGGCGGCCTCGGCGTCGTCGATCCCGGCGCTCATGGCGCGTCCTCCTTCACCACCAGGGGCAGGCCCGCCACCATGAACACCACCCGGTCGGAGGCCGCCGCCACCGCTTGATTGAGGCGGCCGGCGGCGTCGCGGAAGCGGCGGGCGAGCGCGTTGTCCGGCACGATGCCGAGCCCCACCTCGTTGGCCACCAGAACCGTCAAGCCGCCTCGCCCGAGAAGCGCGGAAACCAGCCGCTCCTGTTCCGCCTCAAGATCATGATCCGCCAGTAAGTGATTGGTCAGCCACAAGGTCAGGCAGTCTACGAGCACGGGGGCGTCCGGCGGAAGCTCCGCCAGAAGGTCAGCTACGTCGAAGGGATGATCGTGGGTCCGCCAGCGCGTGTCACGTCTTGAGCGATGCAGCGCGATGCGATCCGCCATCTCGGCATCGAGCGCCTGCGCCGTCGCCACATAAACATAGGGCGGCGGCGCGGCTTCGATCAGGGCTTCGGCATAACCGCTCTTGCCGGAGCGCGCCCCGCCAAGCACCAGCACGCGGCGGGCGCGCGGCCCGGCCGTCATGGCTGGGCGCCGGCCATCCTTGCGCGGACGAGGCCGGCGACGCCGCCGAGGATCGCCCAGAACAGGAAGCTCGTGACCACCACCGCGACGACGAAATTGTGCGCCAGATCGTGGGGCACGGGAGTTTCGAAGTTCTCCGGCTGCGGCGCGCCGATGAAATGCGGCGCCGCAATCAAAGCGAGCGCGGCGATCACCGCCGGCAGCGAGCGGCCATAGGCGATGAGCGCGATGCCCCCGGCGGTGGCTGCCGCTGTGGCGGTCCACCAGAGCTGCCGGGGACCCAACTCCGCCGCCGGCATGGCGGGAAGCTCGGGCGGAAGGCCGAGGCTGGGCGCCAGCGTGAAGGCGGCAAAGCCCGCGAGGCCCCAGAGGAGCCCGTCGCGCCAGCCGGTGAGCCCGCCCGCGAGTTCTGAAGCGGCGACGAGAAGCAGCGCGAAGCCGATGGCGCCAACGACATTCGCCGCCAGCGTGAAGGCCATGCGCTCGAACCCATCCGCCGGCTGCCAGCCGCCTTCGTCATGGTCATGGGCGGCCGCGGTGTCATGGCTATGCGCGGGCGTTGCGGCGTCATGGGTATGGGTCGCGGGCGCGGCGGCTTCGGCTTCGGCTTCGGCTTCCTCATAGGTCTCGGCCTTGAGGATCAGCGGAACGGTCGCGGCCTGCTGGAAGACGGTCATGGCAATGCCGGAGAATAGGCCGGCGGCCGCCGCCACGAAGACGATGGTGCGGAACAACGACATGTCGGCCCCCTGTCAGTGGCAGGGGAAGCCGGTCGAATGCCTGTAGTCGTGGGCCGCGTTATGGACCACTTCCATATGGGAGAAGCCGACGCCGCCCACCACGAAGAGACCCAGCAGCGCGGCGAAGGTGATCTGCAGCGTGCGCGACGCGACGGATTTGCCGGCGAGGTCCTGGGAAACCTGGTTCTGCGTGCTCATCTTCATCTCCTGGCCCTCCCTCCGAGGGCTGACTGGAAGCGCCCATGACTGGGCTCGCGCGCCTTCGGCAGGTCTCCTGGCTCGCGGTTCATCGCCTCTCCCCAGCCTTCCCGGAACGCATGTTCCAGTGGCGCTGCGGGGAGCGCTCACCGCCGACAGTTGCGGGGGCAGCCGCGGCTTTGGGACAGGTCCCGCACCGCATTCCCTTTTGATCCCCGAAGGGAACCGACGACTCTTCGACTATATAGGCCCGCGCGTGCGCCGCAACGGGAGCGGGGCGATTTATTGCCGAGGCGCCTCAGGACCGCGCCTTCGCCACCAAAGACGAGGTGGAGCGGCCCGCGATCAGGTTCGCCAGCACAAGGCGCCCGCCATTGGCAGTCACCACGTCCGCGCCCACCACCTCCTCGGGCTTGTAGTCGGCGCCCTTCACCAGCACGTCGGGCAGCAGGGCCGTGATGGTCTCAAGGGGCGTGTCCTCGTCGAACAGCACCACGAGGTCCACGCAGCGCATGGCGCCGATGACCCTGGCCCGCGCGGCTTCGTCCTGGAGCGGGCGCGTCGGCCCCTTCAGGCGCTGCGTGGAGGCATCCGTGTTGAGCGCCACCACCAGCCGGTCGCCCTCGGCGGCGGCGGCCTCCAGCAGCGCCACATGGCCGGGATGCAGCAGGTCGAAGCAGCCATTGGTGAAGACCACGCTCGCCCCGCCCGCCCGCCAGCGGGCGATGATCTCCTTCGCCCGCTCCAGCGAGACGAGGGCGCCCGGCGTCTCCATCTGCGGCAAGGCGCGGCCGAGGGCGGCGGCCAGCTCGGCGCGGGTGACGACGGCGGTGCCGAGCTTGCCCACGGCGATGGCCGCCGCCGCATTGGCGATGCGCACGCAGGTTTCCAGCGGCTCGCCGGAGGCGAGCGACATGGCCAGCGCCGCGAGGGCCGTGTCCCCTGCCCCCGAGACGTCGAAGACTTCGCGCGCCTCGGCGGGCACGTGCAGCACGGCGCCGTCGCGGCGCCAGAGGGTCATGCCCTTCTCGGCGCGCGTCACCAGCACATCGCCGCCGAACTGCGCGGCGGCGGCGGCAGCGGCAGCGGCCGCCTGCTCGTCGGTGGTATCAGGCAGGCCGGTGGCGTCCGCCAGTTCCCGGCGGTTGGGCGTCACCAGGGCCGCGCCGCGATAGGCCTCGAAGGTGCGGCGCTTGGGATCAACGATGACAGGCACGCCCCGCGCCTCGGCCTCTTTCATGATGGCCGCGATCACCCGGTCGCCCAGGACGCCCTTGGCATAATCGGAGAGCACGGCGACCCGGCATTGCGCGATGGCCGCACGGGCGGCGGCGATGAGGCGGGCTTCCACCTCAGGGGAGGCAGGGCTCGCATCTTCGGCATCGATGCGGACGATCTGCTGGCGCCCGCTCATCACCCGCGTCTTGGTGATGGTGGGGCGCGCCGGGTCGGCCACGAGATCGAGCGAAATGTCGGGAAAGGCGGCCAGCGCTTCGCGCAGCTCTCCGGCGCGGGCATCCGCACCCACGAGGCCCACCAGATGCACCGGCGCGCCCATGGCGGCCGCATTGGCGGCCACATTGGCCGCCCCGCCGGGCACCAGCCTGTCCATGCCATGCACCACCACCGGCACCGGCGCCTCAGGGGAGATGCGGGAGACCGAGCCGATCACATAATGATCGACGATCACGTCGCCGATGACGGCGATCGGGCCGGGCCGGGCATCAGCGAGCATGGCGCGCCCTCACCCGTTCTTGCCGCGCAGGTGGCCGGTCACATACTGGTGCACGCCGTCCTCCAGCGAGGTGAAGGGCTGGGAGAAACCGGCGGCGCGCAGCTTCGACATGTCGGCCTGGGTGAAATACTGGTAGGCGCCCCGGATGGCCTCGGGCATGTCCACATAGTGGATCAGCGGCTCCTTGCCGGCCGCCGCGAACACCGCGCGGGCTAGGTCCGCAAAGCTGCGCGCCTGGCCCGTGCCCACATTGAAGATGCCGCTCACCGCGGGCGTCTCCAGCAGCCAGCGCACCACGGCGACGCAATCGCCGACATAGACGAAGTCGCGGAGCTGGCCGCCATCCTCATAAGCGGGGTCATGGGACTTGAAGAGTGTCACCGCCTCCCCGGCGGCGGCGGTGGGATAGATCTTGTGGATCACGGAGCGCATGTCGCCCTTATGCGCCTCGCCCGGCCCGTAGACGTTGAAGAAGCGCAGGCCCGCCCATTGCGGCGGGCGCGGACGGCCGGCGGCGATATCGGCGAGGAAGCGCCGGTCCGCCATGAGCTTGCTCCAGCCATAGGCGTTGAGTGGCGCGAGCTCGAGAAGCGCGGAGGCGCTTTCATCGTCCCGGAAGCCGGAGGCGCCGTCGCCATAGGTGGCGCCGGAGGAGGCGTAGATGAAGGGCAGCCCCTTGCGGGCGCACAGGTCCCACAAATCGAGGGTGGGCCGCACATTGCGGGCGACGATCTTGTCGCCGTCCCGCTCGGTGGTGGCGGAGATGGCGCCCATATGGATCACGGCGCGCACCCGTCCGGCCTCGCGCTCCAGGAAGGAGAGCGCCGCCTCGGGGCGGATCACGTCATCCAGCAGGATGTCGGAGATGTTGCGCCATTTCGGCCCGTCTTCCAGCCAGTCGGCCACCACCACGCGCAGGCCGTCCGCGGCGCAGGCGCGGGCGAGATTGGAGCCGATGAAGCCCGCGCCGCCGGTAACCAGCACCGTATCGCGGGAGCCCGGAAGGGTCATGAGCCAAAACCTTCAGGAGCGGGGCCGCTCCGGTCACGAAGCCGGGCGCTGTTGAGGCGCCGAAGGGGTTCCCTGTGCCACGCCTGGGCCGGTCTTGTCCATCTTGTCCGCATGGCCGTGCCGCAGCACATTGAGCCCGCGCCATGCGGCCCGGGCGCCATGATCCACCATGCAGGGCGGGCCTTCCACGGTGTGCGGCGCGATCTTGCAATGGGCGTTCTCGCACGGGGCGCAGGGGCGGAACGAGCGCATCTCCAGCACCTTCGGGCCGAACAGGCCGGTGAGGCGCGCATCGGTGGGGCCATAGAGCCCAACGGTGGGCACGCCCAGCGCGGCGGCGAGGTGCCCGAGGCCGGAATCGACGCCCACCACCCCCTCGGCGCCCGCCAGGATGGGGGCGAGCTGATCGATGGGCGCGGGCGGGAGGATCTCCACCGAGGGCATGCCGCGGGCGATGGCCTCGGCGCGGCGCGTCTCCTCCTCGCCGAGCGCAAAGATGCGGGTCTTCAGCCCCGCCGTCTCGGCGATGGCGGCCAGTTCGCGCCAGCGCAGCACGGTCCAGGTCTTGGTCAGCCACGTGGTGCCGTGGAGCAGCACGAGATAGGGCGCCTCCGCCGGCGCGGGCTCCACCTTGAGCCCGGCATCGGCCGGCAGCGCCGTCAAATCGTAGCCCAGCGCGGCGGCGAACAGCTTGCGGATGCGCGCCGCCATATGCTCCACCTCGGGAATGGCGTGGCGGCGGTGGTAGAGCAGCGTCGCGATGCCCTCCCGCGCGCTGCCCCAGGCAAAGCCGTGGCGCTTTCCTTTCGCGAAGCGGGCGATGCCCGCGCTCTTCATCAGCCCCTGGGCGTCGATGATGAGGTCGTAGCGCTCTTCCGCCAGGGCCGCGCGCAAAGCGCGCCCTTCTTCCGAGCGCCAGCCGGCGAGCGGGGATTTCTTCAGGCGGCGCAGGGGCACGGGAATGGCGCGGCGGACGGCGGGATGCAGGCGCACCAGCGGCACCATGGCCTCTTCCACCGCCCAGTCCACCACGAGGCCGGGCACCGCGCGCGCGGCGTCGGTGAGCGCCGGGAAGGTGTGGACCACATCCCCCAGCGATGAGAGCTTCACGATGAGAAGCTTCATCCCCGGATCCGCGCGGCCGCCGCGAGGACCTCGCTGGGCTGGATGCTCTCGAAGCAGGCCAGCGTCCCCAAGGGGCATTCCCGCTTAAGGCACGGCCGGCAGGGCAGATCGTGGGACACGACCTGGGAGCGCGGCCCGGTGGGCGGGGTCATCTTCTCGGACGAGGAGCCGTAGAGCACCACCAGCGGCCGGTCGAGGGCGCCGGCCACGTGCATGAGCCCGGAATCGTTGGAGATCACCACGTCGGCGGCGCCGAGGATCGCCGCTGCATCGATCAGGCTGGTGCGGCCGGCGAGATTGTCCACGGGCACGCCGGCCTGCGCGACAATCTCCTCGGCGATGGAGGCGTCCTTCGGCCCGCCCAGCACGCGAATGCGATAGCCGGCGGCGCTCGCCATGGCGGCGAGGCGCGCGAACTTGGCGGCCGGCCAGCGCTTGGCGGGGCCATATTCGGCACCGGGGCACAAGGCCATCACCGGCCCCTCTCCGGCCAGAGGAAAGCGCGAAGCCGCCGCCTCCATGGCGCCGTCCGGCAAGTGCAGCACGGGGCGCGGCGACGTGAGGTGGTCGCCGCGGGGGGCGCCGAGGGCGACGAAGCGGTCGATGGTGCGGCCGGTCTTCCGGTCCCTGTCCTTGCGCGCTTCGGTCAGCAGCAGGCTGCGCCCTTCGGCGGCATAGCCGATGCGCTCGGGGATGCCGGCGGCGAAGGGCACGATGGCGGCCTTGAAGGCGCGCGGCAGGATGATGGCCTTGCCGTAGCCCTCCTCGCGCAGCGCCCGGCCCGCCTTCCACCGCGCCATCAGGCCGAATTCGCCATGGCCGAGGCCGAGGGGAATGGTGCGGCGAACGCCGCGGATCAGCTTTGCGATGGGCAAGGCGGCGGGCGGCGCGATCACATCGATGGGGCGGCCCGGCTCGCGGATACGCAGGCTCTCTATCAGGCTTCCCGCCATCACCATGTCGCCGACCCAGGAGGGGCCGACCACGAGGATGGGAGAAACCGAACCTAAGGCGCGCATGGGTGGCTCTTGGCCATGGGTGACTCTTGGGGCGCCGACACGAGGGCGCCGATCAGACGCCCATCATAGTCCGCCGGGCGGCAATGGAACACGGTGGCGCGACGGGCTGCGTCATCGCAAGGCCGGCAGGCGCCGTCAAGGCGGCCGGAAGCGGGACGGCCCGAAAAGAAAAGGACGCCGGGGAGACCGGCGCCCTGCCCTCGCCCGAGGCGAGACGCTGAAAGCGGGAAGAAGATCAGGCCGCGGAGCGGAAGGTCTTCTCGGCCGCGGCCTTGATGGGCTCGGAGCTTTCCGTCGCGATCTTCTGCGCGAGGCCGGAGAGTTCCTTGGCCTGGGCCTGGAGGTTCTCATACTGCGAGCGCAGGTGGGTGCTGGAGAGCTCCACCGCCTCGGCCGCGCTCTTGGCGCTCAGCACGGAGGCGAAGAAGTCGAACGCCGAATTCATGTTCGAGCGCAGGATTTCGAGGGACTTCACATTGTACTCGGCGACGCCCTTGGCGGCGGTGGAGCACGAATCCTCGATCATGTCGGTGGTCTGCTCGGCGGCAGCCTTGAACTTCTCGTAATTGCCACGGGCCTGCTGGACGCTCTTCTCCGCCATGTCACGGAAGGGAGCGGGCACCTCGAAATTGGAGAAGGCGCTGCTGGTGGCGGCCATCTGGTCCTGGAACGCTTTGGCAAAGCTTTCGTTCATGGCTTCCTCGGTGCGAGCAGGTTGGTGCGCGATTGGGCTGACAGGTCCAAGCCCGGCTGCGCGCACGCCCCGGACCCGTGATCCACGATCCCACAACCATCATAACCCACGATGGGTGCGGCACAAAAGAAAATTTTGCGCCGCACAATGTCGAGGTCAAGACGTCGCCAAAGCCTTAGTAGGTCTGATTCGGATCGTAAGGCTTCGGCGCAGCTTCCGCTGCCTTCTCGGCCGCATTCTGCATGTTCTTCGCAGCTGCGGCACCGGCGCTCTGCATGTCTTCAGCCACGGATTTGGCATGGGCGGTGGCGGCGGCGCCCAGAGCCTGCACCCGCTCGGAGAGGGCGCGGGCATGCTCGTCCAGCGAGCGGACGGTGGATTCGCCAAGGGTCCGCGCATCGCTGCCGAGCGCGGCCGCCTGGCTCGCCACGGCCTGCACCTGATCCTTCACGAAGGCGGCCTGCAGGCTCAGCACTTCCTGGGGCGACTTCGCCTGCACCAGCTTGTTGAGGAAGTCGAAGGAGGCATTCACATTGGCCTCCACGAGGCCGAGGGTCTTCTGGCGAAGCTCCTTGATGCCGGAATGCACTTCCTTCATCCGCTCTTCGGATTCGCCCACCGCGCTGCGGGCGGTGTCGAAGAGAGTGTCGAAAGCCTGCCGCGCCTGGGCGACATTCTTCTCGGCAATGGCCCGCAGCTCAGCGGGCAACTCGAGGTCGGGACCGAACTTATTGGTCATCGTCTTGCTCCTCGGGCGTTGCGGAACACCGGCACCGGCGGCTCCGAAGCGATCTTAGATGCGGATCGCTTGAGATGGAATTGGTTTGACGCTTCCTTCCGGCTATGAAACCACCTTTACTCAAGGGCTTAGAGTGCATTTCGGGTGGATTGTCCGCACCCTCCTGCGCCTTTTTGCCCTGGGTGATGGTTGCAGAACACAGTATGCCCCTATCTCGCGACGGTGATGCGATTGCGGGCCTGTTAATTTTTAAGTGGCACACTCAAGATGCAGATAGTGGCTGCCCGCCGGAACGGTCCGCCGGCGGCCGCTGCCCAGTCCGAGGTCATGAGCGAGCATACGTCCCGCCTTCTGACGCTGAACGAGCCGGCGCTTGCGCCGTTGCGGCGGGTGGATTTCGCGTCTTTTCTCGTCTCCCTGCCCGATGCGAAGGTGCTGGTGGCGACCCCGCCCTGCGCCGGCCTGGGCATCACTGAGGATGAGACGGCGCCCATGGGCGTGAAGGTCGTCGCCCAGCGTGTGGCGGCGAGCGGCAATAGCGCTGCCAGATTGGAGCGGGTGCGGCTTCCTTCCGCCTTTGTGCCCCACGTCTTTTCCTGCGCAACCATCAACTCGCCGCTGGGCCGCGCCGTGCTGTTCGCAGATCCCCTCGCCCTCATTCCCGGCGCGAGCGCCCCGGCGGCGGAAACGTCCGACCCCTCCGCCTCATCTCCCGAAGCCGATGAGCCCGCAAGGCCCGTGCGCTTTACCTGGGAGGCGGATGCGCAGGGGCGGCTCTCGGCTCTGTCCCCCTCCATCATCGACGCCTTGGGCCCACGCCTGCGGGCGTGGCAGGGGCGCAGCTTCGCGGACCTTACGGCGGATGGCGTCCTGAAGGACGTGGCTGCCGTCTCCGACCTTCTCCTCGCCGGTGCCAGCTTTTCCGACGCGGTGCTGTGGACCGCGGAAGATCCGCCACGCCGCATCGAGATTGGCGGCGTGCCGCTGTTCGACGGCGCCAAGCGGCGCATAGGGGTGCGCGGCTTCGGTCTCATTTGGGCGGCTCCGCCGCGCCCACCCCAGGCCGAGCCGGAACCGCCGCGCAATGTGGTGCCGCTGCGTGGAGGCACCCTTTCCCCCCGCGAGCGTTCGGCGTTTCATGAAATCGCCAGAACCCTCAACGAGGCCATCGACGGCTGGCCGAAGTCGGGAGGTCCTGAGGCGCCGCCTCCGGCCGCCCCGCCACCGGAGCCAGTGAACCCGCCCGCGCCGGAGATCATCCCTCCTCCCTCCGTCCCTCCTGCCCCCCCGCCGGCGCAGATGATGGACGAGGGGCTGCTCGACCGCCTGCCCATCGGCCTCGCCGTCCAGCAGCGCGGCGAGCTTGTCCACGTCAATGCCACTCTGCTGGCTTGGGCCGGCCTTGCCGACATGGACGCGTTTCGTGCCTCCGGCGGCCTTTCCACGCGCCTTGTGCGGGAAAAGCCGGACTCCCCTCTCGAGCTTGAGTCCGTGGGCGGTGGGCGAATTCCGGTCGATGTGCGGCTCGTCTCCGCGCCCTGGCGCGGCCAGTCGGCCATTGTGCATGTGGTGCGCAGCATCGATCGGCCTGCACCGGCCCCTCCCCCTCCCGCGCCTGTCGCCCCGCCGGTTCCACAAGTGGATGTCGGCGCGGAACGCGCGACCGCCCGGGCGCAGGCACTGGATATCATTCCGTTCGGCGTCCTCCTGCTGGACCGGGCAGGCGCCATCGAGGAGCTGAACGCCACGGCCGCCGAGCTTTGCGGCTTCCGTGGGGACGAGTTGCAGGGCGAGCCGTTCACGCTCCTGTTCGCCTCGGGCAGCCAGATGGAGGCCGTGGCCCTGCTGGAAGGCGCCTCGGCCGCGGCTCCGGGCGACCCGCCCGGCCAGGCGACGCTGACGCTCCGGCATCGGCTGGGCGTCGAAACCACCATGGAAGCAACGCTCGTGCGCGCGCTCCATGCGGCGCCGCGCTTCTGCCTGGTGTTGCGCCCGCCCTCCGCCGCGGAGACAGCGGCGCGCGAAAGGCCTGCTGAGACGCTTGTCGCAGAAGACCCCCCGCACCAGCAGCCCCCCTTGGCTGTGCAGATGGAGAAGGAAGCCGCCGCCGCCGAGGCCATGGAGCCATTCGTGCGACGTGTGTCTCATGCTGTTCGCGTTCCGCTCACCGGCATTCTCGGCTTTGTGGACGCGGTGCGTTCCTCCACGTTCGGCCCGGTGGGCAATAGCCGCTATGCCAAGCAGGCGGAGGCGGCGGTGATCGCCGGCCAGCAGCTTCTGGCAAGCCTTGAGGATATCGAGCAGCTCGTTCCCGGCTCCTTCGATGGCGACGGGGAGGCGGTGGACGTCAATGCAGTGCTGACGGAGGCCGTGGAGCACGTGGCGCCGAGCGCCCGCCGTCGCCGCATCCTGATCCGCCAGGACGTCACCCCTGAATTGGAGTGCTGGTTCAACGCCCCTGCCCTCGCGCGCATGGTGCGTATGCTGCTGGAGGAAGCGTTGCGCGCGACTCCGGCCGGCGGCCAGGTCATCGTCTCGACGCGTCGCAGCGATGCCGCGGGAGACAGCGCGGGTATCGTGGTGATGATCCGCGATGGCGGCATCGGATTGACCGAGGAAGAGATCGCCCAGGCGCTCTCTCCTCTTCGCGCCGCAACCGCCTCGGACCGTTTCACCGCCGCCGGCCTGCCGTTCCGCATGGCCCGTATCGCCGCGGTGATGAAGGCGAACGGGGGCGAATTGCGCATTCGGCGCGGGGTCGAGAGCGGCATGCTCTGCGAGATCCATCTGCCGGCCTGAGAGCGCCCGCCTCTCAACCGTCTTCCGGATCGCAATGCCCGCCGGCGAGAGCGTTCAACAGGCTCTGTAGCCCAAGAAGGGCTGGCTCTGTCGAGGAGCCGCCCAATTGCGCATTCACGATCGCTCCGTCCAAGGCGAGCGTGGCAGCCCAGGCGATGTCGGAAGCTGCCGCATCCGCCGGAAGAAGGCCCGCAATGGCGTCGCGCACCTCCTGCTTATGCTCGAGTGCGATGCCCGTGATCGATGGAATGCTTTCCCCGATCTCCGCGACCGTGTTGGCAAAGGCGCAGCCGCGGAAGCTCGACCCGCCGAACCATTCCCGCGCCACCTGGAGCACAGGCATGAGCGGCTGTGTCTCTCGCTCAGCAGCTGACTGGGAGGCCCGTGACGCGGCAAGACCGTCTTTGAACCACGCGATCCATGTCTCGTGCCGCTGGTGCAGGAACGCGCGCACTAGATCATCCTTGGACGGGAAATGCCGATAGAAGGTCACCTTCGTCACGCCTGCCTCGGCGATGACCCGGTCGATGCCCGTGGCACGCACGCCGTGCCGATAGAACAGGTCCTGTGCGGCCCACAGGATGCGATCCCGGGCGGGGAGGTCCACAGGCGCAGATGGCGGAGAGCTCTGCCTCATTCTCTTATGTAGACAGATCGTTCCACCTCTGCCAACGTAGACGAGCCTGTCTACCAAGTTGCTCCATGACATCCGCACCGCCCGCCACCTCGCCCACCGAACGGCCGGCCCCAATGGCGCTGTCGACCATCGGGCTTTTCGTCTTCGTCGTGACGGCGTGGAGCCTCAACTGGGTCGTCATGAAGCTGGCCGTGCAGGACATCACACCACTCTGGGCGGTCACGATCCGCACGGCGCTGGCCGCTGCAGTGCTCATCCCTGCCCTTTGCGCCAACCGCCAATTTGTGCGTCCCCCGCGCGCCGACTACCCCATCGTCCTTGTGATCTCCGTGTTCCACATGGTCGCCTTCGCCGCCCTGATGACCGCTGGCCTGACATATGTCTCGGCCGGCCGGGCAATCGTTCTGGGCTACACCACGCCCCTCTGGGTCGCGCCCGCCGCCTTTCTCTTCCTTAAAGAGCGGATGTCGGTTCGGCAGATGGTGGGCATCGGCGTCGGCATGGCCGGCCTGCTGCTCCTCGTCGGGCCAAGCGCCTTCGACTGGAAGAGCAGGGAGGCCATCCTTGGCAATGGGCTCCCGATCCTGGCGGCGATCTGCTGGTCCGTGAGCATCGTCTACACGCGTGCCCACCGCTGGACGGCGACGCCCCTCCAGCTCATGCCCTGGCAATGCCTGCTTGCCACTGCGGTGCTCGCGACCCTTGCTTTCTTCTTCGAGGGGCCGCCGCCTATCCGGATGAGCACGCCGGCAATCCTCGCTCTTGTCTATAATGGCGTGATCGGCACGGCCCTCGGCTTTTGGGCCATGACCGTGGTGAACAGGCGGGTGCCGGCCGTCACCGCAGCGCTCGGCGTCCTTGCGACACCGGCGCTCGGTATCGGCCTCGCCGCCCTTCTTCTCGGCGAAGGACTGGACCCGATCCTGGTCCTCTCGGCTCTGGTCATCATGGCCGGCCTCTCCATCGGCGCCAAACCTTGGACATAGCCTTGGTGCATCTCGCCGCTGCGCCAGCGATGAAAGAGGCGCTTCCAAAATAGAACAATTAGAAACTACGGCCGCTTCTTTATTTTTTGCCGTTTCGCCACCATGTCGCATCGTATCGGGATTGACGTCGGCAGGGTCGATTTGCGAAAAAAGACAGTGTGACAAGGATTTAGAAGAAATCTAAACTGCGAACGGCCAGCCAGCACGATGATTGTTTGCTCTTGCAACGTCTTTTCGGATCACCAGGTGCGTGATGCCCTCGCCAACACTGCGGGCGTGCGTTCGGCCGGTGAGGTGTATCGCTGCCTGGGCTGCTCGCCCCAATGCGGCCGCTGCGCACGCACCATCAAGGCGATCCTTGATCAGGTCCACGGCTCCTGTGCCGAATGCCCGGCGGCATGCCCCGGAGCGTCGCTCTCCACGAAGCTGATCGCCGCGGAGTGAGCGGGCGGTGTGCCTGCATGGGCTGGCGATGGTTGCCTTTAGTTTAGAATTCCTCTAACTATGATTCAAGAGTAGCGGGCGCCCCTGCGGCGCAGGGAGAGGAGCGGCGATTATGAAGGGCGATTCCAAGGTCATCGAATATCTCAATCGGGGTCTTCGGTCGGAATTGACCGCCATCAATCAGTACTGGCTGCATTACCGCATGCTGGACAATTGGGGCTTTAAGAACCTCGCCAAAAAGTGGCGCGCCGAATCCATCGAAGAGATGGTGCACGCTGACAAGTTCGTGGACCGCATCCTGTTCCTGGACGGCTTTCCGAACCTGCAGGTGCTCGATCCCCTGCGCATCGGCCAGGACATGAAAGAGATTCTGGAGGCAGACCTCGCCGCCGAGCAGGAGGCCCGTGCGCTCTATCAAGAGGCCGCCGCCTACTGCCACTCGGTGAAGGATTTCCCGAGCCGTGACCTCTTCGAAGAGCTGATGACGGACGAGGAAGGTCATATCGACTTCCTGGAGACGCAGCTCGGCCTCGTCGAGCGCCTCGGCGTCCAGCTTTACGCACAGCATCATATCGGTGAACTCGAGTCCGATTGATCCTTATCTTTTATGTCTTTACGGAAGCCCGGCCATCGCGCCGGGCTTTTTGTTTGGCTCCCTTAGTAGTTAGCCTTTTTAGATATTCTCTAACCTATTGGGATCACGCGCTCTTTCGTTGACGGCGCGCGTCGCCTGACGCTACGCGATGCGGACAGCGAGGCCACACCGAATGGCGGCCTCCGAGGAGGAATCCATGTCCGGGACATCGTCCACCAAATCCCCGCTCCGCCGCGTGTTCCTCGCGGCCCTCTCTTCCGCCGTCCTCGCCAGCGGCGCGGCCTCGGCCCAGGGCGTGGTCAACGTCTACACCACCCGCGAGCCCGGCCTTGCAGCGCCGCTCTTCGAAGCCTTCACCAAGGCCACGGGTATCACCGTCAACAGCGTGTTCGTGAAGGACGGTCTCGCCGAGCGCGTGAAGGCGGAAGGCGCCGCTTCCCCGGCCGACCTCCTCATGACGGTGGACGTGGGCAACCTTCTGGACGTGGTGGATGCCGGCGTCACCCAGCCGGTCCAGACCCCCACTCTCACGGCCGCCGTGCCCGCAAACCTGCGCGACCCGGCCGGCAACTGGTATTCCCTCTCGCTGCGCGCCCGTCTCGTCTATGCGGACAAGGACCAGAAGCTCTCTTCCTTCACCTATGAGGAGCTGGCGGACCCCAAGTGGAAGGGCAAGATCTGCATCCGCTCAGGCCAGCACCCCTATAATGTCGGCCTCACCGCCGCCTATCTCGTGCATCACGGCGAGGCGAAGACCGAGGCGTGGTTGCGCGGCGTGAAGGCCAATCTCGCCCGCAAGGCCACCGGCGGCGACCGTGAAGGCGCCCGCGACATCCTCGGCGGCATCTGCGACCTCGCGGTGGGCAATTCCTATTATGTGGCGCTCATGCGCATCGGCAAGGGCGGCCCCGACCAGCAGAAGTGGGGAGAGGGCATCAATGTGCTCCTGCCCGTGTTCGAAGGCGGCGGCACCCATGTGAACGTCACTGGCGCCGCGGTCGCCAAGAACGCGCCCAACAAGGACAATGCAGTCAAGCTTCTGGAATTCGCCGTCTCGCCGGCCATGCAGGCCATCTACGCCCAGGCGAACTTCGAATATCCGGTGCTCGCCGGCGCGGCGGTGGATCCTGCCATCGCAGCGCTCGGCCCGTTGAAGGTGGATCCCATCTCGCTGGTGGAGATCGCCAAGGCCCGCAAGAAGGCGAGCGAGTTGATCGACCGCGTGGGCTTCGACAGCTGAGCCAGCGTTGACCGACCTCACCCTTAAATCAGGCGCCCCGCCCCTCTACCGCTTTCTGCGGCGAGGACGGGGCGCCTTGCTTGTTACCGGGTCCGCCCTTGTCGTCCTTTTCGTGCTGCTGCCGGTGCTGGCGCTGTTCGGCATCGCGGCGGAGGGCTCCGGGGACCTGTGGCCCCATCTCATTGAGAACGTGCTGCCCACCGCCATCGCGCAGACCTTGCTGCTGCTGGTGGGCGTTGGAATCTTGACGACCGCCGTGGCGGTGCCCTGCGCGTGGCTGGTGGCGACCTGCGATTTTCCCGGCCGGCGCGTGCTGGATTGGGCGCTGCTGCTCCCCCTCGCTTTGCCTGGCTACATCGTCGCCTATTCCTATCTCGATGTGCTCCATCCCCTCGGGCCCATCCAAAGCGCGTTGCGCTGGATGCTGGGCATCTCCAGCCCGCGCGGGCTCCAGCTTCCCGATATCCGCTCGGCTGGCGGCTGCATCTTCGTGATGTCCTGCGTGCTCTACCCCTATGTCTACCTTTCCGCGCGAGCGAGCTTCCTGGTGCAGTCCGCGGCGGCGCTGGATGTGGCGCGGACGCTCGGCGCAAGCCGTCTGCGCACCACGTTGCGCATCGCCTTGCCCATGGCCCGCCCCGCCATCGTGGCCGGTGTGACACTGGCCTTGCTGGAGGTGCTGGGCGATATCGGCGCGTCCGAATTCCTTGGCATGCGGACCCTGACAGTCTCCATCTACGCCACCTGGGTCAACCGTTCGAACCTGCCGGGCGCGGCCCAGATGGCCCTCGTCATGCTGGCGCTGGTGCTGGCTCTGGTAGCGGCCGAGCGTGCGGCCCGCAGCCGGGCGCGCTATGTGGCGGGCGGCACCAACCGCCCGCCGGCGCCCATCCATCTGCAAGGCGGAGCGGGCCTCGCCGCCCTCGCCTTCTGCCTGGTGCCGGTCCTGCTGGGCTTTACGGTGCCGGTGGCCCATCTTGCCTGGGTCGCGGCCCAGCGCATCGAATTCAGCGGCTTCTCGCCGGGCATCCTTGCGGAGGCCCGCAACAGCGCGCTCCTCGCGCTTGGCGGAACGGTGCTTGCCCTGGCGCTTGGCTTCGTGCCGGCGGTGGCGCAGCGCCTCGCCGCCTCGCCCACCACATCCGCCCTCGCCCGCATGGGCAGCCTCGGCTATGCGGTTCCCGGAACGGTGCTGGCCATCGGCCTCCTGACCCCGCTCGCCGGCTTCGACAATTGGGTGGACCAGGGAATGCGCCAGTTCGCGGGCGTGTCCACCGGACTGCTCATCTCCGGCTCGGGCGCGGCTTTGATCATCGCCTATGCCATCCGCTTCCTCGCCATTCCCATTGGCGGGCTGGAAGCGGGTTATTCCAAATTCTCCCCGCATCTCGACATGGCGGCGCGCAGCCTCGGCCGCTCGAAGCGCGGCGCGGTGCGGCACATCCACCTGCCCTTGTTGCGTCCCGCGCTCGCCACCGCCGGACTCATGGTGTTCGTGGACGGGATGAAGGAATTGCCCGCGACGCTGCTGCTGCGTCCGCTGGGCGTCGAAACGCTGGCCACCCACATCTATGGCGAAGCCGCGCGCGGCACCTATGAGGATGGCGCAATCGCCGCTTTGCTCATCGTGCTCGTGGGATTGGTGCCGGTGATCCTTCTGGCCCGGCTGTCGCGGACGGCGACGCCGGGCTCCCTCAAGGGCAGCCGGGGATCGGGTTAGATTTCATCCGTCATGCCCGGGCTCAACCCGGGCATCTTTCTCAGGACGGGTGCGGCGCCAAGCATGGCGGAAGATCCCCGGATCAAGTCCGGGGATGACGACGAGGAGTTGCGACGCTGAAAAGCCTCAACTCTTCAGCGTCTCCAGGTCCTTGTACTCGGACAGGGCCTCAGGGTTCGCCAGCGCCTCGGTGTTCTTCACCGGGCGGCCATGCACCACCTCGCGCACCGCCAGCTCGGTGATCTTGCCCGAGCGGGTGCGGGGGATGTCGCCCACCTGCACCACCTTGGCCGGCACGTGGCGCGGGCTCGCGCCGGTGCGGATCTGGGTCTTGATCTTGGCGGTGAGCGCATCGTCCAGCTTCACCCCCTCGCGCAGCCGCACGAACAGGACGACGCGCACGTCATTGTCCCATTCCTGGCCGATGGCGACGGATTCCAGCACGTCGGGAATCTGCTCCACCTGGGCGTAGATCTCGGCGGTGCCGATGCGCACGCCCTGGGGGTTCAGGGTCGCGTCCGAGCGGCCGAGGATCACCATGCCGCCGTGCTTGGTCCAGAGCGCGAAATCGCCGTGGCACCACACGTTCGGGAAGCGCTCGAAATAAGCAGCGTGGTACTTCGCGCCTTCGGGATCGTTCCAGAACATCACCGGCATGGAGGGGAACGGCCGGGTGCAGACCAGCTCGCCACGTTCTTCCTTCACCGGCTTGCCGTCCTCGGACCACACATCCACCGCCATGCCGAGGCCCGCCGCCTGGATCTCGCCCTTCCACACCGGCGAGGTGGGATCGCCCAGCACGAAGCAGGAGATGATGTCCGTGCCGCCGGAGATGGAGGCCAGCGGCACGTCGCTCTTGATGGCGTCGTACACATAGTCGAACCCCTCCGGCGCCAAGGGAGAGCCGGTGGAGGTGATGAGCTTCACGCTGGACAGGTCATGGGTGTCGCGCGGGCGCAGCCCTTCCTTGTGCAGCGAGTCGATGTATTTCGCGGAGGTGCCGAACAGGGTGAACCGCTCCGCCTGCGCATAGTCGAACAGCACCTGGGGACCGGGCGCAAAGGGCGAGCCGTCGTACAGGCACAGCGTTGCGCCGATGGCGAGACCGGACACCAGCCAGTTCCACATCATCCAGCCGCAGGTGCTGAAATAGAACAGGCGGTCGCCGGCGTTGAAGTCGCTCTGGTAGCGGTGTTCCTTCATGTGCTGGAGCAGCGTGCCGCCCACGCCGTGGACGATGCATTTCGGCACACCCGTGGTGCCGGAGGAGAAGCAGATATAGAGCGGCTGGTTGAACGGCACCCGCTCGAACGTCACCTCGGCCGAGACGAAGGGCGCGATGAAGGCGTCCAGGGTGACGCCGCGGGGGCTGAGCTTCTCCGCCACCACCTCGGCCTCGCCGAGATACGGCACCACCACCACTTTGCTCGGGGTCGGCAGCCCGGCGGCCACCTGCGCCAGCTTGTCGGCGATGGCGACGCGCTTGCCGTTGTACCAATAGCCGTCGCAGCAGAAGAACACCTTGGGCTCGATCTGGCCGAAGCGGTCGAGCACGCCGCGCTCGCCGAAATCGGGCGAGCAGGAGGAGAAGATGGCGCCGAGCGAGGCGGTCGCCAGCATGATGGCCACCGTCTGCGGCATGTTCGGCATCATGGCGGCGACGCGGTCGCCGACACCGACGCCCTCCGCCTTCAGCGCCTGCTGGAGGCGCGAGACCAGGGCGCGCAGTTCGTCATGGGTGACACGGGCCTTTGCCTTGTCCTCGCCCCAGAACACCATGGCTTCGCCATCGCCGCGGCCGCGCAGCAGGTTCTCGGCGAAGTTCAGCTTGGCGTCGGGGAAGAACTTCGCGCCGGGCATCTTGTCGGCATCGATGAGCTGGCGGGAGCCCTTCTCGCCGATCACCTTGCAGTCGTCCCACACGAGGCTCCAGAAGTCGCCGGGATCCTTGATCGACCAGGCATGGAGGTCGCGATAGGTGGAGAGGTTCGTGCCGTGAAGGCTGTTCACCTGGCTGATGAGGCCGGCGATATGGGTCGAGGCGACCCGGGCAGCGCTCGGTTGAAACAGCGGATGTTCGGCTTCGCTCATTATCCCCTCCCCGACCTGCGGCGGGCCTACCGCAAAGGCCCCACGCACCGCAAGCCAACGCACAGGCTTTCTGGACAAGACATAGCCTCTGGATCATCCGCTGTCAGGGGGCTCAATAGCCTTGAAAGCGACACAGACCGCTTAGAAGGTGCGCCGCTCTCGGGGGATGGGGGAATCGCACCGCAGTTTGTGCGGTCGTTTTCCCCTGCCCTGGCCCGAAAAATCGGATGTCTTGGTGGTGATTTTCGGCGCAAACGCCCGTAGGGCCGTGTTCGCGTCGGCCGTTTTGGTCGGCGTCCTGGCTATCATTGGGCTCTGCCTCATATCCTTTGCCTCGCTTCTCGTGCCCACCGCGGATGTGCGCAAGGTGGCGACGGAAGCGTTGGCGCAATCCACCGGCCAGAAGGTGCGCCTTGGCGGGGAGCCGCGCGTCTCGTTCTTTCCGGCCCCGGCGGTGACGCTGGAGAAGGTGGTCTTCCCCATGTCGGGGGACCAGTCGCTGGATGCCGAGGGAGTGGTGGCGCGGCTGCGCCTGCTGCCGCTGCTGATCGGGCGCCTGGAAGTCGCCGACGTGACCTTGAACCGGCCGACCCTGGTGGTGACCGGCAAATCCCTGGTCATGGGGCCGGCCCTGGTGGGGCTCGTGGCGGGGCCGAACCGCCCCGAGCTGCGCCTCGTGGGCGGCACCATCGCGGTGCGCAACGCGGACGGGCTGACCGAAGAACTCGTCAGCGGCATCAACGCCCGCCTCGATCGCTCCGCCGGCGGCGGGAGCCTTGTCGCCAAGATCGCCTTTGCGTGGCGCGACCGGACTGCGGATGCGGACCTCGAACTGGCGAATGCCGCGGCCTTTATCACCGGCGAGCCGTGCGGCACCCGGCTGGACATCACCTCCGGCACCTCCTGGATGCGGTTCAAGGGCTCCTCGTCCGCTGGCCCCAACGCCAAGGCGCAGGGCGATTTCAGCGGCGAGGCAAGCTCGCTGCGCGACCTTCTCGCCTGGGTGGGCCTGCCGGCGCCCACCGCCGGCGGGCTCGGACGGTTCGCTTTCTCGGCCAAGATTGCCGCTGACCGCACCGGCGTCCAGCTGTCGCCCGTGAGCGCGGAGTTGGACGGCAATCGCAGTGAAGGCGCGCTGAGCCTCAAGCTGGACGGCGAGCGCCCGGAAATCCAGGGCACGTTCGCCGCCGACGCCCTGGACCTCACGCCCTATGGCCGGTTCGTCATGACCGAGCCGTCCGACGGCGCCTGGGACCGTAGCGCGCTGAACGTCCATCCCTTGTCCCGGATCGATATCGACCTGCGCCTGTCCGCCGCCCGTATGCGGGCCGAGGACAGCAATTTCGAGCGGGTGGCCACCAGCGCCGTGCTGCGCTCCGGGCGCCTCGTGGTGGCGCTCGGCACGGCGCAGGCCTGGGGTGGGAATGTGCGGGCCTCCCTCGATCTGTCCCCGGCGAAGGATGGGGTCGGCACCACCATGCGTCTTCAGGCGGACGGGACGGGCATCTCTCTCGAACGCACGTTCGGCGACCTTCTCGGCATCCGCCGGATTGAGGGTTCCGGCGATGTCCAGACCGTGCTGGAAGGCAGCGGCGCGAGCTATTACGAGATCGCCCAGTCCCTTTCCGGCAACGTGGCGCTGCGGGTGTCCAACGGCGCCATCGCGGGCATCGACATCGGCCAGGTGATGCGCCGCATCGAGCGTCGTCCCCTCTCCGGCGGCGGCGACCTGCGCGGCGGTCGCACGCCTTTTGAGCAGCTTGGCGCCAAGATCTTCATTGCCGACGGCATCGCGACGTTACAGCAGGCGCACATGGAGGGCAAGCAGGTGCTCCTCTCCCTGGAAGGCGAGGTTGCGGTCGGCTCCAGAGACATCGACCTTCAGGGCCGCGCCGTGCTGCTTCCCGCTGGGAGCGGCACGAGCGACCGTCAGGCAGCGCCGTTCGACCTGCCCTTCATCGTGCAAGGCCCCTGGAGCAGCCCCTACGTGATGCTCGACCCGAAAAGCCTGATCCAGCGCTCGGGCGCCGCCCAGCCGCTGCTGGACGCGGTGCGCAACAAGGGGGTCGGCGAAGCGGCGGTGCGTTCGGTCATCGAGCAGCTCGCGAAGCCCACGGCCCTTCCGCCCGCGCCGACCAAGGCCGGCAACTGACGCTTATTGCGCGGCGAGCGGCGGCGAGGAGGTCTGGTCCAGCTGCTGGTCCGGCCGCAATCCGGCGGCATCCCCGCTCAGCCGCGCGAACAGGAAGTGGTCCTCCCACATCCCGTTGATGCACAGATAGTGGCGCGCAAAGCCCTCGCGCACGAAGCCGAGGCTCTCCAGCAGGCGGATCGAGGGCATGTTGTTGGTCATCGACGCCGCCTCGATGCGGTGCAGGCCCAGCTGGTCGAACGCCACCGGCAGCAGCGCCGTGACCGCAGCCCGCATATGCCCCCGACCGGCATAGGGCGCGCCCATCCAATAGCCGAGGCTGGCGGCCTGACAGATGCCGCGCCGCACATTGGACAAGGTGAGGCCGCCCAGGAGCTGGTCGTCACTGATGCGGAAGATGAAGAGCGGGTAGGCCTCGTCCCGCATCATGTCGCGGGCGTAGCGCCGCAGCCGGCGGCGGAAGGCGCCGCGGGTCAGATCATCCGCCGGCCACAGGGGCTCCCACGGCATGAGGAAGGACCGGCTCTCTTCCCGAAGGTCCCGCCATTGCTGGTAATCCTTGATCTGCGGCACGCGCAGATAGACGCCGTCGCCGACGATGGCGGGGAGAACCTCCGGAGACAGGATCGACTTCAGGAACCACATGCCGAAGCTCGTCTAAGGCTGCGGGCGACAGGTCAAGTACGCCGAAAAGTCATCTTACCCGAAGACGTTCCACCACGCGCGCCGCAGGTTCAAGCCCCTTTCCAGGCCCGATGGCCGCCAGAACGGGCCGGCCGGCGGCCACGAGATCCCGAGCAGCTGCCCGCACGTCCTCCACGGTGACCGCCTCCACCTTCGCCACGATCTCCTCCACAGGGATCACGCGATCGAACGCCAGGATCTGGCGCGCCAGCTGCTCGGCGCGAGCGCCGGAACTCTCCAGCGCCGCGAGAAGCCCCACCTTCATCTGCGCCTTGGCGCGGGCAACTTCGGTCTCGGTGGCGGTTTCGCCTGCCGCCATCAGCTGGTCGATGATGACATCGGTCAATTCGCCCACATCGCCTTCGTCCGTTCCGGCATAGATGCCGAACAGACCAGAATCCGCATAGGCCCAGTGGAAGGCGTAGATGGAATAGCAGAGGCCGCGCTGCTCCCGCACCTCCTGGAACAGGCGCGAGGACATGCCGCCGCCCAGCACGTTGGTGAGCACCTGGAGCGCATGGTAGCGCGGCACCCTGAAGGAGCAGCCCTCCAGGCCCAGCACCACGTGGACCTGCTCGGTATCGCGCGGGGTGAGCGAGATGCCGCCTTTATAGAGGGCCGCGGGCGCCGGCGGCTTCTCGTCCTTCTTGATGGCGCGCAGGCGCTGCGCTGCCTCGGCGACGAAGTGTTCGTGGTCCACGGCGCCGGCGGCGGAGACCACCATGCGCGGGCCGCGATAGGTCCGTCCCAGATAGGCGCCGAGCCGCTCCGGGTCGAAGCTGCGCACCGTGTCGGGCGTGCCGAGGATGGAGCGGCCCACCGCCTGTCCGGGGAAAGCCGCCTCCTGGAACAGGTCGAACACCAAATCGTCCGGCGTGTCCATGACCGCGCCGATCTCCTGCACGATCACGTTCTTCTCCCGCGCCAGCTCCTCGGGCGCGAAGGCGGGTTCGGTGAGAATGTCAGAGAGGATGTCGAGGCCGAGGCCCACATCCTCGCCCAGAACGCGGACATTGTAGGAGGTCTGCTCCACGGAGGTCGCGGCATTGATGTCGCCGCCCACCTGCTCGATCTCCTCGGCGATGCGCCGCGCCGAGCGGCGGCGCGTGCCCTTGAACGCCATATGCTCCAGCAGGTGGGAGATGCCGTGCTCGCTCTCCTGCTCGTCCCGCGCGCCCGCCCCCACCCAGATGCCGAGCGATGCGGTGCCGAGATGGGCCATGTCGTCGGAGATGACGGTGATGCCGTTCTCCAGCGTGGTCTGCCGAACGCTCACGCAGCGGCCCCTGATGCGATGCGGGCATGGCCCGAGATGAAGGCTTCGATGGCGGACAGGTCGTTGGGCAATACGGTGAAGCGCTCCTTGCGCGACATCAGGTCGGCCATGTGCACCGGCAAGGCCGGGCGCTTGCCGGTGGCGGCTTCCACCGCGTCGGGGAACTTCGCGGGATGGGCGGTGGAGAGGACCACCTGCGGCACGTTCGGATTGTGCTCCACCTTGCCGGCGACCGCGAGTGCGACGGCGGTGTGGGGGTCCACCACATAATCCGCCTCGCGATAGGTGCGGGCGATCATGGCGGCGGTTTCCGGCTCGTCGGCCCGTCCGGCGGAGAATTCACCGACGATGGAGGCGAAGGCGTCGCGCGGCACGGTGAACGAGCCGGACTGCGCCAGAGAGGCCATGAGCGAGCGCAAGGTCTCGGCGTCCCGGTCCAGGGACTCGAACAGCAGGCGCTCGAAATTGGAGGAGACCTGGATGTCCATGGAGGGCGAGGAGGTGGCGTGCACCCCCTTCACCTCGTAGCGGCCGCTGGCGATGGTGCGGGCGAGGATGTCGTTCACATTGGTGGCGATGGTGAGGTCGCGCACCGGCAGCCCCATGCGCTTCGCCACCCAGCCGGCGAAGATGTCGCCGAAATTGCCGGTGGGCACCACGAAGGACACTTCGCGCCCCGGCGCGCCCAAGGCCGTGGCTGCATAGAAATAATAGACCACCTGGGCGACGATGCGGGTCCAGTTGATGGAGTTCACCCCCGCCAGCGCCATCCGGTCGCGGAAGGCGTGGTGGTTGAACATGGCCTTCACGTGGGCCTGGCAATCGTCGAACGTGCCTTCCACCGCGATGGCATGGACATTGTGCCCGCCCACCGTGGTCATCTGGCGCCGCTGCACTTCCGAGACCCGCTTGTGCGGATAGAGGATGAACACATCCAGCGCATCGGAATGGCGGAAGGCCTCGATGGCCGCGCTTCCCGTATCGCCCGAGGTGGCGCCGACGAGGGTCGCCCGCGCGCCGCGCTGGGAGAGCACATGGTCCATCAGCCGGGCGAGCAGCTGCATCGCCACGTCCTTGAAGGCCAAAGTCGGGCCGTGGAACAGCTCCAGCACGAAGCGGTTGGGCGCGATCTGCACCAGGGGCGTCGTCGCGGGATGCCGGAAGCACTGGTAGGCGTCGGAGATCATGTCATCGAGCGCGGCCTGGGGAATGGCGTCGCCGACGAACGGGGTGATCACCCGCCGCGCCACCTCTGCATAGGATTTTCCCGCCAGCGCCGCGATCTCCTCATGGGAGAAGGTCGGCCATTCTTCCGGCACGTAAAGGCCGCCGTCGCGGGCAAGGCCGGCAAGGAGAGCGTCCGCAAAGGACAGGAGCGGCGCCTCGCCGCGTGTGGACATATAAAGCAAGATCTCGCTCCGGCGTCGGCGCGGGAGAGGCTCCCAAGGTAAACCTGCTGCCGCTTATATGGCAAAGGCGTCGGACAGTGGGGGTCTTATCCGCCAAAGCCGCGCGACGCCAGAGCGGGTTGCCCTATTGGGCAGGGAGGGACAGGATGTCGCCCTTCATTTGATTGGTCCCATGCTCATTTCCCACCTCTCCCGCCTGCTCGCCGCCACCGGCCGGCAGGGCACCCGCGCCGTTGCCGCCAGCATCTTCCTCGGCCTCGCTCTGCCCCCGCTCGCCGCGGCGGCGAAGCCGCTGCTGCTGCCCTGCATCATCGTTCTGCTCGCCATTTCCTTCATGCGCACCGACATGGCGCAGATGCGCAACAGCCGCCATGCCGGCCTGCTCGTGATCGCCATGGTCTGGATCATGGGCATCCTGCCCACGGTGCTCGGCTTCATCGTCAACCGCCTGCTGCCCCCGTCTGACAGCGGCGTGATGCTGGCGCTGGTGATGCAGGCGGCGGCGCCGCCCATCATGTCCACGCCCGCTTTTGCCACCCTTCTCGGCATCGACGCGACCTTGAGCCTGGCTGTAATGGTGCTTTCGCTCTGCGTGCTGCCCGTCACCGCGCCCATCATGGTCTCCGCCTTCACCGACGGGGCGCTCGCCATCGACGGCCTGGCGCTGGCCGTCCGCCTCGGCCTGATCCTCCTGGGGACTGCGGGCGCCGGGTTTATTGCGCGGGCGGCCTTCGGAGGCGCGCGGCTCGCGCGGTGGAATGACCACCTCAACGGGCTGAACGTGCTTCTTCTTTTGGTGCTGGCGGTGGCCTTCATGGACGGTGTCACCGCCCGCTTCATGGCCGAGCCCTGGCTGGTGCTGTGGGTGGCGGGGCTCGCGGCGTCGGTCTCCGCCTGTGGGCTGCTGATCACCCTCTTCCTGTTCCGCTGGGCGGAGCGGGGGCAGGACCTCATGCTCGCTTATGCCGCCGGCAACCGGAATTTCGGGATTCTCGTGGCGGCGGCCGGCGGCGTGCTGCCGGACACCACTTGGCTTTATGTGGCGGTGGCGCAATTCCCGGTCTACCTGCTGCCTTATCTGCTGCGGCCGCTGGCCGCCCGCCTCACGGCGAAGGCAAAGCAGGATTGACGCAGGCGCGCTACCGCATCGGGCGCCGATCTGTTAGAGCGCTGGCTTCAAGGAACCCTGAGCGAGCGCAGATATGATCCCCCGCTACAGCCGGCCGGAAATGGCCGCCATCTGGACCCCCGAATCCCGCTTCCGCATCTGGTTCGAGATCGAGGCCCATGCGGTGGAGGCCATGGCGGACCTGGGCATCGTGCCCAAGGAGGCCGCCGCCAAGATCTGGGAGCTGGGGCGCAACGCCGAGTTCGACGTGGACCGCATCGACGCCATCGAGCGCGAGGTGAAGCACGACGTCATCGCCTTCCTCACCCACCTTGCCGAGATCGTCGGGCCGGAGGCGCGCTTCGTCCACCAGGGCATGACCTCTTCCGACGTACTGGACACCTGCTTCGCCGTGCAGCTTGCCCGCGCGTCGGACCTGCTCATCGCCGATGTGGACCACGTGCTCACCGTGCTGGAGCGCCGGGCGTTCGAGCACAAGCTGACCCCCACGGTCGGCCGCTCCCACGGCATCCATGCCGAGCCCACCACCTTCGGTATCAAGCTCGCCATCGCCCATGTCGAGTTCCAGCGCGCCCGCGCCCGCCTCGTTGCGGCCCGCGCGGAGGTGGCGACCTGCGCCATTTCCGGGGCGGTGGGCACCTTCGCCCACATCGATCCCCGCGTTGAGGAATATGTGGCGCAGAAGATGGGACTTCAGGTGGAGCCCGTCTCCACCCAGGTGATCCCGCGCGACCGGCACGCCATGTTCTTCGCGGTGCTGGGGGTGGTCGCTTCCTCAGTGGAGCGGCTCGCCACCGAGATCCGCCACTTGCAGCGCACCGAGGTTCTGGAAGCGGAGGAATATTTCTCCGAGGCCCAGAAGGGCTCCTCGGCCATGCCGCACAAGCGCAACCCGGTGCTCACCGAGAACCTGACCGGCCTTGCCCGCATGGTCCGCGCCTATGCCATGCCCGCCATGGAGAATGTGGCCCTCTGGCACGAGCGGGACATCTCCCACTCCTCGGTCGAGCGCATGATCGGGCCGGACGCTACCGTGACCCTGGACTTCGCCCTCGCTCGCCTCGCCGGCGTTGTCGACAAGCTGGTGGTCCATGCGGACAACATGCAGAAGAACATGGACAAGCTGGGTGGGCTCATCCACTCCCAGCGCGTGCTCCTCGCGCTGACCCAGAAGGGCGCGAGCCGCGAGGATTCCTATCGGCTGGTCCAGCGCAACGCCATGCGCGTCTGGCGCGGCGAAGGCGATTTCCGCACCTTCCTGCTGGAGGATGCGGATGTGCGCAAATACCTCTCCGAGGACGACATCAACGAGAAGTTCGACCTCGGCTATCACTTCAAGCACGTGGACACGATCTTCAGGCGGGTGTTCGGGCGGGTGTGACGCGCAGGGCCTGAAAACAAAAATGCCCGGGCAAAGCCCGGGCATTTGCATTCTTAAGAAGGGAAGCGATCAGCCGATGGCGCGGTCGCGGATGGCGACGCCCTTTTCCTCGAAGAGGGGGATCAGCTCACCCGCCTGGAACATCTCGCGGACGATGTCGCAGCCGCCGAGGAACTCGCCCTTCACATAGATCTGCGGAATGGTCGGCCAGCTCGCATAGTCCTTGATGCCCTGGCGCAGCTCGTCGGATTCGAGCACGTTCACGCCTTTGAACGGCACGCCGATATGCTCCAGGATTTGCACCACCTGGCCGGAGAAGCCGCACATGGGGAATTGCGGCGTGCCCTTCATGAACACCACCACATCGTTGCCCTTGACCTCGCGGTCGATGAATTCGCGAATGCTCATGTCTCTCGTCCAGAAGATGGTCCGGCGGCACGCCGGTTCGTACCTGAAGATCGGCCCTCGGGCTGCAAAGTGCAAGGTGCACGTCCTAAAAGCCGCGGCTCGTGCGTGATCAGCTCGGAATGGCCCGCCATGCCTTTGCCTGTCGCCGCGGACGACGCGGCGACAGGCTGCTCGTGCAAAACTGAAGGAAAAAGCTACTTCTTCACAGGCGCGTAGAAGGTTCCGTCCACTTCGGCGATATCGTCCTGGTCGAGCTTGCGCACTTCCAGCACAGTCCGCGGCGGATAGGGCCCCTGCCCCCAAAGCTCGGCCTGCACCTTGTTGACGATGGCGCGATGGCGCGTCACGTCGGTGACGAAGACGGTGAGCCGGACGGCATCCTGCAGCGTGGCCCCCTCCGCCTCCGCGACCGCCTTCATGTTCAGGAACATCTGGCGGATGCGCGCTTCCTCGCCGTCCACCAGCGTGCCGGTCGCGGGATCGACGCCCCGCATGCCGCCGACGAACACGAAATCCCCGGCGCGGGCGCCGACGCTCCAGCTTCCGCTGGGCTTCACCGAGCCCGGAGGCGGGGAAATGATCTTTACGCCTCCCGGGGACTGCGCACCGGCATAAGAGGGAAGCAGCAGGGCGCCAAGAACCAGCGGCAGGGCCGCCCGACGAAACCAATTCATGAAAGGAATCTCCCAACCAATACAGGCGGATAAGGAGATAAACTCTTCACGGGCGTATGACAGTGGCAGGCGCGGCTCTTCTCACGAAGCGGATTGGAGACAGGTCGCGAATGGGAGAGTGGCCATCCCCGGCGAGGTCCTGGATTGAGACCTCAGCGCCGGGAAGGGCCTGCTTGATCATGCGCCCATAAGGCTGAGACGCCTTACTTCTTCACCGGCGCATAGAAGGTGCCCTCCACCTCCACGATGTCGTCCTGGTTCAGCCGGTCCACTTCGATGATGGTGCGCGGCGGATAAGGGCCTTTGCCCCACAATTCCTCCTGCACCTTGTTCACCACCGGGCGGAACCGGAACATGTCGGTCACATAGACCACGAGCCGCACGGAATCCTGGAGCGAGGCGCCCTCGGATTCGGCGATCAGCTTCATGTTGAGGAAGGCCTGCTTCACCCGGGCCTCATCGCCGGGAACCAGCGTGTTGGTCGCAGGGTCGATGCCGCGCATGCCGGCGACGAAGACGAAGTCCCCTGCCCGCGTGCCCAGGTTCCAGGTGCCCGTGGACTTGATGGCCCCCGGCGGCGACAGGGTTTTCACCCCGTTGGGGGAATCGGCGGAGGCGGATAGCGGCAGGAGAAACAAGCCCGTCGCCAGGATGGCGAGCGAGCGGAACGGCGCGCGCATGGAAAACCCTCTGGTATGAATGTACGGCTACATTCATTCCACGAGGTCAAGTTTTGATCACGCGCAAAACATGGGCAATGCGCCGCCCGAAATGCTTCAGGCAGGAGCAGACGTCTTCAGCGCCAGCGCGTGGAGCACGCCACCCATATTCCCCTGGAGCGCCGCATAGACCATCTGGTGCTGCTGCACCCGGCTCTTTCCACGGAACGCTTCGGAGACGATGGTCGCGGCATAGTGGTCGCCATCCCCGGCGAGGTCCTGGATGGTGACCTCGGCGTCGGGAAGGGCTTGCTTGATCAGGCGCTCGATGTCGCCGGCGGCCATGGCCATGATGTCTTATCCCCTGTCAGGCGCTGGCGCCCATATAAATGGGCAGCCACGTCTCGTTCCGGTCCCGCAGCGCTTCCACGAAGATCGAGCGCTCGCCGGGCAGCACGATGCGGTCGCCGCCGGTCTTGCCCAGCTTCAGCAGCGGCACTCCCGCCGCTTCCGCGCGGCGCACCAGCTCGGGCCCCTGCCCGTGCGCGCCGACGATGACATAGCGCGCCTGGTCCTCGCCGAACCAGAAGGCATGGGCCGGGATGTTGTGGGGGCGGTCGATGGAAGCGCCCATATTGCCAGCGATGGCCATCTCGGCGATGGCCACCAGAAGGCCGCCGTCGGAGACGTCGTGGACCGCCGTCACCAGCTCCTCCTGGATCAGCGCACGCACGAAGTCGCCATTGCGCTTCTCAGCGACGAGGTCCACCGGGGGCGGCGCGCCCTCCTCCTTGTCGCAGACCGTGAAGAGATAGGCAGAGGCGCCCAGCCAACCCTCGGTCTTGCCCACCACATAGATGGGTTCGCCGGCCGCCTTGATGGCGAGGGTCATGCTCTTGTCGAGATCGTCGATTAGCCCGACGCCGCCAATGGTGGGGGTGGGCAGGATCGCCTTGCCGTTGGTCTCGTTGTAGAGGCTGACATTGCCGGAGACGACGGGGAATTCCAGCGCTTCGCAGGCCGCGCCGATGCCTTTCACGCAGCCCACGAACTGGCCCATGATGTCGGGCTTCTCGGGGTTGCCGAAGTTCAGGTTGTCGGTGACGGCGATGGGCGTCGCGCCGACGGCAGTGAGATTGCGCCAGGCTTCCGCCACCGCCTGCTTGCCGCCCTCGAAGGGATCGGCCTCGCAATAGCGGGGCGTCACGTCGGTGGTGAGCGCCAGCGCCTTCGGGCCATCTTCCACGCGCACCACGGCGGCGTCGCCACCCGGCTTCTGCACGGTGTTGCCCTGGATCAGGTGGTCGTACTGCTCCCAGATCCAGCGCTTGGAGCACAGGTCCGGCGACATGACGAGCTGCTCGAGGGCATCGGCGAGCGGTACGCTGTCCGGCACGTCGCTCGGCATCAGCACCTTGCGGGGCGGGGCTTCGGTGTGGGGCCGGTAATATTCCGGCGCCTCGTCGCCCAGTTCCTTGATGGGAAGATCGGCCTCCACGACGCCCTTGTGCTTCACGATGAAGCGCAGCGTGTCGGTGGTGTGGCCGATGATGGCGAAGTCCAGCCCCCATTTGCGGAAGATGGCCTCGGCCTCCTCTTCCTTGCCGGGCGCGAGCACCATGAGCATGCGCTCCTGGCTCTCGGACAGCATCATCTCATAGGCGGTCATGCCGGTTTCGCGGCAGGGCACGGCGTCGAGGTTGAGCTCGATGCCGAGGTCGCCCTTGGCGCCCATCTCAACGGCCGAGCAGGTGAGGCCCGCCGCGCCCATGTCCTGGATGGAGACGACGCAGCCGGCCTTCATGATCTCGAGGCAGGCTTCCAGCAGCAGCTTCTCGGCGAAGGGGTCGCCCACCTGCACGGTGGGGCGTTTCTCCTCGGCGTCCGCACCGAATTCGGCGGAGGCCATGGTGGCGCCGTGGATGCCGTCCCGCCCGGTCTTCGAGCCGAGATAGACGATGGCACGGCCCACACCGCTCGCGGCGGCGTAGAAGATCTCGTCGGCCTTGGCGAGGCCGACCGCCATGGCGTTGACTAGGATGTTGCCGTTATAGCGGGCGTGGAAACCCACCGAGCCGCCCACCGTGGGCACGCCGAAGGAATTGCCGTAGCCGCCGATGCCGGCGACGACGCCAGCGATGAGATGGCGGGTGCGCGGATGGTGGCAATTGCCGAACCGTAGCGCGTTCAGCGCTGCGATGGGGCGCGCGCCCATGGTGAAGACGTCGCGCAGGATGCCGCCGACGCCGGTCGCCGCGCCCTGATAGGGCTCGATGAAGGACGGGTGGTTGTGGCTCTCCATCTTGAAGACCACGGCCATGCCGTCGCCGATCTCCACCACGCCCGCATTCTCGCCCGGGCCCTGGATCACGCGCGGGCCCTTGGTGGGCAGCGTGCGCAGCCAGACCTTGGAGGATTTGTACGAGCAGTGCTCGTTCCACATGGCCGAGACGATGCCGAGCTCGGTGATGGTGGGCTCGCGGCCGATCAGCTCGATGAAGCGCTGATACTCGTCCGGCTTCAGCCCATGCTCGGCCACGAGCTCGGGGGTGATGCGGGGGGTGTTCGGAATAAGGTTCACGTGCGTCCGATCCCATCCGATGGCGCGCCGTGGCTCTCGGCCTCCGGTCGCATCGATCGTCTCACTGTTGCAGAAGTGCGCCGGTCCAACAGATAAGACCGCTGGGCGATCTTATCCAGGCCGACATTCAGGCCGCCTTCAGCGCGATGGCGAGGCTTTCGAACAGCCCTCGCCCGTCCACCGGGCCGATCTGCGGCTCGATATGATTCTCCGGGTGCGGCATCATGCCAAGCACGTTGTGCTTCTCGGAATAGATGCCGGCAATGCCGTTGATGGCGCCGTTGGGGCCATCGGCCTCGTCGATCTCGCCGTCCGGGCGGGCATAGCGGAACGCGACGCGCCCTTCCGCCTCCAGCTCGCGAATGGTTTCCTCGTCGGCGGTGTAATTGCCTTCGCCGTGCGCCACGGGAATGCGCAGAATTTCGCCCTTGCGATACGCGCGGGTGAAGGCCGTGTCGGCCCGCTCCACCCTCAGGCGCACTTCGCGGCAGACGAAACGCAGCTTGGCGTTGCGCACCAGGACGCCGGGCAGCATGCCGGCCTCGCACAGGATCTGGAAGCCGTTGCAGATGCCAAGCACCAGCCCGCCCTTCGCAGCATGGGCGCGCACGGCATCCATGATGTTCGCGCGGGCGGCGATGGCGCCGCAGCGCAAATAGTCGCCATAGGAAAAGCCGCCCGCCAGGACCACGAGGTCCGTGTGCTTGGGCAACTCCGTCTCGGCGTGCCAGACCGGCTTGACCTTGGAATCAGCGACGAGCGTCAGCGCCCGCTGGATGTCGCGCTCGCGGTTGGTGCCGGGAAAGACAATGACGGCGGACTTCATTCGGCAAACTCGACCCGATAGGTCTCGATGACCGTGTTGGCGAGCAGCTTGTCGCAGGCATCCTTCAGCACCGATTCGGCGGACGCCTTGTCGTTGCCGGCCAGTTCCACGTCGAAAACCTTACCCTGCCGCACGCTCTGCACCCCGGAGACGCCAAGGGAGCGCAACGCGCCCTCGATGGCCTTGCCCTGCGGGTCCAGAACCGCGGATTTCAGCGTGACGATTACACGCGCCTTCATGAAGCACCACTCGTAACGGAAGCGGGGGCCTTATGGCCCCCGTTCAAGTTGGGATCAAGTCTCGGCCCGGATTACTTAACCAGAGCCGGGCCCTTCGTCTGGGTGGGCTCGTTCTCGCCCAAGATGCCGAGCCGGCGAGCCACCTCGGAATAGGCTTCGACGAGACCACCCATGTCGCGGCGGAAACGGTCCTTGTCCAGCTTGTCGGCGGACTTCACGTCCCACAGACGGCAGGAATCGGGGCTGATCTCGTCGGCCACGACAATCCGCATCATGTCGTTTTCCCAGAGGCGGCCGCATTCCATCTTGAAGTCGACGAGGCGAATGCCGACGCCGAGGAACAGGCCGGTGAGGAAATCGTTCACGCGGATGGCGAGCGCGATGATGTCGTCAATCTCCTGGGTTGTCGCCCAGCCAAAGGCCGTGACGTGCTCCTCGGAGACCAGCGGATCGTTCAGCGCGTCGTTCTTGTAATAGAATTCGATGATGGAGCGCGGCAGGGCCGTGCCCTCCTCGATGCCGAGGCGGGTGGACAGCGAGCCGGCAGCGACGTTGCGGATTACCACCTCAAGCGGAATGATCTCCACTTCACGGATCAACTGCTCGCGCATGTTGAGCCGGCGGATGAAGTGAGTCGGCACGCCGATCTCGTTCAGCCGCGAGAAGATGTATTCCGAGATCCGGTTGTTAAGCACCCCTTTGCCGTCAATGACTTCGTGCTTCTTGTTATTGAAGGCTGTGGCATCATCCTTGAAGTGCTGGATGAGCGTTCCGGGCTCGGGGCCTTCATACAAGACCTTCGCCTTGCCTTCGTAGATGCGGCGGCGGCGGCTCATGGGGGTATACCGTCGATTGAGGAAATCCATGGATTTGCCAAGGCTCCGTTCGGGTGACGCTCCTCGGCGGGGTGCATCGATCGCCGTTTTGCAGCGCACGCTACACCCCCTTCGGACACTAGCCGATCGGCGGGCGGGACACAACGCGCTGTCACAGGCCGCGCCCTCGGCGCATTTTTCGACGGCGACACCCTATCCGTTGATCTAGGGGAACCGCCCCTATATTCAAGGGCGCTGAGCGGGAGAGCGGTTCGCCGTGAACCTGATATCTGTCACGAAAACGTCAACATGAGGGCTGCCATGACCACGTTCGACAAGCGCGAGGATGGCTTCGAGAAGGCCTACGCGCTGGACGAGGAGATTCGCTTCAAGGCTTTGGCGCGGCGCAACAAGCTGCTCGGCCTGTGGGCAGCCGAGAAGCTCGGCCTCAGCGAAGAGGACGCGCAGGCCTACGCCAAGGAAGTGGTGGTCGCCGATCTCGAGGAGCACGGTGACGAGGACGTGTTCCGCAAGCTGCGGACCGATTTCGATGCCAAGAGCATCGAAGTGTCCGACCACCAGATTCGCCGCACCATGGATGAATTCCTGTCCCAGGCCGTGCAGGCGATCCGCGCATCGGAGTGATGCGGCGCTCGGAGTGCAAGTCCGGGGCAAGGTAGCGCGAGCAGGATGGCGCGGTGCAAGACAGCACCGTGGATGCGCAGCTTCGGAGCAGGCATATGAGACGTTCGGGCCAGGCCTTTCTCGCCGTCGCGGCGCTCCTTCTGACGACCGCGTCGGCCTCGGCCGGTGCCGTGGTTCTCACCGATCTGAATGTTCGGGCGGGGCCAGGCACGCGGTTTCCGGTGATCGGCGGGCTGCCGCGCGGCTCCACGGTCCAGGTGCTGAGCTGCTCACCCTCCTGGTGCAATATCGGCCCGTCGGGCTCCGCCTTCGTCGCCGCCGCCTATCTCGGTTTTGACGGCCCCGCGCCTTATGCGACCGGGCCGGCGGTGGTGCCTGTCGGGATTCCGGTCGCCGTTCCGGTGGCGGTTCCCGTTCCGGTCCCCACCCCCATCGTGGTGACCGAGCCCAATCCGGCCTTCATCGTCGCGCCCGCGGCGCCGATCTATTACGGCCCTCCCCCGCGCCTCTATATCAACCCGCCGGTGCCGCAGCCTTCTGCCTGGGGCGGCGGGTGGGGTGGCGGCTGGGGCGGTGGCGGTTGCTGCTGGTAGCGGCGAGGCCGCCGGCCAGAGCAAGCTTCGCAACGCTTTGATGACGCGGTACGTTCTCCTCAAAGGAGAAGAGTGTGCCGCTTAATCCCGACTGGACAGATCTCGGCCTCAGGCTCGCCTGCTGCTTTTTTGCCTGCGCCGTGCTCGGCCTCGACCGGGAATGGCAGGAGCGCGCCGCGGGGATGCGCACCACCATATTGGTGGGGCTGGCCGCCTGCTTTGCCACCATGAGCGGCAACCTCCTTCTCGCCACCGCAGGCAAAGAGGCCGGCGACTTCGCGCAGATCGACGTCATGCGCCTGCCGCTCGGCATCCTCACGGGCATGGGCTTCATCGGTGCCGGCGCCATCATTCGGCGCCAGGACGGGCCGGTGCACGGTGTCACCACAGCGGCGACGCTCTGGTTCGTTACCGTCATGGGGCTGTGCTTCGGCACGGGCCAGCTTGTGCTGGGCGGTTTGGCCTTTGGCCTCGGCCTCCTCACCTTGTGGGCGCTGAAATATGTCGAGGCCCACCTTCACAAGCGGAAGGAAGCGACGATCTCCCTCGCCCTTGGCCGCGACGGACCCACCGAAGAGATTCTGAGGGCAACCTTGAAGGAATCGGATGTCCACATCCGACGCATGTTCGTCCGCCACGAGCCCATCTCCGGCCGGCGGGAATACCGGTTCAGCATCTGGAGCAAGGCGAGCCCGGGCACGCCGCCGCCGCTGGTCGCAAAACTGCGCGGGATGCCCGGCGTCGAGCAGCTGGATTGGGAAATGTAGCCGAAAACGAAAAAGGCCGCCCGGAGGCGGCCTTCGAAAGCTTGGCGATGTCCCGCAGGATCAGCGCGAATAGAACTCGACCACGAGGTTCGGTTCCATCTGAACCGGATAGGGAACCTCGTTGAGCTCGGGGATGCGCACGAAGGTGACGGCCAGCTTGTTGGCGTCGAGCTCGAGATAGTCCGGCACGTCCCGCTCGGCGAGCTGCTGGGCTTCCATCACCAGGGCCATCTGCTTAGAGGCGTCCTTCACCTCGATCACATCACCCACCTTCACCTGGTAGGAGGGGATGTTCACGCGGCGGCCGTTCACCTTCACGTGGCCGTGGCTCACGAACTGGCGGGCGGCGAAGATGGTGGGCACGAACTTGGCGCGGTAGACCACCGCGATGAGGCGGCTTTCCAGCAAGCCGATCAGGTTGGCGCCGGTGTCGCCCTTCAGGCGGCCCGCTTCAACATAGATGGCGTGGAACTGCTTCTCGCCGATGGAGCCGTAATAGCCCTTCAGCTTCTGCTTGGCGCGCAGCTGCACGCCGAAGTCGGAGAGCTTGCCCTTGCGGCGCTGGCCGTGCTGGCCGGGGCCGTACTCGCGGCGGTTGACGGGGCTCTTCGGGCGGCCCCAGATATTCTCACCCATGCGGCGGTCGATCTTGTGCTTCGCCGCGATGCGCTTGCTCATGTAACGCTGATCCTTTTTGCGTCGTCTTTGGATTGGATCGCGCCCCTCCTCTGTGGTCCGAAGACCACTGACAGACCCGCCGACGCGCTGCCGGCTGAAGCCACGGGTGCAAATACCAACGTCTTTCCCGCCGGCCGAAGTTTTCGACCAGCGAGGCGATGGCTTCTAGGCGTGTGACGGCGCCATGTCAATGCGGGAAAGCCTTTGGCGAGCTCCGCGATGATGCTCGAAGGCCATGCGGGCCTAGCGGCTCCGCAGCGCGTTGAGCACCTTCACGCCGGGATAGCCGTCCGCCGGCGAAAGCCCTGCCTGCTGCTGGAAGGCGCGCACCGCGCGCATGGTGTCCTGGCCGACGCGCCCGTCCGTGCCGCCGGTGTCGAAGCCGCCGCGGGTCAGGCGCACCTGGATTTCCTGGATCTCCGCGAGCGTCAGCGTGCGCTCGCCGCCCGGCCAGGGGGTGACGAACGCCCCCTCCCCCCCCACCCGGTCGCCCAGATGGCAGACGGCGAGGGCATAGCTGGACGAGGGGTTGTAGGAGCGCACCGCATAGAAGTTCGGCAGCAGCAGCAAGGCAGGGCCGCCGCTTCCGCCCGGCAGCCAGAGCCGCGCCTCGGCGTCGTATCCCGAGAGCGAGGTGCCATCGACGGTCGTCACGCCCCGGGCGCCCCAGGCGTCGAGCCCGCGCCATGTCTTGTTGTCGGCAAGGTTCGTATCGAAGCCGGCGGGAATCTTCGCCTCGAAGCCCCACGGCTCGCCGCGCCGGTATTTTCCGCGCTTTACCAGATAGTTGGCGGTGCCTGCTAAAGCATCGTCGGGCTTGCCGAAGGGCGAGATGCGGCCATTGCCGTCAAAATCCACGCCCATATTGAGCCAGACTTCCGGCATCCATTGGGTATGGCCCATGGCACCGGCCCAGGAGCCGACCATTTCCTCCGGCGTGCCCCAGCCGCGCTGGACGATGACCAAAGCGTTGAGAAGCTCAGTTTCCCAGTATTTCCGACGGCGCGGCTCGCCCCAGGCCAGCGCCGAGAGGGAATTGAGCACCGGCTTCATATGCTTGGGGTTTTCCACCACCTCGCCGAAGGCCGATTCCATGCCCCAATAGCCGAGCATGATCCGGCGATCGACGCCGAAGGCTTCCTCGATCCGCGTGAAGAGCGAGGCGTATTCCACAGCTTTCTTCCGGCCGGTCTCGATGCGCCAATCGGAGACTCGGCGGTTGAGATACTGCCAGACCTCTTCCTGGAATTCCGGCTGCGCCTTGTCGGCGGCGTAGACGCTCTTATCAGGCACCACGCGGGACATGACGCGATCATAGACCTCGTCGCTGATGCCCCGTGCCTGTGCCCGCGCCTTGAACTTTGCCACCCAGGCGGGAAACGGCTGCGCTGCGCTCTGGGCCGATGCAATGGAGGGAAGGAACGCCGTCCCCGCCGCGCCCAGAAGCCCGGCGAGGAGCGTGCGGCGCCCCAAAGAGGCGCTTGTCCCCTCCTCGGCGGTCAAGATGCGACCTTTACCCGTGCCGGGAGCACGTCGGAAGCTTCGACCTGCCGCCGCAGGACGGCGGAGACGAGGTCGCGGTCCAGCGGCTCCGCTGTGGAGAAGAGGCGCACCGGCTTCGGGCTGCACGCGCTTGCGGACGGGCCGAGCAGGGACACCACCCGCCGGGCGATGGCCGGGGCGGGATCGACCCAGGAGACCGGCCAGGGCGACAGGCGCTTCAGATGGTCGAGGATCAGCGGATAATGCGTGCAGGCCAGTACGATGGTGTCCGTGCGCCCGCCATCATCCTGCACGAAGCAGGGTGCAATCTCGTTGCGGATGTCGATGTCGTCCACCGGGCTGCCGTGCATGATGGCTTCGGCAAGTCCCGCGAGGGTATCGCTCGGAACCAGGGACACCTTGCAGGCGCTGGCGAATTCGCGGATCAGGCTGGCGGTGTAGTCCCGCCGTACCGTGCCCGGCGTCGCGAGGACGCTGACGCGCTTGGAGACCGAGGCGGCGCAGGCCGGCTTGATGGCCGGCACGGTGCCGACGAAGGGGACGTTGTAGCGCGCCCGCAGCGTCGGCAGAGCGAGGGTGGAGGCCGTGTTGCAGGCGATCACCACCATGTCCGGCCGGCAGGCGGCGATGAGGTCGTCCATCACCTCCGCGACGCGCGCCGTCAGCGCCGTCTCGCCCATGTCGCCATAGGGGAAAGCGGCGGCGTCGGCCGCGTAGACATAGCGGGCGTCCGGCCGCAGCCGGGCGATCTCCTGGAACACAGACAGGCCGCCGAGGCCCGAATCGAAGACGAGTATTGTCGGGGAATGCAGTTCAGCGGACGGCACGACAGCGTATCTTTCAGCCGAGGCAGTGACACTGGCCATGATGTATCCTCGTCAGCCCTGGCAACATTGTGTCAGCCTCCGGTAAAGGAAGGATGAGTATCACCTTGAGCTTCGCCACACGGGCCGCCGGGCCGGGATGCCGGGCATGACGGCCCTCAATCCCCCAGCCGCGCGGCGGCCTGTGCGCGTGTCGAGGCGCTGGGCCATGGCGCTCTCGGTGGCGGCCTCTGCCCTCATCATCGCCTTGCCCGCATGGCTCAACGGCTTTCCGTTCCTGTTCTGGGACACCGGCGGCTACCTCTCCACCGTGGCGTCCGGCATGGTGGTCCCCGGCCGCTCCGTCAGCTACGGCCTGCTGCTGATGGCGGGCCGGTGGCCGGACTTCTGGCCGGTGGTCCTCGCCCAGAGCCTGCTCGCGGCTTGGCTGGTCATGCTCATGCTGCGCGTCCACGGCTGGGGCGGGCGGCCGTTCGTCACTTTTGCCGCATGCGCGCTCCTGACCGTTTTCACCGCTTTGCCTTTCGTGGCGGGCCAGCTCATGCCGGATGCGCTCGCCGCCTACGGCCCGCTCGCGCTCTATCTGCTGCTGTGGAAAAGGCCGGCGCTTCGCCCCGCGGAAGTCGCCGTGCTGGGCTCGACCGCCGCCCTCGCCGGCGCCTGCCATGCATCCGCGCTCGCCATACAGATCGTGCTGGTGGTCGTGGCGCTCTGCGCCGGCCTCGCCATTCCGGCGCTCCGCCCCGCTTTGCGCTGGCGGCTGCCGGTGGCGGCGCTCCTGGTCGGGGGGCTTTTGAACCCCTTCGCCAACCTCGTCATCGCCGGCCGCTTTGCCCAGACGCCGGGCGGCGTCGCCTTCGTCTTCGGGCGGCTGCTGGAGGATGGAATGGTGGCGCGCTACCTTGCCCGCCATTGCCCGGACCCCAGCCAGCCTTTGTGCCAATACCGCGACCAGCTGCCAGACAGCGCCAACGATTTCCTCTGGGACAATGACGAGATCTTCAACGCCATCGGCGGATCGCGAGGCGGTGAGCCCTATATGCGCGCCATCATCATCGGCAGTGTCCTCGACGAGCCCCTGCGCAACGCCGCCCTCGCGGTGCGCGCCTTCGCCCGCCAGATGGTCACGCCGGCAACGGGGGAGAGCTTCTTCAACTATCTCATCGACAGCTACGATGTGATCGAGAAGGACGCGCCCGCCGCCTATCCCGCCATGAAGGCCGCTCGGCAGCAATCGGCGGCAGGCCTTGATTTCGAAGCGCTGAACGCGCTCCACGTGCCCGTCGCCATCGGCGCCACCCTCATCCTCACAGCGGTCGTCGTCTGGGCGGGGTGGACGCGGCGCTTGGACATCTGTCTCATGGCCGGAAGCCTGTTCGCCATCCTCGCGGCCAATGCCGCAGTCTGCGGCATCCTCTCCAACCCCACGGACCGTTACCAGTCCCGCGTGGCGTGGATCGCCGTGCTGGCGCTCATCATCCTCGCCCTCAAGGGCGCAGCGGCATTTCGATCGCGCTGGCGAGGAATGCCGTAAAAGCGAGCTGGATGGCGCAGGTGAGCCCGGTCAGGCCGATCACCAGAACACGCAGCACCTGTCCATAAGCCAGATTGCCGAACCCGACCTCCACCCAGCTCACGAAAGCCCAGACCGTGCAGCCGAGGCCGATGGCGCCAACCACCAGCGCGCCGATCAGGACGCGTTCCAGGCTGAACGCGCGCAGCACCCGCTCAAGGTCTTCCGACGCCGGAAGGAACCCCAGCAGCGCGCCGTATCGTCGGGCGATGATGGAAAAAGATACCGCCTGGACGCCCACCAGCAGCGTCATCGCCGCCACCAGATAGGTATGGATGTCCAGCCGCACGCCGGGCGCGATCACCAGCGGCCCGGGAAACAGTGCCGCCATGCCGATGAATCCCACCAGCATCAGGGCTAGGCCGGGATAGAGAAAGAGGAAGCGCGGGCTGTAGAGCAGCAGGAAGCGCAGATGCCGCCAGCCGTCCCGCCACGTCTTGAGGTGCGGCGGCCGAGAGCGGCCGTCCTTCTTCAGCGTGGTCGGCACCTCGACGATGGCTTTACCCGCCAGAGAGGCGCGCACGACCATCTCGCTGGCGAACTCCATACCCGTGGTTTCCAGCCGCAGCCCACGTATGGCCGCGGTGTTGAAGCCCCGAAGGCCGCAATGGAAATCGTGCACGTTCACATGGAAGAACAGCCGTCCGAGGAAGGACAGCACAGGGTTTCCCAGATAACGGTGCAAGAAAGGCATGGCGCCGGGCGCGATGCCGCCGCGAAAGCGGTTCCCCATCACGATGTCCGCGCCCGCCCTCAGCTGGGCGACGAACGCGTCGAGATTGGCGAAATCATAGGAATCGTCTGCATCTCCCATGACCACGTAGCGGCCATGGGCGGCGGCGATGCCGCCTTTCAGGGCGGCGCCGTATCCCCGCTCCGGAACCGGAACCACGCGGGCGCCGCTGGCGGCGGCGATGGCCTGGGAGCCGTCCGTCGAGCCGTTGTCGGCCACCAGGACCTCGCCGGAAATGCCGCTTCTTGCCAGATAGGACATGGCTTTCGCCACGCACGCGCCGAGGGTTTCCGCCTCGTTCAGGCAGGGCATGACGATTGAGAGTTCTACCGCCTCGGCCACGCCTCTACTCCAGGGCGCGCTTCAATCCGCGCCGGATACCGAGTCAGCCCTGCCGCTCCGGCGTATGCAGTATTAGCCCATCGAGCGCGGCTGTCAGCTTGATTTGGCAGGACAATCGCGAAGACGGCCGCATATCGAAGGCATAGTCGAGCATGTCTTCTTCCATTGGCGCCGGCTCACCCACCGCCTCTCGCCATGCTTCATCCACATAGACGTGGCAGGTCGCACAAGCACAGGCGCCGCCACATTCCGCGTCTATGCCGGGAACGCGATTTTTTACTGCGGCCTCCATGGCGGTGGCGCCGACCGGCGCCTCGACCGTGCGGGAGGCGCCATCGAAGGAGACGAACGTAATGCGTGGCATGCGCGAGGACTGTCCTGTTGGCCGGACGCCCCTATAGCGGGCCGCCGCCGCTAAGGCGAGGTGGGCGCCAAATGCGCGCGTTAACGATATCTTCACATGTGTGGCGAAGGCGGTTTCAATTGTCGGCCGGTCAAAGTTAAGATGCGGTAAGGTAAATAAACTCTTGCCGGATCGTGTCTGCTTTCCGCGCGGGGGTTGGTTCGGACCACACTTTGGGAAAAACGTGCGGCGTTGCCGCACCGGGGCACAGAGGCGATCATGAAGACACCGCGAAAGATCCAGGATCCCACCGAAGCGGCGCTCTCGGCGATCCAGGAAGCTTTGACGCTCCAGGTGGACTCCGCCGAGGCGCCCCCGGCGCCCGAAGAGAGGCCCTTTCCGCAGGGCCGCGACGCAAGGCCGCGCCGCGCACGGGTGGATGTCGCCGACCGGCGCGCCGCCAATGACGACCGCCAGACGGTGGGCCAGCTTCTGAGCCAGCTCCAGCGGCGCTCCTCCCCTGCCCCGTATTGGTGGGCGGCGGGCCTCGCCATCCTCTGGATCGGCTTCGGCCTTCCCTACGCCATCGCCACCCAGCGTGCGGCCTTCACCGGCTTGAGCGGCATGGATGCCCTGCTCGCCTCTCCGGCCCTGCTCGCCATCATCGGCGGCCTCCTGATCCCGCCGCTCGCCTTCTTCGGCCTCGCCGCCATGGTGCGCCGCTCCCGCGATCTCCAGCTCGTCGGCCGGTCCATGACCGAGGTGGCGCTGCGCCTCGCTCAGCCGGAATCGCTGGGCACCGACGCGGTGGTGACGGTCGGCCAGGCCGTGCGCCGCGAGGTGGCCGCCATGGGCGAGGGCCTCGACCGCGCCATCGCCCGCGCCGCCGAGCTTGAGACCGTAGTGCGCAACGAGGTCTCCATCCTGGAGCGCGCCTACGAGGACAACGAAATCCGCATCCGCAACCTCATTGAGGAATTGCAGGCCGAGCGGCAGAACATCCTGGTGCACACCGAGCGCCTGCGCGAAGGCATCCTGGATGCCGAGGGCATGCTCTCCAACGAGGTGCGCGAGGTGGCCGACCGCGTGCAGGACAACGTCACCGGCGCCCTCGAGCGCGTGAACGAGATGCTCGGCCGGCGCGGCCAGGACATGACCGACGCCCTCACCCTCATCGGCGATCAGGTCGCCGAGAACCTGAGCGCGAAGAGCAACGATCTGATCGACCGCCTGCAGGCGGTGGGCGGCACCCTTGAGGACAACCTGATCCGCGCCGGCGACGCGCTGTCCTCCACCATGAAGTCGCGCACCGACGATCTGAGCGCCAGCCTGCTCTCCTCCTCCACCGAGGTGGCGGTGCTGATCTCGCGCTGGAGCGAGGAAGTCGCGACCGGCGTCGACACCAGCCGCGCCGCCATCATCGACACACTCGAATCCAACAGCGCGCGCTTTGCCGACGATATCGCGGTGCGCGCGGCCGAAATCACCAATTCGTTCCGCGATGCGGGCGAGAACGTCGTGATGGAATTCTCCAATCGCGGCGGCGACCTGGTGCGCCGCATCGAGGACACCGGCACCCGCGTCGGCGACACCCTCGCCATGCACGGCGGCGACCTTGCCGAGCGCATCGAGATCGCAGGCAACCGCATCCATGATGCAGTCGCGATCCACGGCGATGCGCTCCAGGAGCGCCTTGCGGAAACCGGCGAGCGCCTCACGGAGGCGCTGGAGCGCAGCGGCCACGAGGTCGCGGCGTCCCTGGTCCAGAAGGGCGACGAGATCACCGATGCCCTCTCCTTCGCGGGCAACGAGATGACCGAGCGCCTCGGCGCAGTGGGCCTGGAAGTGACCGAGGCCATCGGCGTGCGCGGCAACAGCGTCACCGCGGCCTTCGGCGAGACCGCCGACGTCCTGCTGTCCACCATCGGCACCAAGGGCGACGCCATCCGCGACATGCTCAATGCGCGGCTCAAGACGCTGGAAGACACCATCACCGTGCGCGGCGGCGACCTTGCCGAGCGCATCGGCCAGGACAGCACGCTCATCGCCCAGGCGGTGCAGCAGGGCGTCGAGACCCTCGACTCCACCCTGCGCCAGCACGCCCCGGCCCTCATCGACGGCCTGTCGCTGCAGGTGAACGTGCTCAATGAAAGCCTCCAGGGCACCCTCGCCGGTCTCGACCAGCGGCTCGACACCACCGCCGACAGCTTCGCCTCGGCGCTGGACGACCGCCTCACCCGCGTGGAGCAGTCCATCGACGTGAAGACCCGCGAGCTCGCGGACACGCTCTCCCAACGCTCCGACCAGCTTGCGCAGGCGATCTCCGCCAGCGTCCAGACCACCGGCGATACCCTCGACCACACGCTGGCGACGCTGGACGACTTCTTCACCCAGCGCACCCAGGCCATCGGCGACCTCCTCAACGACCGTGCCGAGCACATCGGCGAGACGGTCAGTTCCCGCGCCCAGGTGGTCAGCGATATGCTGACCGAGCGTGCCGATTATCTCGGCGAAGCCGTCGGCTCTCGCGCCCAGGCTGTGGGTGATCTCCTCACGCAGCGTGCCGACTATGTCGGCGAGACCATCAGCTCGCGCGCCAAGACCATCGGCGACCTGCTCACCACGCGCGCCGATTATCTCAGCGAAGCCGTCGGTGCCCGTGCGCAGGCGGTCGGCGACCTCCTCACCGAGCGTGCCGACTATCTCAACGAGACCGTCGGCGCCCGGGCGCAGGCGGTGGGCGACCTGCTTACCGAGCGCGCCGATGCCCTCGGGGATGCCGTCAACGCCCGCGTCCAGGCGGTGGGCGACCTGCTCACCGAACGTGCCGACTATCTCGGCGACACCATCAGCAGTCGCGTCCAGGCGGTCAGCGACCTGCTCACCGAGCGGACGGACTATGCGGGCGAGGCCATCATGGTCCGGGCGCAGGACATCGCGACCCAGCTTGAGCACCGCGTGGCCCGCATCGAGGATCTGGTGACCAACCGCCTCGAAGGCGTCTCCGCCGCCCTGGAAGTGCGCGGCACGGCGGTCGCCCAGAACCTTGCGGGCAAGGTGGAGGGCGTTTCTACCCGCCTGCGCCAGGATGCGGCGCAAGTGGAGGCAGCCCTCACCGGCCTTGCCGAGAATGTGGGCCAGACCCTCACCGGCCAGGCCGACGCCATCTCCATCGCGCTCACCGAGCGTCTGCAGGAGATCACCGACACCCTGGACGGCAAGAACGGCATGTTCCTCGCCGCCCTGCAGGAGGCCAGCGAGAAGACGGTGGCCGAAATCTCCGCCGCCAACACCGCGGTGAAGGGCGACGTGCAGAGCATCGTCCAGCGCCTGAACGAGGCGGACGGCACCTTCCAGCAGGCCATGACCAGCATCGTTGCGGCACTGAGCCACTTCGAGACCGGCTTCGCCGACCAGGTGAAGTCGCTGCAGGACAATGTCCGTACCCTCAACGGCTCGGCCGCGGGCACGGTGGGCCAGCTCGGCATCGAGGTGGAGAACCTGCGGGCGCTGACCGACGGCGCGCTGGGCGAGATCGGCGCCCTGACCCAGAGGTTCGAGGAGCAGGGCCGCTCGGTCCTCCAGGCATCGCAGTCGCTCGGCCAGACCCACGACCACGTGGAAGCCACCCTCGCCGGCCGCAAGACCGCGCTCGACCAGCTCGGCACCGAGTTGACCGCCCGCGCGCAGGAGCTGGAGAACCGGCTTGGCAACTTCCACGGCATGTTGGAGCAGTCGCTCATCGCCGCCCAGAAGCGCACGCAGGAGATTGCCAACGCGGTGGTGGAATCGGCGTCGAACTCCTCCAAGGCCCTGGAAGGCCAGTTCGAGCAGGTGCGCAGCGCCTCCTCGGCGGAGCGCGAGCGCGTGGCCGAGATGCTCCGCGGCACCTACAAGGAAGCCATGGGCGAGGTGAACCGCCTGTTCGAGGATACGGGCCGCCGCTTCACCGAGGTGTCGCGCCAGCTCAAGGGCGCCGCGCAGGATGTGCAGCAGTCCATCGAACTCGCCCGCGAGGAGATGAAGAAGGGCATCCTCGAACTGCCTGCCGAGACGGAAGCCAGCGCGGCCACCATGCGCCGCGCGGTCGCCGAGCAGATCAAGGCGCTCGCCGAGCTCAACGAGATCGTCGCGCGCCAGGGTCAGTCGGTGGACGTGGCTGCCGCATCGGGCCGCATGGTGACGCGCGAGGCCCTGCCCCGCCCCGTCGCCGAGCGGCATGTGGAACGGCAGATCGAGCGTCCCGTGGAACGCGCGCCGGAGCGTCCGGTGGAACGCCCGGTCGAGCGCGCCATCGAGCGCCCGGCTGAGCGCGCCGCCCCCGCCCGTCCGGCCCGTGCCGAGAACGGCACCCCGCCCACCGCGCCTGTGGAGCCGCCCCGCCGGGTGGCCTCCCTGCCGCCGCGCCGCCCGGAAGCCGCGCCCGAGCGGGAGCGCACCTCGGGTGAGGCGCGCCCGGCGCAGCCGAACCGCGATGTGGACGGCAACCGCGACGGCTGGCTCTCCGAACTGCTCGCCCGGGCGTCCGGCGAGCTGTCGGAGACCCCCGCAGCGCCCGAGCCTCCGCGTCGTGCGGAGCCTGCCACCCGTGCCCGCCTGCCGCGCCACACCATCGAGTCCCTGGACTCGCTCTCGGTGGACATCGCCCGCATGATCGACCATCAGGCGGCGGTGGAGCTGTGGGAGCGCTACAAGCGCGGCGAGCGCAACGTCTTCACCCGCCGGCTCTACACCATGCAGGGGCAGCAGGCGTTCGACGAGCTGCGCCGTAAGTACCGGGTGGATGCCGAGTTCCGCGACACGGTGGACCGCTACATCGCCGAGTTCGACCGCCTGCTCGACCAGGTGGGCTCGGACGACCGGGGCAATGTGCTGACGAAGACCTACCTCACGTCGGATACGGGCAAGGTCTACACCATGCTCGCCCACGCGGCCGGCCATTTCGACTGAGCCCGCCTCGCTGAAACGTCATCCCCGGGCTTGGCCCGGGGATCTTCTTGCGGAGCGGAGGAGATGGCCGGATCAGGCCAGCCGTGACCGCAGAGCGGACAGTACGAACAAGAACGCCCGCCGCGGCATCCCGCGGCGGGCGTCTTCATTTCAGGACCTGTGAAAGGCGTCAGAACCGCGCGGCGGACCAGATCACGATGTCGGTCAGCACCTTGTTGGATGCCGCATCGAGCGCAGCCGTCACGCCCGCCCCGTTCAGTGCCGGGACCGGCACGCGGGCGGTGAAGATTTGCGCCGCCTGGATCTTGCCGGAGGCGAGGCCGATGACCTTCACCGAAAGCTCCACCACCGCCTCGGGCGCGCCGGCCGTGAACTTCACGCCGAAGGTGCGGATATCGATGTTGAGCTGATAGTCGGCAGTGATGCCGTCGCCCGGCCGCGCCACGCGACGCAGCTTGCTGCCGTTCTCGAACGCCTGGATGGTGCGCGCCTGGAGCAGCGCCGGCAGGCGGTCGCTCCATTGGGCCTCGGGCAGATAGGTGATCTGCCCCGGCGAGGGCTCCACCAGGATCTTCTCCGTATCGAGCGCCGCAAGGGCGGTGGGCGTGACCACTACGAGCTGCCCCGCCCCGCCCCCCCGCGCGGCGAAGGCGGCCGGTGCCGAAAGATCGAATGTCGGCACGGGAGCGGAGGCGCACGCCGCCAGTGCGAGGGCCAGCGCCACCGGCGCGGCACGCATCAGCACAGACGTTCCTTGAAGACGGCGCACGCGACGATCCCCCCGCTCACAAACCATGATTCGTCACCGCCTATATTCCGGCACGGAGCTACCACCGAATATAAATTGTCGGGGATTGCGTTCGAAATTCCTGAATGTGCGGTCGATATCGGACAACGTCCGGCGCCCGTCAGCGGCCAACGCTTCAAATTGGCGCAGGCCGGGTCCGGTGAACTGCTTGATCTGTGCCGTCAGCTCGGCAGTACGAGTGTCGAGATTGTCGGCGAGCTTGCGCACCGAGGTGGCCGCATCCGTCGCCTGCGCCACCAGGCCGTTCGGATCGCTCGATGCCTTCTTGAGGTCGGCGAGCACGGCATCGGCCTTGGTGGCGAGTTCCTGGAGCTGCGCGGCGATCTCATTGGAGCGCTTCAGGAGGCTCGACACGTCTTCCGAGCGGTCGCTCACCGCCTTGGTGAACGCGTCCACATTGGCGACGATCTGCTTCACCTGCTCCGGATCGATGGCATCGAGGATGCCGTTCACCCGCCGCGCCACGTCCTGAACGGTGGAAATGAGGCTGGCGATGCCGGTGCCGCCTTCCGCCTCGATGCGGGGCACGCCGTTGGGGCCGAGGGGCAAGGGCTTCGCGTCCGCCTCCCCGCCCCGGATGCTGACGATCACGATGCCGGTGAGGCCCTGCGATTCAAGGCCGGCGCGCGAATCAGAAAGGATGGGGACGTTGGCGTCGACGCCGACTTTCACCAGCACTTCATTGGGCTTGCCCGGCACGAGGCCGAGGGACGTGACCTGACCCACGGGAATGCCGTTGAAGGTCACGGCATTGCCCTGCCGCAGTCCGCTGACGGTGCCGGAATAGACGATCTCGAACGGCTTGCGCCCTTCGGAATCCAAGGGCCGCATGAACCAGTAGATGAAGCCGAACGCAGCGGCCAGCACGAGGAGCGTGAAGGCGCCGATCAATGTGTAATTGGCCCGGGTCTCCATACGCCCTTCCTAGCTCACCGTTCCGACCGGACCGCGCGGGCCCGTGCACCGTGGAAATAGGCGCGGAGCCATGGATGGGTTGCTTCCATCATGGTCTCGATCGTGCCCTGGGCGATCACCTTTCCATCGGCGAGCGCGGCGATTCGGTCGCAGACAGTGTGCAGACTATCGAGGTCGTGCGTTACCATGAAAACGGTCAGGCCCAAAGTCTGCTGCAGCGTGCGGATCAACTCGTCGAAATCGCCCGCGCCGATGGGGTCGAGGCCGGAGGTCGGCTCGTCCAGGAACAGGATTTCGGGGTCCAGCGCCAAAGCGCGGGCGAGCGAGGCGCGCTTGATCATGCCGCCGGAGAGTTCCGAGGGAAGCTTCTCCCCCGCATCGCACTTCAGGCCGACCATCTCGATCTTCGCGTAGGCGATGTCGTCCATGAGCTTCTGGGAGAGCTTCAGATTCTCGCGCAGCGGAAACTGAATGTTCTGCTTCACAGTGAGCGAGGAGAACAGCGCGCCCTGCTGGAACAGCACGCCCCAGCGGCGCTCGAGGGCGGAGCGCTGCTCCTCGTTGAGCGTGTCGAGGTCCTGGCCGAATACCTCAACTTTGCCGGAGATCTTCGGCACCAATCCGAGAATGGTGCGGGTCAGGACCGACTTGCCGCCACCTGATGTGCCGACGAAGCCAAGAATCTCGCCTCGCATGATGTCGAGGCTGAGATGGTCGAGAATGATGCGGTCGCCGAACCCCACGACGATGTCCCGCACGCTGATGATGGGTTCGCCCTTCCCGTTGTCTTCTCTCATCTCGCCGCTTGAATTGCGCAGTTCCATCGTCGCCTCACATGTCGATGGAGGCGAAGAACATGGCGAACAGCCCGTCCATCACGATGACGAGGAAGATCGCCTTCACCACCGAGGCCGTGGTGTGCTGGCCGAGGGATTCAGCACTGCCGCCGACCCGCAGCCCCTCCATGCAGGCGACGATGCCGATGACGGCCGCCATGAAGGGCGCCTTGATCATGCCGACCATGAAATGGTCGATGGATATGGCGTCCTTCAGGCGGTCCATGAAGACGCCGGGCGTGATGCCGCCATAGAGCCAGGCGACCAGCCCGCCGCCCACCAGCGCCGACATGGAGCCGATGAAGGTGAGGAGTGGCAACGCGATCACCAGCGCCAGGAGGCGGGGGATGACCAGGATCTCCACCGGGTCGAAGCCCATCACCCGGAGCGCGTCCACCTCTTCGCGCATGCGCATGGAGCCGAGCTCGGCGGTGTAGGCGCTGCCCGAGCGGCCGGCGATCATGATGGAGACGATGAGCACGCCGAGCTCGCGCAGCACCAGCACGCCGACCATGTCCACCACATAGATGTCCGCGCCGAATCGGCGGAAGTGGAAGATGCCCTGCTGGGCGAGGATGCAGCCGATGAGGAAGGTGATGAGAACGATGATCGGCACCGCGCGCAGGCCGACCCGGTCGATCTGGTTGACCGTGGAGGTGAAGCGGAACGTCCGCGGCTGGGCCATGGTGCGCAGGGCCGCCGCCACTGTCGCGCCGACGAAGTTCAGCAGCGAGTGGGCATCGTGCGCAATGTTGACGACGTTGTGCCCGAGCCGCTCGACCATCGCCTCGTGGGGGCGAACCGCCGGATGCGCCTCGCGGCCGGTGCGGCTCATCTCCTGGATCAGCACGCTGTAGCGCCGCTTCAGGCCCACCACGCGGGGCTCGACGCCATCCCGCGTCCAGGCGCGGCGCAGGCGCTCCAGCAGCAGCGCGCCGAACGTATCCATGCGGTCGACGCCGCTGAGATCGATGTGCGCATGGGCGGGCTGCGCGTGGGTCCGCGTCGCCTCGGCGACCAGATGCTCCAGTTCGTCGGCGCGGTCCGACGTCCAAGTGCCGTGGCCGACCGCCTTCAATTCATCGCCAGAGAGGCTGACATCGAGAAGCGAGGCTGACGCCACGTGCGACTCCGGTACGAAGCGCTCGCTTGAGCGCGAGCCATCCAATGGTCATACTCGGGCAGCCAAATGGCGTCGAGGGTGGAAAATTGCCCGCTGCAGCCGCGCACCCGCCCGATTCCTTCAATCCTGCCACATGTTTATTGAATGACCTCGCTTCAAGTGCGCATCGAGCGCTTTCCCATTGCCGGCACCTTCACGATTTCCCGCGGGTCCAAGACCGAAGCGGTGGTCGTGGTTGCCGAGATTCGCGATGGGACCAATGTCGGACGGGGCGAATGCGTTCCCTATGGTCGCTATGGCGAGACGCCGGACGGCGTCGCCGATCTCCTGCGCGGGCTTGCCGCAGAGGTTGAAGGCGGGCTCGACCGGGCGGCGCTCCAGCAGCGCCTGCCTGCCGGAGCGGCAAGAAACGCCCTCGATTGTGCCTTCTGGGACCTGGATGCGAAAAGGTCGGGCATTCCGGCCTATCGCGAAGCGGGACTGCCGGAGCTGCGGCCGCTCGTCACCGCCTTCACGCTGAGCCTCGATACGGCCGAGGCCATGGCCGAGGCTGCGCGCGCCTCCGGCTGGCCGCTGCTGAAGCTGAAGCTCGGCGGAGAGGACGATATTGCGCGCCTGAAGGCGATTCGCGCCGCGGTGCCCGGCACGCGGCTCATCGTCGATGCCAATGAAGGGTGGACGGCGGAAACCCTCGCCGAGAACTTCGCGGCCTGCGCAGAGATGGGCGTGGAACTGATCGAGCAGCCTCTTCCCGCCAAGGCGGACGATGCTCTCGCCGCGATTCCCCGGCCGGTACCGGTCTGCGCCGACGAAAGCGTTCATGAGCGCGCCAGCCTCAGGGGCCTCATCGGCAAGTACGATGCGGTGAATATCAAGCTGGACAAGACGGGCGGTCTCACCGAGGCGCTCGCCATGGCGGAGGAAGCACGCGAGGCCGGCTTTACCCTGATGGTGGGCTGCATGCTGGCCTCCTCCCTCGCCATGGCGCCGGCTTTGCTGGTGGCGCAGCGGGCCGGCGTGGTGGATCTCGACGGGCCGCTGCTGCTGGCGCGCGACCGCGAGAATGCCCTGCGTTATGAGGGCGCGACGGTCTTTCCGCCCTCGCCTGCGCTCTGGGGCTGAACGGAGCGGGCCGCAGCCGCCAGGGCCGCGCCCGCAAGTCCGAGGCCGGCGGAGGCGAGGAAGGCGCCATTGCCGAACGACACCCATAGCAGCCCCGAAGCAAAGCTCGCGCAGGACATGGCAAGGCTCACCGTCCAGCCGGCGATGGACTGCGCGGTGCCGGCCCGATGCTCCGGCGTGAAGCGGGCCACCAGTTCCACGAGGCCCAGATAGGTGGCGCCGAAGGTGGCGCCGTGGAGGAGCTGGAGCGGGACCAGCAGCCAGAGTGGCGGATCGAGGCTCAGCGCGGAAAACCGCACGGCCGCCGCCACGCCCCCGGCGCCGAGAAGGACCAGCGGACCGAACCGCTTTACGACGATGGTGCCGTAGCGGAACAGCGCGATTTCGGAAATGACGCCGATGGCCCAAAGCATGCCGATGGCGGTGAGGGAGAGCCCCCCTGCCGCCCAATGCACCGAGGCGAAAGCATAGAGCGTCGCGTGGCTCGCCTGCACTAGGGCTGCCGCCAGTACGCCGAGCACGAGGATGGCGCGCGCCCGCGGCATTGCCATGTGCGGCGAGGCATGGACCGGCGGACGGGGAAGTTCCGGCAGGACAAGCATGGCGGCGAAGAAGCTCGCCTGCCCCGCCACCATCAGCGCCACAACCACCGGCGCCCCCGCCTGGGCGATCAGGAAGCCGCCCGCGAGGTTGGCGAAGACGAAGCTGGCGGAACCCCACAGCCGGCTGCGCCCGTAATCCACCCGGCCGGCGCGAGCCTGGCGCGTGGCATAGGCATCCAGCAGCGCGAAGCTCGGGTTCCAGGCCATGGCGGCAATGCCGAGCACCACATAGATGGCCATGACGGTGTGGCAGAAGGCCAGCACGCCCATGAGGATGCAGGTGATGAGGGCCAGCGCCGCGAGAAGGGCTTTGGGCCGGCCGAGCCGGTCGGAGAGGAGCCCGAGCAGCGGGGTCGCCAGAAGGCGCGTGAAAAGCGGGACGGCGATGGCCGCGCCGATTTCCTGGGGCGAGAGCCCCCGCTCCGTCAGCCAGAGCGGGAAGAAGGGCATGTAGATGCCCAGGGAGAAGAAAAGGGTTCCGTAGGCCGAGGCCAACGCCGCCCGCACGGGGCGCACCTCGCTGCTCATGCCGCCCCCGATCAGGCTGAAAGGCAGGCCTCGAAGGTCGCGGTATCGACGTTCCCGCCCGAGAGCACGATGGCGACGGTTTTTCCCCGCGCGTCGAGTCGCCCGTGGAGCAGAGCCGCGAGCGCCACGGCGCCGCCGGGCTCCACGACCAGCTTCAGCTCACGGAAGGCGAAGCTGATGGCCTTCGCCACCTCGGCATCGGTGGCCGTCACGCCCTCGCCCACCAGATGGCGGGACACCTCGAAGGTGATGACGCCCGGGGTCGGCGCCAGCAGCGCGTCGCAGAAGGAGCCGGAGGCTGCCGCGTTGCGCTCGCGCTGGCCGGAGCGGAAGGAGCGGCCGTGATCGTCGAAGCCTGCGGGCTCGGCGGCAACCACGCGGGCGTTCGGAAAGCGCGCCTTCACCGCCAGCGCGATGCCCGAGATCAGTCCGCCGCCGGAGACATTGGCACTGACGATGTCGGGCGCGAGACCCTGGGCCGCGAGGTCTTCGGCGATTTCGAGGCCCACCGTGCCCTGCCCCGCCATGATGTCCGGATCGTCATAGGGCGGCACGAAGATGGCGCCGCGCTCGGCCGCGATGCGGTTGGAAATGGCGTCGCGGTCTTCCGTGAGGCGGTCGTAACCCACCACTTCGGCGCCCCATTCCAGGGTGCGCTCGCGCTTCATGGCCGGAGCATCGTGCGGCATCACGATCACCGCCGGCAGGCCGAGAAGCTTGGCGGCGGCCGCGACGCCCTGGGCATGGTTGCCGGAGGAGCAGGCAACGACACCGGCAACGCGCTGCTCCTTCGGGATCTGCACGATGCGGTTATAGGCGCCGCGGAACTTGAAGGAGCCGGTGCGCTGGAGCGTTTCCGGCTTCAGGAACACGCGGGCGCCGGTGACCGCGTCGAGCACGGGCGAGGAGATAAGCGGCGTGCGCACGGCGACGCCCTTGAGGCGAGCGGCGGCGGCATCGACGTCGGCGGCTGTGGGAGGCGTCCTGCGGCTGGTCATGCGATGGAAGCTAGCCTACCCCGCCGCAATAAGCGAAACCGCCGCGCCACGGGCCCGAAATCATGGGCGATCAGCACATTGTCCACGAACTGCCGGGCGCATTCCCGCCAGCTGTGGCGCAGCGCGAACTCGCGCGCCGCAACGGGGGAGAGTTCCAGCGCCTTGAGGCAAGCGTTGCGCAGATCCTCGTCCAGCACGCCCACGGGCTCCGTGGCCTCGGCGAGCACATCCTTGGGGCCGGTCACGGGATAGGCCGCCACAGGCAGGCCGCTCGCAAGGGCTTCCAGCAGCACGATGCCGAACGTGTCGGTGCGGCTCGGGAAAACGAAGACGTCGCTGCCGGAATAGATCTCGGCCAGCGCCTCGCCTTCCTTCGGCCCGTAGAAATGCACGTCCGGAAAGCGCTCCTTCAGGCTGGCGAGCGCCGGGCCGCCGCCCACCACCACCTTGGAGCCCGGCAGATCGAGAGCGAGGAAAGCCTCAATGTTCTTCTCCACCGCCACCCGGCCCACAAAGGTGAAGATGGGGCGCGGCAGGCCGAGATCCACTTCGGGACGGGGGCGGAACAGTTCGGCATCCACCCCGCGCGACCAGCGCATCAACCGCTTGAAGCCGCGTGATTCCAGTTCGCGTTCCAGCGTCGCCGTGGAGACCATCACGCCGCCGCCGGCATTGTGGAAGCTGCGCAGCCAGGAATAGGTCAGCCGCTCCGGCACCGGGGCGCGGGCGGAGAGATATTCCGGGAACTTGGTGTGGTAGCTGGTGGTGAAGGTGCGCTTGGAAGCGATGCACGCCCGGCGCACCAGGATGCCGATGGGGCCTTCGGTGGCCACATGGACGAAATCAGGCTGCAGCGCCTCGATGCGCCGCATGATCATGCGCGGCGTCGCCAGCGACAGGCGGATTTCCTGATAGGTCGGAAGCGGGACGGTGCGGAACTGCTGAGGAGTCAGGAATTCCATCTCGGCGCCCAAATGGGCGGCCTCGCGCGCCGTGTGCTCAAGCGAACGCACGACGCCGTTGATCTGGGGATGCCACGCGTCGGTGGCGACAAGAATGCGCATCAGGCAGCCGCGCGGGCGGTCTCCACCTCAGGGGCTGCCAGCGATAGCATAGGTTGGCGCCGCGTCCAGCAGATGATTTCCATCCGGCCGTCCTCGTGCTCGGCTACCGCGGTGCAGCTTTCCACCCAATCGCCGCAATTGATGTAGCGGACGCCGAACTGGTCGTGGATCATGGCGTGGTGGATGTGGCCGCAGATGACGCCGTCCACCTTGTTGCGCTTGGCCTCGTCGGCCACCGCTTCCTCGAACTTGCCGATATAGTTGACCGCGTTCTTCACCTTCAGCTTCGCCCATTGGCTGAGCGACCAATAGGTGAGGCCGAGCTTGCGGCGCACGAGGTTCACATAGGTGTTGATGCCGAGCGCCAGCGTATAGGCGCCGTCGCCCAGGAAGGCGAGCCACTTGGCATGGCGCACCACCACGTCGAACACGTCGCCATGGATGACGAGATACTTCTTCCCGTCGGCCGCCTCGTGGATCACCGTCTCCACCACTTCGATGCCGCCGAAATGGGTGCCGTAATAATCCCGAAGGAACTCGTCGTGGTTGCCGGGCAGATAGACGATCCTCGTGCCCTTGCGCCCCTTGCGCAGAAGCTTCTGCACCACGTCATTGTGCTGCTGGGGCCAGTACCACGATGAGCGCAGGCGCCAGCCGTCGACGATGTCGCCCACCAGATAGAGCGTGTCGGACTCGTGATACTTCAGGAAATCGAGGAGGAGATCGGCTTGGGATCCCTTTGTGCCCAGATGGACGTCTGAAATGAACAAAGAGCGGAAATGTCTCGGTTCAGGGGTGTCGCTCACGTCCCGTCCCTTCATGCGGCCATGCTTCCCGAGCATTCTGGCGGAATTAGCCGGAGTCGTGTATCCCTTTTATGACGCGACTGCGAGAAGATGATGTTCCTAGTCTCCGTCACAGCAAAAGCAAGACGACGCTGGCCGCGACCAAAGTAGCAAGAATCACATTAAGGCGTTGGCGTTGCAGATCATCCTGCAGCACACGCGACATCGCGACGCCGAATATCGCCCAGATTGCAAGTGATGGCAGCGTGGTAACGACGAACGCGGCGGCAATGACCAGCACTTGCGGCAGCATGTCTGTGCCGGAGTGTGTGAATGCGGGAATCACGCTCAGCGCAACCGTCCATGCCTTGGGATTTACCCACTGAAAGGCGACGGACTGAAGAAAGCCCGGCGGCCGCGACTGGTCCGGGCCGGCGCTCGGGGCGGACGCGCGAATCAGGGACCAGGCGAGATAGAGCAGATAGGCCGCGCCCGCGAGCTTGAGGACCGTGTGCAGTCCGGGCACGAGATCGAACAGCCCGCCAAGCCCGAGCCCCATGGCCAGGATCATCACCGGAAAGCCGAACGCGACGCCAAGCATCTGGGGCACGGTGCGCAGGAATCCGAACCGCGCGCCGGATGAGGCGGAGATCAGATTGTTCGGTCCCGGCGAGATCGCGGCGACGAACGCGAACAGGAACAGCGCGGCCAATCGATCCGACATCTTCACTCCCCCTCGCCTCGACCATTGACCAAAGCAGCGTCCCGCGCCAGCTTGCCGACCGGGTGGGCCAGCCGTGTCCGCCGTCTCAACGACAGTCAGGGAGTTCCCCCATGAAGCTGGTCCGCTTCGGCGCCCAAGGCCAGGAAAAGCCCGGCCTAATCGATTCAAATGGCCAGATCCGCGACCTTTCCGGAATCGTCCCCGACATTGCCGGCGATGTTCTGACCCCCGAGGGCCTCGCCCGCATCCGCGCGGTGGATCCTTCCTCCCTGCCCCAGGCGCCTGCTGGCGTGCGCCTCGGCTCCTGCGTGGCGCGGCCCGGCAATTTCGTCGCCGTCGGCCTCAATTATGCGGACCACGCGGCCGAGACCAACAACCCCATCCCAACCGAGCCGGTGCTGTTCAACAAGGCGCCCAATTGTGTCGTCGGCCCCGACGATGACGTGATGATCCCGCGCGGCTCCACCAAGCTCGACTGGGAAGTGGAGCTGCTGATCGTCATCGGCGCCCGCGCCCGCTATGTGGACGAGGCGGACGCGCTGAAGCATGTGGCGGGCTACGCCATCTGCAACGACATCTCCGAGCGCAACTTCCAGATCGAGCGCTCAGGGCAGTGGACCAAGGGCAAGGGCAACGAAACCTTCGGCCCCATCGGCCCCTGGCTCCTCACCCAGGACGAGATGCCCGACACGTCGAGCCTGTCCATGTGGCTGGAGGTGAATGGGGAGAAGGTGCAGAACGGCTCCACCAAGACCATGATCTTCGGCGTCGCCAATCTGGTGTCCTATATCAGCCAGTTCATGGTCCTGGACCCCGGCGACCTCATCACCACCGGCACGCCGCCCGGCGTCGGCCTCGGCATGAAGCCGCCGCGCTATCTGAAGGCCGGTGACGTGATGCGGGTCGGCATCGAAGGCCTCGGGGTGCAGACGCAGACCGTCGTCCCCTTCAAGCTCTGATCTTTCCCTTACCCGAAAAGAAAAAGGGTGGTGCCGTGCGGCACCGCCCTTTCCATTTGTGCGGAGCGCTTGGGCTCAGCGAGCCGGAGCGGCGGGCGCGGCCGGGGCAGCGGCAGCCGGGGCCGCGCCATTGGGAGCAGCCGGACCGCCAGCGGCAGCGCGCTCCTCGGCCTTCTTCTGCGCGAGCTTCTGAAGCTCCTCGGCCATCTTCTGGCGCTCGGCCGCGACCGCATTCGGGTCGGAGGGCGGGCCGTCATAGGCCTTGGCGAAGTCCTTGCCCGGAAGCTGGAAGTTGAGCGTCCGGCCGCCCATCTGCAGCGCCTGGATGGTGATGGTGTTCACCTTCTTCAGCTTGGTCACGAACTCCGCATTCACATCCATGCTGGCGAAGCAGCCATTGGGGAAGCAGATCTCATACTTCAGCGCCAGCGGCGCCTGCTGGTCCAGGACCACGCGGGTGCCAGGCTGGACGAGCATGCCGATCGGCACGGAGACGATGAACTTCTTGACCGGATCGTCCTTCACTTCGCGGATGCCGGCGGACGCCAGCGGCTGCCCGGTCTCTGCGGTGAAGTCCTGCGTGATCATGCAGATCTGCTTGCCGGCCTGTGCGTCGTTGCCGCACACCTTGGTCCAGGGCGTGCTGATGCCGGGCACACCCACGGACTGCGGCGCACCCTGGGCCTGCTGCTGCTGCGCAGCGGCCGGAGGGGCAGCCGGCGCCGCCTGGGCGGGCTTGGCGGGAGCAGCCGGCTTTGCCGGGGCGGTTTGTGCCTGCGCCAGCGCGCTGCCGGCGAAGCCGAGCGCGACCACGACAGCGGCGAGACCGCCGACGCGGCGCAAAGTGGTGGCTTGTGTCATTCCGGAACGATCCCCGTGGTGCGATACGCAGGCCCTGCAAGAAGACGCGACGGCGAGCCCGGTCCCCTCTTAACGCCGGCTCTCTCAGTGTCAAATGAGGCAAGAAGGTGACGCCGTCCCCACCTTTGCATGCGTGCTACATTGACCCGAATTGCGGCCCTGGCGAGACAGCGTTGCCGGGGGCCAAGGCGGACAGGCATGGACAGGGTATTCGGGCGGGTGGCGTTGGGCTTCGGGCTGGCCCTGTTTCTGGCGCCTACGGCGATTGCCGGCAGCGCCGGCACGCCGGATCACGCCATCGCCATGCACGGCGATGCCGCCCTTCCCGATGGCTTCGACCACTTCGCCTATGCCAATCCTGCCGCTCCGAAAGGCGGGCGCCTGACGCTCTCGGTTCCAGGCACGTTCGACAGCCTCAACCCGTTCATCGTCAAGGGGTCTGCCACATCCTTCGTGCGCGGGAACGTGGTCGAGAGCCTGATGGTGCGCAGCTATGACGAGCCCTTCACCCTCTATGGCCTGATCGCCCGGACGGTGGAGACCGACGAGGCGCGTTCCTATGTCCAGTTCGCCCTCGACCCCCGCGCGCGCTTCTCTGACGGCACGCCGGTCACCGCTGAGGACGTGCTGTTTTCCTGGCGCCTGCTGCGCGACAAGGCCCGCCCCAATTACCGGCTCTATTACGCCAAGGTGGCGCATGCGGAGGCGCTGGACCCACGAACGGTCCGCTTCACATTCGAGGGACCGGACCGGGAATTGCCACTCATCATGGGCCTCATGCCGGTGCTGGCGCGCCACGCCACGGACGAAGCCAATTTTGATTCGACCAGCCTGACGCCGCCGCTAGGCTCCGGCCCTTACGTTGTGTCAAGCATCCAGCCCGGCGCCAGCGTCACCCTCACCCGGAACCCCGACTATTGGGGCAAGGACCTGCCGGTCACGCGCGGCCTCCATAATTTCACGGAGCTGCGCTTCGACTATTTCCGGGACGGCAATACGGAGTTCGAGGCCTTCAAACGCGGCCTCATCGATGCGCGCTTCGAGGCCGACCCCGCCCGCTGGCAGACGGGATATGACTTTGCGGCGGTGCGCGAAGGTGACGTCATCAAGGAGGTGATCCCGACGCGCCTGCCCAAGCCCCATTACGCGCTTGTGTTCAATACCCGCCGGCCCATCTTCGCGGACCTCAACGTGCGGCGGGCCATCATCGAGCTGTTCGACTTCCCCTGGATCGACCGCAACCTCTATCACGGCCTTTATACCCGCACGGCAGGGTTCTTCGATGGATCGGACCTCTCCGCCCTCGGCCGCCCCGCATCTGCCATGGAGCGCGCCTTGCTGCTGCCCTACCCCGGCGCGGTGCGAAAGGACGTGATGGCGGGCACCTACAAGCCACCGCAGGCGGACGGCTCGGGCCGCGACCGGGCACGCCTGAAGGCCGCGCTCGACCTTCTCGACGACACCGGCTGGCGGCTGAAGAACGGGCGCCTCGTGAATGAGGACGGTGTGCCCTTCAGCTTCGAGATCATGGTGGCGACACGGGAGCAGGAGCGGCTGTGCCTTGCCTTCGCGAGCCAGCTTGCGCGCGCGGGCATCCAGGCCCGCATCCGCATGGTCGATCCGGTCCAGTTCGACGCGCGCCGCAACAGCTATGATTTCGATATGGTGCCCTTCACCTGGGGCCAGTCGCTGTCGCCGGGCAACGAGCAGGCCTTCTATTTCGGCTCGGATGCCGCCGGCACCCAGGGCACGCGCAATTATATGGGCATGCGCAGCCCCGCCGCCGACGCGCTCATTGCAAGACTGGTGGCGGCGGTGAGCCGGGATGATCTGGAAACCACGTCGCGGGCGCTCGACCGGGTGCTGATCTCCGGCGCCTACGCGGTCCCGCTGTTCCACGCGCCCGGCCAGTGGCTGGCGCGCTGGAAGCAGATCCAGCGCCCGTCCACGCTCTCGCTCTATGGAACGCTGCCGGAAACCTGGTGGCGGGCGCCGTCGCCCTGATCAGGCAACGAGCGGAAAGCGGCGCGCCCGGCGCACCGCCAGATAGCCGAGCACCACGAAGATCACGAGCAGGAGGCCTTGAGCGAACGCGAAGGGCGGCTCGCTGCCGGTGGGTGCCAGCCTGTTGGCCGCGGGCACCTTCAGGAACACCTGCACCAAGCCGACGAACACCAGCAGATAGAGGCTCGCCACCATGCAGCCGGCATAGATGGCCCCCCACGCGCCGGAGAGGTGGCGCACATACCGGGCGTACAGCACCGCGGCCAGAATCAGCAGCGCGACGACGCCGGTGATGTGGGAGGGAAGGATCTTGGCCGCCGGGATGAGAAATCCCGTCACGCTGGTGAGGATGGCGGTGACGAGGAACACATTGGTCCACAGCGCGGAGCCGCGCCCGGCCAGCAATCCCTGGACCACAGGCACGCCCGCCACGATGGCGATGAGGCTGAGCCAGGTGTGAAAACCCACCATTGTCGTCGGATCGAACATGACGGCCCCCTCGGCGTGCAGCGACCTTTTCCCCGCGGGGAGAATGCCCTCATTTTAGAATGATTGCACGTTGGAAGGTGGAGTTTGGAGTTCGCCTTTCGGGTGGGGGCTTGCCTTGGCGGCTCTCAGGCCACCTTCCGCTTCTCCGCCAACCCGGCGAGCTTCTTCAGCACGGCGTGCGTGCCCTTCAGGCGGCCTTCCGCGCTCGGCCAGTCCCGCAGGAAGACCACCTTGAAGTCCGGCCGCACCTTGGCCTGCGGGCCTTCCGAATTGATCATGGCCACAAGCCCGGCGGGATCGGCGAACTGGTTCTCGCGGAACGTCAGCACCACGCCCTTGGGGCCGGCATCCACCTTCTCCACATTGGCCTTCCGCGCAAGCGCCTTGATCTGGGCGAGGCGCAGCAAATGGTCCACCTCGGGCGGGGCTGGGCCGAAGCGGTCCACGATCTCCGCGCCGAAGGAATCGAGCGTCTGGTCCTCGTCGATGTCCGCAAGGCGCCGGTAGAGGGCGAGGCGGACATGCAGGTCGGCCACGTAGTCCTCCGGGATCAGCACCGGCATGCCGATGGTGATGTTGGGCGACCACTTGTCCTCGGCAATGTCGGTGATGCCGGCCTTGAGGTGAGCGATCGCCTCCTGCAGCATCTCCTGGTAGAGTTCGTAGCCCACTTCCTTGATATGGCCGGACTGCTCGTCGCCCAAGAGGTTGCCGGCGCCGCGAATGTCCAGATCATGGCTCGCGAGCTGGAAGCCGGCGCCCAGCGTCTCCAGGGATTGCAACACCTTGAGCCGTCGCTCCGCCTGCGCCGTGATGGGCTTGGATGCCGGCACCGAGAAGATGGCATAGGCCCGCGCCTTCGCGCGCCCGACGCGCCCGCGCAGCTGGTAGAGCTGGGCAAGGCCGAACATATCGGCCCGGTGGACGATGAGCGTGTTGGCGTTCGGCACGTCGAGGCCGCTCTCCACGATGGTGGTGGAGAGGAGCACATCATACTGCCCGTCATAGAAGGCGGACATGATGTCTTCGAGGGAAGTCGCGCTCATCTGGCCATGGGCCACCGCCACCTTCACCTCGGGCACGTTCTTCTCAAGGAATTCCCGCACCTCGGCGAGATCGTCGATGCGCGGCACCACATAGAAGCTCTGCCCGCCGCGATAGCGCTCACGCAGCAGCGCCTCGCGCACGATCAAAGGATCGAACGGCGTAATGAACGTGCGCACCGCGAGCCGATCCACGGGCGGGGTCGCGATGAGGGAGAGTTCACGAACGCCCGTCATGGCCAGCTGGAGGGTGCGGGGGATGGGCGTTGCGGTCAGCGTCAGCACATGCACCTCGGACCGCAGCGCCTTCAGCCGCTCCTTGTGGGCCACGCCGAAATGCTGCTCCTCGTCCACGATGACGAGGCCGAGATCCCTGAAGTGGATGCCCTTGCCCAGCAGCGCATGGGTGCCCACCACGATATCGATGGAGCCGTCCTGGATTCCGGCCTTCACGGCGGTCAGGTCCTTGCCCGTGACCATGCGCGAGGCCTGGGCGATGTTCACCGGCAGGCCCTTGAAGCGCTCCGAGAAGGTCTTGAAATGCTGCCGCGCCAGCAGCGTGGTGGGCACCACCACGGCCACCTGCTTGCCGGAGAGCGCCACCGCGAAGGCGGCCCGCAGCGCCACTTCCGTCTTGCCGAATCCCACGTCGCCGCACACGAGCCGGTCCATGGGGCGGCCCGCGCCGAGATCGTCCAGCACCGCCTCGATGGCGGCTTCCTGGTCGTCCGTCTCCTCATAGGGGAAGCGGGCGCGGAACTCGTCATAAAGGCCCGCCGCCGGCACGAGGCGCGGGGCTTCCGCAAGCTGGCGGCCGGCGGCGATCTTGATGAGCTCGCCCGCCATCTCGCGGATGCGCTTCTTCATCCGCGCCTTGCGCGTCTGCCAGCCGGAGCCGCCCAGCTTGTCGAGCTGCGCCTCGGTCTCCTCCGAGCCGTAGCGCGTGAGCAGCTCCAGATTCTCCACCGGCAGGAACAGCTTGTCCCCGCCGGAATAGTGGATCTCCAGGCAATCGTGGGGCGCGCCCATGGCCTCGATGGCTTTCAGGCCGATGAAGCGGCCGATGCCATGGTCCACATGGACCACGAGATCGCCGGCGGTGAGCGCGGTAAGCTCGGAGATGACGTCCTGAGGCCGGCGCGCCTTGCGCTTCGGGCGCACCAGGCGGTCGCCCAGAATGTCCTGCTCGCCAATGACGGCGAAGTCGTCGGTCTCGAAGCCGCTCTCCACGCCATAGACCGCCAGCGCCACCTGCGTCTTCGGCAGCGCGTCCAGGAGCGCGAAGCGGGAGATGGCGGTGGTGTTCTTCAGGCCGTGGTCGGCGAGCACCGTGCCCAGGCGTTCACGCGAGCCTTCGCTCCACCCGGCCAGGATGACCTTCTTGGACTTCTGGAGCGCGCGCACGTGCTCGATGGCGATGTCGAAGACATTGGCTTCCGGGTCCGCGCGCTCGGCGGCGAACGAGCGGCCCTGAATGCCGCCGATATCGATGGTCTTCCCCACCCCGCCTTCCGGCAGCGCGAAGGGGCTGACGCGCACCAGCGCGCTCGCCTTCAGCCGCTCGCTCCATTCCCCGCCGGTGAGGTAGAGGCGATTCGACGGCAAAGGCTTGTACACGGAGCCGGAGCCCGCCTGCGTCCCCGCCAGGGCCAGGGCTTCCTTACGGGCGGCGTAATAGTCGGCGATCAGCGTAACCCGCTCGCCGGCCGCTTCCTCGGTCAGCGGGTCCACCACCAAAGGCGTGCCTTCGAGATAGTCGAACAGCGTGTCGAGGCCCTCGTGGAACAGCGGCAGCCAGTGCTCCATGCCGGGATGCCGCCGGCCCTCGCTCACCGCCTCATAGAGGGTGTCGCCCTTGGTGTTGGCGCCGAACTCGGCAAGGTAGGCCATGCGGAACTTTCGCATGGTGTCGGAGGTGAGCTGGAACTCGGCCATGGGCACGAGGTCCAGCGCCCGCATCTGCCCGGAGGAGCGCTGCGTCTCCGGATCGAAGGAGCGGATACTCTCCAGCGTGTCGCCGAAGAAATCGAGGCGGATGGGCTGGGGCAGGCCCGGCGGGAACAGATCGATGAGGCCGCCGCGCACCGCATATTCGCCGGTGTCGCGCACGGTGGGCGTGCGCAGATAGCCATTGCGCTCGGCCCATTCCACGATGCCGTCGAGGGCGATGGCATTGCCCGGTGCGGCGGAGAGCGACTGCACCGCCACCAGCGCCTTCGCCGGCACCCGCTGCACGGTGGCGTTCACGGTGGTGAGCACCACGCTCGCCGCCCCGCCCTTCACCCGGGCGAGGCGCGCCAGCGTCGTCATGCGCTGGGCGATGATGGCGGCATTGGGCGAGGCGCGATCGTAGGGCAGGCAGTCCCAGGACGGGAAGGTGTGGATTTCCAGCTCTGGCGCGAAGAAAGCGAGCCCCCGCTCCAGCGCCGCCATGCGCTGGCCGTCCCGGCAGATGACGGCAAGGCTCGGCCAGGGCGCATCCTTCTTCGCCGCGAGGGAGCGCGCGAGATCGGCGACCACGAGCCCTTCCATGCCGTCCGGCACGCGGGAGAGGGTCAGTGATTTGCCGGGGGCGATGTCGTCTGCGAGAGGGCGGGGACGCTTCACGGGCGGGGTTCCATCAAGATCATTTCATCATGGCCGGGTGCAACGGGCCCCCTCTCCCCTTGCGGGAGAGGGCTGGGGTGAGGGGTATGTTGCCGTTTGCGAAGACCTCTCAAGGCGAACCGAGCGGCACCCTCTCCCGCAAGGGGAGAGGGAAAAGTTCACTCCGGCACGCCGGCGCCCGAGAGGTGCCAGTCCTTCAGCTTGCGGAAGATCGGCGTGTCGAAATCGGCGGGCACTTCGACGGCTCCGCCGATCCAGGCGAACAGGTCCGGGTCCTGCACCTCGATGAGGATTTCGAACGCCTCCACCTCGTCCTCGGTGAGCCGGTCGATCTGTGCGTCGGCGAAGCGGCCCATGAGCAGGTCCATTTCGCGCGTGCCGCGATGCCAGGCACGGAACAGGATGCGGCGGCGGCGCACGTCGAGGCCGACGCTGGATTTCACGGTTCCCGTCATCTCCGCCCTTCCTTCAGCGCAACGACGGACGCGGCCGGCCCCCGAAGAAGGCCGTCCGTCCGCGAGCGGCTTATACGGGCAAAGGGATGGGGTTGGCTAGGTTTGATGGGGAAGCGGGTGGCCGGCGGGGGACGCGCGGGGAGGCCTCCCGAATGCGTCCCACCGCCGGCCGAACCCCACGGACCCAGGAGATGCGGCGGACCTGAGCACCCCGTAGGGTTATTGGGGAAGCCCGATGCGCCGAAAGCGGCGCAGACACAGGCTTCACATTCCCGATGCCTTCAAAGGTAGCTGAACGGAAGGGGAAATCAAATCACGAGAATCAGGCGCCGACATATTCCCTTACCGTCGCCAGAAACTTGGCCACGGAAATGGGCTTCGACAGGTAAGCCTCGCAGCCCCCTGCCCGGATGCGCTCCTCATCCCCCTTCATGGCGAATGCGGTGACGGCGACCACGGGAATGCTCTTCAATTCCGGGTCCGCCTTCAGCCATTTCGTGACTTCCAGCCCCGAGACTTCCGGCAGCTGGATGTCCATCAAAATGAGGTCCGGCCTATGCTGGCGGGCAAGGCCCAGAGCCTCGATGCCATTGCGGGTCTCCACGGTGCGGTAGCCGTGGGCTTCCAGAAGATCGTGGAAGAGCTTCATGTTAAGCTCGTTGTCCTCCACGATCATGACCGTCTTTGGCATTCCGCCGTCCCCCACCCACCCACCCGCCGCCGCTTCGCAGGCGCGCGCGGATCGGACATGATGCCATTCGTTAGCTAGAGACCATTCCTTGCGGAAGCGCAAATGCCCATCAAAGATCGAACCGGCTCTTCCACCCCTCTCCGCGTGCGGGAGGCCGCCCAGGCGGTGGCCATCCAGGCCCTGACCTGGCTTGCGCAGGACATGGAGCGCGTCGGCGGCTTCCTCGCCCAAAGCGGCCTCGGGCCGGGGGACCTGCGCGCGCGGGCGGCCGAGCCCGCCTTCGGCGCGGCGGTGCTCGGCTATCTCCTCTCCGACGAGAGCCTGCTTGTCGCCTTCGCCGACGATGCGAAGCTGCGGCCGCAGGACGTGGTGCACGCCCATGACGTGCTGAACCCGCCCTTCGACCCGGACGCGCCGGCGCGGCGCCGCTTCTGAGATGGGCGGGCGCCCGGCCCCCGGCTTCTGCCGCGATTGCCTCGCGGATGCGAGCGCGGGGCCGCGCTGCGCCGCCTGCGGCAGCCCCCGGCTGGTGCGCCATCCCGAGGCGGACACGCTCTCCATCGCCCATGTGGATTGCGACGCCTTCTATGCGGCCATCGAGAAGCGGGACGACCCGAGCCTGCGCGACGTGCCGGTGATCATCGGCGGCGGGGTGCGCGGGGTGGTCTCAACCGCCTGCTACATCGCGCGCATCCATGGTGTGCGCTCGGCCATGCCCATGTTCAAGGCCAAGGCGCTGTGCCCGCACGCCGTGATCGTGAAGCCGAACATGCGCAAATACGCGGCGGTCGGACGGCAGGTGCGCGAGCGGATGCAGGCGCTCACCCCGCTGGTGGAGCCGCTCTCCATCGACGAGGCCTTCCTGGACCTTTCCGGCACCGAACAGCTGCATGGCCGCTCGCCCGGCCGCTCGCTGGCGGGGTTCGCGGCCGAGGTGGAGCGGGATATTGGGATAACCGTCTCAGTAGGACTGGCGGCCAACAAATTCCTCGCCAAGACGGCGAGCGAGCTGGACAAGCCGCGCGGCTTCTCCGTGCTGGGGCAGGCGGAGGCGGCGTCTTTCCTGGCGCCGCGCCCCGTCACCTTCATCTGGGGCGTCGGACCGGCCTTCGGCGCCAAGCTTGCGAAGGACGGCTTCCACCGCATCGCCGATCTTCAGGCGGCGCAGGAGAGCGACCTTGCCCGGCGCTATGGGGCGGAGGGTCTGCGGCTCTGGCGCCTCTCCCGCGGCCTCGACGTGTGTCCGGTGAAGGCGGAGCGGGAGGCGAAAAGCGTCTCGGCCGAGACCACCTTCGACACCGACATCTCCGACCAGCGCCCGCTGGAGCAGACGCTCTATGCCCTGTGCGAGGAGGTGTGCGGGCGCCTGCGCCGCTCCGACATTGCCGGGCGGACGGTGACCCTGAAGCTGAAGACTGCCGACTTCCGCACCTTGACCCGCTCACGCGGGCTGGAGAGCCCCACCGGGCTGGCTGCGCGGCTTTACGAGACCGCCCACGAAATGCTGCTGAAGGAAGTCAACGGCACGCGCTATCGGCTTATCGGCGTGGGCCTCTCCGACCTCGGCCCGCGTTCCGACGCCGACCCGGCAGACCTGCTGGACGCCCGCATGCCGCGCCTGAAGGCGGCGGAGGACGCCATGGACAAGCTGAAGACGAAGTTCGGGGAGAAGGCGGTAGAGCGGGGGATTCTGCTGGGAACGGGGAAGCGGGGCCGGCAGCAGAAGATGTGAGATGAGCGTCTCATGTCAAAGGCGCGACAGGCTCCCTCTCCCCTTGCGGGAGAGGGTTGGGGTGAGGGGTATGGCGCCGCCTGAACTGACCTCACAAGACCAAGGCAAACGGCGCCATACCCCTCACCCGCCTCGCTCCGCTCAGCACCCTCTCCCACAAGGGGAGAGGGGAAACCTATCCCACCTCCGCCATGTCCTTCAGCCTTAGCGAGACGCGCGTCTCGCCTTGCCAATGGTCCAGCTCCAGCGAGCCCGCCACATGGACCAGCTTTCCGCGCGCGGCGAGCATCGCCTTGCCCAGAGGCTCCTCGGCGCAGCGGAACGCCATTGCCTTGAGAACCGCGCCGTCATTTGAGGCGATCCGCGCCCGGATATGGCCCGCGCCGAAACTCTCCACATAGGCAAGGCGATGGTTCGGGAAGGCGAAGACCGGCTCGGGATTGCCCGCGCCGAACGGCCCCGCCTTCGCGATCTGCTCCACCAAAGCCGGCGTCGCTCCGCCAGCGGTCAATGCGCCGTCGATGGATAAGGTGCGGTCCGCCCGCGCCCGCTCCACCGAAGCCGCGAGCACGTCTTCCAGATAAGCGCGCAGGTCACCCAGGCGCCGGCGCTCCACGGTGAGGCCCGCCGCCATGGCGTGGCCACCGCCCTTCACCAGAAGCCCCGCCTCCACCGCCGCCCGCACCGCCTTGCCGAGATCGACGCCGGGAATGGAGCGGGCCGAGCCCGTGCCGGTCTCGCCGTTGAAGGCGATGGCGAAGGCCGGGCGGGTGAAGCGCTCCTTCAGGCGCGCGGCCACAAGACCCACCACGCCGGGATGCCATCCCTCCCCGCTCACGACCACTGCTGCGCCGGTATCCTCAAGCCCGACAGAGGCCAATGCCTCGCCCTCGGCGGCGGCGAGGATCACGCGCTCTACCTCCTGGCGCTCGGAATTCAGGCGGTCGAGTTGGGCGGAGATGCGCTTGGCCTCCACGGGATCGTCCGTGAGCAGCAGCTTCGTGCCGAGCGCGGCGTCGCCGATGCGCCCGCCGGCATTGATGCGTGGGCCCAGCAGGAAGCCGAGATGCCAGGGCCGGGGCGGCCCGTCGAGCCGCGCCACATCCATGAGCGCGGTCAGGCCCAGCCGCTGGCGGCGCCGCAGCGCGATGAGGCCCTTGGCCACGAAGGCACGGTTGAGCCCCTTCAGCGGCACCACGTCCGCCACCGTGCCGAGCGCCACGAGGTCGAGGGCCTGGAGGAGGTCCGGCGCGGGGCGATCGGGGGTCCAATGGCCCAGCTCGCGCAGCCGGCGGGAGAGTCCCACCAGCGTCACGAAGACGATGCCGGCGGCGCACAGATGGCCGAGGCCGGAGAGGTCGTCCTCCCGGTTCGGGTTCACCACAGCCACGGCTTCGGGCAGCACCTCGCCGGCCTGGTGATGGTCGATGACCACCACGTCGAGGCCGAGCTTGTGCGCCGCCGCCAGTGTCTCAATGCTGGTGGTGCCGCAATCCACCGTCACCAGCAGGGTCACGCCGCGCGCGGCCAGTTGCTCGATGGCGCCGATATTCGGGCCGTAGCCCTCAAAGATGCGGTCGGGGATGTGGAACAGCGGGTCGAGGCCCGATGCCCGCAGCAGGCCCACCAACAGCGCGGTGGAGGTGGCGCCGTCCACATCATAATCGCCGAACACAGCCACCTGCTCGCCCGCGCGCACAGCCGCCGCGAGGCGCTCCACCGCCGCGTCCATGCCGGTGAGCGTGTTCGGGTCCGGCAGAAGGGTGCGGATGGAAGGATCGAGGAAGCTCGGCACCGCGTCCAGTTCGACCCCCCTGCCCGCCAGAACGCGGGAGAGGATTTCCGGCACGCCATGGCGCTGCGCGATGGCGAGCGCCGCCTGCGACCCGCGCGCATCGAGCCGATCGCTCCAGCCCCGCCCGGTGGCGGAGGCGGTAACGCCGAGGAAAAAGCGATTCGGAATGTGGATGTTCACACCGTGATGAAGACAGAGGCGGGAGGCGGCGTCGAGATGGTTAAGGCGCTGGGGATAAGTGCAAGGCTTGTCCTGGGCGCATGCAACGGAGCGCAGTGCGGTGGAACGCGACCCGGGACCCAGCGCAAGGGACGCCGAAGGCGCTTCAGCCCATCTCCGACGCCACGCGACGGAGATGCCTTCACGCTGGTCGCTTATTGCCGGCTTCGCCGGACTCTTGCGCTGGATCCCGGCTCAGCGCTCCGGCTACGCCGTCGCTTGTCCGGGACAATTGCCTCACCCCTCCGCCACGAACCGCTCCAGATCCCGGTGCGTCGAGGCGATGCGGCGGAGCGTGCCGGTGGCGGCGCGCATGAGGAGCGTGTCGGTCTCGATGGTGTCGCGGCCGAAGCGCACGCCGTTGAGCAGCGGGCCGTTGGTGACGCCGGTGGCCGCCACGAGGCAGTCGCCGCTCACCATGTCCTGCGCGGAATAGACCTTGGAGGGATCGCGAATGCCCAGCGCCTTCGCCTGCTTGCGCTTGGCGTCGGTGTCGAGCACCAGCCGGCCCTCCATCTGCCCGCCCAGGCAGCGCAGGGCCGCGGCCGCCAGCACGCCTTCCGCGGCGCCGCCGGTGCCGAGATAGATGTCCACCCCACTTTCGCGCGGGTTGGTCGTGTGGATGATGCCCGCCACGTCGCCGTCGGTGATGAGCTTCACCGAGGCGCCCGCCGTGCGGATCGCTTCGATGAGAGCGGAATGGCGCGGGCGGTCCAGCACCAGGGCCGTGATATCCGATGTGGCAACGCCGCGCGCCTTGGCAAGCGCCGCGATATTCTCGCCCGGCGTTGCGGAAAGCGACACCACGCCCTGGGGATAGCCGGGGCCGATGGCGATCTTCTCCATATAGACCGGCGGCGCGTTCAAAAGGGAGCCGCGCTCCGCCAGGACCAGCACGGAGATCGAGCCGGCCATGTTCTTGGCGCACAAGGTGGTGCCTTCCAGTGCATCCACCGCCACGTCCAGATCAGCCCCGCCCACGCCCACCGCTTCGCCGAGATAAAGGCGCTGCACCTCGCCCAGCACGCCCTCGCCAATGACGATCTTGCCGCTGATGGAGGTGCGCATCAGCTCGCGGTGCGCACCCTGCATGGCGGCTTCGTCGGCGGCGGGCTCGTCGCCCCGTCCGCGCCAGCGCGCGGCGGCGACCGCCGCCCGCTCGGTCACGCTCACAAGGTCGATGGCGAGGCGACGGTCGAGGACTGGCGTGGCCCGGACCCCCATGGCGTCAATCCTTTTCGATGCGGATCACCTGCGGAACGGAAGCGAGGACGCCTTCGGCATCAATGGCCGCCACCGCGCGGCGCACGGCCTCCTCGGTGGTGGCGTAGGTGATGAGGATCACGGTGGCCGGTTCGCCGTCGCGGCTGCGCGCGGGGCGCCGCTGCACGATGGATTCCAGCGAGATGCCCTCATCCGCCATGCGCCCGGCAATGATGGCTGCGGTGCCCGGCTTGTTCACGGCAGAAAGGCGGATGTAGTAGCCGCCCTCATGGTGCTGCATGGGCGCGCGCTCGGCGGGCACGAGGTCCGCTGCCGGCGCGCCGAAGGCATAGCCACCGGCGCTGGTCGCGAGGTCCGCAAGGTCGCCCACCACCGCAGAGGCGGTGGCATCGCCGCCTGCGCCAGGTCCCACGAGAGTGACCGCGACCGCATCGCCGTCCACCGCCACGGCATTGATGACGCCGGAGACCTGCGCGATGGGCCAATGCTTGGGCACCATGGTGGGATGCACGCGCTGCTCGATGCCCTCCTCGGTGCGCACCGCGACGCCGAGCAGCTTCACCTTGTAGCCGAGGTCGTCCGCCGCCTCGAGGTCGGCCAGGGTCAGCGAGCGGATGCCCTCCACATAGATGGAGTCCGCGTCCACCTTGGTGCCGAAGGCAAGGCTGGTGAGGATGGAGAGCTTGTGGGCGCTGTCGAAGCCGTCGATGTCGAAGGTGGGATCGGCCTCCGCATAGCCGAGCCGCTGCGCCTCCGCGAGGCAGGCATCGAAGGAGAGCTTCTCGTCCGCCATGCGGGTGAGGATGTAGTTGCAGGTGCCGTTAAGGATACCGGAGACGCGGGTGATGTGGTTGCCCGCCAGCGCCTCGCGCAGCGCCTTCACGATGGGAATGCCCCCCGCCACCGCAGCCTCGAACCGCAGCGCGGCGCCGGAGGCTTCCGAGCGGGCGGCAAGGTCTGCGCCGCAGCGGGCGAGCAGCGCCTTGTTGGCCGTGACGACCGGCTTGCCTGCCTCCAGGGCGGCGATGACGGCGGCCTTGGCGGGATCGCCGTCCCCACCCATCAGTTCGACGAAGACGTCGATATCGGGATCGCGGGCAAGCGCCACCGGGTCGTCGTGCCAGCGCACGCCGGAGAGGTCGATTCCGCGATCCTTGGCGCGGTCGCGGGCGGCCACGGCCACCACCTTAATTTCGCGGCCCGTGCGCGCGATGAGCGCCTTCTTCTGGCGCTCCAGCATGCGCACCACGCCAGCCCCGACCGTGCCGAGGCCAGCCAGCCCAACCTTCAATTCACTCATGGATCAAACCGTCAGGTTGGGGTCAGCGGGCAGCGCTCAGGGGAACCACATTGTGCAGCGTGGTGCCGGCGGTGTCGAAGAAGCGGCGGATGTTGCGCGCGGCCTGGCGGATGCGCTGCTCGTTCTCCACCACGGCGATGCGCACATAGTCGTCGCCATGCTCGCCGAAGCCGACGCCGGGAGCCACCGCCACTTCCGCCTTCTCGATGAGGAGCTTGGAGAATTCCACGCTGCCCATCTCCCGGAACGGCTCCGGGATGGGCGCCCAGGCGAACATCGAGGCGGAGGGGACAGGGATGTTCCAGCCCGCGCGGCCGAAGCTGTCCACCAGCGCATCGCGGCGGCGCTTGTAGGTCTCGCGCATCTCGGCGACGCATTCCTGCGGGCCGTTGAGCGCCGCGGCCGCCGCCACCTGGATGGGGGTATAGGCGCCGTAGTCGAGATAGGACTTCACCCGCGAGAGCGCCGCGATCAGGCGCTCATTGCCCACCGCAAAGCCCATGCGCCAGCCGGCCATGGAATAGGTCTTGGACATGGAGGTGAATTCCACCGTCACATCCATGGCACCGGGCACCTGGAGCACGGAGGGCGGCGGGTTGTCGTCGAAATAGAGTTCCGCATAAGCGAGGTCGGACAGGATGATGATGTCGTTCTTCTTCGCGAAGGCGACCACGTCCTTGTAGAAATCGAGGCTCGCCACCGTCGCCGTCGGGTTGGACGGATAGCAGAGCACCACCGCGATGGGCTTGGGGATCGAGTGCTGGACCGCCCGCTCCATGGCGTGGAAGAAGCCGGCATCGGGCTCAACCGGCACCGAGCGGATGACGCCGCCGGCCATCAGGAAGCCGAAGGCGTGGATCGGATAGGACGGGTTGGGAGTCAGGACCACGTCGCCCGGCGCCGTGATGGCCTGCGCCATGTTGGCGAAGCCTTCTTTGGAGCCCAGCGTCGCGACCACCTGGCGATCGGCGTCGAGCTTCACGCCGAACCGGCGGGCATAGTAGGCCGCCTGGGCGCGGCGCAGGCCGGGAATGCCCTTGGACGCCGAATAGCGATCGGTGTGCGGCTTGCCGATGGTTTCCTTGAGCTTCTCGATGACATGCGCCGGTGCGTCGAGGTCCGGATTGCCCATGCCGAGATCGACCACATCGACGCCGGCGTTCCGGGCGGCGGCCTTCACGCGGTTCACCTGCTCGAAAACATAGGGCGGCAGCCGGCGAATACGGTGAAAATCGGTCATCTCACTCAAGCTCCAAAGGGCCGCGCATCTTCCTCCCGCGCGGCGAACGGGCTTTCTAGATCGCGAACGCCCCGCTTGAAAGTGAATTCGCTTTGCGGCGGCGCGTGGGCGAAAGCGGAAAGCGTGACGCTAGCAGAGGGGAGTGAACGAAAAATTCACTCCCGTGCGTCCCGTAAAGTCAGCGGGCCGCCTCGCCCCTCGCCTGCTGCGCCTTTGCATATTGCGCGCCGATATACTTGATCAGCCCGCCAAGGGCTTCGACCGCCTGGGCGCCATCGCGCTGCTCCAGCGCGGCCAGGATCTGCTCGTGATAGGCGACGATGGACTGGCGCTCGCGCACCCGGAAAATGATGAGATTGCTCACCGGCATGAGCGTCTCGACCATGGCATTCATCACGAACCGCAGCAGCGCGTTTCCGGCCGCCTCGATGATGGCGCGGTGGAAGCGGACGTCGGAGGCGCAGAAATCCTGGTCCGAAATCTTCGGGTTCTTCTGAAGCTCCAGTTCGGTGCGCATGGCGGCGAGATGCTCATCGCGGCGATTCGCGGCGGCGAGCCGGCAGCAGATCGCCTCCATCTCCAGCCGGGCGGTGGCCATCTCGTCCAGCGTGACGCCGTCGGTCGCCATGAGAAGCGTAACCGCGGTGCCGAGGCTCTGTGACACCTCGTCGGAGGTGGGGCCGGTCACGAAGGTGCCCCCGGCGGGGCCCCGGCGCGAGCGGATCAGGTGGCGCGCAGCAAGCCGCTTCAACGCCTCGCGCACGGTGGGGCGCGAGACGCCGAAGGTGGCGGCCAGTTCCTCTTCCGTGGGCAGGCGCTCATCCACCTTCAGGCGGCCGTCGAGGATCGCCTGCTGAAGGCGATCGGCAATCTGGCTGGCCGCGCCCGTGGTGACGATCCGGCTGTAGGTGGCTTCCATCATTCCCGGTCTCTGTGACCCCAATCCCCTCCTTCTCAGGCTGGGGGCAAAAAATCAATCTGAACTATTTGTTTGACAAATAGGTATTGAAGAGTGGTCAATAGAACGACCGGACCTTTAGAGCCCGGATAAAAACCCTTCCCAGAGAGATTCCATGCCTTCGAACCCTCCCCTCGCCCTCCGGCCGGGACGCCCGCATTGCGGGAGCACGGCCCATCGTCTGCGTTCTTCGGGGTCCCCGCATCCCCACGCGTACCGCTCCTCGGACGCCGGCTAGCCGGCGCTTGGGCCGGCACGGCGATTGCAGGCCGATGCCAGCCCGACATTTCCAATGTCCTGGATGGAGGCTTCCGTGGTGAAGACACACAAATCTATCGTTTCCTGGATTTCCCGGCGCAGCATCGTGCTCGCGGGCTGTATGCTGCTCGCACCGGCGCTTGCCATGGGCCAGCCCGCCGACTGGCCGAACAAGCCCATCAAGTTCATCGTGGGCTATCCGCCCGGCGGCGGCGCCGACATTGTGGCGCGCTTCCTGTCGGACAAGCTGCCGAAAATCCTCGGCCAGCCCGTGGTCATCGACAATCGCACTGGGGCCGGCGGTACCATCGCGGCCGGCGCGGTGGCACGCTCGGAGCCGGACGGCTACACCTTCCTGGTGGCGGCCTCGTCCGAGATCACCATCGCGCCCGCCACCATGAAGTCGCCCGGCTACAATGCCGAGACCGACTTCCAGCCCGTGGCCCTGGTGGCGCGGTGGCCTTACCTGCTGGTGGTTTCCAGCGCATCGCAGTTCAACACGCTGGGCGAACTCATCGCCTATGCGAAGGCCAATCCCGGCAAGCTCAGCTATTCCTCGTTCGGCAACAACACCGCCAACCATCTCACCGGCGAGCTGTTCAAGGCGGAAGCGAAGATCGACGCCCTGCATGTCCCCTATCGCGGCAGCGGGCCTTCGCTGGCCGACCTCATGGGCGGGCAGATCCAGTTCACGTTCGATTCCCCGCTGACCACCCTCAGCCTGATCCAGGGCGGCAAGCTCAAGCCTCTGGCAGTGACGGGCGCGCAGCGTCTGCCGGAGCTGCCCAACGTCCCGACGCTGGCCCAGGCGGGCGTCAACGGCGTGATCGGTGGCGCCTGGGTCGGCGTGCTCGGCCCGGAAAAGACGCCCAAGCCCATCGTGGACAAGCTGAACAAGGCCATCAACGAAGCGCTAAACACGCCGGAGCTGAAGCAGGCCATGGAAAGCCGCGGCATCCAGCCTTTGGGCGGGACGCCGGACGACATCGCAAAACAGATCAAGAGCGAGATCGCCGGCTGGCGCGATGTGGTTCAGCGCTTCGGCATCACGCCCGAATGACCCGGATGCCGCTCATCGCAGCGGCATCCCTCGACCAATGACAATCCGGAAGGCAACCGATGACGCTTCCCTTCGACAAGCTGATGAATCCCCGCTCGGTCGCCATTGTGGGCGCCTCCGAGCGGTCGGACGCCATCGGCACACGTGTGCTCAACAATCTCCGCACCATGGGCTTTTCCGGGCGGATCTATCCCGTCAACCCGCGCTATCCGGAGATTTCCGGCCTCACGGCCTATCCCTCCCTCTCCGCTTTGCCTGAGACCGTCGATGCGGTGTTCATCGCCGTGCCGGCGTCCGGCGGGCCGGAGCTGGTGGAGGAAGCGGGCCGCTGCGGGATAAAGGCGGTGTTCATCAATGCCAACGGCTATGCGGATGGCGACGCGGACGGCGCCGTCCTCCAGCGCCGGGTGGAGACCGCAGCCAAGGCGCACGGCATCGCTATTGCGGGGCCGAACAATCTCGGCCTGATCAATGTGCATGACGGTGTCGCCATGTGGACGCCGCGCTACATGAAGAAGGTGACGCCGGGGCCGGTGGGCGTGATTTCCCAAAGCGGCTCCATCGCCCTCATCCTCAGCGAGGACGAGCGCGACCTCGGCTTTGCCTATTTGGTGACCACCGGCAACGAGGCGGGCGCCACGGTTGCCGATTATCTCATGCAGATGGCACAGGACGACCGGGTCAACGCGATCCTGCTGTTCCTGGAAACCATCCGTGACCCCTCCTTGTTCGAGAAAGCGGCCCGCGAGGCGGCCTGCCGGGGCAAGAAGATCATCGCGCTGAAGCTCGGCACCAGCGAAGGCGGGCGTGCGCTGGTCCAGGCGCACACCGGCAGCCTTGCGGGCGAGGACCGGCTCTATGACGCCTTCTTCAAGGCGCTGGGCATCATCCGCGTGCGCGACCTCGACGAGATGCTGGAGACGGCGGTGCTGCTCTCGGGCAATCCCAACCCGCCCCCGAAGACGGGCACGGCCGTGGTCACCCTTTCGGGCGGCGAAGCGGCCTTGCTGGCGGATGTGGGCGGCGAGCTGGGCCTGCCCTTTCCCAAGCTGGCGCCGGAAACCCTCGAGCGCCTGCGCCCGGCCTTCCCGCCCTATTCCACCATCGGCAATCCCGTGGATGCCTGGGGTCTCGGCTTCAATCCCGAGCGCTTCACGCTGGTGCTGGAGGCACTCCTGGCGGACCCGGACCTCGGCACCATCGGCTTCTCGGTGGATGCGCCCGGCCGGGGCGGCGGCGATGTGCCCTATGCCTGCGTCATGGCCCGCGCCTGTGTCGCCGCAAAGACCGACAAGCGGCTGGTCTTCTTCAACAACACCTCGGGCAGCGGGGTGAATGAGGAGGTGCGGGAGATCCTCGATACCGGGGGCATCCCTTATCTCTCCGGCATGCGGCCGGCTTTGGCGGCCATGCGCAATCTCGTGAACCTGCGCGAAGCGCCCGTGGCCGTCCCCGAGATTGCCGTCCCGCCCGCCCCCTTGCCTTCAGGCGAGGTGGAGCAGTTCAGGCAGCTCGCCACCCTGGGCGTGCCCATGGTGGCGGCGGAGAAGGTCGGCAGCGCCGAGGAGGCGGTGAAGGCCGCCGAGCGCCTCGGCTATCCCGTCGTCCTGAAGGGCATCGCCACCCACCTGCCCCATAAGAGCGACCTCGGCCTCGTCAAGCTGAAGCTCGGCACGGCGGCAGATGTGACGGAGGCCTTCCACGCCCTTGAAGCGATCCTCGCATTGCACGCCAAGCCAGGGGCTCCCGGCTATGTGGTGGTCCAGGCCATGGCGCGCGAAGGGGTGGAGCTGATCGTCGGCATCCGCAACCAGAAGGGGTTCGGCAGCTTCGTCATCGTCGGTCCCGGCGGAGTGCTGGTGGAGATCAGCAACCAGGCGAGCGTGCGGCTCGGTCCGGTGACCAGGGACGAAGCGCGCGAAATGCTGTTCGAGACCGCCGCCGGCACCCTTCTGAAGGGCGTGCGCGGCAAGCCGGCGGCGGACATCGATGCGGCGGCGGAAGCCATTGCCGCGTTCAGCCGCTTCGGCGCGGCCCATGCGGACAGCCTCGCGGCGCTGGAGATCAACCCTTTGATCGCCGGCCCGGCCGGCACCACCGGCGTCGACCTGCTGCTGGAAGCCCATTCCGATCAGAAGAGTGAAGGTTGAGACATGGCGTATCAGAACCTCCTTTATTCCGTGGATGACCGGGTCGCCACGATCACCTTCAACCGGCCGGACCGGCACAACGCGTTCAGCGTTGCGCTGGTGGACGAGATCATCGCCGTGGTGGCCGAGGCCGATGCCGACCCCGAGGTGCGCGTGCTGGTGGTGACCGGCGCGGGCGGAAAATCCTTCTCCTCCGGCTACGACATCAAGGAATCCGCCGAGAAGCCCAAGCGCACCACCGCCGACTGGCGCGCGCGCATGCAGAAAGACATCCAGTTCACCTATTCGGTGTGGGACTGCAGCAAGCCGGTGATCGCCATGGTCGACGGCTTCTGCTTCGCCGGCGGGCTCGAGTTCGCCATGTGCTGCGACGTGCGCTACTGCTCGGAGGATTCCTCCTTCGCTGCGCTGGAGGCCCGCTTCTCCAACGGCATCGCCACCATGATGATGCCCTGGCTGATCGGCCAGCGCTCGCGGGCGCTCATCTATACGGGCGACACCATCAAGGCGGACGAGGCGTTCCGCATCGGACTCGTGGATCAGGTTTTTCCCAAGGCGAGCCTTGAGGCAGAGGTGACGAAGATCGCCAAGCGCATGTCCCGCGTCTCGCTGGAATGCCTGCAGTGGAACAAGCGCTCCATCAACCACAGCTTCGAGACCATGGGCCTGCGCAACGCCATCGCCTATGGCGCGGAAGCCTGCGCGCTGATGGATTCCATCGGCTCGCCGGAGGCGGCGCAGTTCGACGCCATCCGCCGTGAGCAAGGCATGGGCGCCGCGCTGAAGTGGCGCGCAGGCCAATTCGCGCCTTACGAATAGGCAGAAAGCGACTGCTCCCTCATCAGGGGTCAGTCGTGTTTCATATGGGCGAAGCGGGGATCAGAGGGCGTGCCTTCCAAAGCGGCGCCTGCCTCCGAGCCCGGTTGCCAGAGCACCACGTCCTCGATCTTGCGGGCCAAGGCGAAATCGCGCTCGGTGATGCCCTTCACGTCATGGGATGAGAGCCGCACTTCCACCTTGGAATAGGAGACCGCAAGGTCGGGATGATGCCAGGCGGCCTCCGCCAGATGGCCGATGGCATTGACCGCCATGAGCGTGCTTTTCCAGCCATGGGTGTGGTAGATGCGGCGGATCTCGCCGCCCTCCAGGCGCCATTTCGGAAGCTCTGCGGCAAGGCGTGCCGCCACGTCCTCATCGTTGAAGGTCTTCTTGCGGTCGACGGCCATGGAGATGTCCTCTGTGCCGGTCAGTACATAAGCGCGACCGTCATGCCAGGGCTTGTCCCGGGCATCCACGTCTCACCCTTAGCCGGCACCTAGCGGAGCCCCGTGGATGGCCGGGACAAGCCCGGCCATGACGAACGCAGTATACGCGTTTCGTATTAAACCCCCGCCTGACGCTTCGCCGCCGTCAGCGTGTTCTGAAGCAGGCAGGCGATGGTCATGGGGCCGACGCCGCCCGGCACGGGGGTGATGAGGCCGGCAACGCCCTGTGCCTCCTCGAAATCAACATCGCCCACGAGCCGCGTCTTGCCGTCCTCCTTGGGAATGCGGTTGATGCCCACGTCGATCACGGTGGCGCCGGGCTTGATCCAGTCGCCCTTGATCATCTGCGTCCGGCCCACGGCGGCGATGAGGATGTCGGCCGTGCGGCACTCGCCGGGAAGGTCGCGGGTGCGGGAATGGGCGATGGTGACGGTGCAGTCCTCCTTCAGAAGGAGCTGCGCCGCCGGCTTGCCGACGATGTTGGAGCGGCCCACCACTACGGCCTTGAGGCCGGAAAGGTTCCCGAGCACCCGCTTCAGCAAAATGATGCAGCCCAGCGGGGTGCACGGCACCAGCGCATCAAGGCCCACGGCGAGGCGGCCGGCATTCACCACATGGAAGCCGTCCACATCCTTGGCGGGGTCGATGGCGGCGAGCACCTTCATGCTGTCGATATGGTCGGGCAACGGAAGCTGCACCAGGATGCCGTGGACGGCAGGGTCGGCGTTGAGCCGCGCGACCAGCGCAAGAAGGTCCGCCTCCGGCGTCTCCACGGGCAGCTTGTGCTCGAAGGAGGCCATGCCGGCCTCTGCCGTCTGGGCCGCCTTGTTGCGCACATAGACCTGGCTCGCAGGGTTCTCGCCCACCAGCACCACGGCGAGGCCGGGCTTCAATCCCTGCGATGCCAGCGCCGCCACCTCGGTCGCGACCACGGCGCGCAACTCGGCGGCAATGGCCTTCCCATCGATGATCTTGGTTTCGATCATTCCTGCCTCCGCCGCGACGGCTTCCACTGAAGAGATAATAATTTTCTTAAAGAGAAAAATACTTCATTCAAGGGGCGGGATGTCGCCCCGCGCCCAGCCGGCCTGCGTCTCCGCTTTGAAGTCCGCGTACCGCCCCTCCGCGATGGCGGCGCGGGCGCCGCGCATCAGGTCCTGGTAATAATGCAGATTGGCCCAGGAGAGCAGCATTCCGCCGAGCATTTCGCCGCAGCGGATGAGGTGGTGGAGATAGGCGCGGGAATAATCGCGCAGCGCCGGGCAGTCGCTCTCCTCGTCCAGGGGGCGGGGATCGTCCTGGTGGCGGGCATTCTTCAGGTTGATGCGGCCGAAGCGGGTGAAGGCGAGCGCGTGACGCCCAGAGCGGGTGGGCATCACGCAGTCGAACATGTCGATGCCCCGCGCCACTGCCTCCAGAAGATCGTCCGGCGTGCCGACGCCCATGAGGTAGCGCGGCTTTAAGGTGGGAAGCTCCGGTTCCACGGTCTCCAGCATGCGGAGCATGATCTCCTGCGGCTCGCCCACGGCGAGGCCGCCGATGGAATAGCCGGGAAAATCCATGTCGCTGAGCGCGCGGGCGGATTCGACACGCAGCGCTTCGTCGGCCCCACCCTGGACGATGCCGAACACCGCCCTGCCCTTCGGCTGTGTCTCGAAGGCGCGCTTGGAGCGCTCGGCCCAACGTAGCGAGAGGCGCATGGCGCGGGCGGCCTCTTCTTTTGTGCAGGGCAGGCGCACGCATTCGTCCAGCTGCATCTGGATGTCGGCCCCAAGGAGGCCCTGGATCTCCATCGCCCGCTCGGGGGTGAGCTGGTGCATGGCCCCGTCGATATGGGAGCGGAAGGTCACGCCATTCTCATCAAGCTTGCGCAGCTCGGAGAGGGACATGACCTGGAAGCCGCCGGAATCCGTCAGGATCGGCCGGTCCCATCGCATGAAGCGGTGCAGTCCGCCCAGAGCCGCGACACGCTCGGCGCCCGGACGCAGCATGAGGTGATACGTGTTGCCGAGCAGGATGTCCGCGCCGGTGGCGCGCACCTGTTCAGGATAGACCCCCTTCACGGTGGCGGCTGTCCCCACCGGCATGAAGGCAGGGGTCCGGATCTCGCCGCGCGGGGTGGAGACGATGCCGGTGCGGGCTGTCCCATCCGTGGCGTTCAGAGTAAAAGAAAAGCCTTCGCTCATGCCTCAGCTCCCGCGCGGAACAGCAGGCAGGCATCGCCATAGGAATAGAAGCGATAGCCCTCGGCGATGGCGTGGGCATAGGCGCGCTTCTGCGCCTCGTGTCCCACGAAGGCGGCCACCAGCATGACGAGGGTGGAACGCGGCAAATGGAAGTTGGTCATCATGAGGTCCACGGCCCGGAAGCTATAGCCGGGCGTTATGAAGATGTCGGTCTCGCCGCGATAGGGGGCGATGGTGCCGCTTGCCGCCGCCGTCTCGATGAGGCGGGTAGATGTGGAGCCCACCGTCACGATGCGCCCGCCCCGCGCCTTCACCGCATTGAGCGCATCGGCGGTCTCGGGGGGCACCTCGCCCCATTCGGCGTGCATGCGGTGGTCCTGTGTGTCGTCCGCCTTCACCGGCAGGAAGGTGCCGAGCCCCACATGGAGCGTCACCTTATGGATCGAGGCGTCCGCCGTCTCCACCTCGGCCATGAGGCGCTCCGTGAAATGCAGGCTCGCGGTCGGCGCCGCGACCGAACCCTCCACGCGGGCGAAAAGGGGCTGGTAGTCGATGCGGTCTTGCGCATCCTCGGGGCGCCGCGCGGCGATATAAGGCGGGAGCGGCATGTGGCCGACCGCATCGATGGCGGCGTCCAATGCCGGGCCGGAAAGGTCGAAGCCGAGCTGGATGCTGCCGTCCTCGGCCTTTTCCAGCACCGTGGCATCCAGCGTCCCCAGAAGGCAGACGTCTCCCTCCCCGCCGAACCTGATGCGGTCGCCGGGGACGAGGCGCTTGGCGGGACGGGCGAGCGCGGTCCAGCGGTCCTCGCTGAGGCGCTTTGTGAGCGTCGCCTCGATGTGAACCGTGCTTCCACCCGCGCGCGCGCGGGTACCGTCGAGGCGGGCGGGAATGACCTTGGTGTCGTTGACCACCACCGCATCGCCGGGGCGCAGGAAACGCGGCAGGTCGCGCACATGGGCGTCCTCCAGCGCGCGCGCCGCCCCGGGCCGCACCACGAGCAAGCGTGCCGCCTCGCGTGGCTCGGCCGGTCGCAGGGCGATGAGCGTGGGGGGAAGATCGAAATCGAACGCGTCGACGCGCATGCAAACCTTGTGGCGCCGCTGCCGTGCGGCGCCACCTTCCTAATTCGCTTTACGCGGAAAGGGAAATCGATCGTGCCGCGATCAAAATCACAGCACGCTCACGCGCCCGGAGGCCAGATCATAAACCGAAGTGACCAGTTTGGCCGAGCCGTTCGCGATGGCCGGGCCGAGGATGGCCTGAGAGCCAGCGATCTTCTGGGCACTCATCCTCGCGTTAACAATAATGGCATCCGCCAATTCGTCGCCGGAAGCGCGTGCGGCCTCCTTAACCGCCGGGCGGATCTGGCCCACAAGGGTCTTGAGATGGCCCGGCACCGTGATCTTATCGCGCGCGACCTTCAATGCGGCAGTGACAGCCCCGCAACCGGAGTGCCCCATCACCATTATCAAAGGCACCTTCAGTTCTTCCACCGCAAATTCAAGGCTGGCGAGGATGTCGGTGTCTATGACATTGCCCGCTATGCGGATGACAAAGATTTCACCGGGTTCCTGGTCGAATATCAGTTCCGGGGAGACACGGCTGTCGGAGCAGCTGAGCATGACAGCGATGGGATGTTGCGATTGCGTCAGGCTGCTGCGGCATGCGCTATTGCACGACGGACCCTGTTTATCCGCCACATAGCGCGCATTGCCTTCCATGAGGCGCGCCAGCGCCGCTTCCCCGCCGATCTTATTGGGTTCGCCGCTCGGCTGAGATTGCGCCTTGAGCGGGCTGATCCCGAGGCAGGCCGCCCCCGCCAGCATGGCACCGCCCAGAACAAGGCGTCGGCGCGCACGGAAAAACTGCGTATGGCATTCACACATAGAACTTCCCCCGCGAATTGCTTCGCGGGGAGCAGGTAGAACAGGATTATATTACCCGAATGACGCTGCGAGCGTCAAAAGATGGCGACGGCACCCTGCCAGATGGCCCAGCTCATGGCGGCGGTCACCAGTATCCCCAGAACCGTCGCGAAGAAGCCGGCGAGGATCACGCCCCCGTCCCGCTCCACGAGGCCGAGGCCGAAGATGCACACCGCAAAGCCCGGTGGCAGGTTGCCGAGGAACGGGATGGGCAGCAGCAGGATGAACCCCAGCAACACCACCGTCGCCCCGACGGCGCGGCGGGCGACGGGGCCGGCGAACTGTTCCATGCGCGGCCGTGACCAGCGCTCGAACCATTCGATATAGGGCCGGGAGCGGGTGACGATGGTCTCCAGCATGGAGCGGGAGAAGGTCTGGCGCTTGATGCGCTCCGGCAGCCACAATTCCTGGCGCCCCATGGCCATCTGCAGCCCGATCAGCCCCAGGATGATGCCGCAGAGGACGGGAATTCCAGGCGGCATGGGAATGCAGTTGGGAATGCCGAAAATGAGGAAAAGAATGCCGAACGCACGGTTCCGTAGGGCGTTGACAAGGTCTTCAATGGAGACCTTTTCACCCTCCTGGGCGGCAAGGACGGCAGCAAGAAGCTCGGATGTACGCGGGGTTCTATGGTCCACGGGTGCCTCGGTGATCGCCCCCCTCTTAGCACCGAGAAAGCGGCAGTGTCAGGGCACCGGCCGTCCGCGTGGGCCGGACGGCCACGAGAAAACCCGGTCGCGCCGCCTCAATGGAGCAGGAATATCCCGTCCACGGTGCGCAGTTCCGCCGGCTTGATGAGCTGGTGGTGGGCCACTGTGACCGAGTGAAGCTTCCCCTCGATCTCGCGCTGCCAGAAGTCCAGGAACTTGTTCAGCTCGGGAAATTTCGGGCAGAGATCGTAGTCTTGCCAGATATAGGCTTGCAGAAAAGCTGGATGATCCGGCAAATGATATAAGATGTGCGCCGTCGCGAGACCGTAACCGGAGATCTGTTTCACGAAGCCGTCCGAAACCATGTTCGACACCTCCACGCCGCCGGGCCGTGCCTTTGGGTGGAAAAGGCACGACTCCATTGTCGGCTCAAGAATGTTAACGTTCCAGATCAAAGTTTGGTTTCGGCGTTCAAAAACAAGGCGTTAGCAGCGTACCAACCAGAGTGCTGACAACATGCGGGGGAGCATGGTGGGAACGGCAGAACCGGCGCCGCAAATGCGTCGCACAGGTGCGGACTTCCGGACGGATACATGCGGTGTACGTCCGTCTTCCCTTTGGTCATGCCGGCCGCCTGTCATTGCCCTCGTCTTTGTCTTCTGTCTGGGAATACTCCCGGCGGCCGCCCAAAGCCGGGCAGGACAAGACCTCACCCCGGTCACCGTGCAGCTGAAATGGACGCACCAGTTCCAGTTCGCCGGTTTCTATGCCGCGCTCGCCAAGGGGTTCTACCGCGCCGCCGGCCTGGACGTGACGCTGCTTGAGGGCGGGCCGACCATCAATCCCGTGGATGCCGTCCTCAGCGGCGCGGCGACTTTCGGCGTGGGCAATTCATCCCTCCTGGTGGAGCGCGCCCACGGCCGGCCGGTGGTCGCGCTGGCGGCCATCTACCAGCATTCTCCCTTCGTGCTCCTCGCCCGGCGCGGCGACGGCATTGACGGGCCGAAGGATCTGCAGGGCCGGAAGGTCATGATCGAGGAGCACTCCGCCGAAGTCCTGGCTTATCTCCACGCCTTGGGCCTCAGCCCCCGCACCCTCACCATCCTGCCCTATGGCGGCGATCCCCTGGTGCTCGCCAAGGGCGATATTGCGGCCATCAGCGCCTACAGCACCACCGAGCCGTATGAGCTTTTGAGCAACCGCATCCCGTACCAGACCTTCAATCCCCGGGAAGTGGGCATCGATTTCTACGGCGATACGCTCTTCACCACGGAGAACGTCGTCTACACGCAGACCGATCTGGTGCGCCGGTTCCGCGAGGCGACCCTGAAGGGCTGGCAGTACGCCCTCGATCACCAGCAAGAGATCATCGACCTCATTCTTGAGACATATGCCCCGAACCTCGACCGCCGCCGGCTCGAGTTCGAGGCGGATACCACGCGCCCCCTGATCATCCCTGACGTGGTGGACCTCGGCTACCAAAGCGAGGCCCGCTGGCGGCGCATCGCCGACCAGTTCGCCGATGCCGGCATGATCCCGCCGAACTATTCCTTCGAGGGCTTCATCTTCGAAGGGCCGCGGCCCAACATGCGGTGGCTCTACGTTCTGCTCGCCGGCACCTCCGTGCTTGTGCTCATCGCCGCCTTCCTGGCGCAACGCTTCTACCGGCTGAACCGCATCCTGCGCCGCGAGATGGAACTGAGCCGCATCCTTGAACTGCGCCTCGCCCGTCTGGCCGCGACCGACGACCTGACCCAGGTGTTCAATCGCCGTAAATTCTTTGAGCTTGCCGCTGAGGAGATGGACCGCGCCCGCGCGACCGGCGTGCCCCTGAGCGTCGCCATCATCGACGTCGACAATTTCAAGCGCATCAATGACGGCTACGGCCACGCAGCGGGAGATGAGGTTCTGCGCAGGGTGGCTGCCTCGATCCCCACCTGGATCTCGACACCCCACGTATTCGCCCGGATGGGCGGGGAGGAGTTCGCACTCCTGCTGCCGGGATCGCCTCTGGAGGAGGCGGGCGCTCTATGCGAAACGCTCCGCGCACAGGTGGAGGAATTGCGCCTTCCGGGGCAGGATATCCGCTTCACCGTGAGCATGGGCGCGGCGGCCGCCGACCCCGAAGATACCAGCTTCGAGGTCCTTCTCGCCCGTGCGGATGCGGCGCTGTATGTGGCGAAGAACGATGGCCGGAACCGCGTTGCGCTCCGCATGGTCGAGCTCGATGCCCCAGCCGCCTTCATCGGATAAGGCTGGATCTCGGCTGTTAGCACTCATGATATCTGAGTGCTAAATTTTTGCCCTACCCCTCTTGCGGCTCCCTTCTGCGGGCCTTAGATGCCGGCCGGGCTTGCGCCTTGGCGCGGGCTTGAGAGGTATCATTTCCAACCGGAGGTTTCCCGATGGGTTTCCGCCCCCTGCATGACCGCGTGGTCGTGAAGCGCATTGAAGCCGAGCAGAAGACTGCCGGCGGCATCATCATCCCCGACACCGCCAAGGAAAAGCCCCAGGAGGGCGAGGTGGTTTCCGTGGGTCCCGGCACCCGCAACGAGAAGGGCGAGCTGGTCGCGCTCGACGTGAAGGCTGGCGACCGCGTCCTGTTCGGCAAGTGGTCCGGCACCGAGGTGAAGGTGGACGGCCAGGATCTGCTGATCATGAAGGAGAGCGACATCCTCGGCATCGTCGAGGGCACCGCCTCCGCCAAGAAGGCGGCCTGAGCCCCTTCCCCATCTGACACTTCTCCCATCAAGGAGCACGGCACATGGCTGCCAAGGACGTAAAATTTTCCAGTGATGCGCGCGAGAAGCTGCTGCGCGGCGTGGACATCCTCGCCAATGCGGTGAAGGTCACCCTCGGCCCCAAGGGCCGCAACGTGGTGATCGAGAAGTCGTTCGGCGCCCCTCGCATCACCAAGGACGGCGTGACCGTCGCCAAGGAAATCGAGCTTGAGGACAAGTTCGAGAATCTCGGCGCCCAGCTCGTCCGCGAAGTCGCTTCCAAGACCAACGACCTCGCCGGCGACGGCACCACCACCGCCACGGTTCTCGCCCAGGCCATCGTGAAGGAAGGCGCCAAGGCGGTTGCCGCCGGCATGAACCCCATGGACCTGAAGCGCGGCATCGACCTTGCGGTCGAAGCCATCGTGAAGGACCTCGCCGCCAACGCGAAGAAGGTTACGTCCAACGACGAGATCGCCCAGGTTGGCACCATCTCCGCCAATGGCGACGCCGAAGTCGGCAAGTTCCTGGCCGAGGCCATGCAGAAGGTCGGCAACGAGGGTGTCATCACCGTCGAGGAAGCCAAGACCGCCGACACCGAGCTGGATGTCGTGGAAGGCATGCAGTTCGACCGCGGCTATCTCTCCCCGTACTTCGTCACCAATGCCGAGAAGATGCGCGTGGAGTTCGAGGATCCCTACATCCTCATCCACGAGAAGAAGCTCTCGGGCCTCCAGGAGCTGCTCCCGGTCCTCGAGGCCGTCGTGCAGTCCGGCAAGGCGCTGGTGATCGTGGCCGAGGACGTCGAGGGCGAGGCCCTGGCCACCCTGGTCGTCAACAAGCTGCGCGGCGGCCTGAAGGTCGCGGCCGTGAAGGCGCCGGGCTTCGGCGATCGCCGCAAGGCCATGCTGCAGGACATCGCGATCCTCACCGGCGGCCAGGCCATCTCGGAAGATCTCGGCATCAAGCTTGAGAACGTGAACCTCTCCATGCTCGGCCGTGCCAAGAAGGTGGTGATCGAGAAGGAGAACACCACCATCGTCGACGGCAATGGCGACAAGGCCGACATCGACGCCCGCGTGGCGCAGATCAAGGCGCAGATCGAGGAGACCACCTCGGACTACGACCGCGAGAAGCTCCAGGAGCGTCTGGCCAAGCTCGCCGGCGGCGTCGCGGTGATCCGCGTCGGCGGCTCCACCGAGGTCGAGGTGAAGGAGAAGAAGGACCGCGTTGACGACGCGCTCCATGCCACCCGCGCTGCGGTTGAGGAAGGCGTGCTGCCGGGCGGCGGCGTGGCCCTGCTCCGCTCCATCCGCGTCCTGGCCGACGTGAAGGTTGCCAATGCCGACCAGAAGACCGGCGTCGAGATCGTCCGCAAGGCGATCCAGGCCCCGGCGCGCCAGATCGCCCAGAATGCGGGCGACGACGGCTCCGTGGTGGTCGGCAAGGTGCTTGAGAAGAGCGACTACAGCTTCGGCTATGATGCCCAGACTGGCACCTATGTGGACATGGTGAAGGCCGGCATCATCGACCCGGCCAAGGTGGTGCGCACCGCGCTGCAGGATGCGGCGTCCGTGTCGAGCCTCCTCATCACCACCGAGGCGCTGGTCGCCGAGCTGCCGAAGAAGAGCGCGCCTCCGGCGATGCCGGGCGGTGGCATGGGCGGCATGGGTGGCATGGATTTCTGATCCAGCCCACCAGAGAAACGAAGAAGGGCGCGGCGAAAGCCGCGCCCTTTTTGTTTGTGCCGTTAGGGAGTTGTCCCGGACAAGCGACGCCGCAGGCGGAGCGCTGATCCGGGATCCAGCGCAAAAGTTCGGCGAAGCCGGCAACCCGCGACCAGCGCAAAGAGCATCTCCGCCGCGTGGCGGCGAAGATGGGGCGAAGCGCCTTCGGCGGTCTTTTGCGCTGGGTCCCGGATCGGCGTTCGAGCTGCGCTCTCACTGGTCCAGGACAAGATCCGCGCCTACCGGCACAACTCGCTATTGGTCGGCAAAGGCGTGATCTGCCAGAAGCTCTCGCGCTTCGGCCGCATCAGCGGAGCCCACCATTTGGCCCACACATCGATGGCGGTGCCTTCCATGCGCGGCGGCGCCAGCGCCCCGGAGCCGTTCACGATGCCCGTCACCTGGCCGCAGCCGCTGGCGGCGCGCGGCGGCGGTCGGTAGGCCACTTCGTTGGCGATCACCACCCGCGCCTCGGGAATGGCGGCCCGCAGGCGGCCGGCCGAGTTGCGGTCCGCCGCCACCAAGGTCGGGGTGGGGCCGAGCTTTTCCAGCACGATGGGACGCAGCGCGGCCAGCGGCTCGGCGGCGATGCAGCGGCCGCACAGCCTCGGGTCGGGCCACAAGGTGATGGCCATGCGGGCGCCGATCACCCCCACCGCCACGAGGGCGAGGAGGGCGAGATAGATCTTCACCCGGTCCTGCCACCCGCCGAGCCGTTCCGCCTCCATGAAGATGTAGACCGGCGCGAACAGGAAGAAGACGTGGAAGTAGCGGTCGCGCAGGCTGGTCGAGCCCACCGCCAGCACCGCGATCAGCGTGCCGATGGTGCCGATCAGGATCATGGAGCGCAACACGTGGCGCACCGCCGCCTGCTCCGGCGCGGCGGCCCGGCTGCCCTCGCCCCGGTTCCAGGGCAGGAACACCAGGGCCACCAGCGCCAGGAACGGGAGGAGATAGCCGATCCAGGCGCCGACGAAGGTGTCCAGCACCTTCTCCCAGCCGGCCTTGGCGTTCCCGGCCACCACGTCTGCAGTCGCCGCCACCACGTCCTGCTTCAGCAGATAGAGGGCGAGGATGTAGAGGCCGATGGGAACGGCCGCCACCACAACGGTGATGCCGATGCGCACGTCCAAGAATGCGCGGCGGAAGCTCGGCTCCAGCATGCTGGCCACGAACAAGGCGATGAAATAGGCGATGAAGCCGAACTTGCCCACCACCCCGACCACGATCCAGGCGCCGAGCCCGGCATAGAGCCAGGCCGAGCGCGGCCCGCGCGCCAGCGCCATGAGGGTCAGCATGAACCCGGCGATGGCGACGATCATCACGTTGGAATGGGTGAGGATGCGGTGGCTGTGATAGCCGACCACCCAAAGGGCCGAGAGCGAGAACACCGCCAGCGCCTGCAGGCGCGGATCGGTGATCGCCCGCTGCGCCACCCGGTAGACCAGCATGGCGCAGGCGAAGAGGAGGCCGTAGCGCAGGATGGCGAAGGAGAGCGGCCCCGGCCCGGTCAGCCGCTGGATGCCCCACAGCAGCCAGTCGAACACCGGCGGGTTGCGGGGCACATAGCTGATCTCGAACGACTGGACGAAATAGCTCTCGATGGAGTCATCGACATTGATGGCCCCTTCCATGAAGACCGAAATGGCCCCGTGGATGATCGCCCAGAGCGCGACGATGAGCGCGACGCCCAGCGGCGTCGCCCACCAGGGCGCCGGGGGAACAACGTCGGAAGCGGCCCAGGAACTGGGAAAGACAGGGGGGCGGAGCAGGCTGCGCTCCGCTGGGACGGTCGCGGGCACGTCTCACTCCGCAAAGCAGGTCGGTTGGGTCTCTATAGACTCGCTCTCCCGCCCCCGCCACAGCCGAACCCCTTGGCCCGCAAGGAATCCGCGGACCGTAGCGCGGAGGTTACACCGTCTCCAATATGTGGAACCCCGCCCCGCCTCCGCTTGCCGCCAGCGCAGCGTCGGACGCCTCATGGATGAGGAGATCGTCCACACGCGCACCCGGCGGGCCGTTGCGGCAGGCATCCACCATGGCATCAACCGTCGCCGGCGGCCCCGCCAGAACCGCCTCCACGGCGCCGCTCCGGCGGTTGCGCACCCAGCCGCGCAGGGCCAGCGCCTCGGCCTCCCGGGCGCACCAGGCGCGGTAGCCCACGCCCTGGACGCGCCCCCTTATGGTGATGTGGGCCACTTTCATGGCCGATGTCACTTCTGGCAGGCGCCGCCCGCCTTCAACACCTCGAACGCGTCGAGGCTGCCGCGCAGGACGAAGTCGTTATAGTCGATCTTCAGATCGCCGATGACGCCGTTCTCATAGAGCGTGAAGCTCATGACATAGGCCGGGGTCTGCCCCGTCTCGCCGACCTCGTAATAGCTGACGGTAACGGGATAATAGGTCTGCCCCGCAAGCGCTGCCTTAGCGGCGTCCGGCAGGTTCTTCGCATCCTTCATGGGGCGGCCGATCACGGCGAGCGTCTCGTAGACCTTGTCGCCATCATCCGAGCCGTCGAACACCGTGGCCTCGAACACGCTGTCGCCGTTGGCGGCCGCCGCCAGCACCTTCAGCACATGCTGCGTCGGCATCAGGATCTTGCCCTTCAGCTCGACGGATTCATGGCGCGGCTTGGTGATCTGGACGTTGACGCCCTGATCGGTGCGGGTCGCAATGGCATCGACGTCGCTCTTCACCTGGCCGTCGGTGCGGTTGACGGTCTTGAAGCGGTAGGCATCGCCATTTCCATCCTCCCACGAGGAGGAGAGCATGTCGCTGCGGGTCGAGGGGCCCTCCCCCGTGTCGAGATTGTTGGCCTGGTGAAGGTTCACCGTATAGCCCTCGCAGGCATTGCCCTTGATCTCGTAATCGATCCGGCCGTCAGCGCCGTCCAGCTTCTGGGAGGGCTTGGAGGCGTCGAGCGACAGGGCATAGCTTGCGCGATGGGCCAGCAGGCCACTCGCCGAGGCCGCATAAGGGGCCATCGCTGCCGCCAGAGCCAGGGCCATTGCGAGAGCCGCAGGCCGCAAGGACGCCGTCATACCCGTTCTCCTTTCCAAAATCCCTCCCGATGCCTCTACCAGTGCTTGCACACCGGCGAGGCATCGGCGAAGAGAGGTGCGCGGAATTTCACGCCAATTCGATGGCAGCGAAGCCCCATTGCCGATCTTTATGCTTAACACGTGCCAGGAGACGTGCATGTCCATCGATCAGAAGCTTGCCGAACTCGGAGTCACCCTTCCCGCTCCCAAGCCCCCGGTGGCGAACTATGTTCCGGTGGTGAAAACCGGCAACCTGCTGTTCGTCTCCGGCCAGGTGTCGGTGGACGGGTCCGGCAAGGTGGCCATCGGCAAGCTCGGCGGCGGCATGAGCATCGAGGAAGGCCGCGAAGCAGCCAAGCTGTGCGCCATCAATATCATTGCGCAGGTGAAGGCCGCGGCCGGCGACCTCGACAAGGTGGTGCGGATCGTGAAGCTGGTGGGCTTCGTGAACTCCACGCTCGAATTCACCGACCAGCCGGCCGTCATGAACGGCTGTTCCGACCTGCTGGTCGAAGTGTTCGGCGACAAGGGCCGCCACGCCCGCTCTGCGGTCGGCATCGCCTCCCTGCCGTTCGGCGCGGCGGTGGAAGTCGAGGCGATCGTCGAGATCGCCTGAGACCCCGATTTGGGCTCCCCGCATGCGTGACCTCGATTTTCTCACGCGCCTGCCGGTGGCCCATCGCGGCCTCCACGACGCCACGCGCGGCGTCGTGGAGAACACACCGACCGCCATCATGGCCGCCATCGAGGGCGGATATGGCATCGAGATCGACGTTCAGCTCAGCGGCGACGGCGAGGCCATGGTGTTCCATGACTTCACCCTGGATCGCCTGACCACCGGCAGCGGCCCGCTGCGGGCGCGTGCGGCGAATGCGCTGAAGGAGGTGGCCTTCCGCGCCACCGCCGACCGCATGATGACATTGCCGGAGGTGCTTGCGCTGGTGAACGGCCGCGCGCCACTTCTCATCGAGCTGAAAAGCGCCTTCGACGGAGACACCCGTCTCGCCAGGCGCTGCGTCGAGCTGATCTCGGCCTATCGTGGCCCGGCCGCCCTCATGTCCTTCGACCCGGAAATGCTGGTGGCCGTGCGCTGCGCGAATTCCCGCATCGTGCGCGGCATCGTGGCGGAGCGGCATTACGAGGACGGGGAATGGGCGCTCCTTCCGCCGCACACGCGCTGCGTCCTCTCCCATCTGCTCCATTGGCCGCGCACGCGCTTCCAGTTCCTTGCCTATCGGGCGGCAGACCTCGTCAGCACGCAGCCGCGCGTCGCGCGCGCTCTGGGCTTGCCTGTTCTGGCCTGGACGGTGCGCACCCATGAGGACCGCACCCTTGCCTCCGCCTATGCGGACCAGATGATCTTCGAGGGCTTCTGTCCCTGAGCTTTCCGTGGGCAGAAAACCCGGCCCTGTCTTACTTCTGCAACGATCCCGCACCTAGCTGATCGCCACCGACGCTGGAGACCGACATGGACCGTAGGACATTTCCTCTGGGGGCCGCGCTCACCCTCGCTCTGTCGTGCCTCTGCGCAGGAGCCCAGGCCAACGACACCACGGCGATGCTCGGCGCGGGCGGCCTCATCTTCGTGCAGAACGATGATGTGGCCATGGCCTCGGAAGACCTGTCCATCTCCGAAAAGGAGGTGCGGGTGCGCTATGTCTTCCGCAACGGCTCCGGCAAGGATGTCCGTTCGCTGGTCGCCTTTCCCTTGCCGGATGTCGCTTACTACGAGGGGGACACGTCGATCCCCAATCCGGATTCCGACAATTTCCTCGATTTCCGCACCAGCGTGGACGGAAAGCCCGTTGAGACAGGCGTGGAGCGGCGCGTCATCGCCCTCGGCCTCGACCGCACCAAGCTGCTTCAGGACCTGAAGGTGCCGCTCATGCCCATCAGTTCCGCCACCGTGGCGGCGCTGGACGGCCTGCCCGAGGAGAAGAAGCGCGAGCTTTTGGAGCTTGGGCTCGTCCGCATCGATGAGTATGACGCCGGCAAGGGCTGGGAGCGCCACCTCGCGCCCCTGAACTGGACCCTCAAGACCACCTATTTCTGGACTCAGACCTTCCCGGCCGGCCGCGACCTGATCGTGGAGCACCGCTACCGCCCGAGCGTCGGCTCGTCCGTTGGTACCTTGCTCGGCATGGCATCGAAGGACGAATTCATCGTCCGCGAGCAGCGCGCCATGGATGAGACCTTCTGCATCGACGCCGCATTCAAGACGGCTGTCGCCAAGGCGCCGCGCCCCAAGGGCACTGACATTGCGCCCTTTTCGGAGGCCCGCCTCGCCTATATCCTGAAGACCGGCTCCAACTGGCTCGGCCCCATCGCCGATTTCACCCTCACCATCGACAAGGGCGCCCCCGAAAACCTCGTGAGCTTCTGCGGCACCGGCGTGAAGAAGATCGGCCCCACCACTTTCCAGATGCGCGCCAAGGATTTCGAGCCGCTGCGCGACATCAACATCCTGATCCTGAAGCCCCAGCCGAAGCTCTGACCCTGCGACCTTCCACCGCCCTTTCAGCAGCACCGGAGCGGCTACATTTGCGAGACGCATGACCGAGGCGCACATCCGCATCCTCACCCGCCTCGCCGACATTCCGGCCAGTCAGTGGGATGCGTGCGCCGCTGGCGGCGCTTCCGCTCCGGAACCCTTCGTGTCCCACGCCTTCCTTCGGGCGCTGGAAGAGGCCGGCTGCGTGAGCGCCCGCACCGGCTGGATGCCGCAGCACCTTGTTCTGGACGGCGCGGACGGCCTGCCCACGGGCGTGGTTCCAGCCTATCTCAAGGGCCATTCGCGCGGCGAATATGTCTTTGACCATGGCTGGGCGGACGCCTATGAGCGGGCTGGCGGAAGCTATTATCCCAAGCTCCAGGTGAGCGTGCCCTTCACGCCCGTCACAGGCCGGCGGCTGCTGGTGCGGCCCGGCCTTGAGGCGGAAAGCCACCAGGAATTGCTCTCGGCCGGGCTGGTGCAGCTTGCCCGCCAGCGCGACGCCTCCTCCGTGCACGTCACGTTTGCGACCGAGGACGAATGGTGCCGGCTGCGCGAGTTGGGCTTCCTCCAGCGCATGGACCAGCAATTCCACTGGACCAATGCGGGCTACGCCACCTTCGACGAATTCCTGGAGGCCCTGTCATCGCGCAAGCGCAAGGTGATACGGCGCGAGCGGCGCGAGGCGCTGAGCCCGGGCATCGAGATCGAGCACCTCACCGGCGCTGATATCACGGAGAAGGCGTGGGACGCCTTCTTCGCCTTCTACATGGACACCGGCTCGCGCAAATGGGGCCAGCCCTATCTCAACCGGAAGTTCTTCACGCTGCTGGGCGAGCGCATGGCGGACAAGGTTCTGCTCATCATGGCGAAGCGCCAGGGCCGCTATATCGCCGGCGCGCTCAACCTGATCGGCGCCGACACCCTCTATGGCCGCTATTGGGGCGCCGTGGAGCACCACCCTTTCCTGCATTTCGAGGTCTGCTACCACCAGGCCATCGACTATGCCATCGCCCACAAGCTCGCCGTGGTGGAGGCGGGGGCGCAGGGCGAGCACAAGCTGGCGCGCGGCTACCTGCCGAAATTCACCTATTCCGCGCATTGGATTGCCGATGCCAGTCTGCGGCGCGCCGTCGCGCACTATCTGGAGCGGGAGCGCGACCATGTACGGGAGGCCGGCGAGGAGCTTGCCGATCTCGGGCCTTTCCGCCGGGGCGATGCCCCTGAGGAACAGGACTAGACGCGCGTCTTCTCCCCCCGCGGCGAAAAAGATATTCCCCCCGCGCATATGCGCCTGATTGCAGGCTGACACACGGGATCGCTATAACTCGCGCGACGGCGAGGGATGGCGATGACGTATTGTTGTGGGGTCTTGGTCCGTAACGGCCTGGTGATGATCGCCGACACGCGCACAAATGCGGGTCTCGACAACATCTCCACGTTCCGCAAGCTCCACGTCTTCGAGGAGCCCGGCCATTATGTCATGGCCCTTGCCTCGGCGGGAAACCTTTCGGTCTCCCAATCGGTCATCAGCATGCTGCACGAGGGCGTCGAGGACCACGAGGCGGGCGAGCGCCAGCAATTGCGCGACAGCCGCACCATGTTCCAGGCCGCCCAGCTTGTGGGACGCGCCATCCGTCAGGTGCATAGCTTCGACGGCAATGCCCTTGAGCAGAGCAATGTGAGCTTCGACGTGTCGTTCCTGCTGGGCGGCCAGATCGCCGGCGGGCCGCTTCGGCTCTTCATGGTCTATTCCGCCGGCAACTTCATCGAATGCACGACGGATACGCCGTTCCTCCAGATCGGCGAGCACAAATACGGCAAGCCGGTGCTGGACCGCGCCGTGAATTACGACATGGACATCGCCGACGCGCTGAAATCCAGCCTCATCTCCATGGATTCCACCATGCGCTCGAACCTGGGCGTCGGCCTGCCCATCGACGTCATGGTGCTGTGCCCCGACGTGCTGGAGGCGGAGCTGAAATACCGCATCGAGCCGGGCGAGCCCTATTTCCACGATCTGCGCGAGCGCTGGTCGGCGGCGCTGCGGGCCGCCCATTCCTCCATTCCCCGACCGCCCTATCTAAAGAACGGGACGGAGCGGAAGGACGCCTAGGCGGTCTCTTCCACTTTCCTGAAGCCGGTCGGCGCTATTGCGCCGCGTCCTTCGCGGCCTCGTCCTCGCTTCCTTCGGTCGGCACGGGTGCGGGCCATGCGGGCATCCAGGGGCGCTGGACCTTGGGCGAGCGCGCCGGCACCTCGCGCCAACCCTCTGCCTGCTTGAACAGCGCCACAGGGCCGGTTCGGGAGAGCGTCGCAGGTGAGAAGACCCGCGCCGGGCATTTGAGCGGCGCCGGATGGGCGGTCACCACCATGTCCGCCTCCAGGCAGTCCGCCTCCAGCCCTTCCGGCCGCCGGGATAGGGCGATCCGCCCGCCGCCGGACAATGGCGCGACGCAGCCGAGTCGATCGCAGCGGAATGCTGAGACGAGCGTCTTATCATCGATCATGCGCGTGTCGCCGTCCCGCGACAGCCATTGGGAGACCGCCATGCGGTTTGATGTGGCGCCCGCGACCGACAGCCGGCCCTCGGCATCGCGCACCGCCACCGAGCGCGCATCGCCCGCGACGATCACATCCGGGCGCGGCGGTGCTCCGGCCAGCAGCACCGCGAGCACGGCCGGGATGACGGCCACAGCGCTCAGCCAGCCCCGCAGCAAGCAAAGACAGCACAAGGCAAGGGCGGCCGCCCCGGCGGACGCAGCGCTGACGACATCCGTTCGGAAGCCCGAGCCGGGCAGCGCCGCCACCCGGTCGGAGATCCCCACCATGATGTCGATCCCCACCCCCATGACCGGCCAGGCGAGCCCATCCCAGCCGAATGGCAAAAGCAGCACGCCGAGGAGGCCGAACGGCATCACCAGCAGCGACACCGCCGGCATGGCGGCCAGATTGGCGAGAAGGCCGAAGGGCGCGAGGCGCTGGAAATGCAGGGCCCCGAACGGCGCCGTGGCGAGGCCCGCCACGAGAGAGGTGAGAGCGAGGCCGCCGAAGAACAGAGCGAGCTTAAAGCCGATGCGCGCGGCCAGTCCGTCCGGCGGCTTCCACCCCTGCATCGGCCGCAGCCGTTCATAGGCTGCGACCAATGCCAGGGTGGCCGCGAACGACATCTGCGTGCCCGGCTCCAGCGCCGAGACCGGCGCCATGGCGAGCACCAGGAAGGCGGCCACCGCCACGGTCCGCAGATTGAGCGCCGGCCGCCCCGCCAGCACGCCCAGCAGCACCACCGCCGCCATGAGGAAGGAGCGTTGCGCCGGCACGTCATTGCCCGAGAGCACGAGATAGAAAGCGCTGCCCGCCAGCGCCACGGCGGCGGCCGTGGACTTCACCGGGAAGCCCAGCGCCAAAGCCGGCGACAGAGCGAGGAGCCCGCGCACCAAAGCGAACAGGGTTCCCGCCACCAGCGCCATGTGCAGGCCGGAAATGGACAGCACATGGGTGAGGCCGGAGAGCCGCATGCTCTCTTCCACTTCAGGCGAAATACCGGCCCTGTCGCCCGTGACGAGCGCCACCGCGATGTCGCCGGCCGTCCCGCCGAGTGATTGGCGGATGCGCTCCGACAGGCCCGCGCGCACCTGTTCCACGAAGGCGGCGAAGCGCACGCTCAAAGGCGGGGCGGTGTCGAGGGCGACCGGCTTCGGCTTGCCGAGCCCGTAGCCCACCGCGCCGATGCCATGGAACCAGGGGGCGCGGCCGAAATCGTGCGCGCCGGGCTCCGCCGGCCCCAGGGGCGGCAGCAGGCGCGCGAGCTGGGTAATGCCGGTGCCGGCCGGCGGCGCGCTTCCCTTGGCGAGGGACAGGCGTACCAGCGCGGGCGTGGTGGTGAGCCCCCGTCCCTCGGCGGCCGTGACCCGCAGCAGGATGCGGTCCGCCGTGGCGCGGCGCTCCACCTGCTCCACGTATCCAGTCAGCCGCACCGAGCCCGCTGGCGGCAGGATGACGGGGTGGGCGATGCGCGCCGTCTGGAGCGTCGCCACGGTGAAACCCCACGCCAATGCCGCCGTGCCCACCAGAACCGCGAATGAGACCGGCCGGGTGCGGGCGAGGACAGCGAGCACGGAGAGGACTGCCGCCAGCAGCAGCCCGGCGATGAGCGAAGGCTCCTGCTCGGCGCCGAAATAAGCGAGGATGCCGGCGGCGAACAGAACCGGCAGCCACAGGATGAGGCGGCCGGATTCCGCCTCCGCCCGCACATCCGCCGCGAGCCGGGCCGGAAACGCGTGCCACAGCCGGTCCCACCGGCCCCATGGCAGGCCGGGCGCAGGGCGCGCGCCGGCATCCCAAGCGCCGGCAAGCGCACGGGTTCTGATGCGTCGTGGCCCCTCCCCGTCCCTGTCCACGGCTCGAAGTTCCTTAAACAGTGCGCCTATGCTACATGGGCGCCGCCCGCGCGCCATGGGCCGCCGCACAACAGCCGCAGAAGCGGCGACCTCCCCCCTCCCCCGACTGCCTCGACCGGACCCAGATGCCAGAGATCGTCACCCGTTTTGCCCCGTCCCCCACCGGCTTCCTGCATATCGGCGGCGCCCGCACCGCGCTGTTCAATTGGCTCTATGCCAAGGCCAAGGGCGGGAAGATGCTGTTGCGCATCGAGGACACGGACCGCCAGCGCTCCACCAAGGAGGCCATCGAGGCCATCATTGACGGCCTGACCTGGCTTGGCATCGATTGGGACGGCGACGTGGTCTACCAATTCGCCCGCGTGGAGCGGCACCAGCAGGCGGTGGCGGACATGCTGGCGCGGGGCAATGCCTATCCCTGCTACGCGACGCCCGAGGAGCTGGAGGAGATGCGCGACACGGCCCGCAAGGAGGGCCGCCCGCCGCGCTATGACGGCCGCTGGCGCGACCGAGATCCGTCGGACTATCCCACCGACCGCAAGCCCGTGATCCGCCTTCGCGCCCCGCAGGAAGGCGAGACGGTGATCGCGGACATGGTGCAGGGCACCGTGACCTTCCCGAACAAAGATCTGGACGATCTCGTCCTGCTGCGTTCGGACGGCACGCCCACCTACATGCTGGCCGTGGTGGTGGACGACCACGACATGGGCGTCACCAACATCATTCGGGGAGACGACCATCTCACCAATGCCGCGCGCCAGACCCAGATCTACCGCGCGCTGGATTGGGAGGTGCCGGCCATGGCCCATATCCCGCTCATCCACGGGCCGGATGGCGCCAAGCTCTCCAAGCGCCACGGCGCGCTGGGCGTCGATGCCTATCGCGACATGGGCTATCTGCCGGCGGCGCTGCGCAATTATCTCGTCCGCCTCGGCTGGAGCCACGGCGACCAGGAACTGTTCTCCACCGAGGAGATGGTTCGCTATTTCGACCTCGACCGGGTGGGCCGCTCCGCCGCGCGGTTCGACTTCCAGAAGTTGGAGAGCCTCAACGGCCAGTATATGCGCGCCTCCAGCGACGAGGAGTTGCTGGCGGCTGTTGAGACACTCATCCCATATCTGCCCGATGCCAAGGCGCGCCTCGCCCGCTTCACGCCGGAGCGCCGCGCCCAGCTCCTCGCCGCCATGCCGGGCCTGAAAGAGCGCGCGAAGACGCTGATCGAACTCATCGACAATGCGGAATTCCTGTTCGCCGAGCGCCCGCTTCCCATCGAGGAGAAGGCGGCGGCGCTGCTGACGGACGAGGCACGCGGCCATCTTGCCAAGCTCCTGCCGCCGCTTGAAGTGGCGGAATGGACGGCCAATGCCACGGAAGAGGTGGTGCGCGCCTATGCGCTGGAGGCCGGCGTGAAGCTCGGCGCCGTCGCCCAGCCACTGCGCGCCGCCTTGACCGGCCGCACCACCTCGCCGCCCATCTTCGACGTGCTCACCGTGCTCGGCCGCGAGGAAAGCATCGCGCGCCTGAAGGATCAGGCCGCGTGAGTGCTGAGGCGGCTGGGGCCGCGACGGTCCATCTGGACCTGAAGGGCCTGAAATGCCCCCTACCCGCCTTGCGCACCCGCAAGGCGCTGGCGGGGCTGCCGCCGGGGACAGTGCTGGTGGTGACCTGCACGGATCCCATGTCGGTGATCGACATTCCCCATCTCGCACGGGAGACGGGGAATGCGTTCGAGGGCAAGACGTGCGAGGCGGGGGTCCTGACCTTCACGCTGCGGCGGGCGGGCTGAGCGCGCGTCATCCCCGGACTTGATCCGGGGATCTCTACGCGCGCCAGGCTCCCTCCCCCTTCAAGGGGGCCGTTGCAATACTCGCCCAAGGACGCGGATGGCTGAGTTTTTTACCTCTCCCCGAGGGGGAGAGGTCGACGCTGCAGGCGGCGGGTGAGGGGGCTCCAGCGTTTCAGGATTGGAGAGGGTGGTTCCCCCTCACCCCAGCCCTCTCCCTCACGGGGAGAGGGGGCACGGCCGTCCTCAATGCCGACCCGGGCGAACAGATGCCCGGGTCAAGCCCGGGCATGACGGCGTGTAGGACATTCACCCCAAAGGCAGCGCCCGTTCCACCAGTCGCACCCAATAAGACGCGCCCAGCGGCAGCGCGGCATCGTTGAAGTCGTAGGCCGGGTGGTGCAGGCCCGCGCTCTCGCCGTTGCCGATGAAGATATAGGCCCCCGGCCTGGCCTCCAGCATGTAGGCGAAGTCCTCCGCCGCCATCAAAGGTGGGGCGTCGCCATCCACCTGCGCCGCGCCGGCCACGTCCTCTGCCACTTCCTGGGCGACGGCGGTCTGGGCGGAATGGTTGCGGGTGGCGGGATAACCCTCCTCGATCTCCACCGTCACCGTCGCGCCGAAGGCCGCGCCAACCCCTTCCGCCACCTGCTTCACGCGCGCGCGCAATTGCTCGCGCACCGTGGGGCTCAGGCTGCGCATGGTGCCGATGAGCTTGGCGCTGTGCGGCAGCACATTGTCCGCTTCGCCCGCATGGAACATGGAGATGGAAAGCACGCCCGAAGACAGCGGGTCCACATTGCGCGCCACCACCTGCTGGAGCGCGGTGACGACGGAGGCCCCCGTGAGCACCACGTCCACGCCCTCATTGGGCTTGGCGGCATGGGCGCCGCGCCCTTCAATCGTGATCTCCACATGGTCGGCAGCGGCCATGATGGGGCCGTCGCGCATGGCGAAGCGGCCCAGTGGCAGGCCCGGCAGATTGTGCATGCCGTAGACCTCCTCGATGGCGAAGCGCTCCATGAGGCCGTCCTTCACCATGGCGAGCCCCCCGGCGCCGCCCTCTTCCGCCGGCTGGAACACCATGATCGCGGTGCCGGAGAAAGCGCGGGTCTCCACGAGGTGGCGCGCCGCGCCGAGCAGCATGGTGGTGTGCCCGTCATGGCCGCACGCATGCATCTTGCCGGGATTCTTGGAGGCATAGTCCGCCCCCGTGCGCTCCAGGATGGGCAGCGCATCCATGTCCGCGCGCAGGGCGATGGTGCGCCCGTCGCCCTGGCCCTTGATCACGCCGACGACGCCCGTGCGGCCTATGCCCGTGACCACCTCATCGCAGCCGAACTCCCGCAGCCGCTCGGCCACGAAGGCGGAGGTTTCGGGCAGGTCATACATCAGCTCCGGCGTCTCGTGCAGATGCCGCCGCCACTGGGTCAGCTCATCCGCGGCGTCGGCGATGCGGTTGATCACAGGCATGTCGCGCTCCTTGGGTGAGGATGGTGCGCGCCCGCGGTATGTGGGTCAATGGCGCACAATGGCGCTTCGCTGGGCGCGCGCCGCCGGTGGCGGAACACCCGCACAGAGGATGGCCGACGGCGCAATATTGATGCCGTCGGCGTCAGCCCCTCACGCCGCTTCGATGCCTGAGAGGAACACCTGCATCTCGCGGCGCAGCTCGGCGGAGGTGCGGGCGAGGTCGCGGGCGGAGGTGAGCACCGCCGCCGCCGAGGTGCCGGTGATCGAGGCCGCATCGCGCACATCGTCGATGCTGCGCGTCACATCGTCCGTGCCCTGCGCCGCCTGGGCCACCCGGCTCGCGATCTCGGAAGTCGCCGAATGCTGCTCCTCCGCCGCCGCGGCGATGGCGTTGGAGATGTCCGAGACCCGGCCGATGGTCGCGCCGATGGCCTGGATGGCGCCGGCCGCATTCACCGTCACCTGCTGCAGCTCCTTGATCTGGGTGCCGATCTCCGTGGTCGCCTTCAGGGTCTGGTTGGCGAGGTCTTTCACCTCGCCCGCCACCACGGCAAAGCCGCGCCCCGCTTCGCCCGCCCGCGCCGCCTCGATGGTGGCGTTCAGCGCGAGGAGATTGGTGCGCGCCGCGATGTCGTTGATCAGCGCCACCACCGTCTCGATCCGCTCGGCGCTGGTGGACAGCGCCTGCACGGTCACGTCGGTGTGGCGCACGTCCTCCACCGCGTTCTGGGCGGCGCTGGCGGTCTGGCTGATCTGGGTGCCGATCTCGTTGGCCGAGGAGGACAATTCCTCCGCCGCCGCCGCCACCGCCTGCACGCTGGCGCCGGTGCTGCGCGCGGATTCCGCCAGCGAGCTCGACTGCTGGGTGGTGCGGGCGGCGGTGCTGGTCATGTCGTTGGCGGTGGTCTCGAGCTGCCCGGAGGCGGTGACGAGGGAATCGATGAGGTCGCCCACCTTGGCGTCGAAGCCCTGGGCGAGCTCGTAGAGCGCGCGGCGCTTCTCGGCCTCGGCGACGCCCTTCATGCGCTCGGCCTCTTCCTCCAGGTGGTGGCGCTCGATGGCGTTCTGCTTGAACACCTCGACCGCGCGCGCCATGTTGCCGATCTCGTCGGAGCGGCTGGCGCCGTGGATCTCCACATCGAGATCGCCGGCCGCGAGCGCGCCCATGGCCCCGGTCATGCCGGTGATGGGCCCGATGACGCGGCGCTGGACGATGACGAAGCCGGCAATGGCGATCACCAGCACGACGACGAGGGCGCCGCTCTGCACCAGCAGCAGGTTCTTCGCCACCGCGTAGTTCTCTTCCGCGTGTTCCTGCGCAAGCCGCATCGCCGTGTTCGGGATGTCTGCAATGGCCTCCAGAGCCGCGTTGCCACGGCGATTGAAGGCATCGTCGGAGAGCGAGGGCTCCCGGCCGGAGACGACCTCGTCATAGGCCTTCTTGCGCACTTTCTCGTATTCGCCGAACACGTCGGTCTGGGCCTTCTCCACCAGTCCCGTGAGTTGGGGAGACACGCCCGGGCGAGCGGCCAAGTCCTTTACCACCGCCCAGTGCGTCACGGCCTGGCCGCGCAACTCGGACATCTTCCGGTCGATCGCAGGGGTCAGCTTGCCCTCGTTGCGGGAGTCCGAGAGGTTCATGCGCTCGAGATCGATGCCGTCGCGGGCGGTCCAGGCCGCCTGCTTGATGGCCATCAGCTCCGCGGTGGTGGAATCCACCATTCGAATGGTTTCGCCGAGGGTGAAGGAGATCGCCTCGAGGCGGTTGATGACGTCGGTCGCGGCCGCGCTGAAATCCTTGGTCACATTCGCCGACCGCTGCGGGAGCGAGAGCTTCAGCGCCTGATCCGCCTCCACCCGCATGGCCTTCAGCTTTGCGAGGCTCGCCGGCAGCCCCTCGAAGACCGCCGGCTTGCCGCCGGTGCAGTCCATCTGGCTGCAAAGGCTGAGAACGCGCTCCAAAGCGGGCTCGGCCTTCGCCTGGGCCGCCTTGAGGGTGTCAAAGAAGGCCGGGCTCGCCGGCAGTCCGTAGGCAAGCGCAACGATCGTCGGACCGGTCTGAATGCGGATGTTCTGAAGCGCCGTGAACATCTCGCGGCCGGCCTCCGACACCCGGACCACGCGCGCGCTTTCCGAAAGCACGTTGAGGTTATGATAAATAAGGAAAGAGAGGGTCGCCACGGAAATGGCTGCCGTGGCGCCAAAGAGGGTCCGCAGGATCACGGCGAGCGACAGGCTCCTGGAGAGCGCGCCTCGCTTGTTTCCGGGAAGCCGACTGCTCTCTGCCTGAACCATCCCGTTCAGCAAATGATCGGATGCAATAGCGGGATTTGCCGACACGTCGCGCCCCCTAGCCAAGAATTTCTTATCGCCAGCCTTGAAGATCCCCCTCAGGGCTTCCTGGAAATGCCTAACCTGACAGGAAGTAGCTTGCGCGAGGCTATCGCTCTGGTTGACGATCCTCCGCGCACGTGACTTGTTCTTAGCAATGGGCGGGGGGCTCGCGGGGATGTCCGGCTTGCCTTGCCGGCCTCGAGGCCCACTACCGTGTGCCCCTGATCACCTCGCCGTGGAGCTATTCGACCTATAAGGGCGAGTAGGCAGCCATTTGCCGGACGACTCGGCAATCCAGGGTGGCGCTAACCCCATGAGCCCGGGCTGCACGAAGCCGATCCGCAGGCCTGTCGGGTCTCATTGAAATGTCATGGGATTCTGGTGAGCCCGTCGGGATTCGAACCCGAGACCCCATGATTAAAAGTCACGTGCTCTACCGGCTGAGCTACGGGCTCACTGAGGGGGCGTTAGGTAGGCCCGCGGGAGCGCAGGGTCAAGTGGGCGGAGGCCGTCGAAACGCGCCGCGATAAACACGTCATTAGGCCATGCTTTGATATCAGAACGGACTTGGGGGGTCCTTTAGCGCCCATGGAAAGAGCATTCATATGCTGTCGCGTCGTCGTTTTCTAACGTCCGTCTTTGCCGCCGGCGCCGCTGCGCCGGTTCTGTCCATCCTCGCCGCCGAGCAGGCCGAGGCGCAATGGGGCCCGGGCGGCCCCATGATGGCCCCGCCTCCGCTTCGGCGCGAGGTCGTGCCGCCGCCGCGGCGCGGCTTCGTCTGGGTGCCGGGACATTGGACATGGAGTTCCCGCGCCCGCCGTTATGTCTGGGTGTCCGGCCAGTGGATGCCCGCGCGCGCCGGCTGGCGCTATTCGAATCCGAACTGGGTCCGGCGCGGCGGCACATGGGTCTACGTGCCCGGCCGCTGGGTGCGCTGACGACCTGAACCGAAGGCGGGCGCTATCTCAGGCAGCCGCTCGCCTTGCCGAGCCCGTCCGGCTCCCCCCAATCATTCGACGGCACCTTGGCAAAGGCGCCGTCGAACACCTGCTTCTTCAGGGTGAAGCGTGTCGGGGTGCCGTCGGGGGCGAAATCCACGATCCAGAAATAATCGAATGTCTCGGTCGGCCAGGTGGCGGGAACGCCCGGCAAGGTGTCGAGCCTTAGAAGCTGGCGCAAGGTGACCTGCCGGCCCGGATTGGCAGCCTCCAGCTTCGCATTCGCAATGTGGTGATGCTCCCACACCATCGCCACCGTCTTTCCTGCCCAGCGCAGATCGTCCATCAGCGCCCGCACGGCCTCCCGGGTGCGCGCCGCCAGGGCATCCGTGAAGCCGGAGGTTTCGCCGGGAAGCACCGGATACGTAGTCACGGGCAAGCCCCAGCTCGTTGCCGCCGGCGCGGCGAGCTCCAGCGAATGCAGCGTGATGGCGAAGATGGCGGCCGGCGCGCCGCCGGGGAAGAGCGTGTCCTGCGCGCCGCGCCCGAGATAGCGCCCCGCGAGCGCCTGCGCGCGGGCCAGCCCGGTCGGGCACAGGCGGAAGGGGTTCTGCTTCTCCCCATGCCGCAGGATGATGATCTGCGCCGGAGCCGCGAGGGCCGGCATGGCCGCAAGAAGCAGGGCCACGAAGACCGCGAGGCGCAGCCATGCACGCAGGAATGTCATGGGTCCCGCCTTCATGGCGCGAGGCTCAGGGCTGCGGGAAAGGCAGCGACGCGGTCGCGCCCGTCTTCCTTGGCCCGGTAGAGGGCACGGTCCGCATCGCTCACCAGATCCTCGATGGACTGCCCCCGCGCCGGGTTCCATTCGGTGACCCCTATGGAGGCCGCGAGCACGATCTGCCGGTCCTTCCAGGAAACGGTTTGGGCCCGCAGCGCCTCGCGCAGGCCCTCGGCGGCATGCAGTGCTTCCTCAAGCCGGGTCTCGGGCATGATGATGCCGAACTCGTCCCCGCCGATGCGCGCGATCAGGTCGCTGCGGCGCAGGCGCGCGGAGGCGATCTCGCCGAAACGGCGCAGGCAGAGATCCCCGGCGGCGTGGCCATAGGCATCGTTGATGGCCTTGAAGCCATCGAAGTCGAGCACCAGGAGGCAGAAGGGGCGGCCGGTGCGGTGCGCGCGGGCGCGTTCCTGCACGAGGCGGTCCTGGAAATGGCGCCGTGAGGCAAGGCCCGTCAATTCGTCCACCGCCACGAGGGCCGACAATTCCGCCCGCACACGCTCCATCAGGCACAGCACGAAGCCGAACATGCACACCGTCCAGCCGAACGCGATGGCGAGCACGCCGAACAGCGCCACCGGACGTGTCAGCGTCGCGGGTATGGTGTCGCTGGCATAGGCCGCCACCGTCAGGAACCTCAGGATCTCCCCGACGATGGCCACCACCAGCGCCGCCGCGGCCAGCCGGGCGGCGAGGCTGGAGGAGACGTGCGGCAGGAGCGTCCGCACCACCAGCGCGAACGGCACCGCGGCCGAGACCGAATAGACGAGGTTGAGCAGCACCACATGCTCGCCCGCGGCGAGGAGGGCGGCGCAACCCACGGCATTGATCAGCGCGACGCCGAGCCAGGGCGCATCAAGGCCGTAGAACCGCCGTGCGCCCACCCACATCAAAGTGAAGCCGAAGGCGACCAGCAAATGCCCGATGACCAGGAAAGCATAGCCGCCCTGGACATAGTTCCGCACGACGAAGATGCCGCCGAGGGTCAGGACGGCGACGGAGAACGCCCACCACATGATGCCGCGCACGTGCGGATACGTGCGCCACAAGACAAACCAGGCAATGGAGAATGCACCGGCAAGACAGAGCAGGAAGACATGGATCGTATACAGATCGATCTTCATATTGCCTGACGCCGCGGGGGCAGACCGAGAAAGCGCGCGCCCGCCACGACTGACCGTTTCGGGTTTCGCCAGCGTCTTCCTGATCAAGCCGCAAGCTACGTCTTGAACATAACCAAGATCGCGATGTTGGAGAACTCCCCCTTGCCCTCATAGATAAGGCATTGTGAGGGCTTAGCCATGCCGGCACCCCTCGCTTGCCAATCCCCGCGCCCTCGCCTATGCGAAGTTGAGAGATATTCGGGGGTTTCGAATGCGGACGGCTTATTCCTGGATCAGCGGCGGCGCTTTCGGCCTCGGCCTCGTCCTGTGCGCGGCCCTGCCCCAGCAGGTCTTGGCGCAGAGCACCAGCGCGCCGCACATCCCCATCACCCCGCACAATCCCAACATCATCAACCTGCCGGTGATCCCGCAGGGCAGCTATCTCGATCCCGGCCCCGGCGCCAATGTGAAGCCGGACGTCAGCATCGGTGACGGCCGTAACGAGGATTACGTCTTCCCGCCGAACCTGGACGGCTGGATGGGCTCCTCGCCTCCGGGCGATCCCACGGCCAACGGCCAGTGGAGCCCCCTGCCCGGCGATACGCCGAGCTTCTGAGGCCGACGGGACAAACAAAAGCCGGAACAAACAACAAAAAAGGCGGGGCAAATGCCCCGCCTTTTTCTTTTCGGTGATCTGAAGATCAGCGCTTCGAGAACTGGAAGCTGCGGCGAGCCTTGGCGCGGCCGTACTTCTTGCGCTCGACCACGCGGCTGTCGCGGGTCAGGAAGCCGCCCTTCTTCAGCGGGGAGCGCAGCTCCGGCTCGTAGAAGGTGAGCGCGCGGGAGATGCCGTGGCGCAGCGCGCCGGCCTGGCCGGACAGGCCGCCGCCGGAGACCGTGCAGACCACGTCATAGGCGCCCTCGCGGGCGGCCGCCTGGAACGGCTGGTTGATCATCAGTCGCAGCACGGGACGGGCGAAATACACCACCACGTCGCGGTCATTCACCGTGATCTTGCCGGTGCCGGGACGCACCCACACGCGGGCGACAGCGTCCTTGCGCTTGCCGGTGGCATAGGCGCGGCCGAACTTGTCGAGCTTCTGAACATGGACCGGAGCTTCCTGCACCGGCACCTGGGTGTTCAGCGAATCGAGGGACTGCAAAACCTCGGCCATGTCAGTTCCTCACATTCTTGCGGTTGAGGCTCGCCACATCCAGCGCCACCGGCTGCTGGGCCTCGTGGGGGTGGCTGGCGCCCTTGTAGACGCGCAGGTTGCCCATGATCTTCCGGCCGAGCGGGCCGCGGGCCAACATGCGTTCCACCGCCTTCTCGATGACGCGCTCCGGAAAGCGGCCTTCGAGGATGAACTTCGCGCTGCGCTCCTTGATGCCGCCCGGGAAGCCGGTGTGGTGGTAATAGATCTTCTGGTCGCGCTTGCGGCCAGTGAGAACCACCTTGTCGGCATTCACCACGACGACATTGTCGCCGCAGTCCACGTGCGGGGTGTAGATCGGGCGATGCTTGCCCTTCAAGCGCATGGCGATGATGGTCGCGAGACGGCCCACAACGAGGCCGCTGGCGTCAATCACCACCCACTTCTTCTCGATTTCGGCAGGCTTGGCCGAATACGTCTTCATTGGGTCGGTTTCCGAATAAGAAAGCCGGCAACTCCGCGTCAGCCACGAAGCGATCCGGCGATGGTTCGGCTTCTAGCGCACGGGTGTCCGATGGTCAACGCGCAGAAGGGGATTATAACTCTGCAAAATCAATGACTTATAAAAATGGTAATTTAACACCATCGTTCAAGTGATGTTTTTCCGGGGAAAATCGCCCTTTGCTTTTGTCCTGGGCCAGCGAAAGCGAAGCTTGAGCGCAGACCCGGGACCCAGCGCGAAGGGCCGCCAAGGCGCTTCACCCCATCTCCGACGCCGCGCGGCGGAGATGTCCTTTACGCTGGTCGCGGGTTGACGGCTTCACCGAACTTTTGCGCTGGGTCCCGGATCTGCGTTCGCGCTGCGCGCTCACTTGTCCAGGACAAGTGAGCGCGACCTCACCTGTCGGGAATGGAATAGGTCGCCACGCAATGGGCCACCAGGTCTTCCCCCGATACGGCGCGCAGCCCCACATCGCCCACGGCGAGGCGCTTGCCCAGCTTGATCAGCCGCGCATCGGCCAGGATGGCGCCCGGCGGCGGCTTGCGCAGGAAATTGATGGAGAGATTGGTGGTCACCGCCAGCGGAACGAGTCCGATCTGGCCCAGCAGCGCCACGTACATGGTGACGTCCGCCAGCATCATCAGCGCCGGGCCGGAGACCGTGCCGCCGGGGCGCAGATGCTCCTCGCTGGCATCAAGGCGGACGGTGGCGGTGCGATACCCCACGGACACGACGCTGTGCGGCCGCCCGGGCCCGAATGCCTGCGGGAATTCCCGGACGAGGAAGGCTTCGAGATCCTCCGCAGACACCACCGTGCCGCGCGCCACGCCCGTTCCCGCGTCCATTCCCTTACCCGTGTCTCGCGTCCAGATGCAGCCTTGCATAAAGTAGGGCCGGAAAAGATCAACGCGCCCGGAAGGAACCGCCATTGCCCTCGGCCAGCGCCGTCGCCCCCACCGCAACCCTTCAGGAACCTGTGGTCCGCGTAGATGCGGACGGCATTGCGACCCTCACCCTCGCGCGCCCCGCGAGCCGCAACAGCCTCTCTGACGCCACCATGGCCTCGTTCTCAGGCCATCTCGCGGACATTGCCGGCGACGCCACGGTGCGGGCGGTGGTGCTGACTGCGGAAGGCCCGGTCTTCTCCGCCGGCCACGACCTGAAGGAGATCCAGGCCCATCGTGGCGATGCCGACCGGGGACGCGCCTATTTTGAAGACGTTCTGAAGCGGTGCGCGGCGCTGATGACCGATATCGTGCGCCTGCCCCAGCCGGTCATCGCGGCGGTGGAAGGCATGGCGACAGCGGCCGGATGCCAACTCGTGGCGAGCTGCGATCTCGCGGTGGCGGGCGGCTCGGCCCGCTTCTGCACACCGGGGGTCAATATCGGCCTGTTCTGCCACACGCCCATGGTCGCGCTCTCCCGCGCGGTGTTACCGAAGCACGCTCTGGAGATGCTGCTTCTGGGCGAATGGGTGGAGGCGGACGACGCCTATCGCATGGGCCTCGTCAACCGCGTGGTGCCGGAAGGCGAATCACTCGCCGCCGCGACCGCGCTCGCCCGGCACATCGCGGCGCGGTCCCAGGTGCCGGTGAAGCTCGGCAAGGCCGCCTTCTATCAGCAGGCCGAAATGACCCTGGACGAGGCCTACGTCTTCGCCTCCGACGTCATGACCGCCAACATGTTGGCGCGCGATGCGGACGAAGGCATTTCCGCCGTTCTCGCCAAGCGCCCTCCCCTTTGGGAAGATCGCTGAGCCCCATCTTTACCTTCCCTAAACCATAAAGGCCCAACTTTAAGCCTCCCGGCATGGTGCCGGAGCGCTTCAGGTGGGACTGATGGCACAGGAATGGGCCGCTCGCTTCCTCTCCCGCGCCCCCAAATGGGATGGCGCCGGCGGTTCTGCGCGCCTTCTCGTCCTCGCCTGGTTTCTCTTTGCCAGCGCCACGCTGATGCTGCTGGTGCCAGCGCGCTACACCGCCAGCACCACCCTCTCCTTCGACGTGGCGGCCCAGCCGGCGCCGGCCACGGTGCGCGGCATCATGCAGATGCTCACGTCTCGGGAGATGACCTTCGAGGTTCTCGACCGTCTCTCCCGCACGGATGCGGAACGCCTCGCCCAGAAGCGCGGTGTTCTGCCCCCCTTGCTGGCGGGGGAAGAGCGGTCCGCCCGTGACCGCGCCGCCGCCAGGCTGGGCGAGGATCTCACTGTCACGGCGCATCATGGGGGACGGACGCTGGAGGTCGCGGCCACTGCCAGCCGGCCCGACCTTGCTGCCCGCATCGTCCAGGCCTATTCCGAAACCTTCTCCGCGCTCCAAGCGGGCGTGCGGAGCCGGACACCGGACGTGGCCGACGCGATCCCGCTTCTCAGCATGAGCAGCGTCGTGCGCACCCCCTCTATGCGCGACCTGCCGCCTTTGCCCGCATCCCTTGGCCTTGCGGGCATTGCCCTGGCGCTCGGCATCCTCACCATGCATCTGAGCCGCCGCTCGGCCATTCCCGCCCACCCCGCGGACCATGATTTGCCGCATCAGTCCGCGCTGATCCGCAGGGTCGCCTGGATGGATGCCGGCCGTGGCGCAGGCCTCACCTGTGCGGACGCTGTTCGGCGCCTTGCGGAGCAGGTGCGGGCCGACCGCAGCAAGCCGGGTGCGCAACTCATCGTGCTCACGTCGGAAACGCAGTCGGACGCCTCCGCCATCTGCGCCATCGGGCTCGCCCGCCTGTTGTCGGACGAAAGCCGCGTCGCGCTTGTGGCCCTCGATGGCGCCTCCGGCGACCTCGCGGCGCTCATCGCCGATCCATGGGCGCCCGGAATGGCGGAGATGCTGTTCGGGGTCGCGGGCTTCGGCGAGACCATCCATCGGGACCCCCATTCCCGTGCCCATGTGATTCCGCCGGGACGCGATGCCCGCAGCGGACCGAGCGTGGTGGGGGCGGACCGCCTCACACTCATCCTCAATTCCCTGCGCCAAACCTATGATTTCGTTGTGGTCGCCGCTCCAGTCCTGGGCGGAACCGCAGGCGCGGCCAAGCTGGCCGGCCTGTCGCCTTATGTGGTGTGCATCGAGGAAGCGGATGAGGGTTCTGCCAGCGTCGAGGCCTATGACGCCCTGGCCGCGCAGGGGTTCGGGCACGTGCTGATGCTGCGCATCAATACGGCCGCAGCGCCCATGCCTGCCTTGGAAGAGGTCGGCGCCCCGCGCCTGACGCCGTCCTTATCCGCCGCGTGAAAGCGGCTGATTTATCAAGTTACCGCAATCGATTACCTGGGTTTCATGAGGTGACTCTGCAGGATCAGCGCAAGCGGTCCGGCCGCTCCATCCAGCGGATGAGCAGGGCGGCCGGCACGACCCAGAGCGTGCCCAGCAGCACATAGCTCACGGTCTGCAGCGCCCAGGGCAGTTCGGTAACGCGGCCCTGTGCGATGGCCATGGCGCCGAGGGCCCAGACCGTCATCAGGATCAGCAGCAGAAAGGTTCCGATCAGCTTGCGCAGGCGCTGGGGCATTCCCCCTCCTCTTCCGGCACGCGGCAATAGGCCCGCGTCAGCGAGCGCCCGCCTTATTGCGTGCCTCGCCCCCGCTCTATAACGGAACCGGGCCGGGGGGCGAAGTTCGGAGCGCGATCAGCATGGCGCAAGGTGAAGCGACGGTTCGTCCCGCCGGCGCGGGTCTAAGGGCAGTGCGCATCTGGCTCTATTGCGTGGCCGCGCTCATCGTCGCCATGGTGGTGGTGGGCGGCGCGACGCGCCTCACCGAATCCGGTCTCTCCATCACCGAATGGAAGCCCGTCACCGGCGCCCTGCCCCCGCTTTCGGACGCCGACTGGCAGGCCGAGTTCGACAAGTACAAGACCATTCCCCAGTACGAGATCCTCAACAAGGGCATGGGGCTTGAAAGCTTCAAGCAGATCTTCTGGTGGGAATGGGCGCACAGGCTGCTGGGACGGGTCATCGGCTTCGCCTTCCTCCTGCCCTTCCTCTGGTTCCTGGCGCGGGGACAGATCCGCGGCATGCTGGCGGTGAAGACGGGCGTCCTGTTCGTGCTGGGCGGGCTCCAGGGCGCCATCGGCTGGTGGATGGTGGCCTCGGGCCTCTCCGAGCGCGTCTCCGTCAGCCAATACCGCCTCGCCATCCATCTCACTTTGGCCTGCGTCATCCTCTCGGCGACGGTGGCGGTAGCGCGCAGCCTCGTGCCACGCCCCGCAGGGCCGTCAGGCGGCGGGCTGAAGGCCGGGGCGTGGCTGATCCTCGTTCTCGTTCTGGTGCAGATCTTCGCCGGAGGGCTGGTGGCCGGGCTCGATGCTGGCATGAGCTTCAATACATGGCCGCTCATGGATGGCACACTTATCCCCGCGCCGGACAAGCTCGCCATCCTGAACCCGTTCTGGCGCAACCTGTTCGAGAATGTGCTGACCGTGCAGTTCCAGCACCGCATGATCGCCTATGCGCTGTGGCTGGCGACCCTGCTTCATGCCCTCCAGGCGCGCCGCACCGGCGGGTTCGCCGCAAGCCAGGCCTGGGTCCTGTTCGCGCTGGTGAGCGCCCAGGCGGCCCTGGGCATTCTTACGCTCGTGTTCGTGGTGCCGCTGGATATCGCCCTCACCCACCAGTTCGGCGCAACAATGGTGTTGATCGCCGCCACCCTCCATGTGGGCGATCTCAGCCGGAAGGCCCGTGAGACGACCGTCCCGGCGGGCCTCAGCTCAGCGCCAGCATGATGACCGGCGCCGCGAGGAGGTTGAGGAGCCCGGCCAGGATCATCACCAGCCCGGCGATGGAGCCTTCCTCGCGTCCGAGCTGATTGGCCTTGGCGACGCCGATGCTGTGGGCGCCCATGCCGAACAGCGCGCCCCGCGCCATGGCGGAGCGCAGCGGCAGCCACTTCAGCATGGCATCGCCGATGAGCCCGCCACTGATGCCCGTCATCATCACGAACAAGGCGGTAAGGTCCGGCAGGCCCCCGATCTCGCCCGAGACCGCCATGGCGAAGGGCGTGGTGGTGGAGCGGGGCATCAGGCTGCGCCCCACCGTCTCCGGCACGCCGAGCGCCTGCGCCATGCCCCAGGCGGCGGCCATGGCGATGGTGCTGCCCGCGACGACGCCCACCAGCAGCACCGGCCAATGGCGCTTGATGACGGCGCGCTGCTCATAGATGGGAATGGCGAAGGCCACGGTGGCTGGGCCCAGCATGACCAACAGCCAGTGGGTGCCGCTCATATAGTCGCGATAATCGGCCTTCAGCGCGCAGACGAGGGTGATGACCGCCAGAGGCGTCAGGATGAGCGGGCCGGTCCACCAGCGCGGCCAGCGCTTGTTGATGAGGCGGGAGGCCGCATAAAGCGCGATGGTGGCCAGCGGCCAGAAGATGAAATCGAAGAGCGCATCATCCGGCAACATGGCGCTGCTTCCAGCGATAGAGCAGGTCCACGGTGAGCGCGGTTCCAGCCATGACCAGCATGGTACCGGTGAGGATGACCACCGCGATCTTGAGGCCCAGGGCGCCGGCGAATTCCGCATGGTCGATCACGCCGATGACGGCGGGCACGAAGAACAGGAGCATTTCCGCCAGCAGCCAATAGGCGCCGAGCCGCACGCTCGCGGGACGCACCCATCCCGCCGCCATGAGCCCCAGCAGCAGCACCATGCCCACGACGCCACCGGGAACGGGCAGGCCCAGCGCGCGGACAATCAGATCGCCCACAAACCAGAAACCGGCCAGCACCACCACCTGCAGCAGGGCCGCGCGATGAAGGAAGGAACGGACGCTGAGAGAGAGGGCTGCCATGGCGAGAATCCTGAAGGCCGAGGGCACCAGCCCGTCGACCTCAGGAAAGATACGCTGCACTGCGATATGCGTAAAATGAATTGACAGAATTCAATCAAGTCGTAATTGGAATAATATGGAATTGCGGACCTTGAGAGCCTTCGTGGAAGTGGTGCGCCAGGGCGGCTTCTCCCAGGCGGCCAAGGTGGTGTTCGCCACCCAGTCCACGGTCAGCAAGGCGGTGAAGCAGCTTGAGGACGAACTGGGCGTCGCGCTCCTCGACCGCATCGGCCACCGCAGCGAACTGACCGCCGCCGGCGACATCGTCTATCGCCGGGCGCTGATCATGCTGGCGGAGCGGGACGACCTGATCGCCGAACTGGACGAATTGCGCGGGCTCAGGCGGGGCACGCTCCGGCTCGGCCTGCCGCCACTCGGCTCCAACACCCTGTTCGCCCCGCTCTTCGCCGTCTATCGCAGCCGCTATCCCGGCATCGAGATGCGCCTCATCGAGCATGGCTCGAAGCGGCTGGAGGAGATCCTTCTCGCCGGCGAGATCGACTTTGCGGGTTCCCTGCTGCCGGTCTCGGACGTGTTCGAGGCGGAGCCGGTGCGGGCCGAGCCGCTGGTGGCGCTCCTGCCGCCGGGCCATGCTTTCGCGAATGCAAGATCCGTTGATTTTCAGCAGCTTGCTCCTTCGCCCTTCATCCTGTTTGAGAGCGGTTTCGCCCTCAACAAGGTGATCCTTGATGCCTGCGACCGGCGCGGGGTGACGCCTGATATCGTGGCGCGCAGCGCGCAGACGGACTTCATCGTGGCCCTGGTGGCGGCGGGGCTCGGGGTCGGCTTCCTGCCGCGCATGATAGCGGACCAGCGCAGCCACCCGGCGGTGGCGCGGGTGCTGCTGGACGAGCCGGAGACCGAGTGGAACATGGCGCTCATCTGGCGCCGGGGCGGCTATCTCTCGGAAGCCGCCCGCGCGTGGCTCGCGCTCACGCGGGAAATGTACGGGCCGAAGGACAGGGGATCGCAGCTCGGCTAAAGCACAACCGTCATGCCCGGGCTTGTCCCGGGCATCCACGTCTCACCCTTAGCCCGTACCCGGCGGAGCTACGTGGATGGCATGGAAGTCGGCTGTTGCCGACTTCCAACCTTGAAAACCGAAGTCGGAAACATCCGACTTCGGGACAAGCCCGGCCATCACGGTCGAGAGGTGCGGCGAGGGGACTGGCGCCTGCTCAGCCCTCGCCCAGCGCCTGGTCGAGGTCCGCGATGATGTCGCCGGCATCCTCGATGCCAATGGAAAGGCGAACCACTTCCGGCCCCGCCCCGGCGGCCACCTTCGCCTCGTCGGAGAGCTGGCGGTGGGTGGTGGACGCCGGGTGGATGATGAGCGAGCGGGTGTCGCCGATGTTCGCGAGGTGCGAGAAGAGCTGCACCTTGGAGACGAGATCGACGCCCGCCTGATAGCCGCCCTTCAGGCCGAAGGTGAAGACCGCGCCCTGCCCCTTCGTCAGGTACTTCCGCGCGAGGCCATAATAGCGGTCACCCTCAAGCCCAGGATAACTCACCCATTCCACCGCCGGGTGCTTGGCGAGATATTTCGCCACCGCCAGCGCGTTCTCGCTGTGCTGCTTCATGCGCAGGCTGAGCGTCTCGATGCCGGTGAGGATGAGGAAGGCGTTGAAGGGCGAGAGCGCCGGGCCGAGGTCGCGCAGGCCGAGCACGCGGGCGGCGATGGCGAAGGCGAAATTGCCGAAGGTCTCGTGCAGCACGATGCCCTGATATTCCGGCCGCGGCTGGGTCAGGAACGGGTAGCGCCCCGAGGCCGTCCAGTCGAACGTGCCGGCATCCACGATCACGCCGCCGATGGAATTGCCGTGGCCGCCCAGGAACTTGGTGGCGGAATGGATGACGATGTCCGCGCCATGCTCGATGGGGCGCCAGAGATAGGGCGTCGCCAGGGTGTTGTCGACGATGAGCGGGACGCCTGCCCGCTTCGCCACCGCCGAGAGGGCGGCGATGTCGCAGATCACGCCGCCGGGATTGGCGATGCTCTCGGTGAAGATGGCCTTGGTCTTCTCGCTCACCGCCCGCTCGAAGGAGGACGGATCGTCCGGATCCGCCCACACCACGTTCCAGCCGAAGCTCTTGAAGGCGTGGGAGAACTGGTTGATGGAGCCGCCATAGAGCTTGCGGGAGGCGACGAACTCATCTCCCGGCGACATCAGCGTCTGGAACACGAGGAGCTGCGCCGCATGGCCCGAGGCCACGGCGAGGGCCGCCGTGCCGCCTTCCAGCGCCGCCACCCGCTCCTCCAGCACGGCGTTCGTGGGGTTGCCGATGCGGGTATAGATGTTGCCGAAGGTCTGGAGCCCGAACAGGGCCGCCGCATGGTCCACATCGTCGAAGACGAAGGACGTGGTCTGGTAAATGGGCGTCGCCCGCGCGCCCGTCGTGGGATCGGGCTGCGCGCCCGCATGGACGGCAAGGGTCGCAAAGCCGGGTTCACGATGGGTCATGGCGCTCTCTCCTGCTTCGATGTCGTTGTTTGAGCTTTCGCGGGATTCCCTCTCCCGCTTGCGGGGGAGGGCTAGGGGGGGGAATTTCAGCCGCTTGAACGGAGCCGGGGCTCCACTGCTTGATGCGCCCCCTCCCCACCCCTCCCCCGCAAGCGGGAGAGGGAGTTTACCGACAAATTACCTCACGCCCGGCGGCGTGCGGGAGAGCGACAGGCGCTGGACGCCCGTGCCCAGCCGCTGCGGGCGCTTGGCCGAAATGGTGCGGCTGTTGACGCCGGTCCAGCCGATCTCGCCGGACAGGCGGCCATATTCGATCTTGGGGCAGCGGTTCATCACCACCTGCATGCCGGCCGCCTCGGCGCGGGCCGCCGTCTCGTCATGGCGCACCCCCTGCTGCATCCACAGCACCTTGGGCAGCGGGACGAGGGTGAGCACCTCGTCCAGCACGCCGGGCAGGTGCTCGGAGGCGCGGAACACGTCCACCATGTCGATGGGCACGGGGATGTCCGCGAGGCGGGCATAAGCGGTGAGGCCGGCAATGGTCTTGCCCGCCTGCCCCGGATTGACCGGATAGACGTCGAAGCCGCGCTCGGCGAGATATTTGGTCACGAAGAAGGACGGCCGGGACTGGTTCGCGCTCGCCCCCACGACGGCGATGGTCTTCACGCTGAGGAGGATGCCCCTGATATAGGCGTCGTCATAGCGGTCGTGGTTCATGCGGGCGCTCCGGGCCGTCAGCGGCGGGCTTTCGAGAACAGGGTGAAGAAGTTGTCGCTGGTCTGGGCGGCGATGTCATCAAGGCTGACGCCCCGCGCCCCCGCCAGCACCTTCGCCGTTTCGCGCACGAAGGACGGCTCATTGCGCTTGCCGCGATGGGGCACGGGCGCGAGGAAGGGCGCGTCGGTCTCCACCAGGATGCGGTCCTTCGGCAGGCTGGCCGCGATTTCCCTCAAGGACGCGCTGTTCTTGAAGGTGATGACGCCCGAGAAGGACACATAGCCCCCCAGTGCCACCGCCCGGTTGGCAAGGTCCGCCCCGCCGGTGAAGCAATGGAGCACGAAGGGGAAGGCCCCCTTGGCGCACTCCTCCTCCAGGATGGCGGCTACGTCGTCGTCCGCCTCGCGGGCATGGATGATCAGCGGCAGGCCGGTTTGCCGGGAGGCGGCGATGTGGGTGCGGAAGCCGTGCTCCTGCGCGTCGCGGGGGCTGTTGTCGTAATGATAATCGAGGCCCACCTCGCCGATGGCGACCACCTTGGGGTGGGCGGACAGCGCGACAAGGTCGGCGGCCGTCACGTCCGGCTCCTCGGCCGCCTGGTGGGGGTGGGTGCCCACCGAGCAGAAAACGTTGTCGAAGCGCTCGGCGATGGCCTTGATCTCGTCGAACCGCCGCACGCGGGTGGAGATGGTGACGAGGTGCGACACCCCCGCCTGCCGGGCGCGGTCCACGACCGCATCGAGCTCGGAGGAGAAGTCTGGGAAATCGAGATGGCAATGGCTGTCGACGAGCATGGAAGACCTTCGGAACGAGGTGCTTCACATAGGGGCTCGGGCGGCCCGCGTCGAGACGGAGCGGTTGAGCCAGCTCAAAGCTCATGGGGCCGGGGGTGGCATCTTCTTTGAAACGGGAGCATCCTCGCGCGGTCGTCACTGCAAAGCTTGCCCCCGTCCCGCGTCGCCGTTCGGAGACAGCCATGACCGACCTTTCTCGCCGCAGCGCGCTTATCGGAGGCGCGGCCATCGGGACGCTGGCCGCATTGCGTCTTCCTCCCGCATTCGCCCGCGATGCCGTCCGTCCTGCCTTGCCGATCCCTCGAGAATTGAAGGCGAATACGCAGGGTGTCATCGCCTTCGGCGCCCGCGCCGGGGAGATGCGCTTCCTGCCGGACCGCTCCACACCGACCTACGGCTATGATGGCCCCTTCCTCGGGCCGGCTCTGCGTGTGCGGCGCGGGCAGAGCGTGGCCATCGACTTCACCAACCAGCTTCCGGAGCCCACCACCGTCCACTGGCACGGCCTGATCATTCCCGGCGACGTCGATGGCGGTCCGCACTATCCCATCGCGCCCGGCGCGCAATGGCGGCCGACCTTGCCCATCGACCAGCCCGCCGCCACGCTGTGGTTCCACCCGCATTTCTATCCCACCACCGCGCCCCAGGTGATCAAGGGCCTCGCCGGCCTGCTGATCGTCGATGACGAGGAGGCGGACCGGCTGGGCCTGCCCTCCCGCTGGGGCATCGACGATATCCCGCTGATCATCCAGGACCGCCGCTTCACCCAAGGCGGGGCGTTCTTCGACCGGATGAACATCATCGCGGCGACGAGCGGCTATGTCGGCACCATGCCGATGGTGAACGGCGCGCAATACCCGGAGGCGCGCACGGCGAAGGGCTGGGTGCGGCTGCGCATCCTCGATGGCTCCAACGCCCGCAGCTACCTGCTGAAGGCCTCGGACGATCGCTCGCTGTTCGTCATCGGCTCCGACGGCGGGCTGCTGGAAAGCCCGGTCGAGATGAAGCAGATCACCATGCATGCGGGCGAGCGCTTCGAGATCATGGTGGATTGCCGCTCCGGCACGCCGTTCGACCTCCTCACCCTGCCGGTGGGCGATCCCATCATGCGCCTGCCGCCGTTCGGCGCCCCGGTGCCCCTGGTGACGATCCGGCCCGATGGCGCCGACGGGGTGGCCACCCTTCCCAGCGCCTTGGCGAGGCTGCCAGCCCTGCCGGCGGAGCTGCCGCCCATCAGCCAGCAGCTGGTAATGAACATGTTCCGCGACAAGGACGGCATGATGCCGTTGATGAAAGCGGGACTGATGATGGACATGTCCCATGGCGGGACGGCTCACGCGGGGATGGCCCATGCCGGAATGGCGATGCCCCCGAGCAGCGGGATCGCCCCGGAGGTCGTCGCCCGCGTCACGAAGCTGATCGAGGACGAACCGGAGCTGTCCAAAGCGGCCCAGCTCTCCGTCAACGGCGTCAACGGAAAGCCCTATTCGCTCCACGAGCCGGGCTTCACGGCGCCGCGCGGCACCGTGTTGCGCTGGCGGATTTCCGAGGGCGACGACCAGATGCTGCATCCGGTCCACATCCACGGCTGCCAGTTCCGCATCGTTTCGGAGAACGGAAAGTCGCCGGAAGCATACCGCGCCGGCTGGAAGGACATCGCGCCGATCCAGGCCGCCGGCGTCAGCGAGATCCTGGTGAGCTTCCCGCACACGGCCGGCACGGACGCCCCCTATATGGCCCACTGCCATATCCTCGAGCACGAGGATTCCGGAATGATGACGCAGTTCACCGTCGCCTAGAGACGTTTCGGCGCGGCACGACGTTAGGCTGTATCGACGTTCCCTCCAAAGAACCACCGTCATGGCCGGGCTTGTCCCGGCCATCCACGTGGCTCCGCTAGGCGAATGCTTGAAGGATAGATGTGGATGCCCGGGACAAGCCCGGGCATGACGGCCGTAAGAGCGAGGATCATTCGCTGTTCTGAATGTCGATACAGCCTAGCCTGATCGGCTCCCGGCCGCTTTGATCACCACGCTGAAGCACTGAGCGCCGGCCTCTTCCCCGCCAACCGCCACCCCTCCATTGCGCAGAAAGGTCTCGACATCTGGGTCGCGGCTCCGTATTTAACATAATAGTTAAATACGGAGTTGCCAGTGCCGTCCGCCTCTCTCGACATGACCTTCGCAGCCCTCGCCGATCCCACCAGACGGGCGATCCTTGCGCGACTGGCGAAGGGCGAGGCGACGGTGCTGGAACTGGCCGAGCCGTTCTCCATCAGCCTTCCCGCCATTTCCCGCCATCTGAAGGTGCTGGAGGAGGCGGGGCTGCTCATCCGCGGCCGGGACGCGCAGCGGCGTCCCTGCAGGCTGCGCGTCGAGGGCCTCGCGCCGGTCTCTCACTGGGTCGAGCACACGCGCGAGGCATGGGATGCCCGCCTCGACCGCCTGGAAAGCTTTCTTCAGTCCCAGCAAGCCACCAAAGGAGCCGACAGTGACGACGACCGCACCCCTTGAGCAATGGGCCCTCGACCGCGAGATCGTGCTGACCCGCGTGCTGAACGCGCCGCGCGAGCTGGTATTCAAGGCCTGGACCGACCCGGACCAGCTGCCGCGCTGGTTCGGCCCGGCCGGATTCACCGTGGAAACCCTGGAGATCGACATCCGGGAAGGCGGGACATGGCGGTTCATCTTCACCGGCCCGGACGGAACGCGCTACGACAACCGCATGGTCTTCCTGCGGGTGGAGCCTGGGCGGCTGATCGAATTCGACCACGGCCACGACAAGGATGATGATCCCACCCGCTTCCGCTGCATCATCACCTTCGACGAGCAGTCCAACGGCAAGACGGTTCTGACGCTCCGCCAGCTTCACCCGAGCAAGATGCAGCGCGATGGGGCCATCGGCTTCGGCGCGGTGGAGTACGGCATGCAGACGCTGGACAAGCTCGCCGCGCATCTGGCGCGCTGAAGCCCCTGCATCCGGCGCCGACAAAAAAGGGCACGGCGTTCACGCCGTGCCCGGTATTAAGAGGTGGCGCCCCGCCTCACGGCATGAGGGCGATCTGCTCCAGGCCCATGGTCTCGGGATAGCCCATGACCAGGTTCATGTTCTGCACCGCCTGGCCCGAGGCGCCCTTCACCAGATTGTCGGTGGTGGAGACGACGATGGCGCGGCCGGTCATCCGGTCCGCCACGACGCCCATCATCACCATGTTCGATCCGCGCACATGGCGCGAATGGGGCACTTGGCCGAAGGGGAACACGTAAACGAAGGGCTCGCCGCGATAATAATCAGTGAGCAGCTTGTGCAGGTCCTCGGCCTTCGCGCCCGTGGTGCGCACATAGAGCGTCGCGTAGATGCCCCGGTTCATGGGCACCAGATGCGGCACGAACATGGGGGCCACCGGGCGGCCGGCGGCCTTGGAATATTCCTGGTCCAGCTCGCCCATGTGGCGGTGGGAGCCCACCGCATAGGCGTTGATGCCTTCCGACACCTCGGAGAACAGCATGGCCTCCTTGGCCGAGCGCCCCGCCCCGGACATGCCGGTCTTGCTGTCGATGACGATGGTGTCCGGGTCGATGGCGCCGGCCTCCAGGAGCGGCACCGCCGGCAGGATGGCCGTCGTGGTGTGGCAGCCGGGATTGGCGACGAGCCGCGCCTTCTTGATTTCGTCGCGATAGATCTCCACGAGGCCGAACACCGCCTCCTGCTGGAGGTCGAGGGCGCCGTGGGGGTGGCCGTACCACTTCTCGTACATGCCCGGGTCCTTCAGGCGGAAGTCGGCGGAGAGGTCCACCACCTTCACGTGCGGCGCGTTCTGGAACACAGCCTTGATGACTTCCTGCGTGGTCGCGTGCGGCAGCGCGCAGAACACGAGGTCCACCGCCGAATAATCCACCTCATCGATGGTCACGAGCTTCGGCAGCGCGAAAGGCGCGAATTGCGGGAACACGTCCGCCATGGACTGGCCGGCCTTGCGGTCGGCGGTCAGGGCCACGATCTCGGCGCGGGGATGGCGGAGCAGCAGGCGCACCAGCTCGGAGCCCGTATAGCCCGAGGCGCCCAATACCGCGATCCTAGCCTTCGCTGCGTCCGACATCGTTCTACTCCCGCCCACATCGGGGCTTAGTTTCGTCCCCAATGCCGCAGGGCATTCGGGGGCGAGGGTCTGTACACCCATCGCCTGACGGGCGAAAGACAGTCCAGCCCATGTTTACGGTCCGTTCCGCTCGACCTGCCAAACTGCCATGATATGGGAGGGCGATTCGCGCCCCCGCCCGCTGATAGAGACAAAATGTCCGATTCCGACGATCTGTTCGCCCGCCCCACCCCCAAGGCCACTTCAAGCCGCAGCCGCGCACAGCCAGCCGTCCCGGCCATGGCGAGCGATTACACGGCCGCGCACATCGAGGTGCTGGAGGGGCTGGAGCCGGTGCGGCGGCGGCCGGGCATGTATATCGGCGGCACGGATGCCAAGGCGCTGCACCATCTCTTCGCCGAGGTGATCGACAATTCCATGGACGAGGCGGTGGCCGGCCACGCCACCTTCATCGAGGTGCAGTTCTCCTCGGACGGCTTTCTTACCGTGACCGACAACGGGCGCGGCATTCCCGTGGAGCCGCACCCCAAGTTCCCGAAGAAGTCCACCGTCGAAGTCATCATGACCACGCTCCATGCGGGCGGGAAGTTCGACAGCAAGGTCTATGAGACCTCCGGCGGCCTGCATGGCGTGGGCGTCTCGGTGGTGAACGCGCTCTCGGACCATCTCGAAGTCGAGGTGGCGCGCAACCAGACGCTCTATCGCCAGACCTTCTCCAAGGGCCATCCCGTGGCTCCGCTCAAGGAAGTGGGCCGCGCGCCCAATCGGCGCGGCACGCGCATCCGCTTCCATCCCGATCCGGAAATCTTCGGCCCGGGCGCCAAGTTCGAGCCGGCGCGGGTGTTCCGCATGGCGCGGTCCAAGGCCTATCTCTTCGGCGGCGTGGAAATCCGCTGGTCGTGCGATCCCGAGCTGCTCGCCGGCACCACGGGCGTGCCCGAGAAGATGACCTTCCGCTTTCCCGGCGGCCTGCGTGACTATCTCGCCGCCGACCTCGACGGCCAGACCCTGGTGCATGGGGAGATCTTCTCCGGCCGCATCCAGAAGACCGGCGGCCACGGCTCGGTGGAATGGGCGGTGGCGTGGGTGGCAGATGGCGACGGCGGCATCTCCTCCTATTGCAACACCATCCCGACCCCGGACGGCGGCACCCACGAGAACGGCCTGCGCCTCGTGCTCCTGAAGGGCCTGAAGGATTATGCGGAGCGCACCGGCCAGGGGAAGCGCGCCGCCGTGCTGATTGGCGACGACGTCGCCACCGGCTGCGCCGCCATGCTCTCCGTGTTTGTGCGCGAGCCGGAATTCCAGGGCCAGACCAAGGACCGCCTTGCGACTGCCGAAGCCTCCCGCATCGTCGAGCAGGCCCTGCGCGACCCGCTGGACCATTGGCTCGCCGCCAATCCCGTCCAGGCCACGCGGCTGCTGGACCATGTGATCGACCGCGCCGAGGAGCGACTGCGCCGCAAGCAGGAGAAGGAAATCTCCCGCAAGACCGCGGTGCGCAAGCTGCGCCTGCCGGGCAAGCTGGCGGACTGCTCCAACACCGAGGCGGCGGGCTCCGAACTCTTCATCGTCGAGGGCGATTCGGCCGGCGGCTCCGCCAAGCAGGCGCGCGACCGCAAGACCCAGGCGGTGCTGCCCTTGCGCGGCAAGATCCTGAACGTCGCCAGCGCGGGCCGAGACAAGCTCGCCCAGAACCAGCAGCTCTCAGACCTAATGCAGGCGCTGGGCTGCGGCACCCTCTCTCATTATCGCGAGGCGGACCTGCGCTACGAGAAGGTGGTCATCATGACCGATGCGGACGTGGACGGGGCGCACATCGCCTCCCTCCTCGTCACCTTCTTCTATCGCCAGACGCCGAAGCTCATCGACGAGGGCCACCTCTTCCTCGCTGTGCCGCCGCTCTACCGCATCTCGCAAGGGCCCAAGACCCTCTATGCGCGGGACGATGCCCACAAGGACCAGCTCCTGAAGAAGGAGTTCACCGGGCGCGGCAAGGTGGAGATCGGCCGCTTCAAAGGCCTCGGCGAGATGATGCCGGCGCAGCTGAAGGAAACCACCATGAACCCGCGCACGCGCACCATGCTGCGCGTGACCATCGAGGCGGCGGCGGAAGCGGCGACAGCCGATCTGGTGGAGCGGCTGATGGGCAACAAACCGGAGGCGCGCTTCGCGTTCATCTCCGAGCGCGCGGCCTTCGCGGACGACGAACTGCTGGATATCTGAGATTCAGGTGCAATTGCCGCCGGTTGCCTCCCGCCTGGCGGGAGCTCGGCTGTAATTTTCTGCCGGCCGCACAGCCAGAATACGACCCTTTTCCCATGGGCGTGGTCGCCCGTGGGAAAGCTGTGTCTGCGCAGGCGCAGCATGACACCGCGTGATTGGCTGGCTCACAAAATATAATTGGTCCTCCGCCCTGCCGGACCCTACCATTACTTACAAATAGAACTTGGACTCCGGGTCTTATCTCGTTCGAATCCACCTTCGGAAAGCTCAAGAAACGAGCCTTCAAAGCGGGCGCCAAACCGCTTCAAATAAACATAAATCAAACAAGAAGGGGGAAGCACATGACGCTTGGATCCCGTCTATTGGCCATCGCCGCGCTATCTCTAGCGATAACGTGCGGCGCCCGCGCCGAAACCTATCCAAACCGCCTCGTCACCATTGTCGTTCCATACGCCCCCGGCGGCGCCACCGACATCGTCGCCCGCACGCTCGCCGATCAATTCAGCAAGATGTTCAACCAGAGCTTCATCGTGGCGAACAAGCCCGGCGCGTTCGGCTTGACGGCCATGCAGGAAATCGTCCGGCAGAATCCCGATGGGTACAATATGTATGTCGGAAACGTCTCGACGAATGCGATCACGCCTCTTCTGTTCTCAAAGAAGATGCCCTTCAAATACGATGAGTCTCTCCAGCTCGTCGCGAAGCTGGCGGAGATACCCGGGGTCTTGGTGAGCACCACGGTCAATTTCGAGCCGAAGACGTTTGCCGAGCTTGTCGAATACGCCAAGAAGAACCCTGGGAAGCTGAATTATGCGAGCCCCGGCATTGGCAGCTACCCGCACTACGACACGGAGATGCTCAACCGCGCGGCCGGCATCGAGGTGCTGCACATCCCCTTGAAGGGCGGCGCCTCGGAGATGGTGACGAGCCTGATCTCGGGCGAAACCCAGTACGGCTTCGTCAATGTCGCCACCGCCGAAAGCATGATGAAGGCTGGTCGCCTCCGGGCACTTGCCGTGGTGGCCCCCGAGCGGCTGAAGAACCTGCCGAACGTCCCGACCATGGCGGAAGTGGGATATCCGAACATCGGAACCTTGCAGTGGCAGGCCCTCTACGTCCGGGCCGGAACCCCCGCCCCCATCGTCAACACCCTGTTCAAGGCGGCGACCGACGTCATGCGATCGGAACAGACCGCGCGGTCGCTGGAGCCGGCGGGCGTGGTGCTTTCTCCCTCCAAATCCCCGCAGCAGGCGGCGGAGTGGCAGAACGGCGAGTTCGCCAAATGGCGGGCCATCACCAGCGAGATCAAAGTCGATCTCGATTAGTCCTCAGCATAGCGAGACCACAAAAATTGTTCTTGAGATAAAGGGAGAGAGAGTTATGGAAAATGTTGCTGTGAATGAGCAAGGTTCGGCGCGGACACCGGGTGCGCATCGTGCGCAGAGGGGCGAATATGTCTTCGACATGCGCCGGGTGAACGAGATCATGGGTGGCCCGGAATACTCTCCCGTCTATGGCGGATGCGTCGAAGGGGACCGCATGATCGTGGCTTTGATGCGCGCGCCTGCAGGCAAGATGGGCGAGCCCCACTCCCATCCAAACGAGCAGTGGATCTTCGTGCTGGAGGGAGAGTTCGAAATCCGCCTGGAAGGCCAGACCCACCGGGTCGGCCCCGGAAACGTCGTCTATGTCCCCGCCAACACCATCCACCAGGGCGGCGCCTGCGCGGGCCAGGACGTAATGTTCTTCACCTGCAAGGACAGCTCCCATGGCCTGCACGGGATGAAATACATCTCCTAGGGAAGAACAGGGGCGGCCGTTCGCGCCTTTCAAGGTTCTTCCGGCGGATCCCCATGAATGACCCGGCATGGGGCGGGGCATTGCGGCCCGCTTAGGGGCCCGGCACCCGCCTCGACATCCACCATCCAAGAAAAGAGGGCATGCTCATGCCGTTCTACAGCATCGACGACATGGAGAGGACCGAAGACACGTTCGGCCCCAGCAAGAGGATGGTGGCGGGAGAGCTGATCAAGATCGGCATCGTCGCTTACGAGATCGGCGAGGGCCCCGACCCTCACTTCCACCCCAACGAGGAGCAATTCATCCTCATGCTGAAGGGGAAGGTGAATTTCGTCCTGGGCGACGAGACCAAGCTGATCGGCAGTGGGGACCTAGTGCACATTCCGAGGGGCACCGAGCATGGCCTGAAGGTGGTCGAAGGGCCGGCCGTCTTCTTCGCCTGCAAGAGCCCGGTGGGCGACGGCAAGCTGAGCCAGGACTACAATCCCGCCCGGAACATCGAAGCCCTGAAAGACCGCCTTGGCGCTGTCGGCTGATTGTCGAAGCGGGGCCGCGGCTACCGCAAGATGCCGTCCCAGATGGAGTTGATCCGCTCCGTTTCCGCTTTCAGCAGTTCGGAGAATGCTTCCGCGGCCACCTGCATGGATCGCCGGGCGGGCTCGATGACCACCAGTTCGGTGAACAAGGGCGGATCGCACAGCGGATTGACGGTGAAGCGATCCTGATTGTTCAGCGGGGTGAACATGACGCCGGGAAGGATGGTCAGCCAGTTGCCGTAAAGCACCATGTCCAGAGTGCCGAGGATGGCATCGAGCTCGACAAACCTCTCGATCTGGGCGCCGGAGGAGACGAAATAGGTTTCCAGCGTGGTCCGGCGGGTGTTCTGGTTCTGGGGCACCACGATCTTCATGGGTCCCAGGTCGCGCAGGCGCACCGGCGCCATGGGCTCGAGCGTCGATGCCTTCGAGGATACCAGGACCTCGGGTGTTCGCAGCAGGCGCCTCACCCTCAGGCCCATGGGGCTATCGAATGCCGGCACCACCGCGAAGTCGAGATCCCCGGCCTGGACGGCCTCGGTCAGGATGGCGCTCTCGGCCTCGTTCACCCGGACCACGATGTTCGGATTCGATTCCAGGAAGCGGGATAGGGCCGGCGCGAGCGCGCGCCTGCTGAGCGTCGGCATCAGGCCGATTTTGATCTCGCCGACGAAGCCGCGGCCATAGCGCTCCAGGATCGCGCTCGCTTCCTCGTGGACGCGCAGGATCTCCAGGCATTTCTTGTAGTAGCCGTCTCCCGCCGGCGTCGGGCTGACGCTGGACGTCCCGCGCGAGAAAAGCTGGACCCCAGACGTTTCCTCCAGCCTGCGGATATGCTGCGAAACGCCGGACTGGGTCGCATTCTCGCGCCTTGCCGCGGCGGTGAACGAGCGTTCTTCATACGCCGCTACGAACAGGCGAATACCCCGCAAGCTGTCGGACACATGCGCTCTCCCTTCGCCCGTGCCAAGCAAACTACATGCGGGCTTGGCTCAGGAGCAATGTCGCGCGGAACCGGCGCCTGGGCCTCTTCTGCACCCCACGCTTGCCGCACCGTCCTGGAAGGATTAAGTCGGGGCGCGGCTCGCAAGGGGAATGAGCGCGAGCGCGCCGCCCGGATCCGCCGGGTCTGGGGCCGACATTCTGGAGCCAAGATGACCGCTGTCACGCTGATCGATAATTACGACAGCTTCACCTACAATCTCTGGCACTATCTCGGCGAGCTGGGCGCCACCGTCACCGTGCATCGCAACGATGCGCGCGACGTGGAGGCGATCCTCGGCGAGAAGCCGGACGCCATTGTCATCTCCCCCGGCCCCTGCACCCCGAGCGAGGCGGGCATCTGCCTTGATTTGATCCAGCGCGCCAGCGCGGACGTGCCGCTGTTCGGCGTGTGCCTCGGCCACCAGGCCATCGGCCAGGTGTTCGGCGGCGACGTGGTGCGCGCGCCCATTCCCATGCACGGCAAGATGTCCGAGATCCATCATGAGGGCCGCTCCGTGTTCCGCGGCCTCAACCACACGTTCCAGGCGACGCGCTACCATTCGCTGATCGTGGAGCGCGCGACCCTGCCGGACGTGCTGGAAGTCACGGCGCACACGGACGACGGCCTCATCATGGGCCTCGCCCACCGCTCATTGCCCGTGCACGGCGTGCAGTTCCATCCCGAGAGCATCGCCTCCGAGAACGGGCACGCGCTGCTGCGCAACTTCCTGGAGATCGCCACCGCTTTCAACCAGGGCCGGAGGGGCTGACGGATGCTTGAGTTCCGCTCCCTCCTTTCCAAGGTCGCCTTAGGCGAGGCGCTGACCCGCGACGAAGCCTCCTTCGTTTTCGACCAGATGATGTCCGGCGAGGCGACCCCCTCCCAGATGGGCGCGCTGCTCATGGGCCTTCGCGTGCGCGGCGAGACGGTGGAGGAGATCGCCGGCGCGGTCTCCGTCATGCGCGCCAAGATGCTGCCCGTGGAAGCGCCCGAAGGCTCGGTGGATGTGGTGGGCACGGGGGGCGATGCCTCCGGCTCCTACAACATCTCCACTTGCGCCGCTTTCATCGTTGCCGGCGCGGGCGTGCCGGTGGCGAAGCACGGCAACCGGGCGCTCTCCTCCAAATCCGGCGCGGCGGACGTGCTGGCGGCGCTTGGCGTGCGCATCGACCTTTCGCCCGAGGGCATTTCCCGCTGCCTCGCGGAGGCCGGCATCGGCTTCATGTTCGCCCCGGCCCACCACCCCGCCATGAAGCATGTGGGGCCGACCCGCGTGGAGATGGGCACGCGCACCATCTTCAATCTCCTGGGCCCCCTCTCGAACCCGGCCGGCGTGACGCGCCAGATGGTGGGGGTCTATTCCAAGGCGTGGCTCACCCCGCTCGCCGAGGTGCTGAAGACCCTGGGCTCCGAGCGCGCCTGGGTGGTGCACGGCTCCGATGGCCTCGACGAGATCACCATTTCCGGCTCGACCGATGTGGCCTCGCTGGAAGACGGACACATCCACACCTTCGAGATCGCCCCCGAACTGGTGGGCCTTCAGCGCGCCGCGCCCGGCGCATTGAAGGGCGGCGATGCCGCGCACAATGCCCTCGCCTTGCGGGCAGTGCTGGACGGTGAGCCCGGCGCCTATCGCGACGTGGCCATCTTCAATGCGGCCGCCGCCCTCCTCATCGCCGGCCGCGCGGCAGACCTCACCGAGGGCGTCGCCATGGCCACCACGAGCCTCGATACCGGCTCCGCGCGCGCGCGGCTGGAAACCCTTGTCCACGTTTCGGAAAAGCTCGCGTCATGAGCGATATCCTCACCCGCATCGAAGCCTATAAGCGCGAAGAGATCGCCGCCGCCAAGGCCGCCCTTCCCCTTTCAGAAGTGGAAGCCGCCGCCCGCGCCGCCTCTCCCGTGCGCCCGTTCTCCGGCGCGCTGCGCAGCGTTCTGGCCGAAGGCCGCACCGCCCTTATCGCCGAGGTGAAGAAGGCGAGCCCTTCCAAGGGGCTGATACGCGCCGATTTCGACCCGCCGGCCCTCGCCCGCGCCTATGAGGCCGGCGGCGCGGCCTGCCTGTCCGTGCTCACCGACGGCCCCTCCTTCCAGGGCGCGCCGGAATTCCTCACCGCCGCCCGCGCCGCCACAGGTCTGCCGGCGCTGCGCAAGGACTTCATGCACGACACCTATCAGGTGCCCGAAGCCCGTGCCTGGGGGGCCGACTGCATCCTCATCATCATGGCGGCCGTGGACGACGCGCTGGCCGCCGACCTCCTGTCCTGTGCCACCGAATGGGGCATGGACGCCATCGTGGAGGTGCATGACGACGCCGAGCTGGACCGCGCGCTGGCCCTGCCCTGCCCGCTCATCGGCATCAACAACCGGAACCTGCGCACCTTCGAGACCACGCTCGCCACCAGCGAGCGGCTTGCCGCCAAGGTACCGTCCGACCGCATCTGCATCGGCGAAAGCGGCATCTTCACCCCCGCCGACGTTTCCCGCCTCGCAAAGGTCGATATCCGCACCATCCTGGTCGGTGAGAGCCTGATGCGGCAAGACGATGTCGCAGCGGCGACGCGCGCGCTGCTTGCGGCATAAGGCGCTTCCCGCCTCTTGGAGAGGTACCGCCGGCCTGCCATAGTGCGCCGCCTCGCCTGGAGGCGAATCCGACAGTCGTTTCAGGAGACGATAATGCGCAGGGCAGCCTTTTCGGCAGCGGTTTTGTCCCTCATTGCCATGCCCGCTTTCGCGGCCGACGTGACCGGCACCTGGCTCACCCCCACCGATGACGGCGTGGTGGAAATCGCCGCCTGCGGCGCTTCCGTGTGCGGACGTCTCATCACCTCGGACGACATCAAGGCGAATCCCGCGCTGACGGATTCTAAAAATGCCGATGCCGCTTTGCGCAGCCGCCCCCTGAAGGGCCTCATGATGCTCCAGGGCTTCACCGGCAGCGGCGGCAACTGGACCGGCGGCAAGATCTATAATCCCGACGACGGCAAGACCTACAGCGCCACCCTCACGCTGGAAGGCGACAGCACGCTGAAGGTGCGCGGCTGCGTGATCGTGCCCTTCTGCGAGACCCAGACCTGGAAGCGGGCGAAGTAAGGCTTATGGCCACCCTGACCCATCTCGACGCCTCCGGCGCCGCACGCATGGTGGATGTCTCCGACAAGGAGATCACCACGCGCGAAGCGCTGGCCGAAGGGCGCGTCGAGATGGCCGCCGAAACGCTGGACCTCATCCTCTCCGGCAATGCCAAGAAGGGCGATGTGCTCGGCGTCGCGCGCATTGCCGGCATCATGGCGGCGAAGCGCACCCACGAGCTGATCCCCCTTTGCCACCCCTTGATGCTGAGCAAGGTGGAGGTGGAGATCTCGCCCGATGCCGCATTGCCGGGCCTCGTGGTGACTGCGCGGGTGCGCACCTCCGGCCAGACGGGCGTGGAGATGGAGGCGCTCACCGCCGTCTCCGTTGCCTGCCTCACCATCTATGACATGGCCAAAGCCGTTGACCGGGGCATGCGCATCGAAGGCGTGCGGCTGCTGGAGAAGTCCGGCGGGCGCTCCGGCCATTGGACCGCGGAAGGCTGACATGGCTCTGATGCTCGTCGACGAGGCCATGGCGCTGACCCTGGCCGACGTCACGCCCCTGCCCGCCGAGACCGTCGCCATCGCCGACGCCCATGGCCGCGTGCTGGCGGAAGACCTGATTTCCCGCCGCAGCCAGCCGGCCGCCGACATGTCCGCCATGGATGGCTATGCGGTGGCGGCTGCCGACATCGAAGCCCTCCCCGCCGCGCTGAAGGTGATCGGCGAATCCGCCGCCGGGCGGCCCTTCGCGGGCCGGATCGCGCGAGGGGAAGCGACGCGCATCTTCACCGGCGCGCTGGTGCCGGACGCCGCCGATACGGTGGTGATCCAGGAGAACACCACGCGGGACGGCGACACGGTTACGGTGGTGGAGCCGACCGCCCCCGGCCGCAACATCCGCAAGGCCGGCTTCGATTTTACTGCCGGACACGCCGTCCTGCGTGCCGGCTGCCGGCTGGACGGGCGCACGGTCATGCTCGCGGCCGCGGCGGACCACGCCTTCGTGCCGGTGCGCCGCCGGCCGCGCGTCGCCATCCTCCAGACCGGCGACGAGCTGGTGCGTCCCGGTGCCGGCACCGGCGCCCCCTCGGACGTGGTGGTCTCCAACGTCTATGGCATCGCCGCCCTGGCCCGGGCAGCCGGCGCCGAGGTGTTCGACCTCGGCCTCGTGGGCGACACCATGGAGGCAACCCGCGCCGCCGTGCGCCGGGCGGCCGAGGGGGGATACGATCTCCTCGTCACCTCCGGCGGCGCCTCGGTGGGCGAGCACGACCTCATGGCGCCGGCCTTGCGCGAGGAGGGCGTTTCCCTCGCCGTCCATAAGATCGCGCTGCGCCCGGGAAAACCCCTGATGTTCGGCCGGCGCGAGGCCCTGCGGGTCCTCGGCCTGCCGGGCAATCCCGTCTCGGCCTATGTCTGCTCGCTGCTCTTCCTGGTGCCGCTGCTCAACGCGCTCCAGGGCGCCGCGCCCGGCCCTGCGCGCGTGCCCGCGCGCCTCGCCGTGGATGTGAAGGCCAACGACATGCGCCGCGATTATGTGCGCGCCCGCATGACCCTCGCCCCCGACGGCGCGCAGCTCGTGACCCCCCTGCCGGTGCAGGATTCGTCCATGCTCTCGGCGCTCGCCGAGGCCGACTGCCTCCTGATTCGCGAGGCCCACGCCCCCGCCGGGGCCGCAGGCGATGCCTGCGAAGCTATAGCTTTCATGGCCTGACGGCGCATTTACGCCATGTTCATGCTTGCGGAACACAAAAGGAACAGCTAATGCTTGTTCTCGATTTGTTTCACGGCTCTTAACCGAGCTGGCAGCGGTCTGGGAGCCGGAAGGAACGGGGCGGCCATGCTCACACGCAAGCAGTACGACCTCCTGCGCTTCATTCATGAGCGCCTGAAGGAGACGGGCGTTCCGCCCTCCTTCGACGAGATGAAGGAAGCGCTGGACCTGCGCTCCAAATCGGGCATCCACCGCCTCATCACCGCCTTGGAAGAGCGCGGCTTCATCCGCCGCCTGCCCAACCGGGCGCGGGCGCTGGAGGTTGTGCGCCTGCCGGACAGCGTGGCGCCGGGCCTTGCCTCTCCGCGCGCCGGGCGCGGCTTCTCGCCCAGCGTCATCGAGGGCAGTCTTGGCCGCGTGCGCCCCATGGCGGAAGACGAGGATGTCGCCCCCACCGTCACGGTTCCGGTCATGGGCCGCATCGCCGCCGGCTCTCCCATCTCCGCCATCCAGACCCGCAGCCACACGCTGAATCTGCCGCCCGAAATGCTCGGCACGGGCGAGCATTTCGCCCTGGAAGTGCGCGGCGACAGCATGATCGAGGCCGGCATCCTGGACGGCGACACAGTGCTCATCCGCAAATGCGACACGGCGGACACGGGCGATATCGTGGTGGCGCTGGTGGACGAGGAAGAAGCCACCCTCAAGCGCCTGCGCAAGAAAGGCGCTTCCGTGGCCCTGGAAGCCGCCAACCCCGCTTACGAGACCCGCATCTTCGGCCCAGACCGCGTGCGCATCCAGGGCCGGCTCATCGGGCTCATGCGGCGCTATTGATCGACCAGCTCGGAAACGGGTCGTCACAAACAAGAATGCCCAGGCAGAGCCTGGGCATTTTGACTTTCAAAGGGTCGAGAGGCTTTGACGCTCACTCGCCCTTGGGCTGGAGCTTGGCCGAGACGATCTTGTCGGGATCCTGCACGGGCTCGCCGCGCTTGATCTGGTCCACATTGTCCATGCCCGAGATCACCTCGCCCCACACGGTGTACTGGTTGTCGAGGAAGCGGGCATCGCCGAAGCAGATGAAAAACTGGCTGTCGCCCGAATCGGGGCTCGCCGCGCGGGCCATGGAGACCGTGCCGCGGGTGTGGGGCTGCTTGTTGAACTCGGCCTTGAGCTTCTTGCCCGAACCACCCATGCCGGTGCCCGTCGGGTCGCCGGTCTGCGCCATGAAGCCGTCGATGACGCGGTGGAACGGCACGCCGTCATAGAAGCCCTCGGAGACCAGCTCCTTGATGCGGGCCACGTGGCCCGGCGCGAGGTCGGGCCGGAGGCCGATGACCACTTCGCCCTTGGTGGTTTCGAGGACGATCACTTCGTCAGCCATGGGGCTGCTCCTTTGGTGGGAGGAAACCGGAAAGCGCTTCTCGCGCTTTGAACAAGGCGGCGCGCTATTTCGCGTCCGCCGCCACCTGCATCTTCACGATGCGGTCGGGGGTGCTCACCGTGCCGTTATTGGCCTGCGAGCCCTTCTTGATCTTGTCCACGAACTGCATGCCCGAGACCACCTCGCCCACCACCGTGTACTGGCCGTTCAGGAACGGCGCGGCGTCGAGGCAGATGAAGAACTGCGAATTGGCGCTGTTGGGTGCGGAAGAGCGGGCCATGCCCACCGTGCCACGCACAAACGGGGTGCTAGTGAACTCGGCCGGCAGGTTCGGATATTTCGAGCCGCCCGTGCCGTTGCCGAACTGGCCGTCGCCGGTCTGGGCCATGAAGCCGTCGATCACCCGGTGGAACGGCACATTGTTGTAGAAGCCCTCGCGGGACAGCAGCTTCAGCCGCTCCACGTGCTTGGGCGCAAGATCCGGCCGCAGGGCGATGACGACCCGGCCATAGGTGGTGTCGAGATAGAGCGTGTTCTCCGGATCGGGCTTGGCCTGGGCCTGGGCGGCGGCCGGCAGGGCTGCGGCCACCATGAGCGCGAAAGCGAGGACGATGCCGCCGGAAATGCGGCCGAAGACACTGCGCATGAAGCTCTCCTTGGGCTGCCGCACCCTTAAGCGCGGTCAAGTTTGGTGGGGCGCCTGGGCTCAGGCCCTCTTCGGGAATTTGGCCTTCAGGCGCGCGAGCACCGCCGGCGGGACGAAGGCGGAGACGTCGCCGCCCATGGCCGCGATCTGCCGCACCAGAGTGGCGGTGATGGGGCGCACGCGGGGGGAAGCGGGCAGGAAGACGGTCTGGATGTCAGGCGCGAGCGTGCCGTTCATGCCGGCCATCTGCATCTCATAATCGAGATCGGTGCCATCGCGCAGGCCGCGGATCAGCAGGCCGGCGCCGGTGTTCTGCGCCGCCTCCACCACCAGATTGTCGAAGGTGAGCACGTCGAGGGCGGTGCCCTCTTCTGCTGCCACCGGGCCGCAGACCTCTTCCAACATGGCGAGGCGCTCGGCCGGGGTGAAGAGCGGCGCCTTGCCGGGGTGGATGCCCACGGCCAGAACCAGCCGGTCGGCGAGGCGGCAGGCGGAGCGCACCACGTCCAGATGCCCGTTGGTGGGCGGATCGAACGATCCGGCATAGATGGCGGTGCGGGTGGTGTGGGCGACGGCATTCATCGGGCGCAAGCGTTAGCCCGCCCCGCGCGCGGGCGCAATGGGGGCGGATGGTCCGCCCCCGTTCCGATCAGAGATTGCCGGTCAGAGATTAACGCCGCCCGACACCTCGATGCGCTGCCCGTTCACCCAGCGGTTCTCTTCGCCGAGGAAGGCCGCGATCATCGGGCCGATATCGTCCGGCAGACCGGCCCGGCCAAGGGCGGTGGCCGCGGCGACCTGGCGGTTGCTCTCCGCATTGTCGCGCACCACGCCGCCGCCGAAATCGGTCTCGATGGCCCCCGGTGCGATGGTGTTCACCCGGATGCCGCGATGGCCCAGTTCCTTGGCCATGTAGCGGGTCAGCACCTCGATGCCGCCCTTCATGGCGGCATAGGCCGAGAAGCCCGGCGTCGTGAAGCGCGCGAGCCCGCTGGAGAGGTTCACGATGCTCCCGCCATCCGCAATGAGGGGCAGCAGCCTCTGGGTGAGGAAGAAAGTGCCCTTCAGGTGGATGTTGACCAGCTCGTCAAACATATCCTCCGTGGTCTCGGCGAAGGGCATGTGGATGCCGATCCCGGCATTGTTCACGAGGAAATCGAACCGGTCGCGGCTCCAGACGGCGGCCAAGGTCTTCTTCACCGCGGCCGCGAAAGCCTCGAAGCTTGCGGCATTGCCCGCATCGAGCTGCAGCGTCGCTGCCTTGCGCCCCTGCGCCTCGATCTCCGTCACGACGGCGTCCGCCTCCGCGCGACGGGAGTGATAGGTGAGGATGACGTCCACACCCCGCTGGGCGAGGCTCAAAGCGGCATTGCGGCCGAGCCCGCGGCTGCCACCGGTGATGAGGGCGATCCTGGTTTCCGTGGTCATGCTTGATCCTCCAAGTGGATGGGAGGGATGTATCCCCTCTCCCCTCGGACGGCTTGCCGGAAGATCCAGGAGACTTGCCTAATCCTCCAATCCCACTGGAGATCGCCGCAGGAAGAGCTAGGATCGCGCCATGACGGATGAACTCATCGATCTCGTGAAGCGGCATGCCGAAGGGCCCGCTGACATAGAGGGCCTCACCCTCACCGGCATGGAAGGCGTGGAGCTGGTGCGGGCGAATGGCCCGACCCGGGACATCCCCACCATTTACCGGCCGCTGATCTGCCTAGTCCTGCAGGGCGCGAAGGAAGTGCTCACGGGCGACACCATGCTGCGCTTCGGCGCGGGCCAGTCGCTCATCGTGAATGCGGACGTGCCGGTGATCGGCCGGATCGTGACCGCGAGCCCGCAATCGCCCTATCTCGCTCTGGCGGTTGAACTGGACATGGCGCTCCTGCGCGAGGTGATGGATCAGATGGAGGCGGTTCCGGTCCCGCGGGAAAGGCCGGACGGTTACATTATCGTGGAAGAGACGGACGCCGCGCTGCACGACTGCGCCCTCCGCCTCGCCCGGCTTCTGGGGCGCCCGCAGGCTCTGGCGGTGCTGCGCCCCTCCATCGTGCGGGAAATGCATTATTGGCTGCTGACGGGACGCCACGGCAGCGCCATGCGCCGTCTTGCCGTGCCGGACAGCCACACGGCGCGCATCGCCCGCGCCGTGGCGGTGCTGCGGGCGGAGTTCGACCAGCCCATTCCCGTGGAACGCCTAGCGGCGACGGCAGGCATGAGCCCGTCCTCGTTCCACCATCATTTCAAGGCGGTGACGTCCCTCTCCCCGCTCCATTTCCAGAAGCAGCTTCGCCTATTGGAAGCTCGCCGCCTCCTCCTGACGGGGGGCAGCGCGGTCAGCCAGGCCGCTTTCACGGTCGGCTATGAGAGCGTGTCGCAGTTCACCCGCGAATATGCGCGCATGTTCGGCGCCCCGCCCCGACGCGACATGGAGGTCAGCCGTCGCTCCACCGCGCCGGAAGCGCTTCTGCACGCCTGAAAGGCGCACGCCCTATCGCCGGCCCGCCGCCAGCAGCACCATGGCGCCGCCCACCAGGATGCCCGCCGAGACCCGGTCCGCCACGCGGGCGAAGCGGCCGGCGACCGCGGCGCGCAGGCGGTCCGCCGCCAGCGCCCAGATGATGTCGCCAACAAGGGCGATCACCGCGAAGATGGCCGCCAGAAGTGCGATCTGCGGCACGGGATCGACCGGATCGGTGACGAACTGGGGCAGGAAGGCCGCGTGGAACAGCAGGGTCTTGGGGTTCGCGAAGGCCACCGCCAAGCCCCGCATGAAGGCGGCACGGCCGGAGGGGGCCGGCGCCGCGCTCCCCTTGCCCGCGCTGCGCCATTGCAGCACCGCGAGCCAGGCGAGATAGGCGGCGCCGAGATAGCGCACCAGATCAAAATGACGGGAGAACAGCTCCACCAGCCAGGCGAGGCCCGCCGCCACCACGGCGAGTTGGAGCACGAGGCCCACATTCACGCCGGTGGCGGTGAGCAGGCCGGCGCGCCGGCCATGCTTGAGGCTGGTGCCGACGATGAGAGCCACGTTCGGCCCCGGCGTTGCCCCGAGCGCGAGGCAGGCCAGGACGAAGAGAACGAGGCTCTCGGCGGGGATCACGCCTCCCCGCCCCCCTCGCTCGGCAGGTCGCCCTCCAGGGCCGCGTCGTCCTCTTCCTCGGGGATATGCTCCACCGAGACCACGCGCTCGCCTTCGGCGGTGTCGAACACGATGACGCCCTGGCTGGCGCGGCCGACGATGCGGATGCCGTCCACCGGGCAGCGGATGAGCTGCCCGCCATCGGTCACCAGCATGATCTGGTCCTGGTCCTCCACCGGGAAGGAGGCGGCAAGGCGGCCGTTGCGCTCGTTCACCGCCATGGCGACGATGCCCTTGCCGCCGCGTCCGGTCACCCGATACTCGTAGGACGAAGTTCGCTTGCCGTAGCCATTCTCGGATAGGGTGAGGATGAACTGCTCCGCCGCGCCCATCTGGGCGTAGCGCTCCTCGGGCAGGCGGGTGTCGGCGGCAACCGGCTCTTCCGCATCGGCCTCCACCGTCACGGGCTCCTCCGGGTTCTCCCCATTGGCGCCGTTGCCACGCCGCACCGCGCCGGCGAGGCGCAGATAAGCGACGCGCTCCTCGGCGGTGGCATCCAGATGGCGGATGATGGCCATGGAGATGGTGCGGTCACCCTCGCCCAGCCGGATGCCACGTACGCCCACCGAATCGCGGCCCTTGAACACGCGCACCTCGGTGACGGGGAAGCGGATGCAGGCGCCCTCTGCGGTGGTGAGGAGGACATCATCATCCTCGGTGCAGAGCTGGACCGAGGCGATGGCGTCGCCCTCCTCCAGCTTCATGGCGATCTTGCCGTTGCGGTTCACCTGGGAGAAGTCCGCCAGCGCGTTGCGCCGCACCGTGCCGCCGGTGGTGGCGAACATGATCTGAATGCGGCCTTCCGCATCCGCCTCCTCCGGCAAGGGCACGATGGAGGTGATCCGCTCGTCGGATTCCAGAGGCAGGATGTTGATGAGCGCCTTGCCGCGCGCCTGGGGGGCGGCGGCGGGCAGGCGCCACACCTTCAGCTTGTAGACCTTGCCCTTGGAGGAGAAGAACAGCACCGGGGCGTGGGTAGAGGCCACGAACAGGCGGGTGACGAAATCTTCGTCCCGCGTGGTCATCCCCGAGCGGCCCTTGCCGCCGCGCCGCTGTGCCCGATAGGCGGAGAGCGGCACGCGCTTCACGTAACCGGCGTGGGAGACGGTGACCACCATTTCCTCGCGCTGGATGAGGTCTTCATCCTCCAGGTCGCCCAGGCCCTCGACGATCTCCGAGCGCCGCGGCGTGCCGAACTCTTCCTTGATGGCCAGCATCTCGGACCGGACGATCTCCTGGATGCGGGCCCGGCTCGACAGGATGTCCAGATAGTCCGCGATCTCCACGGCGAGCTTGTCCAGCTCCTCGGCGATCTCGTCGCGCCCGAGTGCGGTGAGGCGCTGGAGGCGCAGATCGAGGATGGCGCGGGCCTGCTCGAGAGAGAGGCGGTAGGTGCCGTCCTCGGCCAAGGTGTGGCGCGGATCGGCGATGAGCGCGATCAGAGGCGCCATATCCTTAGCCGGCCAAGAGCGCCCCATGAGGGCGTCGCGGGCGGCCGTCGGGTCCGGGGCCGTACGAATTAAGCGAATGATTTCATCGATGTTCGCAACCGCAATGGCAAGGCCCACCAAAACATGGGCACGGTCACGGGCCTTGCGCAGCAGGAACTTCGTGCGCCGGCTTATCACCTCCTCGCGGAAGGCGATGAAGGCGACCAGCATGTCGTGCAGGGTCATCACCGACGGCCTACCGCCGGAGAGCGCCACCATGTTGGCGCCGAACGACGATTGCAGCGGGGTCATGCGGTAGAGATTGTTCAGCACCACGTCCGCCTGGGCGTCGCGCTTGATCTCGATCACCACCCGCATGCCGTCGCGGTCGGATTCGTCGCGGATTTCCGAGATGCCTTCCAGGCGCTTGTCGCGCACCAGCTCGGCGATCTTCTCGATCATCGTCGCCTTGTTCACCTGATAGGGAATCTCGGTGACGATGAGCGCCTCGCGCTCCTTGCGGATGGTCTCGATGGCGACCTTGGCCCGCACCAGGATGGAGCCGCGGCCAGTGAGGAGCGCCTGACGGATGCCCGAGCGCCCGAGGATCAGGCCGCCTGTGGGGAAATCCGGACCCTGCACGATGTCCAGCAACGCTTCCGGATCGAGTTCCGGGTCATCGAGGAGCGCCAGGGCCCCGTCGATCACTTCGCCCAGATTGTGCGGCGGGATGTTGGTGGCCATGCCCACCGCGATGCCGCCGGCCCCGTTCACCAGAAGGTTGGGAAACTGCGCCGGGAGGACAGACGGCTCGTGCTCGCTGCCGTCGTAATTGTCCTGGAAATCGACGGTGTCCTTGTCGAGATCGTCGAGAAGGGACAGCGTCACCTTCTCCATGCGCACTTCGGTGTAGCGCATGGCCGCAGCGGGATCGCCGTCCACCGAGCCGAAATTCCCCTGCCCATCCACCAGCGGCAGGCGCATGGAGAAGGTCTGCGCCATGCGCACCAGTGCGTCGTAGACCGCCTGGTCGCCGTGGGGATGGTACTTACCGATGACGTCGCCGACCACGCGGGCCGATTTGCGGTACGGCCGGTTCCAGAGATAGCCGTTCTCGTGCATCGAGAAGAGGATGCGCCGGTGCACCGGCTTCAGGCCGTCTCGCACATCGGGCAAGGCCCGCGCGACGATCACGCTCATGGCGTAATCGAGATAGGACCGGGAGAGCTCGTCGGTGATGGAGACCGGCCGGATCTCGGAAGGCAGGCCGCCTCCCGCGCCCGGCGTTTCGTTTTCAGCCAAAACGCACGTCTTTCCTTATGAAAAGGCTGCGCTCCTTCTAGCCGATTCAGCCCTGCTGCGCCAGCGAAAGACGCGAACACGGCCTGAAGCTACGCGTGGAAAATCAATAACTTAGCGAAACTCCGGATGCGCATAGCGGCGCTGCAGCCGGATCAGGGCAAAAACCGCCGTGCAAAAGGCCTCAGCGGGCCAGGAATCGGGTGATCTGGTCCCCCGCCTCCTGGATGCTGAAGAGACCGTTGAGGTGGCCCCTGCCCCCGCCGATCTTCACCTGCTCGACGCTGGCGCCGCCCTTGCGGATCTCGTCCGCCGTGCGCTGGGTGGCGCCGGGATGGAAGACCATGTCCTCGTCCGAGGAAATCAGCAGGACCGGCGCCTTGATGCGCTTCAAGCCCACATCGCCACCCGCCGCGAAGATCTGGTTCGCCTTCACGAGATAGAGGAGATGGTTCGCGTCCGCGACTTCGGCCCGCGCGGCCCCGATCTCGTCCAGCTTCGCCTCGATGGCGTAGCGGTTGCCCATGGCGGCGGCGGGGTCCTTGCCCGGCTCCGCCCACTTGCGCCCGAACGTCTCGTTTGCCCAGGGCGGAGCGCCGGCGTGGAGCGTCAAGATCTTCAGCGCCTGCGCCAGGCCCTGCTTGGGTGGGGTGCGGCCGTAATAATTGCCACCATTGAAGTTGGGGTCGAGCTTGATGGGAGAAGCATACACATCCAGCCAGGCCACGAGCCATCCGTCCACATCCCCCGCCCCGATGACCGGGATGATCCGGGCGACCGCCTCGGGATAGCCGGTGGCCCATTCATAGGCCTGCATGGCGCCCATGGAGGCGCCCATCACCGCGTGGAGCTTCGTGATCCCCAACTGGTCCAGCAACGCTTTCTGGACATTGACGAAATCGCGGATGGTGACAACAGGGAAACTGGGCCCGTAGGGCGCGTCCCTGTCCGGCGCGATGGAGGCGGGGCCGGTGGTGACCACATTGGGGTCGTTGGCGTTCAGGTTCACCAGCGTGTCGGACGAGAGGATGTAATATTTGTCCGTATCGAGCGGCTTTCCGGGACCGATGATGGCGTCCCAATAGCCGGGCGCCGCATCGGTCTCCTTGTATTTTCCGGCGGCGTGGCTCGTGCCCGAGAAATAATGCGCGATGAGGATGACATTGCTCTTATCGGCATTGAGCGTGCCATAGGCTTCCCAGCCGATCTTCACGTTCCTGAGCGTGGCGCCGCCCACGGTGGTGTAGCTCGGCAGCACGAACGTCTGTTTCTGCACCAGCGCATCGAGCGCAGCCGCGGGCGTCGCAGCGAGCAGCAGCACAAGGCCCAGGGTGGCGAGAAGACCGCCACTTCCGATGGCGCAGCTCACCCAGGCCGGGCAATTATGCTTGTTCGCGATGTGGTGCATTACCCCTCCGGCGTATCGCTTGATCCAACGGCGCCCTTCCCCAGATTTCCCCAGGGAAGACGCCAGAAGCCAAACGATTCCGGCTACGGAAGGGTTTCAGTCCACTTTCACTCCCGCGCGGCATTGCCCGGGAGTGAAAGACCACGTCGTGCACTCAGGCTTTTGAATCAGAAGGGAATTTCGTCGTCCATGTCGTCGGAGGGGCGACCAGCTGGCGCAGGCCGCCGGCTGCCGCCGCCACCCGTTCCGCCGCCGAAGGAACCACCGCCCCCTCCGCCAAAGCCCCCGCCGCTGCTGCCGCCCATGGGGCTGGAGGAGCCGAAATCGGAGCCTCCGCCATATTCCTCGCCGCCCTCAGCACCGCCGCCACGGCCGTCCAGAAGCGTCAGCTCACCCCTATAGGGACGCAGCACCACCTCGGTGGTGTATTGCTCGCGGCCGTCCTTCTCATATTTGCGGGTCTCGAGCTGGCCCTCGATATAGACCTTGCTGCCCTTCTTCAGGAAGCGCTCCACCACGCCCACGAGATTCTCGTTGAACACGGTCACGCGGTGCCACTCGGTGCGCTCCTTGCGCTCGCCGGAGGCCTTGTCGCGCCAGGTCTCGGAGGTGGCGATGTTCAGATTGGCCACGCGCCCGCCATTCTGGAAGGAGCGAATTTCCGGATCGCGGCCGAGATTGCCGATCAGGATCACCTTGTTGACGCTGCCGGCCATCTTCTCCTCCATACCTGTCCGCCCGCCGGCCGAGGTCGGCGGGCGGAAACCATGCACCCTATCCATCCAGCCCGGCGAAGCGAGGGCCCAAGCGCCCTTGTCCACCAAAAAGGGGCAGAAGATGCACAATCCTGATGTTCCTGTTATGTTCTAGCACTCAGGAACCCGGGCTTCAAGCCGCTCATCCGCGCTTTTTTGCTGGACGCAGATTTCGTTCCTGATATGTTCCCTACCGCATCGCACATGGGAGCCTACATTGGACGCATGGCCAGACAGGCGCGGGAAGCCGAAGGTCCGGATCGTCCACAGGGGCGCGCCGGACAGGGCGCTTTTCGTCCTTCCTGAGGCATTCCCATTTCCCGCGGACCTCCGCCGAGCCAACCTGACCAGATGAGCGACCGAGCTTCCCCTTCCCGCGCATTGTCCCAGGCCGCCCTGCGGCGCGATGCGCGCATTCTCTCCGTGCGCGGTGCCCGCGAGCACAATCTGAAGAATGTGGATCTGGAGATCCCGCGCGACAGCCTCGTGGTGTTCACCGGCCTTTCGGGCTCGGGAAAATCCTCGCTGGCCTTCGACACCATCTATGCCGAGGGCCAGAGGCGCTATGTGGAGAGCCTTTCCGCTTATGCGCGCCAGTTCCTGGAGATGATGCAGAAGCCGGACGTGGACCAGATCGACGGCCTCTCGCCTGCCATCTCCATCGAGCAGAAGACCACCTCGAAGAACCCGCGCTCCACCGTGGGCACGGTCACCGAGATCCACGATTACATGCGCCTGCTGTGGGCGCGCGCGGGCATCCCCTATTCGCCCGCCACGGGCCTGCCCATCGAGAGCCAGACGGTCTCGCAGATGGTGGACAAGGTGCTGGCCCTGCCCGAGGGCACACGCCTTTATCTGCTGGCGCCGGTGGTGCGCGGGCGCAAGGGCGAATACCGCAAGGAAATGGCGGAATTCCTCAAGAAGGGCTTCCAGCGGGTGAAGGTGGACGGCACCTTCCACGAGATCGCCGAGGCTCCCACTCTCGACAAGAAGCTGAAGCACGACATCGACGTGGTGGTGGACCGCATCGTGGTGCGCGCGGACCTCGCGACCCGCCTTGCGGACAGCTTTGAGACCGCGCTCGGTCTGGCGGACGGCATCGCCGTGGCGGAGTTCGCCGATGAGAAGGATGAGAGCGGGGAGGCGCGGCGCATCCTGTTCTCGGAGAAGTTCGCCTGCCCGGTCTCCGGCTTCACCATTTCCGAGATCGAGCCGCGCCTGTTCTCCTTCAACAATCCCTTCGGCGCCTGCCCGGCCTGCGACGGGCTCGGGGTGGAGCAGACCATCGATGCCGACCTCGTGGTGCCGGACAAGTCCCGCTCGCTGAAGCAGGGCGCCATCGCCCCCTGGGCCAAGAGCACCTCGCCTTATTACGGCCAGACCCTGGACGCCCTCGCCCGGCACTATCACTTCAAGCTCACCGTCCCGTTCGCCGATCTGCCGGAGAAGGCGAAGGACGTGATCCTCTATGGGTCGGGCGAGGAGACCATCACGTTCGCTTATGATGACGGCCTGCGCGCCTATGAAACCTCGAAGACCTTCGAGGGCATCGTGCGCAACCTCGACCGGCGCTGGAAGGAGACGGAAAGCGACTGGGCGCGGGAGGAAATCTCCAAGTATTTCTCCACCGTCCCCTGCGCCGTCTGCAACGGCTTCCGCCTGAAGCCGGAGGCTCTGGCGGTGAAGGTGGCGCTGCGGCATATCGGCGAGGTGAGCCAATTGTCGGTGCGCGGCGCCTCCGAATGGTTCGAGGCCCTGCCCGCCCAGCTGAATGCGAAGCAAAACGAGATCGCGGTCCGGATCCTCAAGGAAATCCGTGACCGCCTGCGCTTCCTCATGGATGTGGGGCTGGAATATCTCAGCCTGTCCCGCGCCTCCGGCACGCTCTCGGGCGGCGAGAGCCAGCGTATCCGCCTCGCCTCGCAGATCGGCTCGGGCCTCTCGGGCGTGCTCTATGTGCTGGACGAACCCTCCATCGGCCTGCACCAACGGGACAATGCGCGGCTCCTGGAGACGCTGAAGCGCCTGCGCGACCTCGGCAACACCGTGATCGTGGTGGAGCATGACGAGGACGCCATCCTCGCCGCCGATTATGTGGTGGATGTGGGCCCCGGCGCCGGTATCCATGGGGGTGAGATCATCGCCCAGGGCACCCCGGCCGAGATCATGGCTAATCCCGCCTCGCTCACCGGCAAGTATCTCACGGGCGAGCTCTCCGTGGGCGTGCCCGCGCGGCGCAAGCCCAACGCCAAGCGCATGCTGAAGCTCTCCGGCGCGCGCGGGAACAATCTGAAGAACGTCACCGCCGAGATCCCGCTCGGCCTGTTCACCTGCGTCACCGGGGTCTCGGGCGGCGGCAAGTCCACCTTGCTCATCGACACGCTCTACAAGGCGGTGGCGCGGCGGCTGAACAACGCCACCGAGGCGCCCGCCCCCTTCGACAAGCTGGAGGGGCTGGAGCATCTGGACAAGGTGATCGACATCGACCAGTCGCCCATTGGCCGCACGCCGCGCTCGAACCCCGCCACCTATACCGGCGCCTTCACCCCCATGCGGGAATGGTTTTCCGGCCTGCCCGAGGCCAAGGCGCGGGGCTATGGCGCGGGGCGCTTCTCGTTCAACGTGAAGGGCGGGCGCTGCGAAGCCTGCCAGGGCGACGGCGTCATCAAGATCGAGATGCACTTTCTCCCCGACGTCTACGTCACCTGCGATGTCTGCAAGGGCAAGCGCTACAATCGCGAGACGCTGGAGGTGACGTTCAAGGACAAGTCCATCGCCGATGTGCTGGACATGACCGTGGACGAGGGCGCGGCCTTCTTCAAGGCGGTGCCGAGCGTGCGCGAGAAGCTGGAGACGCTCTCGCGAGTCGGCCTCGGCTACATCAAGGTGGGTCAGCAGGCCACCACCCTCTCTGGCGGCGAGGCGCAGCGGGTGAAGCTCGCCAAGGAATTGTCCAAGCGCGCCACCGGCCGCACGCTCTATATCCTGGACGAGCCCACCACCGGCCTGCACTTCCATGACGTGTCGAAGCTGCTGGAAGTGCTCCACGAACTGGTGGAGCAGGGAAACACCGTGGCGGTGATCGAGCACAATCTCGAGGTCATCAAGACCGCCGACTGGGTGGTGGATCTTGGCCCCGAGGGCGGTGACGGCGGCGGCGAGATCGTCGCTTCCGGTCCCCCGGAGGCCATCGCCGCCTCCAAGCGCTCGCACACCGGCGCCTTCCTTGCCGAGGTTCTGGCGCGCCGTCCCATGGTCGTGCCGAAGCCGGAGCGGCGGCGCAGGAGCGCGGCGGAGTAAACCCCGCCCTTGCCTGCCGGTAGGCGGCCGGCCGCGTTGTGCACTTGCGAAATGGAACAGGCTTAAGATTGCCTTAAGGCGAATCGTCACCGTTCAGAAACAGTTCGCAATGCTTGGTGTGCAACATGCGGCGCACGCAATGCTGCAATGCAGCTAACACCCTTCAAGGCTCGCTTAGGTCAGCATATGTTCCCCTTCGAACAATAGCGGCGCCCGAGTTTGCGCCGACTGAAGGAGAAGACACATGCTGCTCTGGGGTTTCCTGGCGCGCCAGATTCGCCGCTGGCATGCTTACAACCGCACCGTTGCCGAGCTTTCCGGGCTCGATGACCGCACGCTCGGCGATATCAACATCGTGCGTGGCGAAATCCGGGCCGTGGCCCGTCGGGCGGCTCTGCACGCCTGAGTGAAACCGTACGGTTTCACGAATGGGATTTCGTGAACATGGCCCCTCCGGGGGCCATTTTCGTTTGTGCCGACCCCTTTCATCGCCACGCTCCTTGAACCTGCCGCCATCATAGGGCACAGACCCTCGATTGTTTGCCGGACGCGAGGGTGCCGGCATCTGCGCAGCGAGGACTGATGGTGCGTCTCGACCCGGTACATGTGATCGGCGGGGGCCTGGCGGGCTCCGAAGCCGCCTGGCAGGTGGCAAGCCGGGGCGTGCCCGTGGTGCTGCACGAGATGCGCCCCGTGCGCTCCACCGATGCGCACCACACCGACGGGCTTGCGGAACTGGTCTGCTCCAACTCCTTCCGCTCCGACGACGCGCAGGGAAATGCCGTGGGCGTGCTCCACGCGGAGATGCGCCGGGCCGGCTCGCTCATCCTGCGCTGCGCCGATGCCAACCAGGTGCCCGCCGGCGGCGCGCTGGCCGTGGACCGAGACGGCTTCTCCACCGCGGTCACCCAGGCGCTTGAAGATCATCCCCTTGTGGAGATCCGCCGCGAGGAGATCGCTGGCCTTCCGCCGGCAGACTGGGACAAGGTGATCGTGGCCACCGGCCCTCTCACCTCCCCCGCCCTCGCCGAGGCGGTGCTCACCCTCACGGGCGAGACGGCGCTGGCTTTTTTCGACGCCATCGCCCCCATCGTGCATTTCGACACCATCGATATGGGCAAGGCCTGGTTCCAGTCGCGCTACGATAAGCCCGGCCCCGGCGGCACGGGGGCAGACTATATCAACTGCCCGATGAGCAAGGACGAGTACGAGGCGTTCGTGGACGCGCTGCTTGCCGCCGAGAAGGCGCCCGTGCGCGACTTCGAAGCGAAGACCCCCTATTTCGATGGCTGCCTGCCCGTAGAGGTCATGGCCGAGCGTGGCCGGGAGACCATGCGCTTCGGCCCGCTGAAGCCCGTCGGCCTCACCAACCCGCACGCGCCGGACGTGAAGCCTCATGCGGTGATCCAACTGCGCCAGGACAACAAGCTGGGCACGCTCTATAATATGGTCGGCTTCCAGACCAAGATGCGCCATGGTGAGCAGGTGCGCGTGTTCCGCACCATTCCGGGCCTCCAGAACGCGGAGTTCGCGCGGCTCGGCGGGATGCACCGCAACACCTATCTCAACTCGCCGCGCCTCCTGGACGGCACCTTGCGGCTGAAGGCCGACCCGCGCCTGCGCTTTGCCGGCCAGATCACCGGCTGCGAGGGCTATGTGGAAAGCGCGGCCATCGGCCTCCTCTGCGGCCGCTTCGCGGCGGCCGAGCGCCTCGGCGCGGAGCCCGATCTGCCGCCCCTCACCACGGCCCATGGCGCGCTACTGTCGCACATCACCGGCGGGCATGTGGAGGTGATCGATGCGGGGCCGCGCTCCTTCCAGCCCATGAACATCAATTTCGGCCTGTTCCCCCCGCTTGAGCTCTCGCCGAAGAGCCCGGATGGCAAGCGCCTGCGTGGCTCGGAGAAGACGCTGGCCAAGAAGAAGGCCATCGCCCTGCGCGCCCTGGCCGATGCGGACCGCTGGCTCGACAGCGCCGCGCAGGCGGCTTAAGACCCGCTATGCCCAGGCAACAGGTCTTTTTTCCGCCGGTCGAGCAGAAGGCCGACCCCAGCCGCTTCGTCGTGGACACGGTGCTGAAGCGCGACGTTTTCTCGACCGTGGAGCGCGGCACCTGGACGGCGGCGGACCGCCGCCCCTATCCTGCCGTGCGCCGGCGCTGGAACGAAGTCTCGCCCTGGTTCGCGCTCATCGCCCGCGTGCTGGCGGCGCGCGAATCCCAGGCGCTGGCCAAAGTCACCTCCACCGGGGTGACGACGCCGCTTCTGGCAGTGGGCCATCGCTTCCTGGTGCGCGGGTGGATCGAGGGCGTGCCGCTCCAGATCGCCCGGCCCCACGGCGATCTCCATTATTTCCACTCCGCCAAGACGGCGCTGCGCACGCTGCATGCCGCCGGCTTTGCCCATAACGACCTTGCAAAGCAGCAGAACTGGCTGCGCGGGGCGGACGGCGAAGCCTGGCTCACCGATTTCCAGCTCGCTTTGCCCATCGATCGGCGCAGCCGCCTCGGCCGGGTGCTTGCCTATGAGGATCTGCGCCACCTCCTGAAGCACAAGCGCACCTATTGCCCGGAGGCGCTCACCCCGCGCGAAAAGCGCATGCTGGCGCACAAGAGCGTCATCGCCCGCACCTGGATGGCCACCGGAAAGAAGGTCTATCGCTTCATCACCCGCCGCCTCATGTCCTATTCGGACACGGAAGGGCGCGGGCCGCGGGTCACGCAGGTGGCCCCCCGCATTGCCGCCGCGCTGGAGGCCCACCCGTCCGTGGCCGCCGTGCACATGGCGGATTTCCAGACGCTGGGCGGGAAGGTCGGCCTCTATGCCTTCGTCGAGGCCCATGGCCCTGCCGATCCGCAGGAGATGCGCACGCACCTCGCCGCCCTGCTGCCGGACCGGCCCCATCTCGACCATCTGCAGGTGATCTCCCGCCTGCCGCGCACGGACGCGGGCGAGGTGCGCGACGACCTGCTGCTGCTGGTGGCGCGGAACCAGATCGAGATGCTGGATGCCCTCTCCGGATCGCCGGAGACACGGGATCTTGTGGCGGATATCGCCCGCGGGCGGCTGAACCTGACCGACCGGATCACCCGGCCGGCAGCCTGATCCAGCTTTTGCCGGCGCGCGCTTTGCGTGCCGCGCGCCACAGCGTCCATTGCCGCATGAGGGGCGATATCCCCGCCACCCCGTCGAAGGGGTCGGCGGCGCGGGCGAGCGCGTTGAGGTCGCCCGCCACCAATGAGAGCGGCAGGAAGGCGGGCGTGACCTCGGCCGGCGCGCCATCCAGGGCGCCGCGTGCTTCATCGAGATGATAGGCGGCGCGCTGGCGCAGGCTGGCAAGCGCGGCCCGCAGCCCCGGCGTCGCCCGCTTCTGCACCACATCCTCTCGCGATGCGCCGTTCGCGCGCAGCACGTCCAGGGGAATGAAGCACTGCCCGCGGGCTGCCTGGAGGGGCAGCGCGCGCATCAGCCCGGTCATGGCGATGGCGACGCCCGCATGCCCGGAGGCCGTCGCAAGGGCGGCGTCCTGGCGACCCAGCAGCAGGCCGGCGGAAATCTGGACCAGCACAGAGGCCGTCTCGCCCGCATAGCCTTCGAGATCGTTCAACGAAGGCATGGGGTCGTCATAAAGGTCGAAGGTGCGCGCCTCGATGAGGTTGAGAAGCGCACCGCGCGGCGTGTCGGTGGTAGCCAGCATGTCGAGCAGCGCCGCGGCCACCGGGTGCCCGGCAACCTCGCCCCGGCCGAGCCCCTCGATCAGGTCGCGCCACCATTGCAGGCGCAGTTCGCCGGGCATGGGCTCGCGCACCACCTCGCGCACCCGCGCCACCTCCAGGTTGAAGGCGTAGAGCGCGGAGAGGTACCGGCGCGGGCCGCGCGGCGCGAACAAGGTGGAGAGGAAGCGGTCACGATCGTGGGCGCGGATCAGGCCCGCGCAATGGATATAGGCCGCCGGCAGGTCCGGCGCGGAGGTGTCTGGGGGCGCCATGGCGGCTCTAAAAGGCAATGAGCGCCGCGCCCACCCGCCGCCCTTCCGCGAGCAGCACATTGTAGGTGGCGGCGGCGGCCGGCGTCGGCATCAGCTCGAAGCGGAGCTTGGCATTGCGCAGGGCCTGCTTCTGCAGTTCCGGCAGATGGGCGGGATCGCGGCCGGTGCCGATGAACAGCAGATCGAACGTGTCCGCCTCGGCGATGATGGGCGCGAGCGAGGATGTGGTCACATCGGAGAAGCGCTTCACATCCCAGGGACGGATGCCGGAGGGCAGCGCGAGAATGGAGCCCTCGTGGGACATGCCGGCGAAGTGGAAGAAATTCTCCGCGTAGCCGTCAATGGACACCTGGCGCGGCAGGAAGGGGACGTTCGGCCGCTCCGCCACCGCCGCGCCTCAGGTCCGTGCGGGGCGCGAGCGGCCCTTGCCGGACCGCCGGGTGGTCGGGGCCGGCGCGGGCTTGGGAGCCGGTGCCTCAGTCGGCGCCATGGGCGCCGGCTCGGGCGGCAGGATCTCCACCTTGGCCGCCTCGGCGTCCGCCTTCGTTCCCACGGTGGAGGAGCGCAGGCCGAGATGGATCAGCATGGGCGCAGCCACGAAGATGGTGGAATAGGTGCCGATCACGACGCCCACTGTCATGGCCAGCGAGAAGCCACGCAGCACCTCGCCGCCGAAGAAATAGAGCGCGAGACAGGCGAGGAAGGTGGTCAAGGAGACGATGATGGTTCGCGAGAAGGTCGCGTTCACCGCCTGGTCCAGCATCTCCGGCACCGGCATCTTCTTGTAGCGGCGCATCATCTCGCGGATACGGTCATAGACCACCACCGTATCGTTGAGCGAATAGCCCATGATGGTGAGGATGGCCGCAATGGAGGTCAGGTCGAAATCGATGCCGAGGATCGAATAGATCGCGAGCGTGACGAAGATGTCGTGGGCGGTTGTCGCCAGCGCGCCGATGGCGAACTGCCATTCGAAGCGGAACCACAGATAGATCAGCACGGCCACGGCGCCGAGCAGCAGCGCGACGATGGACTGGCGCACCAGTTCGCCCGACACGCTCGGGCCCACCGTCTCCACCCGGCGGATGGTGTATTCGGTGCCGAGCGAGGACGAGATCTTGGCGATGATGGCCTGCTGGGCCTCGTCCGTGCCGCCGGTCTGGCCGACGCGGATCAGTACGTCGCGGGGCGAGCCGAACTCCTGGATCTGCACGTCGCCGAGGTCGAGGTCGGTGAGGTGCTCGCGCAGGCTCGCAAGGTCCGCCTGCTGCTGGCTGGACTGGGCCTCGACCAGCGTGCCGCCCCGGAAGTCGATGCCGAGGTTGAAGCCGAAGGTGATGAAGCACACCACCGCGAGGACCATCGCCGCCGCGGAGAGCGGGAAGGTCACGTGGCGCAGGCGCATGAAGCCGATATGGGTCTGCGCCGGGATGTAATCGATCAAGGGCATGAGCGGCGCCTTCAGATGGGCAGCTTCGCCGGTCGCTGCCACTTCACCCACCACGCAATCATGAGGCGCGTCAGGGTATAGGCGGTGAACACGGTGGTCAGAAGGCCGAGGATGTAGGTGACCGCGAAGCCGCGGACAGGTCCGGACCCGCCGAGCAGGAACAGGATGGATCCGGTGGCGAGCGCGGTGACGTTGGCATCGAGGATGGTGCCGAGCGCGTGGGTGAAGCCCTTGTCGATGGCGGAGATGGCCGAACGGCCTTCCCGCGCCTCGTCTCGGATGCGCTCGAAGATCACGACGTTGGAATCCACCGCCATGCCGATGGTGAGCACCACGCCGGCGATGCCGGGCAGCGTCAGCGTGGCGCCGAGGACCGACTGGAGCGCGAACATCAGCGTCACGTGGACGGCGAGCGCGATGAGGGCGAACACGCCGAACAGCCCGTAGACCGCGAACATGAACACCGCCACCAGGGCGCCGGCCACATAGGCCGCGGTCTTGCCGGCCTCGATGGAATCCTGGCCCAGGCTCGGGCCGACGGTGCGCTCCTCCATCACCTTCAGCGGTGCCGGCAGGGCGCCGGCGCGCAGCAGGATGGCGAGGTCGTTGGCCTGCTGGACGGTGAAGGAGCCGGAAATCTGCCCCGAGCCGCCGAGAATCGGCTCGCGGATCACCGGCGCGGAGATCACCTGGTTGTCGAGCACGATGGCGAAGGGCCGGCCCACCGCATCCTGCGTCGTCGCGGCAAAGCGCCGGGCGCCGTTGGAATTGAAGCGGAAGGTGACAATGGGCTGGCTGCCCTGCTGGTCGAAGCCCGGCTGCGCGTCGGTGAGGTCCTCACCGGAGACACGCACCTGCTTCTCCACCAGATAAGGCTGGCCGTCCTGTCCCTGCAGCACTTCCGAATCCGGCGGCGGGCGGCCTTCCATCGCCTGCTGCGGCGACATGGACTGGTCCACCATGCGGAAGGAGAGCTTGGCGGTCTGGCCCAGCAGTGCCTTCAGGCGCTGCGGGTCCTGGAGGCCTGGCACCTGCACGAGGATTCGGTCCGCGCCCTGGCGCTGGATATTGGGTTCCACCGTGCCGAGCTGGTCGATGCGGCGGCGGATGATCTCGATGGACTGGTCCACCGCCGAGCGGATGCGGGCGTTGAGGCCGACATCCGTCAAGGTGACGCTGACCGTGCCCTCAGCCGTGGAGGTGACGGAAAGGTCCATCTCGCCGCTGCCGGTGCCCAGCAGGGTGTTGGTGACAGGCGTCGCGAGCTTGCGCAGCTCGGTCACCGCCTTGTCGGTGTCGGCGGGATCGCGCAGGCGCAGCTGCACCGTCACGTCGCGCACGGTGAGGCCGGTATAGCCGATGCGCGCGTCGCGCAGCACCTTGCGCACCTCGTCCCGGATCTGCTCGGCCCGCTCCTTGCGGAGCGCCGCGCCATCCACCTCGAGGAGGATGTGGGAGCCGCCCTGGAGATCGAGGCCGAGGGTCACCCGGCTCGACCCCAGCCAGTGCGGCAGCGCCGCAACGACCGAGGACGGCAGGACATTGGGAAGCGCGAACAGGATTCCGAGGAAGGTGATCCCCAGAATCAGTACCGTCTTGAGCCGAGAAAAATGCAGCATTGCCTTAAGCTTCCACCGCCTCAGGAGGCGGGCGTGTCGTCCTTCGCGGGCTCAGCCTTCGAGCGCACGGTGGAGATTTGCGACCGCAGCTGGCGGACCTTCACATTGTCGGCAATCTGAAGCTCGACCTCGGCTTCGTCGACAACCCGGGCCACTTTGCCCACGAGGCCACCGGCCGTCACCACCACGTCACCGCGGCGGAGCGAGTTCACCATTTCCTGATGCGCCTTCGCGCGCTTCTGCTGCGGGCGCAGGATCAGGAAATACATCACGACGAAAATGAGCAGGAACGGGGCGAGCTGGATGAGCATGTCGGTCCCGCCGCCGGCGGCCGAAGCGCCCTGGGCGAATGCGGGGGTAATGAACATGGCGTCCCTCGTTCTTCTGGATAGGAGTTGAGGCTCACCGCCCTGCGCGGGAGCCTGCCGAAGCGGCGGGGACTATACTGGTGGAACCGGGGAATGCAAACGAGGGTGGCGTCCACCTCGCACAGGCTTGACCTCAGGCGCGAATAAGGCTCCCAAGGTGAGGGCCGCAACGGCATGGGAGCCCACGGGACGGGACATGCAAACCAACAGGATCGTCGAGGATCTCTCGCTCGCGCTGCGGTTCCTGTCGCGCCTGCCTGTGCCCCCCTTGCGCAGCGAGGAAGCGCCCTTCGCCGCCCCGCCGCTTCCCCGCATCGCCTATGCGATTCCCTTGGCCGGGGCCGTCATCGGCCTTGTGGGCGCGATCGTGCTTGTTCTGGCGCATGCGCTCGGCTTCCCCTCCTTCCTCTCGGCGGCGCTCGCCGTTACCGCCCTGGTGCTGACGACCGGCGCTTTCCATGAGGACGGCCTCGCCGACACGGCGGACGGATTCGGCGGGGGCCGCGACAGGGCTTCGCGCCTCGACATCATGCGCGACAGCCGTATCGGCACCTACGGCACGGTCTCGCTCGTGCTTTCCCTGCTGCTGCGGGTTGCAGCCATCCAGACCTTGCTGGATTGGGCAGGTCTCTGGCGTTGCGCCGTGGTGCTGGTGGCGGCCGGCGCTATCTCCCGCGCCGCCGGCATCCTGCTGCTGCAAAGCCTGCCTTCCGCGCGCCCCGATGGGGCCGGCGCGAGCGCCGGCTCCCCGGGGCCGGACGCGACCGCCCATTGCCTGATGATGGGCGCGCTGGTGGTGGCGGTACTTCTCATCCCCACCTTCGGCGTGGGCGCGACCTTCGCTGGGCTGATCGCCCCGGCCGCGGCGTGGTTCGTCATGGAGCGGCTTTCACGGCGGCTCATTGCCGGGCAGACGGGGGATGTGGCGGGGGCCACTCAGCAGGTGGCCGAGATTGTCTTCCTCCTGGGCGTGCTTATCTTTGCCAGTGGGCATTGAACGCAGAGCAGATGATCGACGCGCCGGTGAAAACCCCATGCATCAAGGTGTGCGTCGTCGATCCCTTGAGCGGCCTGTGCATCGGCTGCGGCCGCTCGCTCCAGGAAATCGGCTCGTGGATCTCCATGTCGTCGGAGCGGCGGGCCTCCATCATGGCTGCGTTGCCCGTGCGGCTTAAAGCGTTGCGCGCCAAGGGCGTCGACAAGGTTCCGGACTGACCATGCGCGGCGATCGCTTCCTCTGGGTGCTTCTCATCTTCCTCTTCGTGGGCGTCGTCATTCTGGTGGCGAACCACGATCAGGGCGAGGTGATGGGCCTCGATCTCGGCCAGTTCGGGCAACTCATCGTCCTGCTGTCCCTCACTGCGGTGATCGGCGCGGGGGCCTGGCGCATGTTTCACGGCCGGATGGCGGCGGGCCTGAAGGCGGCGCTCTTCTGGATGGTCATCGTGCTGGGGCTGGCGGTGGTCTATGCCTATCGCGACCCGCTGCGGCAGGTGGCCGACCGCGTGATTTCGGAAGCGATTCCCGGCTATGCCGTTAATTCCGAAGGCGGCACCGTGGAGATCGCCCGCGCCGCCAATGGCAGCTTCGCCGTGGGCGCGACCATCAACGGCGCCGGCATCACCCTCATGCTCGACACCGGCGCCTCGGCCGTGGTCCTCACGCAGGACCACGCGCGCGCAGCGGGGCTGACGGTGGATACGCTGAGATATGACGTCCCCGTGGATACGGCCAATGGACGGACACGCGCGGCCAGCGTGGTGCTGGACCGGGTCACCGTCGGCTCCATCACCGAGCGCAATGTGCGCGCGCTGGTCTCGGCGCCCGGTGCGCTGCGCTCCAGCCTTCTGGGCATGAGCTTCCTCTCGCGCCTGGACGGCTTCGAGATCCGGGGCGACCGGCTGATCCTGAGGGGACCGGCCCGGTAAGGCAGCTACAGCATCTCCAGCGAGCGCTTGCGCGCCGGCGGGCGGAACTCGGCGTCGATGGCGGCAAGGTCCTCCGCGTCCAGCACCAAGGCCGCGGCGGCGACGTTGGCGCGCACATGCTCCGCCTTGCCCGCCTTGGGGATGGCGATCATGTCCGGGCGCCGCATCACCCAGGCGAGCGCCACCTGGAACGGATCGACCCCATGCTTGCGCGCGATGCTCCCCAGCGCCCCGCCCCGCGGCAGGCGCCCCTGCTCGATGGGGCTGTAGGCCATGACCGGGATGCCCTGCTCCTCAAGGAACGGAATGAGGTCGAATTCCGGTCCCCGGCGGCCCGGATTGTAGAGGATCTGGTTCACGGCGCAGGCCCCGCCGCCCGCATCCAGCAATTCCTCCATGTCGTCAGTGTCGAGATTGCTGACGCCCCAGTGGCGGATCTTTCCCGCCGCCTGCAGCGCCTCGAACCCGGCAATGGTGTCTTCAAAGGGGTGGCTGCCGCGCCAGTGGAGGAGATAGAGGTCGAGCCGGTCCGTGCGCAGCCGCTTCAGGCTGCGCTCGCAGGCCTCCACCACGCCGCGCCGGCTGGCATTGTGCGGATAGACCTTGCTGACCAGGAAGGCCTTGTCCCGGTAGCCCACGAGCGCCTCGCCCACCATGCTCTCGGTGCGGCCGTCGCCATACATTTCGGCGGTGTCGATGAGGCTCGCGCCGAGATCGATGCCGAGCCGGAGCGCCTCGATCTCCTGCGCACGGCGCGGCGCCTGCTCGCCCATGAACCATGTGCCCTGCCCAAGGGCCGGAACCTGCTGTCCGCCGGGGAGGGTCACAGTCTTGATCATGCTCGCATCTCCATTCCGGCTGCGACCATAGTCGTAGGGAGCGCCCGAGGAAATGACGCAAAGGCGCGCTGGGGTTTCACCGCTTGCCGGCTGCCTCCTTGTGGCCGATATGAGGAGGGATAAGGTCGCCCATCCGCGCCGCCCGCTTCTCCAGACCCGTTCAGAATGACCGAGCTTCAAGGATTCAAATTCTCCGTCGCGCCCATGATGGACTGGTCGGATAGGCATTGCCGCGCATTCCACCGGACCCTGTCCACGCGTGCGCGGCTCTATACGGAGATGGTCACGGCGCTGGCCGTCATCCATGGCGACCGGGAGCGGTTGATCGGCTTCGCTCCGGCGGAGCACCCCGTCGCCGTGCAGCTCGGCGGCAGCGAGCCGGCCTTGCTGGCGCAGGCCGCGCGCATCTGCGCGGATTTCGGCTATGACGAGATCAACCTGAATGTGGGCTGCCCCTCGGACCGGGTGCAGGGCGGCAATTTCGGCGCCTGCCTGATGCGCGAGCCGGCCCTGGTGGCGGACTGCGTCGCCGCCATGAAGGCGGAGGTCGCCCTCCCCGTCACCGTCAAATGCCGCATCGGCGTGGACGACCAGGATCCCGAAGAGGCGCTCGACACCCTCGCCGACGCCCTCGTCGCGGTGAAGGTGGACGCCCTTATCGTCCATGCCCGCAAGGCGTGGCTCCAGGGCCTCTCGCCCAAGGAGAATCGCGAGGTTCCCCCGCTCGATTATTCCCGCGTGCATCGCCTGAAGGCCTGCCTGCCCCACATCCCCGTCAGCTTGAATGGCGGTCTCGCCTCCATTGCCGAGGCACGCGAAAACAGCGCCGGGCTTGACGGCGTAATGCTCGGCCGGGCGGCCTACCAGAACCCGGAATTGCTGCTGGAGGTGGACGAAGCCTTCTTCGGCGCGCCTGCCCCCCATGCCGACGCGTTCGAGGCCGTGGAAGCGTTCCAGCCCTATGTGGCCGCGCACCTGGAAAAGGGCGGGCGGCTCCACGACATCACCCGGCACATGCTCGGGCTGTTCGGCGGCCGCCCCGGCTCGCGGCGCTTCCGACGCCGCCTCGCCACCGAGGGCGTGCAGCCTCATGCAGGGCTCGAGGTGCTGCGGGCGGCGGTGGCGGATGTGCGCCAGCCGGCGCGGCGCGACGCGGCCTGAGCCCCCGCATTATTCCCTAACGCGATCTGGACAGAGTGCCGCAGCTTGGGCAAGGGTGCGCGCCCTACCTCCCGGCGCGCCCCTCCGCCGACCGCTTCGCGTTCCAGTCTCCGAAGGCTCAGCCATGTTGTCCTCCCTCTCCTGGGGCGAGCTTGCCTCGCTCGTGATCCCGCTTCTGCTCGGAGGGGTGGTGACGGGAATCCTGGCGGGCCTGCTGGGCGTGGGTGGCGGCGCCGTCATCGTGCCGGTGCTCTACGAGGTGTTCCGCGCCATGGGCGTGGACGAATCGGTGCGCATGCAGCTCTGCGTGGGCACCTCCCTCGCCATCATCGTGCCGACCTCCGTCCAGTCCTATCGGGCGCACAAGGCGCGCGGCGCGGTCATACCGGGCATCCTCAAGACCTGGAGCATCCCGGCGATTGTCGGCATCATCACGGGCAGCACCATCGCGGCTTTCCTGCACGGATGGGTGCTCCAGGCGGCCTTCGTGGTGATCGCGCTGGTCATGGCCACGAAGGCGCTGTCGGGGCGCGAGGACTGGCGCATCTCCAGCGAGCTTCCGGGCAAGCCGGCCATGTGGGCTTATGGCTTTGTCATCGGCCTTGCGGCCTCCCTCATCGGCATCAGCGGCGGCGGGCTCGCCACCATCATCCTGAGCCTCTACGGCGTGCCCATCCACGCAGCGGTCGCCACTGCGGCGGGCATCGGCGCGATCATCCCCATTCCGGGAATCGTCGGGTACGCCATTGGCGGCTGGCCCCATATGTCGGAGCTGCCGCCGCTCTCCATCGGCTATGTCTCGCTGGTGGGCTTCATCTGCATGGCCCCGGTCAGCACCCTGTTTGCCCCGCTGGGCGCCCGCTTCGCCCACTCCATGTCGCGGCGGACGCTGGAGATGGGCTTCGGCATCTTCCTGCTCGTCATGGCCACGCGCTTCTTCGTCGCCATCGTCTGGCGGTGAAGAAGCGCGGGCCCTGGCCGATCTCACCAGTTGCGGCGGAAGCCGGCGGTGATGGATTTGTTGAGGTTCTCGCCATTGTCCGCCACCGAGGTGGTGACCGTCACCGGGCCGAACAGGCTCTGCGAGGCGCTCACCGAGGGCAGCCACGTGCCCTCATGGCTCTTGGTCGCGGTGCCGACGCTGATGCTGGTGCCGGTCTGGGCGAAGTTGACGCTCGCGGTCTTGCCCGTCTCCCACTGCTCAGCGCCGCCGACGCTCTTGGTGATGGCATAGGCGTCGCTGAGGCTGGCGGTGATGTTGTCCATCACCGTCCACTGCCGGGTGAATGTCGTGCCCAGACGGCTCTGCTCCTGGAGCGGGTCCACGCGCACGTCCACGCTGCCCTTGTCCCACACCATGAAGTTGGACACGCCCGGAATGGTGGTCCGCGCCCATGCGGCGGCGCCCGAGCCGTCCGCAGCGGAGGTGCCGGGGGTGGCATCGGGCACGCTGGCGCCCTGTCTGGCGGCGGCGAGCGACATGTCGACGCCGAACTCGGTATTGGTCACGTTCCGCAGCGAGCCCGCGGCCGTGACCGAGCTTGACCCATCCTTGTTGGCGGTGCGCGACACCCGCGTGTCCACGGCCTCGGCGGAGACCACGGCGGCGCGGGCACTCTTGCTGGGGGATGCGGAGAGATAGGGCGCGGGAGCCTCTTCAGGGGTCTGCTCCGCTGCCGCCATCTCGTCGGGCAGGTCGATGCTGTGATCTGTCCAGCTCCAGTCGGCACCGGTGCCGACGGGGGGAAGCGGCGCTGTCGTCACCGCCGTGCCGATTTTCTCCTGCGCTGTGGCGGGAGCCCCGGAAAGACCCAAAAGAATCAAAGGGAGAACGGCCGGCGCCAGTGCGCCAGTGGTGAGGCTGGTCGTTCGCATATATCCATTCCTCAGGTGCCACATGCCCAGCGGACATGCGCGGTTTGCCTTGGACGCCGATCCGGCCCAGCCTCCGGAACAGCGATGCAACTAAACGCGACGGACGTTAACAAAATCCTGCCGCGGTGCAACATGCAGTCTGCATCTATCCACGGGTGATGTCCCCGCCCCCTTATGCGCCTGAGGCATGACTATGGCCGCGGCTCCCCACCACGCCTGCTTGTTCCACGGCTCATGCCCGGCTAATTCCCCCGCAGGGAGACAGACATGACGCCAGACACCCCCGCCGCCTCCGACGCCACGCACGCTCTGCTGCTGCGCATCGCCGATGCCCTGGAGCGCATTGCCCCGCCGCGCGTGCCCACCGCTGATTTCGAGGCGGCCGACGCCTTCGTCTGGCACACCGATCCCCCCCGCTGCGAGCCGGTGCCGCGGGTGAACCGCGTGGATATGGAGCTGCTGCACGGCATCGACCGGGTGCGCGACCAGCTCGTGGAGAACACCGAGCGTTTCGCGCGCGGCCTGTCCGCCAACAATGCGCTGCTGTGGGGCGCGCGCGGCATGGGCAAGAGCTCGCTGGTCAAGGCTGCCCATGCCCATGTGAACAAGACAACCGCGGGTGCCGATGGGTCCCGCCTGAAGCTGGTGGAGATCCACCGCGAGGACATTGAGAGCCTGCCGGCGCTGATGGCGCAGATGCGCCCGTCGCATCATCGCTTCATCGTGTTCTGCGACGACCTTTCCTTCGACGCCGACGACACCTCCTACAAGTCGCTCAAGGCGGTGCTGGAAGGCGGAATCGAGGGGCGGCCGGACAATGTGATCTTCTATGCCACCTCCAACCGCCGGCACCTGCTGCCGCGGGACATGATGGAGAACGAACGCTCCACCGCCATCAATCCCGGCGAGGCGGTGGAAGAGAAGGTTTCGCTATCGGACCGCTTCGGGCTGTGGCTCGGCTTCCACAAATGCAGCCAGGACGAATATCTCTCCATGGTGGAGGCCTACGTGTCGCACCATGCCCTGCCGGTGACCGAGGAGAGATGGCGGCCGGAGGCGCTGGAATGGGCGACCACGCGCGGCTCCCGTTCGGGCCGCACAGCGTGGCAGTATGTGCAGGATCTCGCCGGCCGGCTCGGCGTGCTGTTGAAGACGGCGGGCGCGTAAGAGCTTCTTAGCCTAGCCATCAAAAAGAAGGGCTTCCCAGGTCACACCTGGGAAGCCCTTCTTTTTTGGAAATGCCCGGGTCAAGCCCGGGCATGACGCGTCGGACGATCAGTTCCGCGTCACGATGCAGGTGCCGCCCTGGGCCTGCAGCGAGTTGCAGAGGTTGGTCGCATCGTCGCGCGTCGCGAACGGGCCGACCTGCGCGCGATAATAGATGCCCTTGTCGCCAAGATCGGCCCGGCGGACCGTCGCCTTGTAGCTGCCAAGCAACTGGGGATAGCGGCTCTGGAGCACCTTCCAGGAGCCCATGGCATCCGCCTCGGACTTCTGCGAGGACACCTGCACCACATAGTTCCCGCTCGCCGTCGCCGCCGGGGGCGTCACCGCCGCCTGGGCGCCGGGGGCCGGAGCCTGCACCGCCGGCGGAAGGGCCGGCGCTGCGGGAGCAGCCGCCACGGGCGCACCCTGGCCGGTCGTGGTGGTGGTGGTCACGGTGCGGGGCGCCGGGGCGCCGGCCGGGACCGGGTTCTGCGTCGGCGCGTAGGCCGTGGGCACGGCGCCATTGGCGACCGCGCGCTGGGGCTGCGGCGCGGCGCCGTTGGCCGCGGCCGGAACGACGCTGCCGTCGGCACGCACCGCCACGGTGCGGACCCGCTTGGGATCGGTGGGAGACGCCTGTCCGTTGCCATTGATGGCTGCGTTGGCTGCGGCCGCGGCGCTCGGGTCCATCGGCTGCTCTTCGCGCGGAACCACGCGCTCCTGCCCCGGCTGGCCGCCGACGCGGTCATAGATGAGCTTCTGCCCGTCGCTGCCCTGGGCTCCGGTCGGCGCGGGGCCGGCCACCTTGCTGGGCGAGGTGTCGGCCTTGATCACCGGCGCCGTATCGGCGCTGGAGCTCGACCCCGAGCCGCCCACCATGCGGAACGCGAACACACCGGCAGTCGCGGCGACGCCAAGGCCGATAAGCGCGGCCACCGCGATCACCGCCGTGCGCCCACGGCGACGGCGCGGTTCGGTGTCATAGACCTCCTCGCCGTGCGGGGGCATGTAGCCCTCATCGCCGAAGGCGGGGTCGTAGGTGTCGTCATATTCCTCGTAACGGTCCTGGCCGCTCTCGGCGCTGTAGGCATAGGCCTCGTCAGCCGGTGCCTCATCGCCATAGCCGTCCTGGGCCGTGCCCTGGCGGGGCTGTGCGCCCAGCTCCTGGTCCTGGGTTTCGGATTTCCGGGCAAGCGAGCCGTAGCCCGACCGCACGGTGGACCGCTGGGGCTCCGCGCCGGCCTGGAAACGAGCCTCGACAACCGTTGCATCCCAGCCGACGGGCTCGGAGGAGGTCCGGCCGCGCAATCCGCCTATGGATGTGGGTTCACGCTGCTGCGTGGGCTCGCGGAAGGACGTGATTTCCCGTGGAGCCGTCTGCTCGCGCGGGGCCGTGGTGTCCGCCGCCGCCTCGCGGCCGCTGCGGCGTCCGGGCTGCCAATCCTCGAAGCGCCGCTCGACGGGCGGGGCCGAGAATTGCGGACGGGGCGCCGCTTCGGCGCGCGCAGGGCGCGCTTCCGGGGCGGGGTCGCCCGCAATGTCGGCGAAGTCCGCGAAGGGATCCTCGTCGCCGATCAGCCGAGCGAGCTCGGCCAACGGGTCATCGGAAGTCTGCGAGGCCTGTGGCGGCCTGGAACCGGACGGCCGGCTTGTGTAGCCGTCGTCGCGCCGGTAGCGGAAGCTGCTTTCGTCGCCCATTGTGCCTCAACCGTGCGTGTGGCTGACCGCGCGACCGCTCTGCCGGCCCAACCGGCGAGCGCGTCCGGGACAACCCGGACGACGGTCATTTCATTTCTTCGACGGCCTCGACCCCCAGTAACTTCAGCCCCGAGGCTAGGACCGTGGCCACGCCATGGACCAGAGCCAGACGAGCCATGGTCAATTCTCGATCATTCTCCATAATGAAGCGTAAATGTGGCAGGTCTTTTCCGCGATTCCATTGCGCGTGGAATTCACTCGCTAAATCATACAAGAAAAATGCCACCCGGTGCGGTTCCCGCGCCGCCGCCGCCTGCTCGACCAGACGCGGCCATCCCGCAAGGCGCATCAACAGTCCGGCCTCTCCCTCGTCCTCCAGCCGCGCCAGCGGCGCATGCGCGTAGACGGAGGCGTCAGCGGGAAGATCCGGGAACTGTTCCTTGGCATTTCGTAAAATTGAATGTGCGCGAGCGTGCGCATACTGGACGTAGAACACCGGATTCTCGCGCGACTGCTCGATCACCTTGGCAAGATCGAAGTCAAGCGGCGCATCATTCTTGCGGAAAAGCATCATGAAGCGCACGGCATCGCGCCCCACCTCGTCCACCACCTCGCGGAGCGTGACGAAGGAGCCGGCGCGCTTGGACATGCGCACGGGCTCGCCGTTGCGGGTGAGCCGCACGAGCTGGCACAGCTCGATGTCGAGGCTCGCCTGACCCGCGCTCACGGCCTTCACCGCCGCCTGCATGCGCTTCACATAGCCGCCATGGTCGGCGCCCCAGACGTCGATCATGCGCCGGAAGCCGCGGTCGAACTTGTCTTTGTGATAGGCGATGTCGCCGGCGAAATAGGTGTAGCTGCCGTCGGACTTCACCAGCGGGCGGTCCACGTCGTCACCGAAATCGGTGGAGCGGAACAGGATCTGCTCGCGATCCTCCCAATCCTCGATGGGCGAGCCCTTGGGCGGCGGGAGGCGGCCCTCATAGACCTCGCCCGTGCGGCGGAGCTGCTCGATGGTGAGCCCCACCCGGTCGGCGCCCACGGTCAGCGAGCGCTCAGAGAAGAACACGTCGAATTCGATGCCGAGCGCGGAGAGATCCTCGCGGATCATCACCATCATGGCGCCGATGGAGAAGCTGCGGAAGATTTGCAGCCACTCGCTCTCCGGCGATTCCAGGAAGGCCCCGCCGTGCATCTGGGCGAGCTCCTGGCCCACCGGCACGAGATAGTCGCCGGGATAGAGCCCCTCCGGGATCTGCGCTGCCTCGCCGGTCGCCGCCTCGCGGTAGCGCAGGTAGACCGAGCGGGCGAGCACATCCACCTGGGCGCCGGCATCGTTGATGTAATATTCGCGCGTCACCTTGAAGCCAGCGAAGGCGAGCAGGCTCGCCATGGCATCGCCGAACACCGCGCCCCGGCAATGGCCCACATGCATGGGGCCGGTGGGGTTGGCGGAGACATATTCCACGTTCACCGCTTCGCCCGCGCCCAGCTCCGAGCGGCCGAACGCGACGCCCTGGCGCAGGACGGCGGCGAGCACGCCGATCCAGAATTTCGGCTCCAGCGAGATGTTGATGAAGCCAGGGCCGGCCACTTCCACCTTCGTGACGTCGGCCAGGCCCTCCAGCCGGCCGGCGATGAGCGTGGCAAGATCGCGGGGCTTTGCCTTCGCATCCTTGGCCAGCACCATGGCGGCATTGGTGGCGAGATCGCCGTTCGCCGCGTCGCGCGGCGGCTCCACCACGATGCGGGCGAGGTCGAGGCCCTCGGGCACAAGACCTTCGCGGGCCAGATCGGCGACGGCGGCTCGCACGTGATCGGCGAAGATCGCGTAGACGTTCATGGACGCATCCAATGTGATGAGAATAGCGGGGCGCCTAACGCAAATCGGGCGTCAAGTCAAAGAAGCGGGCGTGCTGGTCGAGGGCGTAGCGGTCCGTCATCCCTGCAATATAGTCGGCAACCCGGCGCGTCAGCCGGACCGTGTCGGACGGGTCCAGCCCCTCGCCCCAGCCTTCCGGCAGGTATTTCGGCGCGGCGATGAAATGGCCGTAAAGGTCGCGGACCACCTGCATGGCGTCGGCCATCACGCGCTGGACGCGCTCGTGGCGATACATGCGGGTAAACAGGAACTGCTTGATGGTCGCCTCCGCCTCCCGCATCTCCGCGGAGAAGGCGATGAGCGGGCGGCCGAGCGCGCGCACTTCGGCAGCGGAGCCGACGCCGGCGGAGAGCGCCCGGGCATCGCTCTCGCGCACCACGTCCTCGATGAGGCGGGTGATGACGCGCCGCATCACCTCGGTGCCGGTGCGGTTGCGCTCCAGCTCGGGATAGCGCGCCCGGACCTCGGCGAGCGCCTCTCCCACCAAAGGAAGCCCGGCAATGTCTTCCAGCGCGAAGAAGCCGGCGCGCAGGCCGTCATCCAGATCGTGCACGTCATAGGCGATGTCGTCGGAGATGGAGGCCACCTGCGCCTCCGGCCCGGCATGCTGGTGAAGCTCCAGATCCTGGGCGGCCGAATGGACGGCGACCGCATGAGGTAGCCCCTCCGCATAGCGGCCAATGCCCCTGCCCACCTCGTCGGTGAGCGGGCCATTATGCTTGGCGATGCCTTCCAGCGTCTCCCAGGTGAGGTTCAGCCCGTCGAACGCCGCATAGCGGCGCTCCAGGCGTGTCACCACGCGCAGCGACTGGGCGTTGTGGTCGAAGCCGCCATGGCCTTCCATGCACGCATTGAGCGCCCGCTCGCCGGCATGGGCGAAGGGCGGGTGGCCGAGATCGTGCGCCAGCGACAAGGCCTCGGCGAGGTCCTCGTCCAGCCCCAAGGCGCGGGCGATGGAGCGGGCCACCTGCGCCACCTCCAGCGTGTGGGAGAGGCGGGTGCGGAAATGGTCGCCCTCGTGGAAGACGAACACCTGGGTCTTGTATTTGAGCCTGCGGAAGGCGGTGGAATGGATGATGCGGTCGCAATCCCGGCGGAACGGGTTGCGCGCATCGTCCGGTTCTGAGAACAGCCGCCCACGGGTCTTGAAGGGATCGCTTGCCCAAAGCACGCGCGGCCGTCCGCCCGCAACCGCCATCCCGTCCCCGCCCTCTTTAACTTCAACGCGCGCGCACTTAACTATTATGGGACTGAAGGATCAACCGCCGAATTCCGGGATGCCCGCCGTGGATGCCGCACTCGAACCCACCGTTATCGTCACCGACACTGCGGCGCGCCGCATCAGCGAGATTCTCTCCGGGGAAGCCCCTGAGAGCGTGCTGCGGGTGAGCGTGGAGGGCGGCGGCTGCTCCGGCTTCCAATACCGCTTCGATGTGACCCGCGAGCGCGACGGCGACGATCTCGTGATCGAGAAGGAAGGTGCCACCATCGTCGTCGACAAGGTGTCGATGGATTACCTTTCCGGCTCGCGCATCGATTTCGTGGACGACCTTATCGGTGCGTCCTTCAAGATCGACAACCCCCACGCGGTGGCGTCCTGCGGGTGCGGGACCAGCTTCGCGCTCTAGGTTGAGCGTTCCTCGCCTTAGATAACCACCGTGATGGCCGGGCTTGTCCCGGCCATCCGTGCGGCTTAGTCAGGTCCGCGCTTCACGGAGAAACGTGGATACCCGGGTCAAGCCCGGGTATGACGAGCGGAAAGGCTCGGACCGCCTAATCTGGCGAGGGCAGATGGTCGGGCCACGCGCCGTTGAGGCACGGAAACACGCGCTCGGCCCGTGCCACGATCAGAAGGTCGGGCTTGAACCGCTTCACATCAGCGAAATCGAAATCGCAGCTGCCATAGGTGGTCTTGCTGATGTGCATCCAGGCCGCCTCGGCCACGGGCGTATAGGCGAACAGCCGCACCCAGGTGTTGAGGGTGTAGGAATCCCCGATGATCAGCACGCGCGGCCCATGGTCGGCATAGCGCACGCCGTGGCCGTTGAACGCCTTGGCCTCGTGCCGGCCATAGAAGACGAAGGGTGACGGCAGGCCCGCCTCCTTCAGCCGCAGCGACTGGTTGGTGTCGGGAAGTGGCGGGCTGCGCCGCAAAGTGCGTGCCAGGTCGCCCAATATGTAAGGCCCGCGCGGCCCAACCACCTCGGACACGTTCACCTGCCAGTCGGGGTGGCCCGCCGCCCGCATAATGGCGTTGAAGGAGAGCACGGAGCTGAGATTGGTCCAGTGTGTGTCGTTGGCGAGATAACGCCGGGAATCGGGCGAGGCCCGCAGCACCGCCCGCAGGTCCACTGCGGTGACGCCGCGGACCTTCAGCTCATCCAGCAGCATGGAATATTCGGTGGTCTGGGCCGGGAAGCGGTCCTGCCATTCGGGCAGCTGCTCCAGGTCCACGGACTGCGCATTGGGGGGCAGCGCCACCACCACCTTGGTGCCCTCGGGCGCCAATTCCCGCTGCAGCGCCATCATGAGCGCCGCGAACCGCTCCACCGCCTCCTTGCGCAGCAGGGAGCCGGCGGACTGGGCGGCCGCATTCTGGCCCGCCCACAGCAATTGCCCGTAACGGCCCACATAGATCAGCCCGTTCTCGGGCGAGTTGGCCCAGTCGCGGATGGCGGTGCGCACCAGGGGAAGGCTGGCGCGGAAGCCGAAATTGTCCTGGAGATAGAAGGCGAGCCTTTGGAGCTGGCCGTGCGCTCGCTCGATCCAGAGGGCGTCCGGCCCCTTCTGTCCGCCGCGCCAGATGTAGCGGCCGGAGGGGTCGGGGATGAGATTGCTCAGTAGCAGCGCGCCGATGATCCCCATCACCAGCAGGCCCATATAGCGGCGATATCGCAGCAGCAGCGGCATGGCTCAGAACCGGTAATAGAGGAAGGGTGTCGCAGGCCCCCCGCCCACCCAGATGATGCACAGCACCATCAATGCGGCCACCATCCCATAGTCGAACACGGCCACCACCGGCCGAAGGATCGGCATGGCGCGCAGGCGCGGCCATTTCCACAGGCCGATGATGCCGCCCACCACCAAAGCCAGAACGGACAGCGGATATAACCCGAATTCCAGCGGGAAGCTCGGGCGGCCGAGCCCGTTGAAGCCCAGCATCCCCTGGAACATGCCGATGGCGCCGCCGAAGGTCTCGGCGCGGAACCACACCCAGCCGAAGAACACCACCAGCAGCGTATAGAGATGCGCCACGCCCGCCGGCGCCCGGTCCAGCCAGCGCCGCAGGCCCATGCGCTCGATCACCAGGAAGGCGCCGTGATGGGCGCCCCAGATCACGAAGTTCCAGCTCGCCCCGTGCCAGAGGCCGCACAGCAGGAACACCGCCCAGAGGTTCAGATAGGTGCGCGAGGCGCCAAGCCGGTTGCCGCCGAGGGTGATGTAGACATAGTCCCGTAGCCAGGACGACAGGCTCATATGCCAGCGCCGCCAGAAATCCGTGATGCTCAGCGAGGCGTAGGGGATGCGGAAGTTCCGCGGCAGCGTGAACCCGACCATGACGCCGAGGCCCACCGCCATGGCGGAATAGCCGCCAAAGTCGAAATAGATCTGGATCGCATAGGCATAAACGCCGAGCCAGGATTCCAGCAGCGTCGGGTTGGAGGTGCCGTCGAACACCGCCATCACCAGCGGGGCCACCTCGTCCGCGATGAGCACCTTCCAGGCGAGCCCGATGGCGAACAGCCGCGCCCCGGCTGAGAACCGCCCCCATGTGGTCCGCCGCTCGCCGAGCTGACGGGCCACCGTCGAGTACCGCACGATGGGCCCGGCCACGAGCTGGGGGAACATGGTCATGTAGAGCGTGAACTGGAGCGGGTCGCGGTTCGCGCGCACGCGGCCCTTATAGATGTCCGCGATATAGGAGATGGCGTGGAAGGAATAAAAGGAGATGCCCAGCGGCAGGGAAATGCGCGGGATAGGAACGACGATATCGAACGGCTCCAGCAGCGCGTCGAGATTCTCCAGGATGAAGGCCGTGTATTTGAACACGCCCAGCAAGGCGATGTTGAACACCACGCCGTAGATCAGGATTTTCCGGCGCTCCGCGCCCTCACGCGCATCTAGCGCGAGCGCGAGCCGGTAATTGACGGCAACAGAACCCAGAAGCAAAAACAGATGCCACGTATATCCGCCTGAATAGAAAATCAGTGAGAATATAACAAATATGACATTTTTGTACCTGATGTTCTTCGTTGAGAAATACAACAGAAGAAACAACGGAAGAAAGTAAAACAGGAACTGAATCGAAGCGAAGGTCATTCCGGCGCGGGCATCCGATGGGAAACGCGCTGCAATGCCACCCTTTTCCCCATTCGGCAAGCCTCGGGACCCTTTGCGTGGGCCGCCGACGGCACTATCCTCCGCCCGAAACCGGAGCCTCCCCATGCGTATCGCCACCTGGAACGTGAACTCCATCCGCCAGCGGCTCGACCATGCGGTGGCCTGGTTGAAGGAGGCGCAGCCGGACGTGGTCTGCCTCCAGGAGATCAAGTGCCAGGACGAGGCGTTCCCGCGCGAGGCGTTCGAGGGGCTGGGCTACAATGTGGCCGTCCATGGCCAGAAGGGCTTCAACGGCGTCGCCCTGCTCTCCAAGCTTCCGCTGGAGGACGTGACAACAGGCCTTCCCGGCGATGACATGGACGTGCAGTCGCGCTTCATTGAGGCGGTGGTCTCGGCCAAGGGCATGGCGGTGCGCATCTGCTGCCTGTATCTGCCCAACGGCAACCCACCGGACACCGAGAAATATCCCTACAAGCTCGGCTTCATGGCGCGGCTGCGCGCACTGGCGGCCATGCGGCTGGAACTGGAGGAGGCCTTCGTGCTGGCGGGGGACTTCAACGTGATCCCCACGCCCGCCGACGCGGCGGACCCTTCAGCCTGGGTCAATGATGCGCTCTATCTGCCGCCGACGCGCGAGGCCTTCCGCGACCTCGTGCATCTCGGGCTCACCGATGCGGTGCGCGCTACCTCGGATTCGGAGAAGCTCTACAGCTTCTGGGACTATCAGGCCGGCGCCTGGCAGCGGGATCTCGGCATCCGCATCGACCACCTTCTCCTCTCGCCCCAGGCGGCCGACAAGCTGATCGCCGCCGGCATCGACAAGCATGTGCGCAGCTGGGAAAAGCCGTCGGACCATGTGCCGGTCTGGGCGGATCTGGCGATCGCCGCTTAGGGACTGTTGCCTGGACCGGCGGCCGCCTGGATTGAGGGCTGACCGTTGCCTATGCCGGCAGGACGACCACCTTCGTCTTGACCGGCGTGCGGTCGTACAGGTCGATCATGTCCTGGCTGAGCAGGCCGACACAGCCGCTCGTGATGCCTGAGCCGATCGACTCGGGGTCGCTCGAAGCATAGATCGTGTAGAGCGTGTAAGAACCGTTCTGGTAGAGATACAGCGTGCGGGCGCCGAGCGGGTTTTCGAGGCCGCCCGGCATGCCGTTGGCCCATTTGGCCGCCTCGGGCTGGCGTTTGATCATCTCCTTGGGCGGCGTCCAGACCGCCCATTCGCCCTTGCGCCCGACATAAGCGTCACCGCTCCACCGGAAGCCGTCGCGGCCGACATTGGCCCCATAGCGGGTGGCCTTCCCGTCCTCTTCGACGCGGTAGACGTAGTAATTGCTGGGATCGACGATGATCGTGCCGACCGTTTCCTTGGTCTCGTAGGGAACGGTGGCGCGGAAATATTTCGGATTGACCTTGGCGACATCGACCGCCGGGATCGGGAATTTCTCGGTGGGCACCGGCCCGTAGACCTTCTGCGCCTCGGCGATGCTCATGTAGTCGGTGGTTGAGCAACCGGCCAGCCCCAGGGCGCCGAGACTGACGGCCGAGCCGGCGAGAAACGATCGGCGGCTGAGAAGCCCCGTCCGGTGCCGGACCTGAGCAGTCTCGTTCATCTTGCCGACATCGGCATTTCCACCGTCCATGATCATGACTTGGACTTCCCCTGTCCTGCTGCCCGACGAGACAATGCTCCGGCATAGACCCGCTGAGCGTTTTTCTGGGCGGACATTGCCGTCACGCGGCTCGACTGGCAAGCTCTGGCTTTCGCTGTGCGCGGCTTGCCGTGTACCGAGCCGGCAACGACCACGCACGCTGGCTTCGACCAGAACGGCTCCCTTCCCAAACCGAAACTTTCAAACTTCCCACCACCAAGCGGCCTCACCGCTGCGACGTCTTCAGCCATTGTTCGAGGTACTGAAGCGCCGCCGCCCGCTCGTCGGGGCTCGCGTCGGAGAAGGCGTCCTCGTAGAGGTCCACCACCCATTTGTCGCCGGGGCCGGCGGCAGAATCGCGGGCGAGGGTCAGCCACATGAGGCCGCGGGCCGGCTGGCGGTTGATGCCGTCATCGCCACGGAACAGCATGTGGCCGAGAAGCGCCTGTGCCTCGTACTGCCCCTTCTGCGCCGAGAGGAACAGCCAGCGCGCTGCCTGGCGCGGATCGCGCTGGAGGCCGGCGCCGTCGAGATAGAGCTTGGCGAGGCGGAACTGCGCGTCCGGATCGCCGAAGTAAGAGGCGGCGTAGGAATACATGTCGCGCGCCCGGGACGGGTCGCGCCGCACGTTGGAATTGGGAATGCCGGCGAGATAATAGCCGCCGAGCGCCACGAAGGCGCTGGCGACGAAGCGCGCCTGCGCCGTGCCGGGATAATCCTCGGCATGGGTGTTGGCGATGCGGCTGAAATATTCGAATGCCTTGATATCGTCGCGCTTCACGCCGTCGCCGTCCGCATACATGCGGCCGAGCTTCCATTGCGCGGCGGGATGGCCCTGGTCCGCCGCATAGCGCAGCGCATCGACGCCCTTGGCCGTCTGGCCGGAGCGTAGCGCCTGGGTGCCCGAGCGGAACGCCTCGTCCACCGGCCGCATGGGCGGCGCTAGCGGAACATTGGCGGGCGGGGTCAGAGGCGGGCCGTGGTTCTCGTCAGCGGGCTGGGCGCTGCCATCAAAGGCGGCCGCCGGAACGCACAGGCCAAGACCCAGGAAAACGGCCAGGGCAGCAAGCTTCAGGCCGGCTCCGAATCCCTCAACGCCCGCGCGGTGCGGGAGGAGGAACCCGGCCTCTGAACCGGAATTTAGGGAGCGCGGCGTGACGAACATGATTGACTGACGATGCCATCCCCTGCGGGCAAGATCGCGGCTGCCGCAAGGCCGAGCCAAGGTTTCTCCTTGGCGCCAGCCGTGCATCCGAGACCTGCCTTCGGTCCTGCGCCCACCCATCGAGGATCACCCCGAGTGCAGCGGCCGGACACACGTCCCGGATACGCAATCCGCTGCACCCCACACATCTCGTCTCGTGTCGTTTTGTGGCGGGATCGCGGCGTGTGGGGGGTGTTCGTTCCCCTGAGCCATTGAAAGAAAAGGAGTGTTGCCCGGCTGACACAGCCACAGGCATCGGGGGACCTCCACACGGCCCGGTGGCGCGGGGTCGGCCGTCCTCCGGATCCCGAAGGCGCCGCCCCGCCTGTGGCGGAAGCGTGGCAGGCGCCCGCGTCGGCCGGGCTGAAGCTCGGCCTTATTTCACGCGATGCAATGGAGCCGATGGCCCGTGGGGTCAGGCGCCCGAGAGCTGCTGGATGGCGGTGCGCACCTTCTCCTTGCGCGCCACATACTCGTCCCGCTTCTCCCGCTCGGCCTCCACCACCTCCTCCGGCGCGCGGGCGACGAAGGATTCGTTGGAGAGCTTGCCGTCGATGCGGGCCACCTCCTGGTCGAGCTTCCCCTCCTCCTTGCGCAGGCGGACAAGCTCGGCGGCGAGGTCCACGACGCCGGCCAGCGGCAAGGCAGCCACCTCGCCACGCACCACCATCTGCACGGATTCGCCGGGGGCGGTGTCGGAGAGCGTCACTGCGGAGATCCGCGCCAGGCGGCGCAGCGCGTCGTCCCAGGCCGCGGCCCGCGCTTTGGTGTCGGCAGAGGCATCCACCAGAACCAGCGGCACCTGCGCGCCCGCCGGCACGTTCATCTCGGCGCGCACGGAGCGGATTTCGGTGATGAGGTCCACCACCCAGCCCACCTCGGCCTCGGCATCCGGCGCCTCCAGTCCGGAGAGGTTGGGCCAGGAGGACAGGACCAGCAGACCCTCGCGGGCCGGGCCGACCTCGCCGGTGCGCGCCCACAATTCCTCGGTGAGGAAGGGCATGAACGGGTGGAGCAGCTTCAGCGCCACGTCCAGCACGAAGGCGGTGGTGGCGCGGGTCTCGTCCTTCGCCGCACCGTCGGCGCCGGAGAGTACGGGCTTCGCCAGCTCCAGGTGCCAGTCGCAGAACACGTTCCACAGGAAGCGGTAGACCGCGCCCGCCGCATCATTGAAGCGATAGGCCTCGATGGCGCCAGTCACCTCGGCGCTCGCGCGGGCCGCCTCGCCAATGATCCAGCGGTTGAGCGTGCCGTCCACCTTGGCCGGATCGAAGCCTTCGACGCGCTCGCAGCCGTTCATCTGGGCGAAGCGAACCGCGTTCCAGAGCTTGGTGGCGAAGTTCCGGTAGCCCTCGACGCGGGAGGTGGCGAGCTTGATATCCCGTCCCTGGGCCGCCATGGCGGCCAGCGTGAAGCGCAAGGCATCGGCCCCGTACTGGTCCACGAGGTCCAGCGGGTTGATGACGTTGCCCTTGGACTTCGACATCTTCGCGCCCTTCTCGTCCCGGACGAGGGCGTGGATGTAGACGTCCTTGAACGGCACGTCGGGCATGAAGTGGAGGCCGAACATCATCATCCGGGCGACCCAGAAGAAGATGATGTCGAAGCCCGTCACTAGGACCGAGGTGGGATAGAATTTCGCAAGCTCCGGCGTCTCGTCCGGCCAGCCGAGCGTGGAGAACGGCCAGAGGGCGGAGGAGAACCACGTGTCCAGCACGTCCTCGTCGCGGGTGAGGAAGGCGGCGCGCTTATCCGCGTCGTCGATGAGTTCCTGCGCCTCGTCGGCGGACAGGGATTCGTTGCCGACATTGTGGGCGAGCGCTTCCTCGAAGGCTTCGTCTTCATCGTTCGCCACGAACACGTTGCCGAACGGGTCGTACCAGGCGGGGATCTGGTGGCCCCACCAGAGCTGGCGCGAGACGCACCAGGGCTGGATGTTCTCCAGCCACTCGAAATAGGTCTTCTCCCAATTCTTCGGGACGAAATTGGTGCGCCCCTCGCGCACGGCGGCGAGCGCCGGCTGCGCCAGGGTCTTGGCGTCCACGTACCACTGGTCGGTCAGCCACGGCTCGATGACGACGCCCGAGCGGTCGCCGTGGGGAACCATGTGGGTGTTGGGCTCGATGGTCTCGAGCAGCTCCAGGTTCGTGAGCAGCTCGACGATGTGCTTGCGGGCGGCGAAGCGATCCATGCCCTTCAGGTGCGAGAGCACGCCGCCGAAGTCCGGATCGTCCACATAGGCGTCGCGGCGGCTGGCATGGTCGTCGCGAATGCCGGTGGGGTCGATGCGGGCCTCGGCGTCCAGCACGTTGATCATGGGCAGATGATGCCGGCGGCCCACCTCGAAATCGTTGAAGTCGTGAGCGGGGGTGATCTTCACCGCGCCCGAGCCCTTCTCCGGGTCGGAATACTCATCCGCCACGATGGGGATGCGCCGGCCGAGCAGCGGCAGGATCGCGTGCTTGCCCACGAGGTCCGCATAGCGCTCGTCGTCGGGGTGCACGGCCACGGCCGTATCGCCCAGCATGGTCTCCGGGCGCGTGGTGGCGACGACGATGAAGCGGCCGGGCTCCCCCTCCACGGGATAGCGCAGGTGCCAGAGATTGCCCTTCACCTCGGTGGGCTGGACCTCCAGGTCCGAGATAGCGGTGAGGAGCTTGGGGTCCCAGTTCACGAGACGCTTGTCTTTGTAGATGAGCCCGTCGCGATAGAGCTGGACGAACACCTTCAGCACGGCGCGGGAGAGGCCCTCATCCATGGTGAAGCGCTCGCGCGACCAGTCGCAGGAAGCGCCGAGGCGCTTCAGCTGGTCGACGATCATCCCGCCGGATTCTTCCTTCCACGCCCAGACGCGCTCGACGAAGGCCGCGCGGCCCATGTCGCGCCGGCCGGGCTCCTGCCGCTCCAAGAGCTGGCGCTCCACCACCATCTGGGTGGCGATGCCGGCATGGTCCATGCCCGGCTGCCAGAGCACGTCCTTGCCCCGCATGCGCTCGAACCGCGCCAGCACGTCCTGGAGCGTGTTGTTGAGCGCGTGGCCCATATGGAGCGAGCCGGTGACGTTCGGCGGCGGGATGACGATGGAAAAGCCCGGCGCATCCTTGCGCTCGGGCCGCCCGCAGCGGAAAGCCTCCGCCTGCTCCCAGGCGGCGGAGATGCGCGCCTCGACGGCCGCGGGTTCGAACACCTTATCAAGCATGGATAATGCTCCGCCGAGGGTCCTGCCCTCCCAGAGGTGAGAAACGTGAGCCGCGTTAAAGCCGCACGGCGGCCCCGCCGTCAACGGGCGGAGGGGATTGCGCGGTCAATCGCGGGGCGGGAAAGGAGCCGATCAACCCTCGGCACGCCGTCATGGCCGACCTTGAACCGGCCATCTCCCACAGGATGGACGCGCCAGGACGCCCAACAGATCCCCGGCTCGAGCCCAGGGAAGACGACCTTGTGGCGGGGATGCTGTTTGCCGCGTGGTGAAGGCTGCTTCACCGGCTGGTGCGCGAGATCCGCTCGATTTCCTGGCGTACCAGACGCTCGACGATGCGGGGAAGATTGTCGTCCAGCCAGGTCTTGAGCATGGGACGCAGGATCTCCTTTACGAGATCCTCCACCGTGCGCTCGTGCGCCGGCAGCACCACATCGCCCAGGGATTCGAAGGCGGCGGTCACGGCAGCGTCCACGTCCGGCGACAGCAGCTCCTTGCGGCGGCCGTTCTCGCCATGGGGCCGGCTGGGGGCGGGCTCGGCGCTCCGGGGCGGCTCGGCGGGACGCGCAGGCGCAGGGCGCGGCGCGGTGGCCTGCTCGCGTGCCGGCTCCGGACGGCGCGGGGCCGGCTGGCCGGGCGCTGCACCCTGGTACGGATAGTCCGGCATTTCCTCGCCCTCCATCAGGTCCGCCGCGTCAGTGGCAGGGGCGGCCGCGAAACGATGTTCGCGCACGGGAGCTTGGCCGGCAAGGCTACCGGTCGGACGCGCCGCCTCAGCCGCCGGCCGGTGCACCGGCGCGTCCGCCGGCCGCTCCGGCTGGCGGCGCGGCAGCGGCTCGTCGTCTGCGATAATCCTGCGAATCGAAGCGAGGATCTCGTCCATGGAGGTTTCGTTGGGCTTTGCGCTCGCGGACATCTCTCGACCTCGGCCGAAGACGTCCTTCAAACCGCGCGGCAAGCTACGATTGATCAGGGACGCCAGAATCGCACCTATTTTTCAAGTATGGCATCGCCGGAACCGGCCGCAAAAGCCCGTGACGGAGAAAGTCACTACTTTCCGTCAGGCGTACGCACCCCGACCCAGCTGTCGCGCACCTGCATGTAGTGCACCTTGGGGTCGTAGACCGGCACCTTCAGGGCGAGCGAGATGGCGTCCAGCTTGCCGATGATGGAGATCAGCGAATAGGCCGCCACCACACGGTCGCGCTGGGCAACCACCAGGGCCGACTTCGAATTGGTGAGGTCGGTCTGCGCGTTCAGCACGTCGGTCGTGGTGCGTTGGCCGACACGCCATTCCTCACGAACACCTTCGAGCGCGAGGGTATTGGCCGCCACCTGGGACTGGGCGGCCTCGATCTGCGCCTTCGCGGCTTCGAGCGAGCCCCAGTACTGCACCGCCTGGGTGCGCACCTGGTCACGGTTCACATCCACTTCGATGCGGGCCTGGCTGAGGAATTCCTTGGCCTGCCGGATCGCGGAATATTCCGCGCCGCCCTGATAGATCGGCACCGTCAGGTTCAGCATGACACTGGCGCCGGCCTGGGAATCGATGGTGCCGGACTGGTCATAGCTCTGCTGGAGCTGGCCCTGCACGTTCAGGTTCGGGGCGAGATTGCTCTCCGCCATGCGCACCTGGAAGTTAGAGGCGTCCACCGCATATTGCGAGGCCATGACCGCGGGGTGCTGATGAAGACCCGCATTGATGACCGAATCCAGCGTCGAGGGGATCCGGCGCTCCACCGCCGGCGAAGGCGGCGTCAGCTTGCCGGGATCAAGGCCGATCACCTGCCGGTAGACAGCGCGATAGGAGCTGAGATTCGCGACCGCCTGGGCCACCTGGTACTGCGCGGAAGCGACGCGCGCCTCGGCCTGGGCCACGTCGGTGCGCGTCACCTCGCCCACATTGAAGCGGTCGCGGGTCGCGCGCAATTCCTGCTGGAGGGCAGCAAGGTTCTGCTGCTGCAGTTCCAGGAGCGCGATGCCCTGGATCACGTCCATATAGGCCGTGACGCCATTCAGGAGGACGGTCTGCTCGGTGTTGCGCAGGGTTTCGCGGGAACCCTTTACCTGCGACTCGGCCTGCCGGGTCGTGTTGGCGGTAAGAAAGCCGTTGAAGATGGTCTGCGTGACGGTGAGGTTGAACTGGCGGGGATTGAGTGTCCCGTTCGAGCTCTGCCCTGCCGCCGAATAGCGCGAATACTGCGAGCCGACGCTGGCGCCGGCAGACACGTTCGGCCGATAGCCGGACAGTGCCTGGGAGACGTTCTCGTCGACGGCGCGCGTGCCGGCGCGCTGTGAATTCAAGCTTGGATTATTAATGTACGCCGCTGCAAGTGCCGCATCGAGTGATTGTGCCGAAACGCCCGAAGGCACGGCGACAGCCGACGCGAAGGCAATCGAAGCCAGAACGCTAATGCGTCGGCGAACCCGCGCCGAAAGGGACATGTACCTCTCCCCGACCCACACTACAAAAACATACTGGTCCGCCCAGCTCAGCATGTGCGACTCGCAACATAGCCACCCGCTTCACCCTATGGAACAGACCGGCAAGCTTCCCGATGCTTTTCTGACGGACCGCGGCAGATACGCCACAGGTCGTGTTAACCCTAACTGCCGACTCAGAAAGTAAAGCGCGGCGGGGCTTCGAAGCCGGGAAGCGGCGGCACGGCGGCATTGAAGACCACCCGCTCGCTGATGGACGTACCCACTTTGGTGAAGACTGCCGCACGGCCAGCGCCGCCCCGGCCCACCACTGCGATGAGTCGCCCGCCATCCTTCAGCTGCGCAAGGAGCGCCGGGGGGACGACATCCACCGAGCCGTTGACGAAGATGACATCATAAGGCGCCTCGGGCGCCCAGCCGGCGGTGAGCGCGCCCTGGAAGGTCGCGGTATTGGAAATGCCAAGGTCCGCCAGCGTCGCGTTCGCGGCAGCCACCAGCTCCGCATCGTCGTCCACGCTGACCACCTGGCCGCTCAGCCGACCGAGAACGGCCGCCGAATAGCCGGTGCCCGCGCCCACATCGAGAACCAGATCGTCCGCCTGCACATCGGCGAGCTGGACGAGCTTGGCCAGAATCATCGGCTCCAGCAGATAGCGTGCCGGCGTGCCGTTGGACGGCGGGCGGATGACGAGGTCGTCATCGATATAAGCGAGCGTCCGCAGATGCTCCGGCACGAATCGCTCGCGCGGAATCTCCAGCATGGCGTCGACGATCCGTGGGTCGGTCACGTCATTGGTGCGGACCTGACCGTCCACCATTCCACGACGCAACTCGGCAAAATCGATCATCGCAGCCCCTCCGGCTATGTCTGCGTTGAGCCCTTCCCCGTGATGAGCCACAGCGTAGAGCCATTTGCAAGCGCGAGCCCCCAAAGCGGGGACTGGCCGGTCCAAGGGGCGGGAGACGCAGGCGCGCCTCCCGCCCGGAAGCTTTATCTCAGTTCTTGCCGGTGTCGCCGATGCCAGCGACCGTGATCTGGCGGAAGATCACATGGTCGCCCACGCTGAGCTTCTTGAAGCCGTCCTGCTCGGCGGGGACCTTGATGTCGACGGAGTTTCCGGCCGGGCCCTGGAGGGTCACGGTGCGGGTGTCCGCGGCGATCTTGGTGATGGTGGCGGCGATCTCGCGGCGATCGGTCACGATCATGCCGGGCTTCGCGCCGGTCGGGGCGGTGTCGAGGGTCTTCACGTCGGCAGGCACCGGGGTACCGTCATTGGGGTGGACGACGCTGATCTCGGTGGCCTGCTCCATGCCGGCGGTGACCGTGTCACCCACCTTGATCTGGCCGAAATTCTGCATTTCCGGGCCGGCCTTCACCGCCAGCCAATTGCCCTGCGGACCGACCAGCGTGATGGTGCGGGTGTTCGCATCGATGGCGGACACCTTCGCCTTGATCACGGCCTTTTCCACGAAGCCGACGGCGAGAATCGGGTCTGCGGCGAGAGCGAGCGTCGGCAGGCACGCCACGACGCCGGCGGCGATCAGAGTGCGCATGTTCATGATGGGTCTCTCCTGAGGCATCGCCCTGAACGGGCGATGCGTTGGCCTAATCGCAGCCTGTTACGGTCTCAAGTCATGCGGGTTGGCACAATTTGGCCCATCGCAGATCCGCGCGGCGAGAGCCTGATTCCAAAACCGGCGGCGCGTCGAATTCTGAAACGCAGTGAACAACATAGCCCGGCGGCTTGCACAAACCATTGTCCTGCTTTAACAACCGCGCCCATGAGGCCACGTGGCGGAGTGGTTACGCAGCGGACTGCAAATCCGTGCACCCCGGTTCGATTCCGGGCGTGGCCTCCAGCGCGGCGGGCGCCCGAGCCGATGGAAGTTTGCCTGCCCCGCTCCCGAGCATCGTTTCGCGCAGCCGCCAAAAGATGCGGCGCCGGGCGGATGCCCAAAGGCTCGAACCGGAGATCCAGATGAGCTTTGCCCCGCTTGAGCGCGTGCGCGCCGCCCTCCTGAAAGACGAGAGCACGCGCGTCGTCTACCGCCTGTTCGTCTCGGACGGGCTGACGCACTGGAAGGGCTACGCCATCGCTTTCTTCTTCATGGCGCTCATGGCCGCCGCCACGGGTGGCATGGCCTATCTCATGAAGGACGCGGTCGATTCGATCTTCGTGACCCCCACTGCGGAAGCCGTCTGGGCCGTGGCGATCATCATGATGGTCCTGTCCATGACCAAGGGCTTCTCGGCCTATGCCCAGACCGTGACCATGGCGCGGGTCGGCAACCGTATCGTCGCCGACAACCAGAAGCGCATCTTCCAGCGCCTCCTGGGCAAGGACGTGCGCTATTACGCGGCCAACCACACCGCCGACATCACCATGCGCTTCTCGGCCGGCGCCGGCTCGGCGCGCGACGCGCTGAACCTCGTCATCACCTCCATGGGCCGCGATGTCCTCTCTCTGCTCGCGCTCGCGACGGTGGCGATCATCCAGGACCCGTTCCTCGCCATCATCTCCGCCGTGGTGATGCCGATCGCCGTGCTCGGCACGCGCAAGCTGATCAAGAAGGCGAAGAACATCTTCAAGCGCGAGTTCGGCTCCATGGTGAAGCTGAATGCCATCGTCATGGAATTCATCCAGGGCGTGCGCACGGTGAAGGCCTATACGCTGGAGCCGGTCATCAGCAATCACGTCTTCACCTATGTGGACGACGTGGAGCGGGCCGCGAACAACCTCGCGAAGACGCAGGCCAAATCCAGCCCCCTCATGGAGACCCTCGGCGGCCTCGCCATCGCCGGCGTCATACTCTATGCGGGCTACAACGTGGTGGTGCTGAACCGCACCCCCGGCGAGTTCTTCTCGGTCCTCACGGCCCTGCTGCTCGCCTATGAGCCCGCCAAGCGCCTTGCCCGCTTCCACGTGGACCTCGCCGCCATGATGGTGGGCGCGAACATGCTGTTCGAGCTCCTGGATGGCGATGCGCCCGAGGTCGAGCAGGAGGGCCGCCCTGCCCTTCCCGTGGACCGGGCCCGCATCGAGTTCGACGAGGTGGTCTTCGGCTATCGCCCGGGCGAGCCCGTGCTGCGCGGTGTCAACTTCGTCGCCGAGCCCGGCCAGACCACGGCCCTGGTGGGCAGCTCCGGCGGCGGCAAGACCACCATCATCAACCTCATCGAGCGCTTCTACACGCCGCAGGACGGCACCATCCGCATCGACGGCCATGACGTCATGCAATACTCCCTTCCCTCGGTTCGCAGCGCTTCGGCGCTGGTGAGCCAGGACGTGTTCCTGTTCTCGGGCACGGTGCGCGAGAACATCGCCTTCGGGCGCCAGGGCGCGAGCGAGGAGGAGATCATCGCCGCTGCCAAGGCCGCCCATGCGCACGACTTCATCATGTCGTTCGACCAGGGCTACGACACGCCCGTGGGCGAGCACGGCGTGCAGCTCTCCGGCGGGCAGCGCCAGCGCATCGCCATCAGCCGCGCCTTCCTGAAGAACGCCCCCATCCTGCTGCTGGACGAGGCCACAGCGGCCCTGGACAGCGAATCGGAAGCGGAAGTTCAGAAGGCGCTGGTGGACCTCCAGAGCCGCCGCACCACCATCGTCATCGCCCACCGGCTCCAGACCGTGGTGCGCGCCGACAAGATCTGCGTTGTGGATGGCGGCAAGGTGGTGGAAGTGGGCCGCCACGAAGAGCTGATGGCCCGGCGCGGACGTTACTACACCTTCTACCAGATGCAGTTCGCCCACGAAGCGAAGGACGGGGAAAGCGATGCGGCGCCGGCTCTGCTGAGCGCCTGAGTGGGGACAGGGCGAGATTTCTTGCCCAGCCGGCTTCACAAGCCGCCCCCCGGTTGCTATATGGCGCGCCTTGCTGACGAGCGCCTGTTCCCCGGTAGCTCAGTGGTAGAGCAACCGGCTGTTAACCGGTTGGTCGCTGGTTCGAATCCGGCCCGGGGAGCCACCTACATACGCCAAGCCATAAAACCCTTGAGCTCTCAGGTTTGGCGCATCCAGCATTCATGACTTCGCTCACAAACGACGCGCTCGCTGGCGTGTCCGTTGGATGGCCTGCCGGACTGGAAGCGATAGCACCGGCCTCAGATGGCCTCAGGCCGGGTCAGGCACCTCATTCCCGTCTCCGGTGCTCCCCGCTTCCTTTGGCCTTGGCATCTGCATCGAGGCCTACGTCGCAAGCGCATTGATAACCACGTCGACGGCAGCGAGCTGCGCCAGCCCGATAAGCGACGAGGCAGACAACGTGATTCGTGCCTACAGCCTCTCCCTGCTCTGCATCGCTCTGTTCGCCCTTTTCCCGGTGATATCCGTCGCCCTCGTCAGCCTTGTCGCGACAGCGGCAGGCTGCACCGTAAATGAAGGCGGGGTGCATCCATGCCTCATCGCGGGCGCTGACCTTGGCGGCCTGCTCTACACGATGGGCGTCCTGGGCTGGCTGGGGCTGGTTACCCTTCCAGTCGGCGCGATCCTGCTGGCTGTCTGGGCCGTATTGCTGCTCGGACATTTGGGCTGGCGGGCGCTCAGGCGGCCTCCGCGATAGGTCAAGCTGGACGTAGCTCGGAGCCAGCGCACGCACCATTCGACCGTCCAAATTATGGACGGTCGAATGTCGAGGTCGCTTAGAGAATTGGCCCGTGCCCAAAGCCGCCGGTAAGCAGCAGCACGATCAGAAGGATCACGAGAATTCCACCGACACCGAACCCATGATTCCGGTAGCGGCCGCCTCCGTAGAACAGTCCGCCACCACCGAAAAGCAGGATAAGGACGATCAAAAGCAGCAAAAGGCTCATAGCGGCATCTCCCAGCATTAAGCTCTAGTTTGGTACCAATGCTGGGCGAAGGGCATTGTTCCTTTTCTGCAGCGCGACCTGCCCGCAGATTCTTGCCGGAAAAACGAAGAGTGATGTCGGAACCTTCTCGTCCCTCCCGGCAGAGGGCGAAGCAAGGCTGAAAACCGTGCTCAAATCCGCCCGAACCCAACCCCGTCGAACAGATCAAAAATGCCGGCGCCAGAGTAATGCCGGCGGGTTCCCGCTGCCGGTAAAAAGGTGCAGTAATTTGTAATAGTCCGTGAAATTGGCTATCCTCCTCGGCAACTGGGAGGCTATTGGATGATATTTATCGACTGCTATCGCGCCCCGTCGTCAGATTCATCGAAGGTGGAGCGTCGAGTTGTGGTCTACAAATCAGCCAGGGCGGCTCGGAGCGTGCTTCATGATGCCTGCCGCACTTTTGAATCGCGACGACTTATCTCGGAAGATCATGTGGCGGACGTCGTGCTCGAAAAGATCGACGCTGAGGGGTTTTGTGACGTGGGTGCCAGCGTGATTGGGGCGCGCCTGCGCTGAGGGGCGCACGCCGCTATGTGCGTGCAGCGCGCGGCGGTCCGGCCTTCGATCCAAGCCACGACTTCGGCCCTGGCGAAGGCAACTCTCCGTTTAGGGAGAGAGAGCTGTGAGGAGAGGCACAACGCTGCCCGCAGACTCAAGACCAAGAACCGTGTCGCGAACGCGCTGCTGGTTTTCCGCGGTCAGAGTTCCGATCGCGTTCGCCATGAATTTCTCGATGATCTGAGCCTCGGTCATGGGACGCGCCGCGCCGCCGCGGTGCTCTCGCTCTTCGTGCCGGTAGACACTCCCATCCCGCATCTCCACGTGCAGGGTGGCCGTGTAGTTGGCGGGGAAGGTGGATGTCTCGTCCTCCCGGTAAGTGACCTTCCCGGCGAGGTCCAGAATGACAGGGTCAGCCAGAGCCTCGGCCTCGATCTCCTCCAGCCCGAAGCGGCCGCGCACCAAGGCAGCGGCGACGCTGTAATAGATGCTGAACTGCGCGGCATAGGAATGCTGCGGCCGCAGGCGCTGCGGGGCGGGCTCACATACTGTGTTGATGGCCGCGCGCGGCAGGAAAACCTCGATCGTCCGGATCTCTTCCAGTGGCAGCGCAAACTGGTTTCTAAGCGCAATCGCCGCATCGATCGCGGGGATGAGAAAGTAGCAGGCCGGGAGCGGCTTCACCGCAAGCTGCCCGCATAGCCATGTCTCGCCGAGCCCCTCGGTCAGAAGGCTCAGGTCGCATTGGCTGAAGCGTTCCGCCGCCATGATCCGGTAGAGGCCATAGAGCCCCTCATAAGGCTCACTCGGGACAATCATGCCGCTCCGCGCCAGGCGGGCCGCGGTCACACCGCAAACGCCGGCCCATGCCGGATGCAGTGCTTTTGTGGTGGCAAGCTCGCGGGTGAATTCGCGGCTGCCCGCGGCCATGCTGTGCGCGATCCCCTGCGCATGGCTCATCTGGACGCCATCGAGGCCAAGGAGACGCCCGGCGAGGACCGCGGCGCCGAAAGCGCCGCTCAGGCCGATAATGTCGACGCCGCGTTGCTGAAACGTGCCTTTGGACGCCGCGCCCACCCGGATCGCGATCTCGATCCCGACGATATAGGCCACGAGGATATCCCGGCCTCCCACACCCCATTCATTCCCGCACCACAGGGCGACCGGCGTGCAATAGCCGTTGGGATGCACACGCCCTTCTATGGACGTGTCGTCATACTCAATTCCGTTGATGAGCATCCCGTTCGCCAGGAGGGCATCGCTCAACGAAACCTTGTGGTGCGATCCGATGATTCCATGGGTTCCGGCCGAACCATCGGCCAGAGCATCGACCATGCTGCGGCTCGCGGCGAGCCGGGACGAAACAAGGCCAACACCAAGGGAATCGAGAATATGAAGCTTTGCTGTGTGCCGGATGGCTTCCGGTATATCGCCGAGCTTAATCTCACTGGCGAATTCGCCGACGATCCGGGAAATTGGCGCACGTCTGTTCATATTGAACCGCGCTTCACTTAAATTTTGAGAACAACTCTATCAGAAGACTTGCCCAACACATTTATTGGCGAGCAGAGCATGCGCAGATTGAACCCGCACGATCTCCGAGCAACGAATCTATATCTATGAGAAAACGATACCGTCAATAAGAAATACGCAGCCTCCCAGCTGCCACGCCTCGCGGCCCAGCATCATCCCTCGCGTTGCCCCGCTGTGTTTACGGCGGAAGCAAATTCGTGAAGCGTCCCCCCTCGGGGCAAGGCCGCGACGTATCATTGCCAATCTGTCGCAACTATCTTCATAATGCGAAAGACAGCGGCGACACGCTCCCAGGCCCATGGACGCCGATGCCCCAACCAGCTCGCTTGATCGGGTTGAAAAACAAGAATCCTGTAGGGAGAGACATATGAAGATCTGGAATTTCCTCACGGTCGCCGCCCTGTGTCAGGCGGCGGTCTTAGGGATGCCTGCCAGCAGTTCGGCCCAGACATCATTTCCAGAAAGAGCCATAAAACTCATCGTCAGCTTTCCACCCGGCGGCGGATCGGACGCCGTAGGACGGATCATCGCCCAGAAGCTGAGCGAGAACATTCAAAAGCCCGTCGTCGTGGACAACCGGGCGGGAGCCGCCACGAATATCGGCTTGGATGCCATCGCGAAGGCCCCTCCCGACGGTTACACAATGGGGCTGGCGACAAGCAATCTCGCCATCAATCCCGCCGTCTTCCCCTCGCTGCCGTTCAACCCGGTCACGGACTTCACGCCCGTCACTCTCGCAGCCACGGGGCTCTACGGCCTCGTCGTCCATCCTTCCGTGCCGGCAAATTCAGTTCGGGAGCTGATCGCATACGCCAAAGCCAATCCCGGGAAGATAGATGCCGCGACCGCGGGCATAGGAACGCCGCCCCATCTGGCGCTCGCCCAGCTCAACAACCTTGCCGGCACGGACATCGTGCCTGTCGCCTATAAGGGCGCGGCCCCGGCGCTGGTTTCCGTCATTGCGGGTGAGACCAAGCTGTATTTCACGGTGCTGTCGGCGGCCCTGCCGCACATCAAATCCGGCAAACTGCGCCTGATCGCGCTAACCACGCCCGAGCGGTCCTCCATGGTCCCCGATGTGCCAACCATGTCGGAAGAGGGCGTGAAGCTGGAAATCTATGAATGGTACGGCATCGTCCTGCCCGCCAAGGTGCCCGCGCAGATCGTGACGTACCTGAACCAGGAGATCGTGAAAGTCCTCAAGGATGAATCCATCAAGACCCGCCTGACGGAACTCGGCTGCGAGGCGGTTGGCAGCACGCCAGAGGCGTTCGGTACCTTCATCCGCAGCGAGATCAAGAAGATGGGAGAGATCGCCCGCGCGGCCAACATCAAGGTCGAATAGCGGAATTCCCAGCACCACCGTTCGCGGGGAGGCTGCGATGCCTCCTCGCGGAGGATGACGCAGTGCTACCCTCAATCCCCGAACACCGACCACCTCATGGCCTTGGCCAGATGCTCCAGCGCCAGCGAGCCGAGCACCGAGTTGCCGTGCGGGTCCAGCCCCGGCGACCAGACGGCGATGGATGCTTCCCCCGGCGCCACAGCGAGGATGCCGCCGCCCACCCCGCTCTTGCCCGGCAGGCCGACGCGGAAGGCAAAGTCGCCGGAGCCGTCATAATGGCCGCAGGTGAGCATGAGGGCATTGATGCGCCGCGCCCGCTCCGAAGAGATCACCGAGACGTCCTTGCCCGGCAGCCGGCCGGAAAAGGCGAGATAGCGCCCGGCCATGGCGAGTTGCCGGCAGCTCATGGTGATGGAGCAGTGGTGGAAATAGACCCCCAGCGCATGGTCCACGGGGTTCTCCAGCACCTTGAACGCCTTCATGTAATTGGCGAGCGCGGTGTTAAGGAAGCCGGTCTGCTTCTCCGAGCGCGCCACGTGCTCGTCGATGGCGACGCTGTCGTCTTCGGCCACGAACCGGCAGAAGCGCAGGATTTCCCCAAGCACCTCGCGCGGCTCGTGGCCGGCCAGCAGCACGTCGGTCACCGCGATGGCGCCGGCATTGATGAAGGGATTGCGCGGCTTGCCCTTCTCGTATTCCAGCTGGACGATGGAATTGAACGGGTTTCCCGAAGGCTCGCGGCCGACCCGGGTCCAGAGCTGGTCCCCCACCTTGCCGAGCGCGAGCGTGAGGGTGAAAACCTTCGAGATGCTCTGGATGGAGAAGGGGACCTCCGCATCGCCCGCCACGATCGTCTCGCCGTCCGCGGTGAAGACGGCGATGCCGAACTGGTCGATGGGCACCTTCGCCAGCTCGGGGATATAGCTGGCCACCTTCCCCCGCTCGTCACGGGCCGTCATGCGCTGGGCGATTTCCCCGACAACCGAGGCTAGGTTCGGCAAACCGCATTCCCCATTTTCAGCTTGGCCTTTTCCAAGACTACACCGATATCTTAGCCGGGCACGCGCACACTTGCCGCAGGCGATGCCGCCAGGCCCACCGCTTTAGTGGTGCCGCATTTTTTCTGGACATTCCGGTTATGGCCCCTGCCCTGCTCTGGTTCCGCGACGACCTGCGGCTGAAGGACAACCCGGCGCTGACCGCGGCAGCCGAAGGCGGGCGACCGCTGGCCGCGCTTTATGTGCTCGACGAGGATTCCCCCGGCATCCGCCCGCTGGGCGGGGCTGCGCGGTGGTGGCTCGCGCAGTCGCTGCGGGCCTTGCAGGAGGCACTGGCGGCGCACCGCATCCCTCTCATCCTGAAACGGGGACGCGCCGTTTCCATCGTGCCCGAGGTGGCGCAGGCGCTGTCCTGCGAGCTTGTTGCCTTCAACAGCCGCCCGGGCGCCGGAGAGGCGAAGGCGGACGCGGCTGTGATCGCGGCGCTGGACGCGCAGGGACGGGCGGTGCGAACCTTCAACGGCCATCTGCTGCACGCGCCCGGCTCCGTGCGCACCGCATCCGGCGGGCTACCGCGCACCTTCACCGCATTCCACCGCGCCGCGCAGAGGGCGGCGCGGCCCCGCCCCCCTTTGCGCCTGCCGGCGGATCTTGCAGGGGCGGCGCGCACGCCTGCCAGCGAGAAGCTGGAAGACTGGGATCTGGAGCCATCCTCGCCGGATTGGGCCTGCGGCTTTCGCGAAGCCTGGACCTGCGGGGAGAAAGAAGCCCATGGCCGACTGCTGGATTTCATCAAGAGCGGCCTGAAGGGCTATGCCACGCGGCGCGACAACCCGGGCTCCGAGCACGTCTCTCGCCTGTCGCCGCACCTGCGCTGGGGTGAGCTTTCCCCCAACCAGGTGCTTCATGCCATCCGTCATGCGGCGGAGACCGGCACCGTGCCCCATGGGGATGCGGAGAAGTTCGAGGCAGAGCTTTACTGGCGGGAATTCTCCCACCACGTGCTGAGCGCCGAACCCGATCTGGCGCGGCGCAACCTTCAGCCGCGCTTCGACCATTTCCCCTGGCGCGAATGCCCGGGCGAGCTGAAGGCCTGGCAGAGGGGCTGCACCGGCTATCCCCTGGTGGATGCGGGCCTGCGGCAATTGTGGCAGACGGGCTGGATGCACAACCGGGTGCGGCTGGTGGTGGGCTCCTTCCTCGCCAAGCACCTGCTCATCGACTGGCGCGAGGGCGAGGCTTGGTTCTGGGACACGCTGGTGGACGCCGACCCGGCCAACAATCCCGGAAACTGGCAATGGGTGGCGGGAACGGGCGTGGACGCCGCCCCCTATTTCCGCATCTTCAATCCCATCCTCCAGGGGGAAAAATTCGATCCCGATGGGGACTATGTCCGCGCCTTCGTGCCGGAGCTCGCAAAGCTCCCCAAGTCGGTGATCCACCAGCCCTGGAGCGCGGACGAGGCCACCCTCACCCGCGCCGGTGTCCGGCTCGGCACCACCTATCCGAAACCCGTTATCGCCCACGAGCTTGCCCGCGACCGCGCCCTGCGCGCCTTCGATCACATCAAAGGAAAATAGACGGCATCGGTTGCCGGGCAAGAACCCTCTCAGCTAATTTGCGCTCCCTTCGCTCAAGGTTGCCTCCATGACAATTCGCAACGGCCTCGTCGAATCCATCGGCCACACGCCCCTGATCCGCCTGAAGCGCGCCTCCGAGGAAACCGGCTGCACCATCCTCGGCAAGGCGGAATTTCTCAATCCCGGACAGTCTGTGAAGGACCGGGCGGCGCTCGGCATCATCCGCGATGCCATCGCGAAGGGAACGCTGGAGCCCGGCGGCGTCATCGTCGAGGGCACGGCGGGCAATACCGGCATCGGCCTTGCGCTGGTGGCCGCGCCGTTCGGCTTCAAGACGGTGATCGTGATTCCCGACACCCAGTCCCAGGAAAAGAAGGACATGCTGCGACTCGCCGGCGCCACGCTGGTTGAGGTGCCCGCCGTGCCCTATTCCAACCCGAACAATTACGTGAAGGTCTCCGGCCGCCTTGCCGAGGCCCTGGCGAAGACCGAGCCGCACGGCGCCATCTGGGCCAACCAGTTCGACAATGTGGCGAACCGGCAAGCCCATTTCGAGACCACCGGCCCGGAGCTGTGGGATGAGACAGGCGGCAAGATCGACGGCTTCGTCTGCTCGGTGGGCACCGGCGGCACGTTTGCCGGCGTCGGTATGGCGCTGAAGGCGCGCAACAAGGCCATCAAGATCGGCCTCGCCGATCCCATGGGCGCTGCGCTCTATTCCTATTACACCACCGGCGAACTGAAGGCCGAGGGCTCCTCCATCACCGAGGGCATCGGCCAGGGGCGCATCACCGCGAACCTGGAAGACGCTCCGGTGGATGCTGCCTTCCAGATCCCGGACGAAGAGGCCATCCCCATCGTCTTCGACCTTCTGGAGCATGAGGGCCTGTGTCTCGGCGGCTCCTCCGGCATCAATGTGGCCGGCGCCATCCGCCTCGCGAAGGAAATGGGCCCCGGTCACACCATCGCGACCATCCTGTGCGATTTCGGCACGCGCTATCAGTCCAAGCTGTTCAACCCGGACTTCCTCAGGTCCAAGAACCTGCCGGTCCCGGAATGGCTGGAGCGCGACGCCGCCGTACCCAACGTCCTCGTCTGATCCTCCCGAGGCCCACAATGCCCATCTTCGTCTCCACCCAGTGGCTCGCCGACAATCTCCACGCGCCTGACCTCGTCATCGTCGACGCCACCTGGTTCCTGCCGCCCACGGACCGCGAGGGCCGCAGGGAATTTCTTGAGCGGCACATTCCCGGCGCGGTGTTCTTCGACCTCGAAGGCATTTCGGACCAGACCAGCGACCTGCCCCACATGCTGCCCGAGCCGCGAGACTTCGCGACCGCGGTCGGCGCGCTCGGCATCGGCGACGGCGTGCGGATCGTGGTCTATGACGCGCTCGGCCTGTTCTCCGCGCCGCGCGTGTGGTGGACCTTCCGGGCCTTCGGCGCGCAGGACGTGAAGATCCTGGAAGGTGGCCTGCCCAAATGGCTGGCCGAGGACCGGCCGGTGGAAGCCGGCCCGGCGCGCCGCCCGCCGGCGGTGTTCACGCCGCGCCTCGACCGCTCTGTGGTGGCCGACATCGCCCATATGGAAAAGGCCATGGGCTCGAGCACGCAGATTCTCGACGCCCGCGCCGCCGCGCGCTTCACCGGCGAGGCTCCCGAGCCCCGGCCGAATCTGAAGTCCGGCCACATTCCTGGCAGTCTCAACCTGCCTTCTTCCAAGCTTGTGAAGGACGGAATTCTGGTGGGGCCGGACGTCGTGCGCGCGGAGCTGGCGGCGGCGGGGCTCGACATGTCCAGGCCGGTCATCACCACCTGCGGCTCGGGCGTCTCGGCGGCGATCCTCTGGATCGCGCTGGAGAGCGTCGGCAAGCGGCCGCAGGCGCTCTATGACGGCTCCTGGACCGAATGGGCCTCGCGCGGAAAGCCCATTGCCACCGGCGACGCCTGACTCATCCGCCCCGACGGGCGGCAGCGGCACTGCCGGCCCGGCGCATGAATGTCCTCGGGCGCGCCAAGGCACGGCCGGGGTCAGCCACCGCGCTGACGCCGGCAATGCACTCGCATGTCTTGCAAAGACTCAGTTGAGGTAACCGGAGGCAAGCCTCGGGCAAGCTATCCTAAGCATCACATACGATAGAGAGAGGTTTGCCCATGGACCCAGAGCCCATGCGTTGACCGCTCGGCATGTGGGAAGCAGGGGTGGAGCATGTCCTTCAAGAATTGGCCTATCCTCGTAAAAGTCCTGTCTCTGTCAGCGCTCCTTCTCGTATCCTCCGCGGTCGGCCTCTTCTTCATGGCCACCAAGGCGTACGAGGTTCAGAACGAATTCACGGACTTGATCGAACGGGACGCGATGGCCGCCATCGCCCTTTCCCAGTCGAGCCGCGCCCTCGTCTATACCAGCCGCTCCATCTATGAATCGCTGACTGCCGTCACCACCATCGACAACAAGACGGCTGTGCAGCATCAGGCCATGGGCCTGAAGACCTTCAAAGAGCAGATGGACATCGCGAAGAAGGCCCTGCCCGAGCGTGTCGCCGAGTTCGGCAGCATCCAGGACCAGTTCCTGGCGACCGTCGACAATGTCTGTAAGGAAACCATCGTCCTCGCCACCACGGGCACGTCCACGGAAGAGAATGACCGCGGCACGCGGCTGATGAACAATACCTGCGACCCGGCCCTCCAGGCGGTCGCCGACCAGCTCAACTATCTCGTGGATGACCTCCAGCGCAGCGTCGAGGACAGCTCGCACCAGCTCGTCGCCCGGTCGAACCAGGCCATCCTCTTCACCATGGGGATCGTCGCGGCGGTGATGCTCTTGGTCTTTATCCTCAGCGCGTTCACCGCCATCTTCGCCATCTCGCGCCCGATCAAGCGCCTCACCGGCGTCCTGACCTCCATCTCCAACGACGAGCTCGACGTCGAGGTGCCGGGGACGGAGCGGAAGGACGAGCTGGGCGCCATGGCCCGCAGCGCGGAAGCGCTCCGCCAGGATCTGGTGGAAGCCGAGCGAATGCGCCAGGAGGCAGCCGAAGCCGAACGCCGCAACGCGGAACGCATGAAAGAAGAGCGAAACGAGATCGCCAACGAGTTTGAGAGCAAGATGGGCGCGCTTGCCGGCGCCTTCGCGAACTCCTCCAGCGAAGTGTCCGATGCCGCGCGCAGCCTCTCCGCCTCGGCGGAAGAGACCTCCCGCCAGGCGCAGGCCGTCGCCGGTGCCGCAAATGAGGCCTCCAACAACGTCCAGACGGTGGCGGCCTCCACCGAGGAGATGAGCGCCTCGATCCGCGAGATCGGCGTCCAGGTCAGCCACGCCGCCAACATCGCCGTCGAGGCGTCGCGGGCGACCGAGCAGACCCACGGCGAGATTCGCGAGCTCTCCACGGCCGCGGCGAAGATCAGCGAAGTGGTGGACCTCATCACCAACATCGCTGGCCAGACCAACCTCCTCGCGCTCAACGCGACCATCGAGGCGGCGCGCGCCGGCGACATGGGCAAGGGCTTCGCGGTGGTGGCCCAGGAGGTGAAGGAACTCGCCTCCCAGACCGCCAAGGCGACCGAGGTGATCGGCTTGAAGGTGTCGGAGATCCAGGGCGCGACGCAGCGCACGGTGGGCTCCATCGAGAAGATCGTCGGCATCATCACCGACATCCGCCAGGCCACCTCCGCCATCGCCACGGCGGTGGAGCAGCAGGGCGCTGCGACCCGCGAGATCGCCTACAACACGCAGAATGCCGCCCAGGGCACCGAAGGCGTCAACGACAACATCTCCGGCGTGGGCCGGGCGGCGGAGATGACCGGCGCCGCCTCCACCCAGATGATGACCCTGTCCACCTCGCTGTCGAGCCAGGCCAATGAGTTGCAGGACGAAGTGCAGCGCTTCGTCGCCAACCTGCGGGCCGGCTGACGCCTTGAGAAGATTGGTTCCCCTCCCCTCGCGGGGAGGGCCGGGTGCGGGGTGCGTTCGCTGGCTTTTGCGGGGGCAAGCCAGCGTTCGTACCCCCACCTGAAAAAAGCTCCCTCACGGGAGCTTTTTTTATTGGCGTTCGGGCAGCAGGTCGGCCGGCTAAAGCAGCCCGAGGGCGCGCAGCTCCCGCTGCAGGGTCTCGGGCAGTTGGGCATCGCCCTCCCCGGCCACCACATCGGCCGGTGCCTCGCTGCCCTTCAGATAGCGCCAGCCCTGGAACGGCCGCGATGGGCGCGCCACCACGCGCACCACCTCAGGGTCGAGGACAAGGCGGCAGCGGCCGATGCCCTCGCCATCCACGAAGGGCTCGATCTTCATGAGGCGCTGGCGGCACAGGACCTCGCCCTTGATCACCCAATAGAGTGCGCCGCCCGCCAGCAATTCCTCAGCGCGGGTGGGCGTCATGCGGGTGATGTGTGCGTGCTCGACGGGCAGGCCCTTGGCCTTCTTGTCGGCGAGGCGCTCGGCGATCCAGGAGGTGAGATCCTCCACGGATTCGGCCCCCACGCACAATTTGATGAGGTGGAGGGATCCGGCGGCGGCCGGTTTCGGACGCTTGGCTTTTGGGGCGGCGGTCATTCCGCAGGTTCGCGCTTCACGACCGGCCAGTCCACCTCGTCGTGCTCTTCCACCCAGGTTTCCTTCAGGCCGTCCTTCCTCCAGGCGACGAAATCGGGCTGGGCGTGGATGGCGGCCACATAGGCGGCGCTGACGGGATCGAGGGGCACCGCATAAGTGCGGAAGCGCGTCGCGACAGGGGCATACATGGCGTCCGCCGCGGAGAAGCGGCCGAACAGGAAGTCGCCGCCCGCGCCGAACCGCCCCCGCGCCTCCTGCCAGATGGCGGTGATGCGAGCGATGTCCTTGGCGACGTTCTCGTCATAGGCGCGCGGCTCCGGCGGCCGCCACAGATTCATGGGCATATGCCGGCGCAGATAATGGAAGCCGGAATGCATCTCGGCGGAGATCGAGCGCGCCATCATGCGGGCCGCGCGATCGCCCGGCCATATGGCGCGGTCGGGATAGCGCTCGGCCACATGCTCGATGATGGCAAGGGAATCCCAGACCGGCTCATCGTCATGGACCAGCAGCGGCACGCGCCCGGGAGAGCCCAGCCCGGCGAGGGATTGCTTGAATTCCTCACTGCCGAAGGGGATCAGCCGCTCCTCGAAGTCCACATGGGCGGCCTTCAGGGCCAGCCACGCGCGGAGCGACCAGGACGAATAGTTCTTGTTGCCGATGAACAGCGTCAGCGCCATTGCCCCCTCCCAGAAAACGGTAGGTTCCGCGCGACGCGGTCAGCGCATCACTACAGCCGCCGAAGGCTCGAAACCGCCGAAGAGGTAAACCAGGACGATGGCGGCGAGGAAGACGCCGAGGCTAACGCGTGCGATTCCCCAACAGGAACGCTCGGTCTGTACTGCCATGATGACAATGGGCCTTGGATAAGTCGAAGTTCGGCCGGGCGGCGACACGCCGTCAAGCGCCGGGCAATGTGATTAAGAAATCCTTAAGCGACACGCAACGAAAATTTCATCGCAATGCACAATTTGATGACGCGCCGGCGACACGGCGCCCCCTTGCCGGCCCCTTGCCGGGATGCGAGGAGGGGCCATGAGCACACCGCATGATGAAATGGAACCGAACACGCCGGCCGAAGACAGCCCGGCGGCGCGCGTCATCCTCGCCCTCGCGCGCGAGATCGGCCCCGCCAAGACCCTCAGCCCCATCGACGCGGCGCAGGTGGTAGCGCCCGGCGAGGACTGGCAGCATGCTCTGCCCGAGGTGCGCCGCGCCGCAATCCGGCTGGCGCTGGAAGGCCGGCTGGTCATCTATCGCAAGGGAAAGCCGGTGGATCCGCTGGATTTCCGGGGTGTCTACCGCCTGGGTCTGCCGCGCGACGAGTGACGCTCAGGGCGCAGGAAACAACGCGTTGGTCCTGCCTGCGAGATAATAGGCGAGAAGCCCCACCCATTCCTTCGCCCCGATATCGGTGAGATCCTGCCCCTGCGAGGCGCGCGAGAACATGCCGCCGAGGGCGTTCGGGCCAAGCGTGCGATAGTCCACCGGGTTCGCGATCACCGGAAAGCCCGCTTCCCGGAAGCTCCCGATGGCCCGGGGCATGTGGAAGGCGGAGGTCACCAGCAGCCAGCGAGAGCCCGGGGCGGGGTTCACCATGGCCTTGGTGAAGATGGCATTCTCCGCCGTGTTGCGGGACTTGGTCTCGAAATGCATGCGCTTGAGGTCGATGCCCACATCCACCAGGCCTTCGCGCATGCCGAGAATCTCAAGGGATCCGGTCTCGCCGAACCCGCCCGGTGCCCCGGTGAAGACCAAGGTGGCGTCGGGGTATTCGCGCGCCAGTGCCGCGAAGGCGATCAGCCGCTCCCCGGCATCGTTCAGCGCGGGCACGCCGCGCGCAAGCGCAACATCCGGCACCTCAGCCCCGCCAAGCAGGATGATGCCATCCACCGGGCGCCCGTCCGGGACGAAGGGTGGGAATCGCTCTTCCAGTGGCGAGACCAGATAGTTCGGGAAGGGCGAGAGCCCGGTGACGATCTGGCCTGCCACCGCGAAGATGATGCAGGCGAGCCCCAGCCGGCGGGTGCCGGTCAGCGTGAAGGCGATGCCCAGCACGGCCATGAAGATGAGGAAATTCGAGGGGACCGCGAGCCCCCAGAACATCTTCGACAACGTGAAGAAGTCATCCACCGCCCCGCCTCCCCGGCCGGACCCCGCTCAGTCCCAGGCCGGGGACCAGGAGGGGTTGGCCTTGCGGCTGTTCGGGCGCGCGAGCCCGTGCAGCGTGGCCATGTCCTCATCGGTGAGGGCGAAGTCGAAGATGGCGAGATTCTCCGCCAGCCGCTCCACCTTGGCAGTGCGGGGAATGACGGTGAGATCCTGCTGGATCAGGTAGCGCAGCGCCACCTGCACCGTGGTGCGCCCATGGGCATCGGCGATGCCTTGAATGACCGGGTCGTGGACGATGTCGCCGCGGGCGATGGGGCTGTAGGCCGTGACTTCCAGGCCGAGATCCTTGGCGGCGCGGATCACCCGATCCTGCTCGAGATAGGGGTGCACCTCGATCTGGTTGCACAAGAGCGGCTCGGGGCAGAGCTGCACCGCCTCCTTCATGAGGGCGATGGTGAAGTTGGAGATGCCGATGTTGCGCGCAAGCCCGGCGCGCTTCACCCGCGCCATGGCGTCGAGCGTCACCTTCAGCGGGACGGCCGGGTTCGGCCAATGGATCAGCAGAAGGTCCACATAGGGCGTCTTCAGGCGGGCGAGGCTTTCATTCAGCGAGCCCTCCACGTCGTCGAGGCGGGTCCACCACACTTTGGTGGTGAGGAAGAAATCGCCCCGGTCCATGCCCGAGGCGCGCAGGCCCGCGCCCACCGCCTCTTCATTGCCGTAGGCGGCCGCCGTGTCCACATGGCGGTAGCCGACCTTCAGCGCTTCCTTCACCACAGCGACGACGGCGTCGCCCTCAACCTGGAATGTGCCGAGGCCGATCGGCTGCACTGCGGCGCCGTTGCCGGTGACATAGCTCATGGCGGGACGCTTTCTTCTGAGAAGAGGGATGCGCGAATGCGCTCACATTGTCTTCTCAAACAATTGGCGTCCGATCAACATGCGGCGGATCTCGCTGGTGCCGGCGCCGATCTCATAGAGCTTCGCGTCCCGCAGCAGGCGGCCGGTGGGATAATCGTTGATATAGCCGTTGCCGCCCAGGGTCTGGATCGCCTCGAGCGCCATCCAGGTGGCCTTCTCCGCCGCATAGAGGATGGCGCCGGCCGCGTCCTCGCGGGTGGTGGCGCCCCGGTCGCAGGCCTTGGCCACCGCATACACATAGGCCTTGGTCGCGTTCATGGTCACGTACATGTCGGCGATCTTGCCCTGCATAAGCTGGAAGCTGCCGATGGGCTGGCCGAACTGCTTGCGCTCATGGATGTAGGGCAGGACGATATCCATGCACGCCTGCATGATGCCCACGGGCCCGGCGGCGAGCACCGCGCGCTCATAATCGAGGCCGGACATGAGCACGTTGACGCCCCGGCCCACATCGCCGAGCACGTTCTCCTCCGGCACCTCGCAATCCTCGAACACCAGTTCGCCGGTGTCGGAGCCGCGCATGCCGAGCTTGTCCAGCTTCTGCGCCGTGGAGAAGCCCTTATAGCCCTTCTCCACCAGGAAGGCGGTCATGCCCTTGGAGCCGGCGGAAGGATCGGTCTTGGCATAGACCACCAGCGTCTCGGCAATGGGGCCGTTGGTGATCCACATCTTGTTGCCGTTGAGGATGTAGCGGTCGCCCTTCTTGTCGGCGCGGGTGCGCATGGAGACCACGTCCGAGCCCGCCCCCGGCTCCGACATGGCGAGCGCGCCCACATGCTCGCCGGAGATGAGCTTGGGCAGGTATTTGCGCTTTTGCGCGTCCGTGCCGTTGCGGCGGATCTGGTTGATGCAGAGGTTCGAGTGGGCGCCGTAGGAGAGGCCGACCGAGGCGGACGCCCGGCTGATCTCCTCCATGGCGATCACATGCTCGAGATAGCCGAGGCCGGAGCCGCCATATTCCTCCTCCACCGTCACGCCCAGGAGGCCGAGGGCGCCGAGCTGGGGCCAGAGATCGCGCGGGAACTGGTTGGTGCGGTCGATCTCGTCGGCGCGGGGAGCGATCTTGTCGTCGGCGAAGCTGCGCACCGTGTCGCGCAGCATGTCGGCGGTCTCGCCGAGGTCGAAATCGAATCCCTGATGGGCGTTGGGCAACATGGCGATCTCCTCCGGCCCTTATCTTACGCGCTCTCCCGGCGCGGCGCCGCAGGGTCCTGCGGCGAAGGGTGTGGCAGGAAGAATAAAACGGATGCCCGTTTATTCAACCTCGTTCGAGAGAGCGGTGGTTCCCTGGAGTCTTACGTCGAAGATGTCTCGTCAGGACGGAGATAAACCTATCCCCTGACCCCATCACCTTCCGTCCGGTCCGACAGCCTGCGGCTGGGTCCGCGCGGCTGGCCTTGGGCGCGCTGCGCCTCCAGCATTGAGACGGCCGTCTCAATGGATACCGGTGGGGAGAACAGGAAGCCTTGCGCCTGCTGGGCGCCGAAGGCCCGCAGGAAGCGGAGCTGCTCGCGCGTCTCCACCCCTTCGGCCGTGAGGACAATGCCCAGAGAGCGGCCGAGCCGCACCACATATTCGACGATGGACGCCGCATCCCGCTCGATGCCGAGGTTCATGATGAAGGAGCGGTCGATCTTGATCTTGGTCACCGGCACGCTGCGGATGTGCACCAGGGAGGCATGGCCGGTGCCGAAATCGTCCAACGCGATCCGCACGCCGGCATCGCGCAGCCGCAGCAAAGACTCCTTCCCCCGCCCCTCGGCCTGGAAGATGGCGCTCTCGGTGATCTCCAGCTCCAGGCGGTTCGGGTCGAAGCCGGTCTCCTCGAGGACGGAGAGCATGCGCTCGGCAATGTCCGGCTGGCGCAAATTCACCGCCGACATGTTGACGGAAATGGTCACGTCGGTGAGCTGACGCCCCAGTTCGCACGCCGCCCGCAGCGCCCATGCGTCGAGGCGGCTGATCAGGCGCGAGCGCTCGGCAATGGGCACGAACCCCTCCGGCAGGATGCGGCCTCGCACCGGATGGTCCCAGCGCACCAGCGCCTCGAAGCCGATGATGCGCTCGCTCTCCACATCCACCTGCGGCTGGAAGAGCAGCGCCAGCTGGCCCTTGGAGATGGCCTCCGACAGTTCCTGCTCCACCTCGCGACGGTGGAGCACCTCCACTTCCAGTTCCGGCTCGAAGGCGTGGAAACTGCCCCGCCCTTCCGCCTTCGCGCGATAGAGGGCGATATCGGCGCGACGCATCAGTTCGCGGGCATCGGTGGCGTGGCGGGGCGCGAAGGCGGCGCCGATGGAGGCGCCCACCATCAGATCTCGCCCCTCCATCTGCACCGGCTCCTGGATCACGGCGAGGAGGCGCGCCACCATGTCCGCCGCGGTGCGTTCCCCGTCGGGCGCGACGAACAGCACGAACTCGTCCCCGCCAAACCGGGCGGCGAGGCCCGCATCGCCGATGCAATCCTTGAGGCGCTGCGCGATGAGCCGCAGCAACTCGTCGCCGACGCCGTGCCCCAGCGTATCGTTGATGTCCTTGAAGCCATCGAGATCGAGGAAGAGGAGCGCAAGCGTGTCGTCCGGCTTCAGGTCCGCGAGGCGGGTGCCGAGCTGCTCGATGAAATAGCCCCGGTTGGCGAGGCCGGTGAGATAGTCCTGGAATGCGAGGGCGGTGGCGCGGGCCTCGCTCTGCGCCAGGGCGCGGGCCGAGCGGCGCGTGCGGATCAGCAGAGCGATGCAGATGGCGAGCAAGAGGGTGGAGAGCGCGGCAACCACCGGCGCGACACGGCGGAGCGAACCCGAACCGGCCTGATCGGGCTTCCACGACAAAGCAAGCGGTGCGTCGCCGGCGAGATTGGTGAGGGTCACGCTGTTCTCGGCGCGATCGGGGTTCACGGCCGGGACGATATGAAGGCCTGCCACCTGGAGACGGCCCTCCAGCTCATGCAGGAAGGTATCGTCCACCGCATCGACCACGACGCAGATGATGTTGGCTTGACCGGCCGGGGACGGAATGACGGCGGCGAACCCGACCCCCTGCCCGTCCACGATGAAACCCATGCGCTGGTCGCCCACGCCCCTCAGGGCGCGCCGCAATGTGGGGGTGACGCTCACGATCCCAGCATCATCGAGCATGCTGCCGTCGACGGAGGCATAGATCGGCTTTCCGGTGGTGCGGTCCACCAGAAAGGCACGCTCATAGCTGAAGCGGGAATTGAGAGGCTCGCCGAACTTGCTGTGGACGAAGCCCGCATCGCCGGAGGTGGCGCGCCGGATGATCTCGGTGTCCTCGAGGAGCGCATTCACGCTGCGCTGCATGGTGACCGCCCGCTCCTGGAGCAGGGCGGAAACCACGTCCCTTTCGCGCGCTGCGATACGACGGTCGCTGCCGGCCATGGTGATCACGAGAAGACCAACCAGCCCACCGAGAACGACCGCGACCGCGGCGACAGTCGCGATAAAGAAGGCGCGCTCGTCGGCGCCCGTACGTCTTGGAATTTTTTGCCTCCTGCGGCCGCAACGCAACCGCCCCCACGAGCCCCGTGGTATCGGCCACCTTTTAGGCAGCTTGCGCCATCTGGCGCAAGAAGGTCGAATGCCTTCCAAGCTTAAGGTTAAGCGCCCCGCCCGGTCGTGCGCTCGTGCCGCTCAAACCCGGGAAAACCAAAGGGACGCAAAGCCCAGGAAGACGAAGAAGCCGACGCTGTCCGTGACCGTCGTCACAAAGACGCCCGATGCGACGGCAGGGTCCAGCTTCAGCTTGTGAATGGCGATCGGGATAAGGATACCGAACAGGCCGGCCGCGAGCATATTGACCACGAGGGCCGCCGCGATGACGCAGCCGAGGTGGATGTTGGCGAACCACGCGGAAGCGATAAGGCCCAGCAGAATGGCCAGAATAATCCCGTTGCAAAGGCCCACCAGCACCTCGCGTCGCACCACGCGGCGGGCATTGTGGCTGCCGAGATCCTTGGTGGCGAGCGCGCGTACTGCCACCGTCATGGTCTGGTTCGCTGCGTTTCCGCCCATGGAAGCAACGATGGGCATGAGCACGGCGAGTGCCACCATCTTCTCGATGGTATCGGAGAACAGCGCGATGATGAAGGCGGCGAGGAACGCAGTGCCCAGATTGACCACCAGCCACGGCAGGCGGCCGCGCGCGGTATAGGCGACGCTGTCGGAGAGTTCTTCGTCGCTGCCGACGCCCGCCATGGCGCGCAGATCCTCGTCCGCCTCCTCCTGGATCACGTCCACCACGTCGTCGATGGTGATCACCCCGACGAGGCGGCCGGCATCGTCCACCACGGGGGCGGAGACGAGGTTGTAATGCTCGAACAGGCGGGCCACGTCCTCCTGGTCGTCGCTCGCTTTCACCACATGCCGCTGCTCGTTCTTCACCGTGGTCAGCGGCACCGAGCGCCGGGTGCGCAGGAGCCGGTCCAGGGAGACCGAGCCGACGAGGCGATAGGCCGGGTCCACCACGAAGATCTCGTAGAAGGTATCCGGCAGATCCTCGGTCTCGCGCATGTAGTCGATGGTGCGCCCGACGGTCCAGAAGGGCGGAACGGCGATGAACTCCGTCTGCATCCGCCGGCCCGCGCTCTCCTCGGGATAGTCGAGGGAGCGCTCCAGGGCCACGCGCTCGGGCGCGGGGATGTATTTGAGGATGTCCGCCTTCTCGTCCTCGTCGAGGTCTTCGAGGATGTAGACGGCGTCGTCGGAATCGAGATCGCGGATGCCTTCCGCCGTCGTCCAGGGCTTCAGGGCCCGGAGGATCTGGACACGAACCGTCTCGTCCAGCTCGGTGAGCGCGGTAAAGTCGAAATCACGGCCCAGAAGCTCGATGAGCCTGGGGCGCTCGTCGGCATCAAGGGATTCGATGAGGTCGCCGAGGTCGGCTTCGTGGAGGCCAGCGATTTCCGCCTTCAGCGCAGCCCGGTCCTCTCCGGCAATGGCGGCTTCCACACGTTCCAGAAAAGCGGGCACAAAGGCGCCGTCCTCGTCGCGGACGGACGGGACGTCTTCCTCGATGGCGGGATTGTCCTCGCGCATCCGCTCGTCCTCTTCGGCATGGATCGGAAACCTAAGGCGTTCTAGAGCGCACGGGCCCTGGAGGGAAGCTGAGATGGCCGCGCCGGAGGCGGCAAATCAGCCCTGCTTTCGGCCAAGCAAGCCGGCAGCGGCAGCGCTCCCGCCACCGCAAGTGGCAAGAAAAATGAGACAGCCGTCTTAGAAAAAGCGAGAGGGGAAATCCGCCATCCTTCGCGCCTATCCTGCCATCGTCTCCGAATCGGGTTTCCGCATGACCATTCGCTTTCTCCTGGGGCTCGCCCTCGTTGTCCTTTCCGGCATCGCGGCTCATGCACAGGCCCCCTGCCCGCGCCCCGGCACGCTCGGCACGACGCGGGTGATGGAGGTGCCGGCCGGCGTGCGCGTCGGCACCAAGTCCTTCCCCCAGACGCTTCCTTTGGCAGAGAAGGAAGTGGTCCTCACCTTCGATGACGGCCCCTGGCCCACCACCACCGCCGCGGTGCTCGATGCTCTCAAGGCGGAGTGCGTGAAGGCCACCTTCTTCCTGATCGGCCAGAATGCCCGCGCGCGGCCGGAGCTTGTCCGCCGCACGCTGGCCGAAGGGCACACGGTCGCCCATCATTCCATGACCCACCCGGAGGCGACACTCGCGAAGATGCCATTTGAGGCGGCGGTGGCGGAAATCGAGCACGGCATGGCTGCGGATGATCAAGCCGCCTACGGCACCAGCACGGGCGCGCCCCGAATCCCCTTCTTCCGATTCCCCGGCTTTGCCGCCACGCCTCAGCTTCTGGATTATTTGGCGGGGCGTGGCATTTCGGTGTTCGGCGCGGACCTCTGGGCCAGCGACTGGAATAAAATGACGCCCGAGCAAGAGCTTGACTTGGTGCTTCGTCGGCTCGACGCAGCGGGACGCGGTATCATCCTATTCCACGATACCAAATCTCAGACTGCGGCCATGATTCCGGCGTTCTTGCGGGCTCTAGCGGTGCGTGGGTATCACATAGTTCATATCGTTCCAGCTTCGGCGAAACCCGCCCGCGCGTTCAACTAGCGCATTGTTGGGCGTATCCGACGAAGCTGGTGCGGCTTGGTTCCTGGTCAGGGATCCGCCCAGGGCGGGCGTCGGGAGAGCAACGGGATGCGGTCCATTCTTTTGGCTGGCGCATTGATTGCGCTTGCGGGGGCGGCACACGCGGAAGACGCCTGTCCGAATCCCGACGCCATCGGCACGTCGCGGGTCATCACCATCGACCCGAAGCAGACGCCGTTCCTCGGCAATCTTCAGTACAAGACCACGGCGCCGCTCCAGAAGGGCGAAGTGATTCTCACCTTCGACGACGGCCCCCTGCCCCCCATGACCACCCGCGTGCTGGACACGCTGGCCCGCGAGTGCGTGAAGGCGACCTTCTTTATCGTCGGGCGCATGGCGAGCGCGTATCCGGCCGAACTCCAGAAGACGGCGGAAGCGGGCCACACCATCGGCACGCACAGCCAGACCCACCCGCTGATCTTCCCCAAGCTCAAGCAGCCCGCGGGCATCCAGGAGATCGAGCAGGGCTTCGCCTCTACCAATGCGGTGCTCGCGCCCATCGGCGCGCACACCGCGCCCTTCTTCCGATTCCCCGGCCTCGGCCGCACCAAGTTTTATGAGAACTATACCCAGGAGCACGGCATCGCCGTGTTCAGCGTGGATGCCGTCGCCGACGACTGGCTGCACCTGAAGCCCGAAGAGGTGATGAAGCGCGCCCTCGACCGCCTCACCGCGAAGGGCTACGGCATCCTGCTGCTGCACGATATCCAGCCTTCCACGGCGGTGATGCTGCCGAACCTGCTGAAGGAGCTGAAAGCGCGCGGCTTCAAGATCGTCCACATGGTCTATGGCGAGAACCCGGTGGCGGAAGCTCCGGCCGCTCCGGGGGCGCCAGCCGCCGCGACGATCGCGACTGCGCCCGGCGCGCCTATTGCGATTCCCTCTGCGGTCGGCGCTCCTGCGGCCCCTGCCACGACGCCGGAGGCCACCGCTTCCGTGCCGGCCCCGGCCCGTCCGGCGCCTGCGCCCGCTCCTGCCCGCACCGTTGCTGCCCCAAAGCCCGCACCGCCGCCGAATCCCACCCAGGCCCTGCCAGGGGGGAAAGCGCTGACGGATCCCGTCGAGACCCCGTTCAACCTGTTCTGGCCGCGCCTGATGACCAATACGGCACCGCCAAGCCTGCGCTGAAGGCGGCCCTCGAGCCTGTGGCTGGGAAATGGCTGAAACACATACCTGAAACGACAACGGCGGCCCTTGGGGCCGCCGTTGTCCGTTCTGGAGCCTAAGCTCACCAATATCTGGTGCGGACGAGAGGACTCGAACCTCCACGGGTCTCCCCACTAGCACCTCAAGCTAGCGCGTCTACCAATTCCGCCACGACCGCAATCAGATCTGGCCCGGGTCTGGCCCGGCAGCCGGCTCATCGCCGGGGGCCATCGTCTAACAGATCGACTTTGGCGCCACAAGGCCTCAACAGCACGCTTCGCGACAACTATATGTCCCATGTGGACAAGGGCGGCTGTGCCCTTCCGAACCGTTGTGCCCGTATGACCTCCGCTGTGACGCGCGCCCATCTCGATACCCGCTTCTTTCCCGCCTCCCCGGACGCCCCTCCGGTGGAATGGTGGATCAGCGACGATCTCGTCCCCTATCCGGACGCGACCGCGCGCATGGAAGCGCGCGTGGCGGCCATTGCAGCAGGTGAAGCCGCCGAAGCGGTCTGGCTGCTGGAGCATCCCCCGCTCTACACCGCCGGCACCAGCGCCAAGCCCGCCGATCTCGTGGATGCGCGATTCCCGGTGTTCGAGACCGGCCGCGGCGGCCAGTTCACCTATCACGGCCCCGGCCAGCGGGTGGGCTATGTGATGCTGGACCTGCGGCGCCGGCAGCCGGACCTGCGGCGCTATGTGAGCGCACTCGAAGCCTGGCTGATCGGCACGCTGTCCGCCTTCAACGTGCGCGGCGAGCGGCGTGAGGACCGAGTCGGCGTGTGGGTGCCCCATGACGGCGTCGAGGAGAAGATCGCCGCCATCGGCATCCGCGTGCGCCAATGGGTGACGTTCCACGGCATTTCGCTCAACGTCGACCCCGACCTCGACCATTTCGACGGCATCGTGCCGTGCGGCGTGCGCGAGCACGGCGTCACCAGCCTCTCGGCCCTCGGCCGCCTCGCGCCATTGCCCGAGGTGGACACGGTGCTGCGTGTCGCCTTCGAAGAAGTCTTCGGCCCCACCATCCAGCGCCACGGCCCCGCCGGCCTGCCCTGAGCGGCCTGCGCACAGCTCAGCAACACCCATACTCTACGTGATGCCGTTGAGGAATATTGCCCCGGCTATTCACACAAGCGTCGCCGGACGCAGCGTAATTTCAGTACATAGACATAACACATAAAATAGTACCTACCTGGATGCGGACTTGACCTTGACCCTAGCAGGTTAGCGACGGGATACGTCCCGTCGCCTTCGCGTCAGTTCCCCGAAAAACCAAACACATTCAATCGCTTCATCAAATCATCCATCACGCGCGAGCGAAGGCGGAAGATCATGCCCAATTATACTTTGCAGCTCCTGCATTGGTCGGACGGCGAAGCCGGCCTCCTGGCGTCCACCACAGCCCCCTATCTGGCGGCCATGGTGGATGCCTACGAGGACCAGTTCGCCAACACGCTGGTCCTGACCAGCGGCGATAATTTCCTCCCAGGCCCGTTCCTCGCAGCGGGGACTGATCCGAGCGTCATCGCGGCACTGAATGCGGCGGGCTCGCAGCTTTCTTCCACCGCGACCGTTCCCATCGGCGCCGTCGACATCGCCATCCACAACGTGTTGGGCGTCACGACCTCCGCCATCGGCAACCACGAATTCGATCTCGGCTCCCGGGTGCTGCGGGATGCCTTCACGCCCGCCAGCGGCTGGAGCGGGGCGAACTTCGTCTATCTCTCGTCCAACCTGGATTTCTCGGGCGATGCGGACCTCTCCAGCCGATTCACCAATACGGTGGACGGCAATCCCGCCACGCCGTTCGCTGACGCCAGCACCCTGAAGGGCCGAATTGCCCCGGCCGCGGTGATCAACCGGGGCGGCGAGCGAATCGGCGTCATCGGCGCCACCACCCAGCTCATCGAATCCATCTCCTCCCCCTCGGGGACCGAGGTGAAAGGCTTCCCCACCGGCGGCGGTGCCAATGGCGAAGTCGACAATATGGACCTGCTGGCAGCCCAGCTTCAGCCCATCATCGATGAGATGCTGGCGTCCGGCGTCAACAAGATCATCCTCCAGTCGCACCTCCAGCAGATTCAGAACGAGCAGTTGCTCGCGAGCAAGCTGCGCGGCGTCGACATCATCATGGCCGGCGGCTCCAACACCCGCCTGGGAGATGCGAACGATCAGGCGTCAGCCTTCCCCGGCCATGCCCCCGCTTTCGAGGGCTCCTACCCGCTCCAGGTGACGGGCGCCGACGGCAAGACCACGCTCATCGTCAATACGGATGGCGAATACACCTATCTCGGACGCCTGGCCGTCGACTTCGACGAGAACGGCGACATCGTGCTGAGCAGCCTCACCGCCAACCAGACGATCAACGGCGCCTATGCCTCCACCGCCCAGAACGCGGCCGCGGCCTGGGGTGTCGCCGTGAGCAGTCTGGAGGCGACGGCGTTCGCCGCCGGCACGAAGGCGGATCTGGTGCGCGACCTCACGCAGGCCGTGCAGAACGTGATCAACGCCAAGGACAGCGACATCTTCGGCTACACCAAGGTTTACCTCGAAGCCGAGCGCAACATCATCCGGAACGAGGAGACCAATCTCGGCAACCTCACCGCCGACGCCAATGCCTATGTGGCGCGCCAGATGCTGGGGGACGAGGCCACCTTCGTCGTCTCGCTCAAGAATGGCGGCGGCATCCGCACCCCCATCGGCACCCTTTCCGAGCCCGATCCGGTGGACGGCTCCATCGACAAGCTGCCGCCGCCGGCGAATGGCGCGGTGGGCAAGCTGGAGGGCGGCGTCTCCCTCCTCGATGTGGAGAATGCGCTGCGCTTCAACAACCGGCTCATGGTGTACGACACCACACCCGAGGGCCTGCTCAACATCCTGAACTGGGGCGCCGGCCTCTCCGCCAATAATGGCGGTTTCCCCCAGATCGGCGGCGTGCGCTATTCCTACGACCCGGACCTGCCGGGCAATTCAGGCACGACCCCCGGCTCGCGCATCCGCGACGTGGCGCTCATCGACGAGAACGGCCATGTCGTCGCCAAGGTGGTGGATAACGGCGTCGTGCTGGACGAGGCGCCGGACGTCATCACGGTGGTGACGCTGAACTTCACCGCCAATGGCGGCGACGGCTACCCGGTGAAAGCCAATGGCAGCAATTTCCGCTTCCTGCTGAATGACGGCACGGTTTCCGAGGCCATCGACGAGGCGCGGGACTTCACCAACGCCAATCCCACGACGGGCGTCGGTTCGCTGATCGCGCGTTCGGTCGGTGAGATCGAGAGCTTCGGCGCCTACATGCAGGCCGTCCATGGCACGCCGGCCACCGCTTATGACGGAGCCGACACGGGCCAGGCGCTGGATACGCGCATCCAGAACGTCAATGTCCGCCAGGACACGGTCTTCACCTCCGCGGCCGTGAATGGCTCCGACGCCGGCGATCCCCTCGACGGCACGGCGGGCGACGATGCGCTCCACGGGATGGCCGGAAACGACTTCTTCTTCGGCCGCAAGGGCGACGATCTGCTCGATGGCGGGGACGGCGACGACACCGCGGTGTTCGACGTCGACTTCAACAGCGTCTCGGTCTTCCTCGTCGGCAATGCCATTGTCATCTCCAGTGCCGAAGGCCAGGACCGGATCCGCAACGTCGAGCATCTTCAGTTCGCCGATGGCCGGATCGACCTCAAGGACGGCAATGCGCTGGTGAATGACCTGTTCTACTACGCCCAGAACAAGGACGTGTGGGACGCAGGCGCCGACGCAGAAACCCACTACGCCACCTTCGGCTGGAAGGAAGGCCGCGACCCCAGCGCCCTGTTCGACACCAGCGCGTATCTCGCTGCGAACGCCGACGTGAAGAAGGCCGGCGTCAACCCGCTGGAACATTATCTGACAATAGGTTGGAAGGAGGGCCGCGATCCCTCCGCCGATTTCGACACCCGCCTCTATCTGACCCAGAACCCCGATGTCGCGGCCGCGGGGGCCAACCCGCTCGAGCATCTGGAGGGGTCGGGCCGGGACGAAGGGCGGAAGATATCCTTCGCCATCGGCGACAAAGCCCAGAATGGCTTCGACGTCCAATACTACCTCATGAAGAATCCGGACGTGGCGGCGGCGGGGGTGGATGCCGCGCAGCATTATCACTCCATCGGCTGGAAGGAGGGGCGCGACCCCAACGCCCTGTTCGACACCTCCGCCTATCTGGCGGCTTATGCCGACGTTAAGGCGGCAGGCGTCGATCCGTTCGAGCACTACATGACCATGGGCTGGAAGGAGGGGCGCGATCCCTCAGCGCTCTTCGACGGCGACGCCTATCTTGCAGCCTATCCGGATGTGGCGGCCGCCAAAGCGAACCCGCTCCAGCACTTCCTCGCCAACGGCATCTATGAAGGGCGGGATGGCTTGATGATCTGACAAGATCCGGCACCGCCGGCAGAAAGAGGAACGGCGGAGACCTAGTCTCCGCCGTTTATTTTTTCACGAGGTGCAGAGCGCCGGGGGTGCTGCTCAGATGCCGAGCTTGCGCTTCAGGATGTCGTTGAGCGCCTGCGGGTTGGCCTTGCCGCCGGAGGCCTTCATAGCCTGGCCCACGAACCAGCCCAGCATGGTGGGCTTGGCCAGGACCTGGGCTACCTTGTCGGGATTGGCGGCGATGATGTCGTCCACCACCTTCTCGATGGCGCCGGTGTCCGTCACCTGCTTGAGGCCGCGCTCCTCCACGAGAACGCGCGGATCGCCCGCCCACTTCTCTTCCAGGATGATGATCAGCACGTCCTTGGCGATCTTGCCGGAAATGGTGCCGTCCGAGATGAGGTCGACGATACCCGCCACCTGCGCGGCCGAGACCGGGGTGCGGGAGATGGAGACGCCGGCGGTGTTCGCATAGGCGGCAACATCGCCCATGACCCAATTGGCCACCAGCTTGGCGTTGCGGGCGATGCCGCCCACCTTCACCGCCTCCTCGAAATAGTCGGCGGTCTCCTTCTCGGCCACCAGGATGGAGGCGTCATAGGGGGTGAGGCCGTAATCGGCGATGAAGCGGGCCTTCTTCGCGTCCGGCAGTTCGGGAAGCTCGGCTTCCAGCTCCGTGACGAAGCCCGGCTCCAGCACCAGCGGCAGCAGATCCGGGTCCGGGAAGTAGCGGTAATCGTGCGCCTCTTCCTTCGAGCGCATGGAGCGCGTCTCGCCCTTGTTGGGGTCGAACAGGCGCGTCTCCTGGTCGATCTTGCCGCCATCCTCGATGATGTCGATCTGGCGCCGCGCCTCGGCCTCCACCGCCTGGCCGATGAAGCGGATGGAATTGACGTTCTTGATCTCGCACCGCGTGCCGAGGGGATCGCCGGGCTTGCGCACCGAGACGTTCACGTCGGCGCGCAGGTTGCCCTTCTCCATGTCGCCGTCGCAGGTGCCGAGATAGCGCAGGATGGAGCGCAGCTTGGTCACGTAGGCGCGGGCCTCCTCGGAGGAGCGCAGATCGGGCTTGGAGACGATCTCCATCAGCGCCACGCCGGAACGGTTCAGGTCCACGAAGCTGCGGGAGGGGGAGAGATCGTGGATGGACTTGCCGGCATCCTGCTCCAGATGCAGGCGCTCGATGCCGACCGTGATGCTCTCGCCGTCTGGCAGGTCGACGATCACCTCGCCCTCGCCCACGATGGGGCTCTTATACTGGCTGATCTGGTAGCCCTGGGGCAGGTCCGGGTAGAAATAGTTCTTCCGGTCGAACACCGAGCGCAGGTTGATCCCGGCCTTCAGGCCGAGCCCCGTGCGCACTGCCTGGGCGACGCATTCCTTGTTGATCACCGGCAGCATGCCGGGCATGGCCGCGTCCACGAGCGAGACATGGTCGTTGGGCGGGCCGCCGAAGGCGGTGGAGGCGCCGGAGAACAGCTTGGCGTTGGAGGAGACCTGGGCGTGGATCTCCATGCCGATCACCACTTCCCAGTCGCCGGTGGCGCCCTTGATGAGCTTCTTGGCGTCGGCGGGGCGTGCGTGAGCGTTCATTGCTGTCCCTTGAAGAAATGTGGCGGTGCGCGCGGATGTTCCCTGTCCCCTACTCCCGACGGCGGGACGTGGCAACCACGCGGATTGACTGCGCGCCCCGCCCCCCTAAGAGTGCGCGCCCTTAAGGAACAGCCGGGCTGCCGCCATCACAATGCGCATCGCATCCATTTCCCTGGTCAAGGACGAGGCCGACATCCTGGAAGGGTTTGTCCGGCACAATCTCCATTTCGTGGACCGGATGTACATCATCGATGACCGCTCCACGGACAACACCCCGGAGATCCTGCGGCGGCTGACGGAGGAGACTTCGGCGGTCCGGATCCTGGAGGACGGCTGGACCGGCGCCTTCCATCAGGCGCGGCGCACCACCGCCGCCATGCGCCTGATCCTGAAGGAAGAGGACTGGGACATCATCCTCCCTCTCGACGCGGACGAGTTGATCCGTGCCGCCGATCGCAGCGTGTTCGAGGCGGACCTTGCGGCGATCCCGCAGGGCATGGCCGGCGCCTTCAGCGAGATGCGCTATCTGGCCGGCCCCGAAGACGACCTTTCCATCACCGACCCGCTGGTGCGTGTGCGCACGGCGCTGCCGCACGATCCCGTGGGCGCCTTCAAGAGCATCGCCACCCGCCAGCTTCTGGCCGAGCCGACGCTGGCCTTCGACGAGGGGAACCATTCGATCCTGACCCACGGCATCCGGGTGCCGACGCGGTCCCTGCCGAACGTGCAGCTCGCGCATTTCGCCATAAGGTCGGTGGATCAGATCGCCGTGAAATGCCTCAAGCATTATGTGGGCTGGCGGAGCCGGGAGGATTACACGAAGAATTTCGTGCCCACCCTGGTGGGGGGCGCCGAGGCCCTGAAGGCGGAACCGCGCTTCGCGCTGGCCCCTTCCGCCGCCATCATCCCCGCTTATTGCGATTCCTATCCGCTCGACCAGGCCGCGGACCGGCCCTTCGTGGAGCGGCGCGGCGCGCTGAAATGGCCGGAGCTGGCGGTGTCGCCGCCTTATGCCCAGGTGATCGGCCTGTTCGACCAGCTCATTGCCCGGGCCTCCGCCGGGGACGCGCTGGTGAAGGCGGCGGGTGGCGAGGCGAACGCCGAAGCGGTGTCGCGGGTCATCGCCGAGCGCAACGCGCTCCAGATCGAGATGGACCAGCTGAAGACCTCCACCAGCCGGCTGGCAAAGGCCTATTGGAACGCCGTGGTTTTTCGCATGCGGCGGTCGCTGCGCAAGCGCAGATACCGCTGAGCCGTCAGGCGACCGTTGCGAACAGATGAAACCGGGAACTGCGTCATTCCCTCTCCCGCTTGCGGGGGAGGGAATTGGTGAGAAATGGGCTGCTGAGCGCTTGATGTGAGGCTCCGGCCCCCTCCCCAGCCCTCCCCCGCAAGCGGGAGAGGGAGCCTATCCGCGCATGCTGCAACGGTCCCCTCAGGCGAGCTGCTTTTCCTCGTACTCAACGGTCCAGCCAATGAGCTGGCGCCATATGAGCTCCACAAGGTCGGGCGGCACATCCAGCCCCTGCGCCGCCACCTTCACCCGCTCCACCACGTCCTCGACACGGTCCGGCAGGAGCGCGGGGATGCCGTGGGCCTTCTTGATCTCCAGCACCTTGTGGACCACCCCGAGCCGGCGGGCCAGAAGGCCCACCATTTCGAGGTCGATGGCGTCGATATCCCGGCGCAGGTCGGAGAGCGCCTGAGGCGCCTCGCTCATTTTGACCACCAGAAATCCTCCACCGGGAAGCGGCCCGCCGAATCCTCGATGGCCTGCGCGAGGGAGAACAGGGTCTCCTCCTCGAACGGACGACCGATGAGCTGAAGGCCGAGCGGCAGCTCGTCCGCGGAAAAGCCGGCAGGAACCGAAATGGCTGGCAGGCCGGCGAGGTTCACGGTGACGGTGAAGACGTCGTTGAGATACATCTCCACCGGGTCGGCATTGGTCATGGCGCCGATGGCGAAGGCGGGCGACGGCGTGGTGGGGGTGAGGATGGCGTCCACCCCTTGCGCGAACACGTCGTCGAAGTCGCGCTTGATGAGTGTGCGCACCTTCTGCGCCTTCAGGTAATAGGCGTCGTAATAGCCCGCCGAGAGCACATAGGTGCCGATCATGATGCGCCGCCGCACCTCCGGCCCGAAGCCGGCGGCGCGGGTGCGCTCGTACATGTCGATGATGTCCTTGCCCGGAACCCGCTCGCCATAGCGCACACCATCATAGCGGGCGAGGTTGGAAGAGGCCTCCGCCGGGGCGACGATGTAATAGGCTGGCAACGCGTACTTCGTGTGGGGCAAGGTGATGTCGACGATCTCCGCCCCCGCATCGCGCAACATGGAAGCGCCCTGCTCCCACAGCTCGATGATCTCCTGCGACATGCCGTCCACGCGGTATTCGCGCGGGATGCCGATGCGCTTGCCGCGCACCGAGGCGCCCACCGCATCCTCATAGTCCGGCACGCGCATGGTGACGCTGGTGGAATCCTTCGGATCATGCCCGGCCATGGAACGCAGCAGGATCGCCGCGTCATTCACCGTGCGGGCGAAGGCACCGGCCTGATCCAGCGAGGAGGCATAGGCGATGATGCCCCAGCGCGAGCAGCGCCCATAGGTAGGCTTGATGCCCACCGTGCCGGTGAAGGCGGCCGGCTGACGGATGGAGCCGCCGGTGTCGGTGCCTGTCGCACCCGCGCAGAGGAAACCTGCCACCGCCGCCGCGGAGCCGCCGGAGGAGCCGCCCGGCACGAGCGGGGTCGCATCGCCGTCGCGCCGCCAGGGCGAGACCACCGGGCCGAAGGCCGAGGTCTCGTTGGACGAGCCCATGGCGAACTCGTCATTGGAGAGCTTGCCCAGCATCACCGCACCATCGCGCCACAGGTGCGAGGTGACGGTCGATTCATAAGGCGGCACGAAGCCGTCGAGGATCTTCGAGCAGGCGGTGGTCCGAACGCCTTCGGTGGCGAACATATCCTTCACGCCCAGCGGCAGCCCTTCGAGGCGCCCGGCATCGCCGGAGGCGATCCGCTCATCAGCCTTCGCGGCCATGGCGAGCGCCCGGTCCGCGGTCTCCACCGTGAAGGCATTGAGCGCGCGCGCCTTCTCCATGGCGGAGAGATAATCCTGCGTCAGCTCGACGGCGGTGAATTCCCGGGTCGCGAGGCCCTCGCGCGCCTGGGTCAGGGTGAGGAGATTGAGGTCGGTCATTCCACCACCTTCGGCACGGTGAAGAAGCCGCCCTCGGCTTCGGGGGCATTGGCGAGCACCTTGTCGGGGTAATGGCCGTCGCTCACCACGTCCTCGCGCATGGGCAAAGCGAGCGGCACCACGCTGGTCATGGGCTCGATGCAGGACACGTCGATATCGGCCAGTTGCTCCACGAAGGCCAGGATGGCGTTGAGCTCACCCTGCAATGCGGGCAGTTCCTCCTCACGGACGGAGATGCGCGCCAAATGCGCCACCCGCCGCACCGTCCCAAGATCGACCGACATGAAATGCTCCTTGACCGGGCGCCCGACGACGCCCGCCCCCCGCCTATAGCAAGCGGGGGAATTGCGAGGCAACGGGCGAAGGTGCGTCGTTGTCCTGGACAAGCGACGCCGGAGGCGGAGCGCAGATCCGGGACCCAGCGCAAAGCTTCGGCGAAGCCGTCAACCCGCGACCAGCGCCTGCACGCCTCCGCCGCGCGGCAGCGGAGGCTCATTGAAGCGCTTTCAGCGAACTCCTGCGCTGGGTCCCGGCTCTCCTTCCACTGCGCTGCGCTCCGTTGCCGTCGGCCAGGACAAGGTGCGCGGGGACCCTTTGTGCCCCTACCCTTCCTTCACCGCCGCCAAAAACTGCGGCCCGTAGCGCTCCAGCTTGGCCTCGCCCACGCCGGAAATGTCGCCGAAGGCCGCGAGCGAGCGGGGCCGGATGCGGGCCATTTCCATGAGCGTCGCATCATGGAAGATCACATAAGGCGGCACGCCCTGCGCCCGCGCCAGCTCCAGGCGCAACGCCCGGAGCTTCTGGTAGAGCGCCTCGTCGCGCGGATCCTCCAGAGCAGCCTTGGGTGCCCGCCCGCCGCCGGAAACCCGCGCGGCGCGCACCCGTGTCTCGGCCTTCAGCTCGACGCGCCGCTCGCCGCGCAGCACAGGGCGGCAGGCGGCCGTGAGGCTGAGCCCGCCATGGCCCTCCACATCCACGCTGAGGAGGCCGAGGGAGACCACCTGTCGCACGATGGCGCGCCATTCGTCCCGCGACACGCTGTTGCCGATGCCGAAGGTGGAGATGGTGTCGTGCCCGAACTTCGTAACCTTGTCCGTGGCATTGCCCAGCAACACGTCCACCACGTGCCCGGCCCCGAACCGCTCCCCCGTGCGGTACACGCAGGAGAGCAGCTTCTGCACATGCTCGGTGCCGTCATAGGTGCGCACCGGCTCGAGGCAGGTGTCGCAATTGCCGCACGGCTCATCCAGCTGCTCGTCGAAATAGGAGAGCATCACGCCGCGCCGGCAGCTCGCCGTCTCGCACAGGCCGATGAGCGCATCGAGCTTGCCGCGCTCCACGCGCTTTCGCGCGTCGGGCGCGTCTGACGCCTCCACGAACTGGATCAGCTTCGCCACGTCCTCCATGCCGTAGAGCAGGAAGGTCTCGGAGGGCAGCCCGTCGCGCCCGGCACGGCCGGTCTCCTGGTAGTAGGATTCGATGCTCTTCGGCAGATCGAGATGGACCACGAAGCGCACGTCCGGCTTGTCGATGCCCATGCCGAAGGCGATGGTCGCCACCATCACCACGCCTTCCTCTTTCAGGAAGCGGTCCTGGTTCCGCGCGCGGGTCTGGGCATCGAGGCCGGCATGATAGGGGAGCGCCACGCGGCCCTCCGAATTCAAGATCTCGGCGGTCGCCTCCACCTTGGCGCGGCTCATGCAGTAGATGATGCCCGCCTCGCCCTCATGGGCGTCCAGGAAGGCCCGCAATTGCTGGCGCGGCTGGGCCTTGGGCGAGATGCGGTAGCGGATGTTCGGCCGGTCGAAGGAGGACAGGAACACCCGCCCCTCCTCCAGCCCCAGCCGCTCCACGATCTCGCGGCGCGTCGGCCCGTCGGCGGTGGCCGTGAGCGCGAGGCGTGGTACGGAGGGGAAGCGCTCGTGCAGGATGGTGAGCTGGCGATATTCGGGGCGGAAATCGTGCCCCCATTGGGAGACGCAGTGCGCCTCGTCGATGGCGAACAGCGCGATGCGCGCGCCCTGGAGCAAAGAGAGGAAGCCATCCGTCAGAAGCCGCTCGGGCGCCACATAGAGGAGATCCAGCTCGCCCATGGCGAGCGCCCGCTCCACCTGCCGCGCCTCATGGGGCGCCAGCGACGAATTGAGCGCCGCCGCCTTCACCCCGAGCTGGCGCAGCGCCTGCACCTGATCGTGCATCAGCGCGATGAGCGGGGACACCACGATGCCCGTGCCCGCCCGTGCCAGCGCCGGCACCTGATAGCAGAGCGACTTGCCCCCGCCCGTGGGCATCAACACCAGCGCGTCGCCGCCACCGGTCACATGGGCGACGATCTCCGCCTGCCGGCCCCGGAACGCCTCATAGCCGAAGACATGCCGCAGCACGTCGGCCGGATCGCGGCTGCGGCCGTCCTGTGGCGCGAGGAACGAGTCGGGAGGCATGGCGCCTTATAGCGCCATGGGGCCGGCGGGCAAACGCGGGCGGCTCAGCGCGGCGCCCCTTCCAGCACGGGGCGCATGTGGCGGGCGGAATAGGCCTCGGAATAAAGCCGGTTGGGGAACGACGCTGCGGCCGGCGGCGTGATGGCGAGAAGCTCGTCGATCCGCCCGGCTTCCTTGATGGCCATCCAGGGACGGCGGGCATATTCCCGGTCGTTGAGCCAGTAGCGGCCCCAGTCGGCCGTGGTCGCGATCAACTCGCTGGCGAAGGTGCCGCCATATTCCAGCGCGCCCTGGAGCACCAGATCCACATAGGACTGGACGATGGGGTGCTCCGCATCCGGAAGGAGAGGCGTGGCGGAGGGATCGGACAGGCTTTTGGGCACATAGACCCAGATGGTCCCGCGCTCCGGAAGCCGCTGCCAGGACACGGTCTCGATGTGCTCTGCCGACACCGGCACGCGGTTATAGTTGCCCTCGCGCCGGTCGAAGCGCGGCAGCAGGCCGGCATCCACGGGGAATACGACGCCGTTGATGCTCCCGCCCTCCTCGCCCGCCGCACGCGGGCGCAGGCCCAGCGCCGTGAAGCCGCTGCGCGAGCGCGCACACCAGGAGCGGACATGCCCGAAATCGGGAGACAGGCGCGCCGGCAATGTGGGGATGCCGGGCCGCCCCGTGCCCTCCCGCGAGGGCGTGTTGATGAGGCTGCCATAGCCGAAAATGAAATCTACTGGCTCGTCGGGCAGCGGCTGGCCCCAGAAGCTGCGCTGCGCAAAAGCCGGCGTCGCCGACACTGCCGCGAGGGAGAGGCCCTTCAGGAAACCGCGTCTTGACAGCGCCATCTCAGCCTCTTTGGTGTTTTCTCGGCCATCGAAGGCGCGCGCAAGCACCCCACAACTATGGATGCTGCATTGCAACTTCAAGCTTGCCGCACCCTTTCTCCTGCCTCATGCTCGCAAGGTCGTGGGGAAAACCAGATGAAACTGCCGCGCAATTTTTTCAAGCCGCTCGCCATTGGTGCGCCGGCTCCCTATCGCGAGCTGCCGGTCCGCCTGGAGCGGATGATCCATTTCGTGCCGCCCCATCTGGAGAAGCTCCGCGCCAAGGTGCCGGACCTTGCCAAGCAGGTGGACGTGGTGCTCGGCAACCTCGAGGATGCCATCCCCATCGACGCCAAGGAAGCCGCGCGGGCGGGCTTCATCGAGCTGGGCAAGAGCGTCGATTTCGGCAGCACGGGCCTGTGGACCCGCATCAACGCGCTCAACAGCCCCTGGGCGCTGGACGACGTGATCGAGATCGTCGGCGCCATCGGCAACAAGCTCGACGTGATCATGCTGCCCAAGGTGGATGGCCCCTGGGATATCGCTTATCTCGACCAGCTCCTGGCGCAACTCGAAGCCCGGCACGGTATTTCCAAGCCCATCCTCATCCACGCCATCCTTGAGACCGCCGAGGGCGTGAAGAATGTGGAGGAGATCGCCGCCGCCTCCCCGCGCATGCACGGCATGAGCCTCGGGCCTGCGGACCTCGCCGCCTCGCGCGCCATGAAGACCACCCGCGTCGGCGGCGGCCATCCCGACTACAAGGTGCTGGCGGATGCGGAGGGCGATGCGCCCCGCGCCGGCTATCAGCAAGACCTCTGGCACTATACCGTCGGCAAAATGGTGGATGCCTGCGCCGCCAACGGCATTAAGCCCTTCTACGGCCCGTTCGGCGATTTCGCGGACCTTGCCGCCTGCGAGAGCCAGTTCCGCAACGCCTTCCTCCAGGGGTGCGTGGGCGCATGGTCGCTGCACCCGACCCAGATCGAGATCGCCAAGCGCGTCTTCAGCCCGGACCCCGGTGAGGTCGCCTTCGCCCTCAAGATCCTGGAAGCCATGCCTGATGGCGCCGGCGCGGTGATGATCGACGGCAAGATGCAGGATGACGCCACCTGGAAGCAGGCCAAGGTGATCGTGGACCTCGCCCGCATCGTCGCGGCCAAGGATGCCGATCTCGCGAAGGTGTACGGATTGTAAGTTGTGCTCACCCAAGGGCGGGCGCATGAAATGGGAAACGGGGGAAGGACACATGCCGCAGAACGAGAAGCCCAGGGATGTGTCGGCCCCAGTCGCCCGTATTGACAACCGGAAGTGGACGCGCGACACGCGCCCCTCCCCGGAGCCTCAGCCCTGGGCTGATGCAGGAATGACGATGCGCCTTGCCAAGTTCAGGATCGGTGATGTGGTTCGCCACAAGCACTTCCCGTTCCGGGGCGTGGTGTTCGACGTGGACCCGGTGTTCGACAATACCGAGGAGTGGTGGCTCGCCATCCCCGAGGAAATCCGGCCCCACAAGGACCAGCCCTTCTATCATCTGCTCGCCGAGAATTCGGAGAGCGAATACGTGGCCTATGTCTCCGAGCAGAACCTGGAGCGCGACACGTCCGACGAGCCGGTGCGCCACCCCAAGGTGGCCGAGGCCCTCTCCGAGGACGGCGAAGGCGGCTGGCAGGTGCGCCGCGACCTGCTGAACTGAGCCGCAGTATTTTTGTTGTCCCGGACAAGCGACGGCGCAGCCGGAGTGCAGATCCGGGATCCAGCGCAGGACTCCGGCGAAGCCGCCAACCCGCGACCAGCGCTTTCACGCCTCCGCTGCGCGGCAGCGAAGGCTTACTGAAGCGCCTTTGGCGGACTCTTCCGCTGGGTCCCGGCTCTCCTTCCACTGCGCTGCGCTTCGTTTCAGTCGGCCAGGACAATGTGCCACGAGGGAAAGCCCCTCACTGAAGCGTCGCTTGCGCTAGCCAGGTCTTCACCGCATTCAGCGCCTCGCCCCGGTTGCCGGTGCGGTGCTGGGCCTCCTGGAACACCGCGAGTTGCACGTCCGCGCTGGTGCCGGCTGAGGCGATAGTGCGCAGGTGCATAATCGCATCCAGTGAGCCCAGGGCGTCCGCATCGTCCGCCACCATGGAGATGAGCTCCTCCACCGCATCCGGCACGGGCACGGCGCGCTTGTCGGCAAGGTTCACGAACGAACCGTGGATGCCGTAGCGCTGCGCGCGCCACTTGTTCTCGTTGGCGATCGCGCGGTCCACCGTGCCGATATGGGCGTTGTGCTCGGGATTGCGCACGAGATAACGCACCAGCGCGCGGTAGAGCGCGGCGATGGCTACCGTGTCTTCCACGCGGGTGCAGCTGTCCGGCGCCCGGAGTTCCAGCGTCGGGTGCTTGGCTGAGGGGCGGATGGCCCACCAGACATAGCTGGAATCCGAGATGGCGCGCGCCGAGACCAGCGCGTCCACATAGGCCTCATACGCCGCATTGTCCTCGAACAGCTCGGGCAAGCCGGTGCGCGGCAGCTCGTCATAGGCGGCGAGCCGGTAGCCCATGAGCCCGGTCTGCTTCGAGCCCCAGAAGGGTGAGGAGGTGGCGAGCGCGATGAAATGCGGGATGAAGGGCAGGATGCGCCGCATCACGTTCACGCGCTGGTCCGGATCGGGCAGTTCCACGTGCACGTGCAGGCCGCAAACCATGTTGCGCTCGCCCAGCATCTGCAGATCGTGCATCAGCCCGTCATAGCGGTTCGCCTGGGTGTGGCGCACCCCGTCCCAGGTGGCGGTGGGGTGCGTGCCGGCGGCGATGAAGGCAAGGCCGTGCTCGGCCGCGACGCGGGCGGCGCTGCCGCGCAGATCGCGCAGCTCCTGCAAAGCGCTGCCGGCCTGGGTCGAAGGGTCGGTGGCAATCTCGAGCTGCGACTGAAGCAGCTCGACGGTCACCGCCTGGCCGAGTGTTTCCTTGAGGTGGTCGAAGAAGCCGGTGGGCATGCGCCGCTGCACCGCCTTCGATCCGGCATCGACGACGAAGAACTCCTCCTCGATGCCGAAACGGTAATTCTGGGACATGGGACTTCCCTCCACCTGTGCCACCGAGGCGACGCTTAAACGCGGCGCTTCGGTTTCAGTTTCGCCGAGGGTGAAGGAAAATGAGCCAGAAATGGGGCGAATCAAATTGAATAGGACAATGCTAAACAGTGGTGCGCCGCAATAAATCTAGGGGCCTTCGTACTAATTCCGATCTCTGCGAAATGAAGATGAATGTGGAATATTTTTGATTCCTAGAATGGAACTTTTATTCATCTAAGACGTTCTGCGCCATTTCTGGCACCAGAGTGCCGCTACGCCATCACGCGCGGGAATCACCGCGCACGGCCTGCACCAGAGCGAGCGCCGCCACGGCTGCCGTATCGGCCCGCAGGATGCGTGGCCCGAGCGAAAGCACTACGGTGCGGCCGTGGGCCCGGAGCATGGCGCGTTCCTCGGCGGAGAACCCACCCTCGGGCCCGATGAGCAGGCTCACCGGCCCTTCCGGGGCATCGCGCAAGGTGGCCACGGGGTCTGCCACAGGGGCATCCTCGTCACAGAACACCAGGAGCCGCTCTGCCGACAGGTCCGCCACCCAGCGATCCAGCGGGCGAGGCTCGTCCAGCGCCGGCAAAGAGAGGATGCCGCATTGCTCGGACGCCTCGACCGCATTGGCCTGCATGCGGTCGAGATTCACGCGGTTCACCTGGGTAAAGCGGGTGATGACAGGAGAAAGCCGCCCCACCCCCATCTCCACCGCCTTCTGCACCATGTAATCGAGCCGCGCATGCTTCAGCGGCGCGAAAGCGTAGTCGATGGCGCCCGGCGGCGTCTGGTCCCGCAGGCGGCGTTCCAGCATCACCCGCACCTCGCGCTTCATCCCCTCCGCGCGATGGGCCAGCCACTCCCCATCACGGCCGTTGAAGAGCAGCACCGCGCCGCCGATGGGCAGGCGGATGACGTTGGAGAGATAGTGCGCCTGTTCAGGGGGGAGCGTGACCTGCGCGCCCTCGCTGAGGTCTTGCGCCACGAACAGGCGCTGGGCGCGGGAGGGGGCGTCGCTCATTGCTTTTCTCCCGAGGGGGCGAATTGCTTGAGATAGGCGATGAGGTCGGCCCGCTCCGCCTCCGGCTTGATGCCGAAGAAGGCCATCCGGCCGGCCGGCGCCACCGCCTTGGGATTGAGAAGATAGGCGTCGAGCGTCGCCGCGTCCCAGACCTTGCCCGCCGCGCCCCCGGCTTTGAGGTCCTCGGAATAGGTGAAATCGGGAAACTGCGCCCATTTGGCGCCGACAATGCCATTGAGCGGCGGCCCCACCTTCGGCTTGGCGCCGGGGCCGACCGCATGGCACGGCATGCATTTGCGGAAGGACTGCTCGCCCTTCGCGATGTCCGGCTCGGCCAGCGCGGGGGCTGCAAAAAGAACCGCAAGCGATACGGAGAGGAGGAGGCGGTGCATGGCGGCGATAGATGCACCTTAAGCGGCAGCACGACAATCGACATGTCGGCGCACCCCGCCTGAGGCCGCCCGCTTGTCAGGACGCGCAGGCGACGGTCCGGTTTTCCAGCCGCGCGAAGCGCTCCAGCAGCACCTTCTCCACCCGCGCCACCGGAATGGCGCAAAGATCGATGCTGCCCTTGGGCGGGCGCACTTCCACGACGCCGGGATTGCGCGGCCCGGTCACTTCCAGCACGGTGGGGCCGAACAGGCCGACGCTGGGCGTCCCGATGGCGCCGGCAATGTGCAGCATGCCGGAATCATTGCCGAGGAACAGCGTCGCGCTGGCGAGCTGGTAGGGGACATCTTCCAGGGGGGTGTCCGTGAAGTCCCGGATCGGCGCGCCGTTCGCGATGCGGCGGGCCGCCTCATGCTCCTGGGGGCCACCGAGGACCCATATCTCCCATCCCCGCTTGGCGAAGAGGCGCGCCGTCTCGGCGAAGCTGTCCACGGGCCACAGCCGCTTGTTGTTGTAGGCGCCCGGCGCCATGGCCAGCACCGGTGCGGCGAGCGCGCCGCCATATGTTTGTTGCCATGCCGCAAGCGCCGCCGGCTCCACCTGCATGCGCGGCGGCATGAGCGCGCCGCAGCCGCTGAGACCATTCTTGAAGGCGAGGGCGCAAACCTTCTCGGTTTCGCCGTAGATGGCCTCCTCGCCCGAGCGCACCTCATTGATGAGGACGGCGCGTCCCTCGCCGAACCAGCCGACCCGCTCGGGGATACCGGCGAGGAACGGAACGATGGCGGCCTTGAGCGTGCGGCTCACCACATAGACGCGGCGATAGCCCTCCCGCCGCAGGCGCGCGGCGAGGCGCAGCTTGTGCGAGATGCCCAGCTTGCCGTGGGGCGTGTCGTCGACGAAAGCGGTGCGCAGTTCGGGCACGAAGCGCACCAGCCGATCCACAGGACTGCGGCACAGAAAGTCGATGGGGGCACCGGGGTGGCGCATCGCGATATGACGTGCGAGCGCAAAGCAACGGATGTGATCGCCGATGCCGCCGAATCCTGCAATCAGGATGGGACCCTCTTGAAGGGACGTCCCGTGCTCTCGAACCAACGCCCTGTCCCCGCGCCGCTCTGTTCCAGATTACCACATGGCCTTCCGGAACACGTTGCGTCAAGGGAATGAGCTGACTTCAGGGCACGTCCTTGGCGGCGTCCTCACCTTTTTGCTGGGTCTGCTTGCCGAGAGCCTCGAGTTCGCTCTCCATCTTGGCCTGCCCCTGGGCGTCGAGCACCGGCGGCCGCTCCACCTGGGGCACGGGGGCGCCGACGGACGGAAACTGCCCGGCCGGGACCTGTGGCACCTCCGGCTCCTTCGGCCCGAACATGGAGAAGACGCCTTCGCCCGCACAGCCGGACAGCGCAAGGGCGGCAGCGAGCAGCAAAGCAAGGCGCACCCGCGCCACACCGCCTCCGCCCATGCCGTTTGGAACCCGTACCATCGCCGCTCCATCCGTCGCGTTTTACGCTTTGCCGCGGGAGACGCCCCTCGCCCGCTGCCATCAGCCCCGTTAATATGCCCGAAGCAGGAAACGCGATACAGGGGCCAGCGTTCGTCATATGGGCGGCGCCTGCCGAGGGATGCAAATGTCGGCGCAGAAGGAAGTCACGACGGACCCACGTCCTCCGAAGCTCGACATGGACGCCTTCGCCAACAACCTTGCCCAGTTGGTGGAGGAAGGCGGCAAGGCGCTCGCGGCCTATATCCGCCCGCGCGAAGAGGGAAAGAAGGACGACCTCGCGGACGATGTCGCCGATGCGGTGAAGACCATCGGCAATGTGGCGAATTACTGGCTGATCGACCCGCAGCGCGCGGTGGAGGCGCAATCGCGCCTCATGTCCGGCTATCTCGGCGTGTGGACCGCCGCGCTGAAGCGCATGTCCGGCGAGGAGGCCGCTTCCACAGTCACCCCGGACCCCAAGGATGCCCGCTTCAAGGATGAGGAGTGGAGCACCAACCCCTTCTTCGACGCCCTGAAGCAGACCTATCTCGTCACGTCGATCTGGGCCGAGGCCATGGTGAAGGAAGCGGACGGGCTCGACCCGCACGTGAAGCACAAGGCCGAATTCCTGGTGCGCCAGCTCACCAACGCCATCTCGCCCTCCAACTTCATCCTCACCAATCCCGAGCTCCTGCGGGAGACGTTCAACTCTTCCGGCGAGAACCTCGTGCGGGGCATGAAGAACCTCACGGAGGACCTGATCGAGGGTAAGGGCGACCTGCGCATCCGCCAAACCGACATGTCGGCCTTCGAGCTGGGGCGGAACCTTGCCATGACGCCCGGCAAGGTGATCTTCGAGACCGAGCTCATGCAGCTCATCCAGTATGAGCCGTCGACGCCGAGCGTGAAGAAGGTGCCGGTGCTGCTGATCCCGCCGTGGATCAACAAGTTCTACATCCTCGATCTGACGCCCGAGAAATCCTACATCAAATGGCTAGTGGACCAGGGGCTGACCGTGTTCGTGGTCTCCTGGGTGAACCCGGACGCCCGCCTCGCGGCCAAGGGGTTCGACGATTACATGCGCGACGGCATCCTGGCCGCGCTGGACACGGTCCTGAAGGTGACCGGCGAGCCCCAGGCCCATACGGTCGGCTATTGCGTCGGCGGCACGCTGCTGGCGGTGACGTTGGCCTATATGGCCGCCACCGGCGACACACGGGCGGCCAGCGCCACCTTCCTCACCACCCAGATCGACTTCACCCATGCGGGCGACCTGAAGGTGTTCGTGGACGAGGAGCAGCTCACCGTCCTCGAACGCAAGATGAAGGAGCTGGGGTATCTCGAAGGCCGCAAGATGGCGAGCGCCTTCAACATGCTGCGCTCCAATGATCTGATCTGGCCCTATGTGGTGAACAATTACATGAAGGGCAAAGCGCCCTTCCCCTTCGACCTGCTGTTCTGGAACGCCGATTCCACCCGCATGCCGGCGGCGAACCATTCCTACTATCTGCGCAACTGCTATCTCGAGAACAACATCGCCAAGGGCCTGGCGGAGATCGGCGGCGTGCGCATCGACATGAAGAAGGTGACCATTCCGGTCTATGACCTCGCCACCCGCGAGGACCATATCGCCCCGGCCAATTCCGCCTTTATCGGCGCGGGATTGCTGGGCGGGCCGGTGCGCTACGTGCTGGCGGGCTCGGGCCACATTGCCGGCGTGGTGAACCCGCCGGCCAAGAAGAAGTACCAGCACTGGACCGGCGGCCCGGTGGGCGGCGCCTATGAGGACTGGCTGAAGGGCGCGCAGGAGCATGCCGGCTCCTGGTGGCCGGACTGGATGTCCTGGTTCAGCGCCATGCACCCGGAAGAGGTCCCGGCCCGCCAGATCGGCGGCGGTGTGTTCAATGCCATCGAGGATGCCCCGGGGCGGTATGTGCGCGAAAAATCTTGAGCTTTACAATAAGGCGTCACGACCAGCACATGATTTCACTTTCAGTGGCAGAAAGATCTACGCCACAGCCGGTGCAATATATTGACAGCGCTGTATATTTAAGCCGCTAATCCCGCGACCGCTGGGGTCGTAGGGGCTTGGATATGAGCGTTGAGGCTGGAGCTGCCGGCGGACTGCTGGCGGGCGTGACGATTATCGATCTCTCCCGCGTGCTCGCGGGGCCGTTTTGCACCATGACGCTGGCCAATATGGGCGCGCGCGTCATCAAGGTGGAAATTCCCGAAACAGGCGATGATTCCCGCGCCTTCGGCCCCTTTTACAATGGGAAGTCGCTCTATTTCTCCGCCATCAATTGCAACAAGGAGAGCATCGCGCTCAACCTGAAGAATCCGGACGACCGGGTGATCTTCGAGAAGCTGCTCGAGAAGGCGGACGTCCTCGTGGAGAACTACCGGCCGGGCACCATGGAGAAGCTCGGCTACGGCTGGGACACCCTGCACGAGAAATTCCCCCGCCTCATCTACGGCGCCGCCTCCGGCTTCGGCGACAGCGGCCCAATCTCCCGGCGCGCGGCCTATGACATGGTGGTGCAGGGCATGGGCGGTGTGATGAGCCTCACCGGCTATCCCGGCCAGCCGCCGGCGCGCGTCGGCATCTCCATCGGCGACATCACCGCCGGCATTTATCTGTCCAACGGCCTCTCTGCCGCCCTCTACAAGCGGGCTGTATCCGGCATCGCCTGCAAGATCGACATCGCCATGCTGGACTGCCAGGTGGCGATCATGGAGGACGCGGTCACGGCCTATGCCAAGACCGGCGAGGTGCCCGGCCCCAAGGGCACCCGCCACCCCTCCATCTGCCCCTTCCAGGCCTATGCCGCGCAGGACGGCAACGTCATCATCGCAGCCGGCAATGATCACCTCTTCAGCCTGATGGCGCAGGCGCTGGAGCGGCCCGATCTGCTCACCGACGAACGCTTCAAGTCCAACGACTTGCGCCACGGCAATGGAGACGCGCTTCAGGCCGAGATGGAGAAGACCCTCGGCACCAAGCCCGTTGCCGCTTGGCTGGAGGCACTGAACGCAAAGGGCGTGCCCTGCGCGCCCATCAACGACATTCCCCACATGATGGCCGAGCCCCAGGTGGCGGCCCGCAACATGATCGTCACCGTGGACGATCCCGTCGCGGGCGAGATCAAGGTGGCGGGCAACCCCATCAAGGTGGTCGGCGCGCCGGAGCCGAAGACCTACTCCCCGCCACCCGAGCTCGACGCCAACCGCGCCGCGATCCTCGCCGAGTTCGTGGGAAGCGCATCGTGAGCGACGCGGCCCAAATGGTGTCGGTTGAGGTCAAGGACCGCATCGCCACCCTCACCCTGAACAATGCCGCCAAGCGCAACGCGCTGACCCGGGCGCTGCTGGACGCGCTCATCGCCGCCCTGAAGAGCCTGAAGGCGCAGGACGTGCGCGTGGTGATCCTGCGCGCCCCGGCGGATGCCACAGTCTGGTCGGCGGGCCACGACATCAAGGAACTGCCCCACGGCCATGAGGATCCACTCGGCTATGCCGATCCCCTCGAACGGGCCTTGCGGGCGATCCGCGAATTCCCGACGCCGGTCATCGCCATGGTGCACGGCACGGTGTGGGGCGGCGCGTTCGACCTGGTCCTGTCCTGCGACATGATCGTGGCGGACGAGACGGCGAGCTTCGCCATCACGCCGGTCAATCTCGGCTTGCCCTACAACACCACGGGACTGCTGCACTTCATCGGCCGGCTGCCCATGAACCTCATCAAGGAAATGTTCTTCACCGCGACCCCGCTGAAGGCCGAGGACGCGGCGCGCTGGCATATCGTCAACCACCTCGTGCCCTCGGCCGAGCTCGAAGGCTTCACCCTTTCTCTGGCAGAGGGAATGGCCGCAAAGGCGCCTTTGGCGGTGGCGGTGATCAAGGAGCAGCTGCGGGTGCTCACCGACTACCAGCCCATCGCCGCCCAGGTGTTCGAGCGTATCCAGGATATGCGGCGGAAGGTCTATGACAGCGCCGATTTCCAGGAGGGCATCAACGCCTTCCTGGAAAAGCGCAAAGCCGTGTTCACCGGCAGCTGAAGAGGCTCTCCCATTCATCAGGCCAGGGCTTGTCCCGGGCGTGACGGCCGTGTGGGACCTACCGCGCCTTCAGCCGTGCGATCAAAGCGCGGCAATAATCGGGGCCGACCTCCCGGTCATTGAAGATGATATGGAAGACGAGGGGGGCCACCAGATGGTCAACCACCTCGTCCACCCGGAACGGCGTCTCGCCCCGCGCCGCGGCACGGGCGGCGATGGTCCCCAGCTGCTCATTGGTGAACTGGCAGCACTGTTCGGGACGATCTGATTCCCCAAGTGTGCCGAGGACATCCCGTAGCAAGGCCTGCCCCACCGGCGAGGACATTTCTTCCATATATTGCTCGGCCCAGGCTTCCAGGTCCGACCACATGCCGCCGGTGTCCGCGGGATCCGCGATGGGGCGCAGTCGCTGCACGGCGACGTCCGCCATCAGCTCGGACAGGTCGCCCCAGCGCCGATAGACGGTCGAAGGCGTCACGCCCGCGCGCGCCGCGATCATTGGCACCGTGATCTCCGCCCGGTCCATCTCCGTGGACAGGTCGTTCACCGCCTGGTGGACGGCGGCCTGGATGCGGGCACTGCGCCCGCCGAACCGCATCCTTTCCTTGGTACTCATCGAACTTACTCCCGGCCCCCGCGCATGGCGCATAGCGGCCATTCCACGGCGGCATATACCCCTTAACGCAAAAAAGTTGCATTAAGAATGGCACAGCCTTACACAGGCTTAAAGCTATAAATTAGCTTTAAGAGAAGGGCTAGTCCCATGCAGAGCAGCAGCGCTCCCACCATGACCGTCCGCCAACGCGCAACATTCAGTCCCGGCGCCATGACGGTGTTCGCCGTTCTCGCGGCCGTGACCATCTCAGCCAGCAGCAGCGCGCCGACGCCGCTCTATCATCTGTATCAGGAGCAGATCGGCCTCTCGCCGCTCCTCATCACCATCGTCTTCGCCACCTATTCTATGAGCCTCCTGGTGGCGCTTCTTACCGTCGGCTCGCTATCCGACTATATCGGCCGCCGGCCGGTGATCCTCGCCGCGCTCATCCTCAATGTGGGGGCGATGGTGCTCTTCATCATCGCCGGCTCGGCCACCATGCTGATTGCGGCGCGCGCGGTGCAGGGCTTTGCCACCGGCATCGCGACCACGACCCTCGGCGCCGCCATTCTCGACACGAACCGGACCCGCGGGCCCCTTCTCAACAGCATCACGGCCTTCATGGGCCACACCGTCGGCTCGCTCGGCGCGGGCGTGCTCATCACCTTCGCCCCGGCGCCGACCCAGCTCGTCTACGGCCTGCTGATGGCGGTCTGCGTGATCGGGATCGTGGTTCTCGCGGCCATGCCGGAGACCGGCATGAACCGGCCCGGCGCGCTCGCCTCCCTGAAGCCCGATGTGCGCGTACCCCAGCAGGCCCGGGCGACCTTCCTGCGCATCCTGCCGCTCAATGTGGCGGGTTGGGCGCTCGGCGGCTTCTACCTGTCCCTCATGCCCTCGGTGGTGCGCGTCGCCACTGGCTTCACGTCTCCCCTGGTAGGCGCGGCGGTGGTGGCGGCGCTGATGATCACGGCCGTGAGCACGGTGATCTCCCTGCGCAATCAGCCCCCTGCCCGGCTCCTGTCCCTCGGCGTGTGGGGCCTTGCGCTCGGGGTCATGATCACCCTTGCGGGCGTGGAGCTTCAGCGGGTGGAGCTGATGCTGGGCGGCACGGTGGTGGCCGGCATCGGCTTCGGCTCGTCCTTCTCCGGCATCCTGCGCGCGCTCCTGCCGCTCGCGGGGCCGGATGAGCGCGCCGGGCTCCTCGCCACCTATTATGTGGTGAGCTTCCTCTCCTTCAGCCTGCCGGCGGTGGCGGCCGGCATCCTCGCGCCCACGTTCGGATTGGCGCACACCGCCCACATCTATGGCAGCGTGGTGATCCTGCTGTCGCTGATCTCATTCGTCGCCACCCGGCTGTCCCGCACCGCCTGAGGCGCGTGGCTAGAGCGCCACCTGGAATTCCCGCCAGCGCACCATGCGCGCCTTCAGGTCGATGGTCCGCCCATCGGTGGTGAAGGTGCCGTCGCCCTGGTGGTGCAGCATGCGCCGCTCCTTGCGGTCGCGGTCCATCCAGATCGCGACCGCCTCCAGCACGAACAGATTGTATTTCTTGACCAAAGTGTCGTCGGCCACCCGGCACTCGATATTGGCGAGGCACGCCGGAAGCAGCGGCGCCGACACCTTCGCAGCCTTCTTGGTCTCCAGCTTGAACGCCGCGAACTTGTCCGTGTCCGCCCCCGAGCAATTGCCGATGTCCACCACGGTCTTGGCAAGGTCTACAGTGGGGATGGCGAGCACACATTCCCCGGTCTCCCGCAGCGCCGTGTAGCTGTGGTCCCATGGGCCGATGACACAGCCGATCAGCGGCGGATCGTGCTGGATCATCATGTGGAAGCCCATGGTCATGACGTTGGCCTTCCCCTTCAAAGCGGTCGTCACCAGAAGGATGGGGCCGGGCTCCAGCAGCCGGTAGGCCTTGGACGGTTCGATCTTTTCCATGGCGGTCTCCCAGGCAGCGCTCCGGTGGACAATGCCCCAGGCGACACCCGGGTTTCCGGCCGGGTCAAGCCCAACCGTAACGTATGCCCTTATCCCGCATACGCCTTCCGCATTTTCGCGAGATTGATCTTCTTCATCTGCATCATGGCCCGCATGGCCCGCTCCACGCGGGCGGGATCGGCATCGAGCATCATCTCGGGCAGTTCCCAGGAATTGATCTGCCAGGTGACGCCGTAGCGGTCCGTCAGCCAGCCGCAATCATGCCCCTCGCCGCCATGGCCCAGCGTCTCCCAGAGACGGTCGATCTCCTGCTGGTTCTCGCAGTCCACATACAGGGAGATGGCGCCGGTGAACTTGAAGAGCGGGCCGGCATTGATGGCCGCAAACGCCTGCCCTGCCAGCTCGAAGGCGATGCACATGACCGAGCCCTCAGGTCCCGGTCCCGCCTTGCCGTAGCGGGCGACATCGAGGATGCGCGAGTTCGGGAACACGGAGACATAGAAATTCACCGCCTCCTCGGCAGTGCTGTCGAAACAGAGGAAAGGGGTGATCTTCTGCTTGATGTTCATGAGGTCCTCCTGTGCGTGCTTCCAGAGGACGGATGAAGCGGCGCGATACCGACAGGTCTCCCCTCGCCTTTTCCGATTTTCAGATATTACGTCGCGGAATACATGTCCGTGCGTGAGACAAATGTGTGCCTCGCCGACAGCATGACTGTCTTACGGAAGCAAATCGCCCCGCATGATCGCATCGGCATAGTTCTTGCGGTTTTCTCCACAACCGCCAGCACCCTGAACGCATGGCGGACTCCTGAGGAGACGCCCGTGCCACACATCCCCTCTTCGCACTTGAATCGCAGGACTGCCCTCGGCAGCCTCGTTCTGGCCGCTACCCTGCTTGTGCCATCCCTCGTGCAGGCGCAGAGCGCCACATACCCGTCCAAGGCCATTGAGCTGATCGTGCCGTTCGCAGCCGGCGGCACGACGGACGTCGCAGCCCGCATCCTGGCTCCCGCTCTGGAGGCGCGGTGGAAAGTGCCCGTGCGCGTTATCAACCGGCCGGGCGGCAATACGGTGCCCGCCGTCAACGAGGTGATGACCGCACAGCCGGACGGCCACACCCTGCTCATGGACAACCCGCCCCAAAGCTCGATGCTTGAAATCGTCGTGAAGCAGCTCCCCTTCAAGGTCATGGATCGCAGCTTCATCGGCATGTTTGCCCAGACGCCGATGATGATCATCGTGCCCTACGACTCTCCCTTCAAGACGCTGGCCGACGCAGCCGCGGCCTTCAAGGCGGACCCCACCAAACCGAGCTGGACCTCGCTCGGCGGCGCCGGCGCGCAGGACCTCACGTTCCGCCAGTTCTTCAAGGCATTGGCGATCGACGTCACAAAGACCAGGCCAGTGCAGCTCAAGGGCGGCTCGGAAGCGGTGACGCTGACCGCTGGTGGTCATGTCTCCGTGGGTGTCGCCACCTGGTCCTCCATCGCCGCGCCGCTTTCCGCCAAGCATCTGCAGGTGCTGGCCGTGGCGGCGTCCGAGCGCTATCCTGAAATCCCCGATGTGCCGACCACGGTGGAGGCCGGCTTTCCCCACATGAACGTGCTCTATTGGACCGGCGTCTCCGGTCCGCCCGGACTGCCGCCGGAGGTGGCGCAACGTTGGGATGCGGCGCTGAAGGAGCTGACCGGGGACCCCGCTTTCATCCAGCAGCTTGCACGGGTGGCGCTGGTGCCCTTTTTCATGAACGCGTCAGGCATGCGCGACTTCGTCTCGGACGAGACCAAGTCCGTCGCCGCGCTCTGGGCCAAGTAGAGAGGCCAAGGCATGACCACCCCCTTGAAGTGTGCCCTCCAAATCCTCGCAGAGCCGCCATCCCTTCAGCGACCGGCGCCGGCGGGGGTGCTCCAGCGGCAGGTCTGGAAAGGCGGCGTCACGAACCGCGAAACACGTAGGGTGGAATCCACGCCGCCGCGCTACCTCTTCCTCGCCGATCTGTCCTGTGGGGCCCTGGAGGCGGGCGCGCAGACCCATTCCCCACCGCTTCATGATTGGCTTCTGGAGCAGATCGAGCCGAGCGGCGAACAAGCAACGAACGCGGCAGGTGGTGTGATCCTGGTGTCCATGGACGTCGATCCAGCCCAGGAGGACGAATTCAACGAGTGGTACAATACCGAGCACTTCCCGATCTTCCGACGCGTGCCCGGCGTGATCCAGGCCCGGCGATTTCGCGCACTGAGGGGCGCACCGCGCTACGTGGCGCTCTACCACGTGGAAAGCCTCGACGTGTATCGCCGCCCCGACTGGATGGCCGCCAACGAAACGCCTTGGATCCTGCGGTTGCGCCGCTACCAGCGCAACCGCACCTATTTCATGTTTTCCGAAGCCACACAGGCAGATTAGGGCGACCAGCCCTTATCGGCTCCAGCCGTTGGCGCTCCTCAGTCGAACAGATCCTCCAAGAAGGACTTTTTCCGCTTTGGGTAGCCTTGCTTGCCGTGGTCGCCGCCATAAGGCTGGCCATAGCCCTGCTGCCCGTATCCCTGCTGCGCGTATCCTTGCGGCTGGTAAGCCGGCGCCGGCTGGGGCTGATAGGCCGGAGCCGGTTGGGGCTGCGCCTGAGGCTGCGATGCCGCTTCGCGGCCGCTGCGCTCGATGATCTTGTCCAGCTCGCCCCGGTCCAGCCACACCCCCCGGCATTGCGGGCAATAGTCGATCTCGACCCCCTGCCGCTCGCTCATCACCAGAGGCAGCTTGCAGACGGGACACGGCATGCCGACGGCGGGATTGGTCATGGGCTTGGCCTCCTCAAGGGCGGCCGTCGCCCCCTGGCGCCGGCTGCTGAAGTGACGTAAGGGCATGTCGCCACCCTTTCAAGGCGCGGGAAGTGTCGCACCGGGAAAGAAATCGCGCCGGCCTGTCGGATTGGCGCCGTCCGGCCCGTCCTTGAGGGGTGCAACTCAAGAGGAGGCTCTCATGCCCTACGTGGATGGTTTCGTGCTTGCCGTGCCGAAGGCCAATCTCGACGCCTACAAGGCGGTGGCGACCACCGCCGGCGAGGTGTGGAAGGAATATGGCGCGCTCTCTTACGTGGAGTGCTTCGCGGACGATGTCCCGGACGGAAAGCTCACCTCCTTCCCCCTGGCCGTGAAGGCCACGGAGGATGAGATCGTGGTGTTCTCCTGGATCACCTATCCCTCCCGCGAGGTGCGCGACGAGATCAACAAGAAGGTGATGGCGGACCCGCGCCTCAAGTGCGAAATGGAGAACATGCCCTTCGACGGCAAGCGCATGATCTATGGCGGGTTCAAGACCGTCATCGAGATGTAGGGCACCCCTCCCGCTCCGGATCGTGAAGGCTTGGCCATTGCACGTCGAACCCTGTCCGGGTTCAACTGGCGAGGGGAGCCTGTCATGGTCCGGAACGAGGGAAGCAAGGCACCGGCGAGCCGGCCGCTGACGCGGCGGGCCGTGCTGGCCGGCTTTGCCCTGCTTGCGGCGCCGCGCGCGATGGCCGATGCCTCGCCAGAGGCCCTGACCATCGCGGCGGCCGGCGACCAGGTCGCGGTGACGCGGTTTGCGGCAGCGGGATCGGACAAGCGCCCGGCCGTGCTGCTGCTTCACGGCAGCCTCGGCGTGGAGCTGAGCCCGAAAGCCTATGAGCGGCACGCGCAGGCGCTGGCCGCCGCCGGCATCGACGCCTATCTCGTGCGCTATTACGACCCCGCCGACATGGCCGCGCTGGATGAGCACACGACCAAGCACGCGGCCCGTCTCGCCTATCGCGCGCAGCGCTTCGCCCATTGGGCCGAGCAGGAGGCGGCGGTGGCCGCTGCCATCGCGCGCCGGCCCGAGAGCTCGGGCCGCATCGGCCTCCTCGGCTTTTCCCTGGGCGGCTATGTGGCCGCCGCCACGGCGGCGCGGGACCCGCAGATCGCGGCGCTGGCCGTCATGTATGGCGGCATGCCCCCGGCTTTCGTGCCGGAGGTCACCCGCCTCCCGCCCCTCATCGTCCTTCACGGGGAGGCCGATCGCAGGATTCCGGTGTCGGAAGGCGAAGCCCTCGTTCAGCTCGCGCGCAAGGTGGGCGCTCCCGCCGAACTCGTCACCTATCCGGGCGAAGGCCACGGCTTCGACCGCTCCGCCAAGAACACCGCGGGTATGGACGCCATCGCGCGCGTGGTCAGCTTCTTCCAGCGCACGCTGACGGCGAGCTAGTTCTCCGGCCCCGACCCGCCAATGTTCGCCATGGTCGGCTCTTCCGGCCGCACGCCGGCGGCGCGGTTGACCAGGGCGGTGATGATCCAGAGCACCAGGCCAATGGCGAGGAGGACGCCCGCCACGCGATACTGGACGGGATCACGCCCGGTCCACGGCCCGGCCAGGAAGGCGCAGAACAGCGCGCCGAGCACGGGCAGCAGCGTGGGTGTGCGGAAATGCTTGTGGTCCACCTCGTCCTTCCGCAGCACCAGCACCGCGATGTTCACCACCGTGAACACGCAGAGCAGCAGCAGCGCCGTGGTGCCGCCCAGGGCCGGCACCTCGCCGACGAAGGTGATGAGCGCGAAGGCCAGGAGTGTGGTGAAGCCGATGGCCACATAAGGCGTGCGGCGCGACGCATGCACCTTGCCCAGCAGCGGCGGCAGCACGTGCTCCCGGCTCATGCCATAGACCAGCCGGCTCGCCATCAGCATGTTGATGAGGGCGGAATTGGCCACCGCGAACATGGTGATGAAGCCGAAGATCCAGATGGGAAACCCCGGCGCGCCGGCCTGCACCACCTTCAGGAGCGGCGTCTCGCCCTCCCCCAACTCCGCCGGCGGCACCAGCGTGACGGCGGAGATGGAGACCAGCACATAGATGGCGCCGGTGATGAACAGGCCTGCCAGCAGCACTTTCGGGAAATGGCGGGTGGGATCCTTGCATTCCTCCGCCATGTTCACGCTGTCCTCGAACCCCACCATGGCGAAGAAGGCGAGCGTGGTGGCGGCGATCACCGGCCAGACCAGCCCCGCTTCGCCGGAGGGGAATTCCAGCACCCGCGAGACATCGCCCTGCCCGGCGCCGATCGCCCAGAGGCCGATGAAGATGATGATGAGAAGGCCGGTGAGCTCCACCAGGGTGAGCACCACATTGGCCTTCACGCTCTCGCCGACGCCGCGGAAATTGATCGCCGCCACCGCGGCCATGAAGAGCAAGCCGACGGCCGTGATGCCGAAGGTGCCGGCGAGGCCGAGATCGAAGGCATTCGAGAGGTTCGCCGCAAAAGCCCGCGAGGCGGTGGAGGCGGACGTGATGCCGGAGCACATCACCGCGAAGGCGACGATGAAGGTGACGAAATGGATGCCGAACGCCTTGTGCGTATAGAGCGCCGCGCCGGCCGCCTTGGGGTATTTCGTCACCAGCTCCAGGTAGGAGAAGGCGGTGATCACCGCCACCACGAAGGCGACGAGGAAGGGCAGCCAAACCGCGCCGCCCACCTGCTTCGCCACCTGCCCGGTCAGCGCGTAGATGCCGGTGCCGAGGATGTCGCCGACAATGAAGAGGAGCAGCAGCCAGGGTCCCATGACCCTGTGGAGGCTCGGCTGGGCCGGCTCCTTCTGCGCGAGCGCCTGATTGGCTGTTATGTCGCTCATGCCCTGCTCCTCCTGGTCGAACCGAGCGGCACAAAGATGCCACTGCGGTATTCAGGCTTAACAGTGGAGAAGCGTGACAGTTCCGTAGAGGAATGTGTTGCGGCGCATCAAAGCTTGGCGGCGCAGAACGAGCGCCAGCCGGAAACCTGGGCAGTCCGCCGCCGGCGGGCACCAGGAGGGCGTGCATCACCCGGCTGAGTTATCCACAGACGGAGATGCCGCCGCAGGCTGTGGTTCCATCCGCCTGTCGCAAAGCGCGGGTCGTATTTTCCACCGGCAATTTCACCGATATCCGAGCCCGCATGCTCATCCTATAAAAGGTGGAATCCCATGCACCACATGAGAGCTTAACGACGTGTCATCGAGCCCCGCCGAATCCCCTGCTGCGCCTGCCGAACGCAAGAGCGCGCGCACCATCTGGATCGTCGCCGGCGTCCTTGGGGTGATCGCCTTCTTCTATCTCGTGCCGGAATTGTTCGTCGCCTACACAGAAGATGCCTATGTGCGCTCGGACTTCGTGGAGGTGGCGCCTGAAGTGTCCGGTGTGATCGCGCAAGTGGATGTGGTGGACAACCAGACAGTGTCCGTCGGCACCCCCCTCGCCGCGATCGACCCCAAGCCGTTCCAGCTTGAAGTGGACCTGAAACAGAAACAGGTGGAAAACGCCCTGGCAGCAGCGAAGGTGAAGCAGGACGGCGCCCAGGTGATTGCCGCGGACATCGATTCCGCGAAGGCGGCGGTGACCTTGGCTCAGCGGGAGTATGACCGCTTCCACGCTCTCGTAAGCGAGCAGGCGGTCTCCCAGGAGGTGCTGGACCGTGCCACGGACCAGCGCCAGACCACCCTCGACACGCTCGCGCAGAAGCAGTCGGATGCGAAGGTGAATGCCGGCGAAGTGGCCGCTGCTGAAGCACAAGTGGAGATCACCAAGGCAGAGCTCGCGCTCGCCCAGTATAATCTCTCGCGCACGCGGCTTGCCGCCCCGGTGCCCGGCTATGTCACCAACCTCATCCTGCGCCCTGGCGCCTATGCCAGCGCCGGCAAGCCGGTGGTGGGCATCGTCGACGAAACGCAGTGGCGCATCACCGCGAACTTCAAGGAATATGTGGCCTCGCGCCTCAAGCCCGGCATGCGGGCATGGGTCTGGCTCGACAGCTCCCCCTGGCGGCTCATGCCTGCCCGCGTGGTCGGCGTGGCGCGCGGCATCTCCCGCGACCAGGAAACCGGCCGCATGCTGCCCTATGTGGCGCCCACCACGGACTGGATCCGCCTGCTGCGGCGCCTGCCCGTGACGCTGGTGCTGGACCCCAAGCCCGCCGACGTGCCTCTCTTCATGGGTGCCGACGCCCGCGTCCTGCTGTTCCCCTGAGGCCGGCATGGGCACGTCCAGGGGGCCTCTGCATCACCGCCTTTCCACCGGGCTGCGGCGGGAGTTGGGGACCATTTCCTTCTCCGGGCCCGTTGCCAGCCTCGCCTGCCGCACGTCGCTGGCAGCCGTGCTCGCGGTGCTTGCCGCCTTGTGGCTGCATCTGGAGAATCCCGTCTGGGCCGGCATCACCGCATTCGGCATCATCCAGCAGGACATTGCCGCCTCCGTTTCCCGCTCCATAGACCGCTGCCTCGGCACCATTGTGGGAGCGGCAGTGGGCTATTTCGGTTCGCACTTCGTCGCGCAGCACCTGATCTTCATGCTCATCTGTACGTGCTCCATCATCTTCGGCATCTATGGCCAGGAGCGCAGCCGCCACGGCTACGCCGTCCTCCTCGGCGCGGTGACGGTGATCCTCGTGATGTTCGGCAGCATGTCCAACCCGGACAGCGCCCTCGATGTCGCCGTCTACCGCTCCCTGGAAATCATGGTGGGCGTGGTGGTCGCCTGCTTCATGGATTACGTGTTCGGCCCCACCGGGCCGCGCGTTCCTCCTCCGCCCAAGCCCGGCATCTTCACCCGGCCGCTCGATGAGGGGCTGCTGGTCATCGCCATCACGGGCGGGATCGCCGCCGCCGCGATCCCGATCATCTGGGAGGGCTTGCAGCTTCCCGGCCTCAGCCAGACGCCGATCACCGCCTTCGTCATCATGATCGGCATGCGCCGCGAGCCGGCCTGGACGGCGGTCAACCGCCTCGCCGGCTGCGTGCTGGGCGGCGGTTTCGGGTTGCTGTGCATGCGCATCGTCGACGACGACATCGTGCTGTGGCTCACCTTCATGTTCATCGGCCTATACGTGGTGGCGCACATCAAGCACGGGAAAGGCGATGCCAATTATGTGGGCTACCAGGCGGGCATCGCCATGATCATGGCCATGGTGCAGGGCTTTGCCCCCTCTCCCGATATCATGCCCGCCATCAACCGCCTCGTCGGCATCTTCGGCGGCATCGTCGTGGTGCTGGTGGCGCAGGCCCTGGTCATGCCTCTCGTTGCCCGCGCCATGCCCTACATCCTGGGCCGCACGCAGAGCGCCCCGCCGGCGCGCGATGCCTAACCCCGCCGGCAAGTGCTTGGCTGCCGATGCAATTCAGCATTAGATGACGCACGGTGCCGGGGAGGACATCCCCCGGCACCCGAGACATCCGCAGGATTTCCGGCAGGGACTGGCTCGGCCAGCACAGACACTGGGGCGCATAGATTTCGAAGCGCTGTTCGCCGCTTCGCCGAACCCATATGTCCTGCTCGACCCCTCGTTCGGCCTTGTGGCCATGAACGACGCTTATTTGCGCGTTACCGGCCGGGAGCGCACGGACATCCTCGGCCGCAACATGTTCGAGGCGTTTCCCAGCGACCCGGATTCAGCGGGTCATCGCACACTGCGCCAATCGCTGGAACGGGTGGTGCGCGAGCGCGTCCAGGATCACCTTCCGCTCATTCTCTATGCCATCCCTATCAACGGCGGGCGCGGGTTCGAGGAGCGTTATTGGAGCGCCACGCACACGCCACTGTTCGGTGAGGACGGCAAGCTCGCATTCATCCTCCAGCATACGGTGGACGTCACCGAGCTTCACCGCCTGCGGCAGCAGGCCGGCAGCGCCACGGTCGCCGAGGACGGCGTGCTGCGCCGCGCGGAGGCCGTGCAGCACGTCAATCTGGTCCTCGAGCAAGAGCGCGTGAGGCTCGCCGACCTGTTCGAGCAGGCGCCCGGCTTCATGGCGGTCCTCTCCGGCCCCTCCCACGTCTATGAGATGGCGAACGCCGCCTGCCGCGCGCTCATCGGCGATCGCAAGATCCTGGGCCGCAGCGTGCAGGACGTCCTGCCCGAGCTCGTGGAGCAGGGCTTCATTAACCTGCTCGACAAGGTGTATGAAAGCGGACAGCCTTTCGTGGGCCGCCAGGTGCGGGTGGACCTCGGGACAGAGCCGGACAAGCCGGCCACGCCGCACTTTGTCGACTTCGTCTACCAGCCCATCCGCAATGCGCAGGGCGCCACCACAGGCATCTTCGTTCAGGGACACGACGTCTCCGACCTGAAGGCGGGGGCGGATGCGCTGCGCGAGACCGAGGCCCGCTTCCGCCTTGTGGCGGAAAGCGCGCCGGTCATGCTCTGGATGGGGGATGTCCATGGCGGTTGCGTGTATCTCAACCGGGCGCTCCGGGATTTTTGGGGCATATCGGAAGACGACATCGCGACGTTCGACTGGAACCAGACGCTGCATCCGGACGACCTGCCGAAGCTGCACGCGCCCTACAGCAAGGCCATGGCTGCGCGCATCGGCTTCTCCGTGGAGGCGCGATACCGGCGCCGCGACGGCGTCTACCGCCTCATCCACACCGACTCCCGCCCCCGCTTCGGCCAGGACGGCGCCTTCTTGGGCATGATCGGCGTGAATGTGGACATCACCGACATGCGCGAGGCGGAAGAGGCGCTGCGCACCGAGACGCAGCACCTGGAGCTGCTGAACCGGACCGGCGCCGCCATCGCCGCGGAATTGAACCTGGAGCGCATCGTCCAGACCGTGGTGGATGCCTCCGTCGACCTGACGGGGGCCGCCTTCGGCGCGTTCTTTTACAACCTGGAGGATGTAAAAGGCGAAAGCTACGCTCTTTATGCCTTATCCGGGGCGCCCCAAGAGGCGTTCAAGACGTTCCCCATGCCTCGTGCCACGCAGGTGTTCCAGCCCACCTTCCGTGGCGAGGGGCCGGTACGCTCGGACGATATCCTGGCGGACCCGCGCTACGGCAAGAGCGCGCCTTATTACGGGATGCCCGAGGGCCACCTTCCGGTGCGCAGCTATCTCGCCATCCCGGTCACGTCCCGGGCGGGCGAGGTCCTTGGCGGCCTGCTCTTCGGCCACCCGGAGCCCGGCCGCTTCAAGGCGGAGCATGAAACGCTGCTGACCGGCATCGCCGGCCAGGCGGCCACCGCCATCGACAATGCCCGCCTGTTCCAGGCGGCCGAGCGGGAGCTGGCCGAGCGCCGCCGTGCGGAAGAGGCGCTCCAGGCGCTCAACGCGACGCTGGAACAGCGCGTGGCGGAAGAGGTGGCCGAGCGCTCCAAGGCCGAGGACGCGCTGCGCCAGGCACACAAGATGGAAGCGGTCGGCCAGCTCACGGGCGGCATCGCCCACGATTTCAACAACCTGCTCCAGGGCATCATCGGCTCGCTCAACATCATGCAGCAGCGCATCCAGCAAGGCCGCACGGCGGACCTGGAGCGCTGGACCGCCGGGGCCATGACCTCGGCACAGCGCGCCGCCTCCCTGACCCACCGCCTGCTCGCCTTCGCGCGCCGCCAGCCGCTGGACCCGCGGCCTGTGAACGGCAACCCGCTGATGGCCTCCATGGAAGACCTGCTGCGGCGGACCATCGGCGAGCACATCCGGCTGGAACTGGTGCTTGCCGCCGGCCTGTGGACCACCTTGTGCGACCCAAACCAGCTCGAAAACGCGGTGCTGAACCTTGCCATCAATGCCCGCGATGCCATGCCGGACGGCGGCCAGCTGACCATCGAGACGTGCAACACCCATTTGGATGCACAGATCGCCAAGGAGCGAAACATGGTGGCGGGGCAGTATGTCTGCATCTGCGTCACCGATACCGGCGTCGGCATGACGCCGGAGGTGCTGGAGCGGGCCTTCGATCCGTTCTTCACCACCAAGCCCATCGGCCAGGGCACCGGGCTCGGCCTCTCCATGATCTACGGCTTCACGCGCCAGTCGGAAGGCTTCGCGAAGATCTACAGCGAGGTCGGCAAGGGCACGACGGTGAAGCTCTATCTTCCGCGCCACCGGGGTGCGGCGGAGGACGACGCGATAGCCCCGCCGGATTCGGACGAGGACACAATCGGCGACGGGCAGACCGTGCTGGTGGTGGAGGATGAGAGTGTCGTGCGCGGGCTCATCATCGAGGTCCTGCACGATCTCGGCTACCGCACCCTGGAGGCCGCCGACGGCTCTTCAGCGCTGGAGGCGCTGCAGACCACGCGCCAGCTCGACCTTCTGGTGACGGACATCGGCCTGCCCGGCCTGAATGGCCACCAGATCGCAGACGCCGCGCGCCAGGAGCGGCCGGACCTGAAGGTGCTGTTCATGACCGGCTATGCCGAGAACGCCACCATCGCCAACGGCTTCCTGGAGCCGGGCATGGCCATGATCACCAAGCCCTTCGCCATGGAGACCCTGGCGCGGCGGGTGCGGGACATGATGGGCGAGGCGTGAGGGTCCTTTCGAGCTGGCAATCGCCCCTCCTGCTTGCGGGAGAGGGTTAGGGTCTGAACTCAATCGAGTTGCGGTTTGGTTGTGTTACTGATTCAAAGCCTTCTGCTTGAGAGCGGAGGCTTGAATGGCGAAGGCTCTGACGTGGTTGAGCGATGCGGAGTGGGCTCGGATCGAACCGTTGCTGCCGAAGGGCCGCTGCGGGGCGCGACGTGTGGACGACCGCAGG